>NZ_JBQJIN010000001.1:0-652871 GCF_052078695.1 Lysobacter sp. CA196 | reverse complement strand
TCACCCGAGGCCAGAGTGCGGCGCCAGCTCGCAGTTTTCGCTGTCGCCGCGGGCGTTGTCGCAATCCGAGCGCTCGCACCTGAGCGGCGGTGGCATCGTAGCCTGGCACCTTGCGCGGACGCCCGAGTAGGGCACGGCCATGGTGTGGGCGACAGCCGTTACGACGTAGTTCGCGGGTGATGGTGCTTTGCGCGCGCTGCAGTTCGTGCGCGATTTGTCGGGCGCTGAGACCTTGGCGGACCCAGGCCATGATGGCGCCGCGCTCTTCGGGACTCAGGTGGGTGTAGTGGTGGCCCATGTGCAGAACCCTTCGGTGGGTGATGCACTTAAGCTTAGAGACCGCCGTTGCTTTAGACAAAAGAAAGTAACCCGCCGCTTTAGTGGCGGAAGCTTTTAGCGTTTGATCTGGATCTAGATCTTGCTTGAGCGAGACGCCGCAAGGCCGACGTAGCGCGGTCGCGGCTTGCGCCGCTCCTACCCTGACAGGCTGCGGCTGGCGCCGGCGCGAGATTGAGAGGTCGCGGTCGCGGCTCACGCCGCTCCTACAGAGGAAGGATTCGCAAGTATCCCTTCTTAAGGTCAAGAGCAGAGCTTCCGCCCGCTACGCGGTAGGAGCGGCGCAAGCCGCGACCGCGTTGCCGCGACCTCGCGGCGCCCCAACCACCGAATAGAAGCAGGCGACGGCCCCCAAGCAGACGACCGCCAAAATGCAACTTCAGGTTACCGACCCGAACGAATGCAACTCAAAATGGACCCGGGCCGCCGCCCTGGCCAAGGCCCGACAACCGGACCAACCCGCCCGGCCCATCGCGAGCCCCGACGGCGCGCCTGCCGCCCCGGCCACCCCAAACCCACCCACGGCAAGGCCTCCGCCCCCCACGTATGACCGCCCGCTAACACCCGCCAACCGCCGCAGCTGGCGGTTTCACGGGCTTTCGCGTACAGTTCGCCCCGTTCAGCGCACGGCTGCCTCCCCGCAAGGGTACGTTTCCCAGGTTGCCTGTCGCCCCGCACCGAGTTCTCGGATTCGCCGGCGCGACTTTTTATCCCGCACGTCTTTCGTAGCGCAGACACGGCCCGGAGCATCCGGCGCCGTCAAATCAGATACTCGCAGCGCGGTTCAAGGGAACGCTGGGGTCATCACGCGATCGTCTCGATCGTGCGCCCGTTTCGACGGGCGCCGGGGGAGGCTGCATCGCGAACCACTGGAGTTCCAACATGACGTTTGAATCGCTCGGGCTTGCGCCCGCGTTGCTGCGCGCCCTTTCCGAACAGAACTACACCACGCCGACGCCGATCCAGAGCGAGGCCATCCCGCTCGCGCTGGCCGGCCACGACCTGCTTGGCGGCGCCCAGACCGGTACCGGCAAGACGGCGGCCTTCGGCCTGCCGCTGCTGCACCGCCTCGCCACCACCCAGGGCAACACCCAGCGCAAGCCGCGCGTGCTGATCCTCGCGCCGACCCGCGAACTCGCGCTGCAGGTCAGCGACAGCCTGCGCGGTTACGCCAAGTACCTGCGCCTCAACATCCACGCCATCTTCGGCGGCGCCGGCATGGGCCCGCAGCTCGATGCGCTGCGCCGCGGCGTCGACGTGCTCGTCGCTACGCCGGGCCGCCTGATCGACCACCTCGAGCGCGGCAGCGCCAAGCTCGACGGCGTCGAGATGCTGATCATGGACGAAGCCGACCGCATGCTCGACATGGGCTTCCTGCCGGCGATCAAGCGCATCCTCGGCCGCCTGCCGCAGTCGCGCCAGACGCTGCTGTTCTCGGCCACCTTCGAAACCCAGATCAAGCAGCTTGCGCTGGAGTTCATGCGCAATCCGCAGCAGGTGCAGATCGCCGCCAACAGCCTGGTCGCCGATGCCATCACCCACCGCGTGCATCCGGTCGACGGCGGCCGCAAGCGCGACCTGCTGATCGACATCCTGGCCAAGCGCCCGAACGATCAGGTGATCGTGTTCGGCCGCACCAAGCACGGTTGCAACCGCCTGGCCGAGCAGTTGGAAGAAGCCGGCCTCAAGTCGGTCGCGATCCACGGCAACAAGAGCCAGGCCCAGCGCCAGAAAGCCCTGCGCGACTTCAAGGCGAACAAGGCCCGCGTGCTGGTCGCCACCGACGTCGCCGCGCGCGGTCTCGACATCCCGAGCCTGCCGCTGGTGATCAACTTCGATCTGCCGATGGTCGCCGAGGACTACGTGCACCGCATCGGCCGCACCGGCCGCAACGGCGCCACCGGTGAAGCGCTGTCGCTGGTCTCGCCCGACGAAGGCGGCCTGCTGCGCCAGATCCAGCGCATCCTCAAGGACGATATCGAAATGGTGACGGTGCCCGGCTACGAGCCGTCGCGTCCGATCCGCATGGGTTCGGATGCGCCGGGCGCGCGCAGCCCGGGCGGCAACAACCGCGGCAATAATGGACCGCGTAAGCCGGCGCATCGTCCGCACGGCAAGCCGGCGCCGCGTCACGCGCATGCCGGTCCGAAGCAGCACCGCGGCGGCGCAGGCGCGCAGCCCGGCCAGCGTCGCGACCGCAACGCCGGTTGATCGATCCGCTTAGCGGGTTCGTCATCGATGAACGAAAAGGGCCGGCATTGCCGGCCCTTTTCGTTATGAGGGATAGCCGATCGCATCGGCGTTTCGCACCGGTCTTGCCGATGCGCGGTCGGCGGTGCGCGAACGTCACGGATTCGCGACGTGCATCACGTTGCATGTCCGGTTCGCATGCGGATGCGCGGCGAGGTTTCGATATTCAGCCCGAAGCGTGCGCCCAATCGCGGTTCGAGCGTTTCGAGCCGTGCCGGCGTTAGCGAGCGTAGTAGCAGGCCTGCGGTGGTTCGCGTTCGATGCAAGCGAACACGGCGCGCAACAGGGTGGTCCGCCGGCAGTCTGGTTCGGCCGTTCCGATCGCCGGACACTTTGCCGAACGCTTCGCACAGACAACGGCCGCCCGAGGGCGTCGCGCCGTTGCGTTCCCGAATGGTTCCGGGCCATCGCAGTCGGCGCTCTGCGCCGGATGCGTGGATGCGATTCGACATCGTTTGAAAATCGCGGCGCTCTCGCCGCCTTATGACAGGAGGCAACATGGAACGTGCAGGAGCAGTTTTCGTTCTTCTCGGCTTGTTCGCGGTCAGCGGCAGTGTGTCGGCGAAGAAACCGCAGAAGCAGGCGGCCGAAGCCGCGGCGGTGGTGACTTGCGGCAACCCGGTGGGTTTGTGGCGCAACCGGATGGGCTCGGAGATGAAGATCACCTCCTTCAACCGGAGCAGCGGCGCGATCGAGGGCCAGTACAAGACCAGCAGCGGCGCGCCCGGCGCGTATCCGCTGATCGGCTGGGTCAATTCGTCTCCGCCGGCGCCGGGCATGAACAATGCGGTCACCATCGCTTTCAGCGTGCGCTGGGGGCCGATCGGCAGCATTACCGCCTGGACCGGAACCTGCCTGGATTCGCCGTCGGGGGCCGGCCTACGCACGTTATGGCATCTGTCGCGGCCGAACTCGCAGTACGACTGGGATCACATCCTCGCCGGCGCGGATATCTTCAACTCGTTCTAGCTTCGTTCGAGGCCTGCGAGGGCCGCAACGACGACCTGCCGCCATCGCCATGGCGGCAGGCGTGGTTCGCACACAGTGTCGCTTCGCTCAGACTTCGCCGAGCCGATTCGCCTCGCGGCGGTCGCGGCCGTTTTCCTTGGCGCGATACAGCGCCGAGTCGGCGCCGTCGAACAAGGTGCGCACGTGGGTGTGTACGCCGGGCACGCAGGTGTACAGGCCGATGCTGAGGCTGACGCGCTGGTCGATATGGCCTTCGCCGTAACGCGCGTCGAGCTTGCGCATGTCTTCCAGGATCCCGTCGGCGACGCGCGCGGCGCCTTCGACGTGGGTGTCGGGCAGGATCACCGCGAATTCGTCGCCGCCGAAACGCGCGGCCAGGTCGCGCGGGCGGCGCGCGTGCGAGGCGATGATCTCGGCGATCTGGCGCAGCAGTTTGTCGCCGGCGCGGTGACCTTCGGAGTCGTTGTAGGCCTTGAAGAAATCGACGTCGACCAGGGCCAGCGACAGCGGCGTGCGGGTGCGCCGGGCGCTGGCCAGTTCGCTCTGCAGCACATGATCGAAACGGCGGCGGTTGCCGAGCCGGGTCAGGGTGTCGAGATTGGCCTCGCGGCGCCAATGGCGCAGGTGGGCGATCATCCACAGCAGATAGGCCAGCGCGATCATCGCGATGGTGGTCGCCGGCGCGAACCAGACATTGCCCAGGCGCAGCAGCGCGATGCTGCCGAACGCGGTCGCCAGCGCGGCCACGCCGGTCACCAGCAACGGGCGCTGGAAGCGCGGATGCAGCATCAGCAACACCACCGCGAACAACATGACCGCGGCGAGCAGCGCCTGCCACAGCGGCCGCATCGGCACGATGGTGCGGTCGTGCAGCAACATCTCGATGACGTTGGCCTGGTACTCGGCGCCGTCCATGCGCACCACGTCGGACATCGGGGTGAGATAGCTCGGGGCCAGGCCGCTGGCGGTCACGCCGACCACGACCCAGCGGCCGCGCAACAGCTCGGCCGGCACTTCGCCGTTGAGCACGTCCGAATACGAGACCTGGCCGAAGGTGCCGGGCGGCCCGGCGAAGCGGATGCGCACGCGATGGTCGCGGGTCTGCTGGTACGGCGAGCCCTGCACCCAGGCGGGACGGCGCAGGCCGGGCAGGGGATGCGGCGCGGCGTTCGGTTCCAGCCCGATCAGGGCCAGGCCGAGCGCCGACCAGCGCGATTCGCCCAGGCCGGCCTGCAGGTACATGTCGCGGGTGGTGCCTTCGGTATCGAGCTCGATGTCGGTGTGGCCGAGCGTGGTCGCGGCGGTCGCGATCAACGGGGTCGGCAGCACTTCCACCAGCGGCCCGTTCTGGCGCAACGGCGCGGTGGTCACCGGCAGCGCCACCCGGCCGACCCGGCGCATCGACGCGGCCAGGGCGGCGTCGTGGCCGTCGCCGGTGCGGTCGGGTTCGGCCAACACCAGGTCGAGCGCGACGCCGCGCACGCCGGCGTAGCCGAGGCGGTCGAGCATCTGCGCATGGATGTCGCGCGGCCACGGCCACTGCCCGAGTTCGTTCAGGCTGCGGTCGTCGATGGCGACGATGACGACGTCGTCGTCGGGCGCGTAACCCCAGTTCGACAGGTGCAGGTCGTAGAACACGTCGTCCAGGCGCGTGGCCGCGCCGGTGACGGTCAACAGCGCGGCCAGGCCGGCGGCGAGCAGGGCTGCGCCACCTCGTAACAGCCAGGACCGGGCCGTTGGGGTCATAGGCTCAGCAACAGCAGCAAGGCGCCGGCGGCGCCCGCGCCGTAGCAGACCCGGCAGGGCAGGCGGATTTCCTGCGGCGGTCCGTAGGGCGCGGCGTAATCGTCGTCTTCGATGTTCTGCACGCGTACGTACCAGGTTCCGCCGCCGGGGCGCTTGAGTTCGATCTGCGGCACGTCCACCACCTGTTCGAGCAGCAGCTTGGAGAAGTCCCGTTCGCGCGCGATCTGGACGCGATAGCGCTGGCCCGGCTCGCCCTTCTGCCAGCGCAGGGTCAGCATACCCTTTGCGGCCTGCGGCGCTTCCAGGCCGGGATCGACCGGCGCGTCGCTGATCTCGAACGGCAAGACGTTGCCGTAGCGGCCGGCATGGCCGTTGCCGTCGCGCGAGGCCACGCGCCAGTAGTACTTCCCGGGTGCGAGCGATTCGGACGGGCGGAAACGCTGGCCGGCGATTTCGGTGTCGATCAGCGGCTGGCCGAACTGCTCGTTGGCGGCGATCTGCAGGCGGGTGCGTTCGGCGCCGTCGGCATGGGTCCACTCGAAACGCGGACGCGGCAGGTGGAGCCGCTGGCCGTCGAGCGGGCTGATGGTCAGCGGCGGCGCCGGCTGATCGTTGACGGTGAAGACCCGGGCGCTGTCGCGGCCGCCGAGCCCGTTGGCGGCGACCGCGCGCACCTGCACCCGCTGGCGCCCGGCCGGCAGATCGTCGATGCGCTGGCGGGTGTCGCGGGTGTGGGCTTCGAACAACAGCACTTCCGGGGCGTCGTCGCGCACCACTTCGACGCGATACGCGACCGCGCCTTCGACCGGCGACCAGGCGATGGTCGCGGGCAGTTGTTCGAGCGGCGCGGCGCCGAGGGCCGGCGCCGGCAGCAACTGGATCGGCGCCGACGGCGCCGCGCCGGCGGCGGCGACCGTGCCGAAGCCGGGGTTCACCATCACCTGGGTGCGCTGGTTGCCGACCGCGACCTTGCCTTCCAGCACTTCGGTCGCGTCGGCCGCGCCCTCGTCGCCGGCGCTGACCCGGAAGTGGGTGCCGCGCACGCTCGAGGTCGCCGACGGCGTGTCGATGATGTAGCGCGAGGCCGGGCCCTTGGCCGGGATCACCCGGTTCAAGGTGCGGCCGCGCTGCAAACGCATGCGCGTATCGACCATGCCGGTGCTGCCGTAGCTGCTGAGCTCGTCGAAGGAGATGCGGCTGTTGTCCTGGATCATCAGCCGCGAGCCGTCGGCGAACTCGAGCGTGGCGCTGGCGCCGGGGCCGGTTTCGACGCGGCTGCCGATGCCGATGCGCATGCCTTCGACGACCAGGGTGGCCGCGGCTTTCTCCGAACTCAGCAGGTTGACCGCGCCGCGCACGGCGATGACGCGCGCCTTGGCCGGTTCGATGCGCAGCCAGCCGACCGGGAACAACATGCGCGTGCCCGGCGGCAGGTGATAGGGATCGGAGATGCGGTTGTGTTCCTGCAAGCGGCGCCAGTTGATGCCGTTCTTGAGGTGCTTGGCGCCGAGGTCCCAGAGGGTATCGCCGGGGCGCACGCGATAGCTCCAGTCCTGCGCCTGGGCGAGGCCGGTGCAGGCGAGCAGCGCTACCGCCGAGAGGACGGCGAAACGGCGGCGGCTGAAAGCGAAAGCGGCAAGACTGCGCCATGCGGCGCGCGCGGCGGCGAAAGATTGGGGCGCTGGAATGTGGGACATCCGTATTCCGAGGCTGGGTGGGTGGGCACCGTCGGCAACGAGGCGCAACAACCGCTAATTATGCGGTGTCAGTCACACTTTTTCTGCTGTCGACCGGTTCGGCCGCCGCTTCCGGTCCAACCGGAGAGCCGGCCCGGGTCGCCTTGCACCGGTGCCTCTGGCCAACCGCTCGGGGCGGCCAGGACGAAGCCGGCCGGGCAAGCGGGCGAAACCCGCAGGGGCTGGGCTCATGAGGGCGGGACAGGGGTTCGGCAGGCGAGGCGATCCAGGTGGGCCGGTCCTCATCCTGCCCGAAAGGCGGTCCGCGGGGGAAGCCGGGAAGGGACCGCGCAGATGAACAGAAACCCAGTGAGTCACAAAGCACATTAGTGCCATACGGCACCGTTGCCCGCGTGGCGCAGGCCTTCGGCGGCGTCGGCCTCCCGTCATGCCGGGAGGCCGGGCGCCGGGTCCGCGAGCTCCGGACCCGCCTCGTTCAAGCCGGCCTCGTTCAAGCCGGCTTCGTTCGAGCTCGCCGGTTGTTCAACCTTGTTTCGTTCGGATCCAGCGATCGATCTTGCGATCGAGCACGTCCAGCGGCACCGAGCCGTCCTTGAGCACTTCGGCGTGGAACTCGCGGATGTCGAAGCGCGGACCGAGCTGACTTTGCGCGCGCTTGCGCAGCTCCATGATCTTGAGCTCGCCGATCTTGTAGGCCAGCGCCTGGCCGGGAATGGCCATGTAGCGTTCAGCTTCGGCGGTCGACTGGGTTTCGCTCTCGGCCGAGTTGTCGAGCATGTAGGCGATCACCTGTTCGCGGGTCCAGCCCTTGCTGTGCAGGCCGGTGTCGACGACCAGGCGGATCGCGCGCCACAACTCGTTCTGCAGATAGCCGAAATAGTCGTAAGGCGTGGCGTAGACGCCGAGCTCCTTGCCGAGCGATTCGGCGTACAGGCCCCAGCCTTCGCTGAAGGCGGTTTCGCCGCCGAAGCGGCGGAACTTCGGCAGGCCGGTCAGTTCCTGCTGCAAGGCGAGCTGGAAGTGATGGCCCGGGATGGCTTCGTGCAGATACAGGTCTTCGGCGTCCCAGGTCTTGCGGGTCGGCAGGTCGAAGGTATTGACGTAGAAGATGCCCGGACGCGTGCCGTCCTCGCTCGGACGCATGTAGGAGCCGCCGGCGGCGGACTGGGCGCGGAAGGCTTCGACCGGACGGATTTCGAACGACGCCTTCGGCGTCAGCGAGAACAACTGCGGAATCTTCTTGTCGATGCGCGCTTCCAGGCCACGGTAGTGCGTGAGCAGCGCCGGCTCGTCCTTGAAGGTGAAGCGCGGGTCGTTCTGCATGAACTTGAAGAAGTCCTGCAGCGAACCCTGGAACTTCACTTCTCCGCGGATCTTGCCGATCTCGCCGTGGATGCGCGCGACTTCGTCCAGGCCGATCTGGTGGATTTCGGCCGGGGTCATCGTGGTGGTGGTGGAACGGCGCGCGTTGAATGCATACCAGGCTTCGCCGCCGGGCAGGGCGCCGAGCCCGGCACTGTCGCGCGCATGCGGCAGGTAGTCGTCGGCGATGTAGTCGCGCAGGCGCTGGTAGGCCGGCATCAGCTCGGTTTCGATCATCTGCCGGTAGTCGGCGCTCAGGCGGGTCTTGTCGGCCTCGGAGAAGCCGGCCGGCCAGGTCGTCACCGGCTTCCAGAACAGGGTCGCGGTGGGGTCGTCCTTGATCAGCGCATCCAACTGCGGCAACACCTTGGTCATCAGCGCCTTAGGCTGCACCACGCCGCGCTTGACCCCTTCGCGGCTGTTGGCGATGAGCTGGTCGAACACCGCCGGCACCTTGGCCGCGCGCTTGCGCCAGGCGTCGTAGTCGGCGGCGGTCTTGAACGGCTGCGAGCCGGTGCCGGAGCCGAGCTGGGCGATGCTGGCGGCGAAGTTGTAGAACTGGTTGACCGGTTGCAGCCAGGACGGATGACGATCCGATTCCAGGTTGATCTTCATTTCGCGCACGAAGATCTCGTAGCTCAGCAGGTCCTGGTCGGACAGCCCCTGCGAGCCGACCGATTCGATGGTCTTGAGCCAGCGTTCGGAGAACTCGTGCGAGCGCTTGCGGAACTCGGCGCTGAGGAAGTTGGGCAACTGGTCGTTGTAGCGGGTGTCGCCCTGGGCGGTGGCGCGCAGCGGGTTGAGCTTGAGGTTTTCTTCCCAGTACTGCTCGTACAGGCGGTTGAGCTTTTCGCCCTTGGTCTGCACGGTGAGCTTGGGCGCCGCGGCCGGGGCGGCGGGTGCGTCCGCTACGGCGGCAGCGGCGGGTAAAGCGAGGCACAGCGCCGCGGCGAGCGCGACGGACAGGGCGAGGCGGACCGGGCGCGGGCCCGGACGGCGGAACGGAAGCGGAGTCATGTCTTGGCCGATGCGGACGGACGGACCCGCAGGCTCTCGCGCATGCCCGGCGGGGGCATGAGCCGAAGGTCATGCGCGAGCGCGATGGCGCTCGCGCAACCGCGGTTATGAGCGCTCGGTTGGCGCTCGGCAGCTCTGCTTTCAGTCCTCCAGATCGGGCAATTGCAGGCGGGTTCGATAGAAATCGCTGGGGCGGCCGATGTCGCGCGCATAGAACAGCAGGCCGCGCTCCCACAGCACGCTCGGGTGGAATTCGTCAGCTACGTGAGCGGATACGCAAGGCCATGGGGCTGGGCTGAGCCGCGCTTGCCTGGCGGCGGCTCAGTCCGCCGCCGCCTCGTCGCGCAACTGGCGGGCGCGGGCTTCGCCGAGGTAGCGGTGAATCCACATGCGCAGCAGATAGATCAGCGGGATCATCGCGAACGCGGCCAGCATCTTGTAGACGTAGTTGACCGAGCCGATGGCGAGGAACTGCGGGATGGGCCAATGCTGCGGGCCGAGCACGAAGGCGATGTAGAGCACGACGAAGCTGTCGACCAATTGCGAGACCGCGGTCGAGCCGGTCGCGCGCAGCCAGATGTGTTTCTCGCCGGTGAGGCTGCGGATGCGGTGGAACACGCCGACGTCGATCAGCTGACCGACCATGAAGGCGACCAGCGAGCCGCCGATGCTCCACAAGCCCTGGCCGAAGATCGCCGCGAACGCGGCCTGGTAGTCCGGCACGCCCTGGGCCTGCGCCGCCTGCACCCACCATGTGGCCGGCGCCAGCGCGATCGCGGCGAAGGCGAACACGAAACCGTAGGCGATCAACATCGCCGCGAGCCAGGAGATCAGGCGCACGCCGCGGCGGCCGAAGAACTCGTTGATGACGTCGGTCATCAAAAACACCACCGGCCACAGCAGGGTGCCGGCGGTGAAGTTCAGCGAGCCGGTCTGGCCGAACAGATTCCATTGCAGCGGGGCGATGCCGAGGGTGTCTTCGAGGGCGAAGATCTTGACCCCGATGAACTCGGCCAGGGCGGCGTTGACGCAGAAAAACGCCGACAGGACGATGAACAGACGCAGTGCGCGGTCCTGCAGAGTGCGCGTGCCTTCGCCGCCGGCGCTTGGGATAGCGGCCGTGGTCTCTATGCCGGAGGCGCTCATCGCTTGGGCCTCACGTAATAGATCACCCCGCTTTTGTCGTCGCTGAAGAAGAAGCGGTCGCGGCCGGCCTGCAGCACGTCGCAGGGGCGGCCGTGCACCTTGCCTTTGGCGAGGAAACCGTTGACCAGTTCGCCGCCGCTGCGGCCGTCGGCGCCGACCCGGACGATGCGGTAACCGTGATCGAGGCTGAGCTTGCTGCCGCCGTGCAGGGCGACCAGGTATTCGTTCTGCAGCAGCGCGCCGTCGGCGGGCGGAAACCAGCTCAGGCCGAGTGCCGAGGCATGCGAGGGGAAAGACGCAAACGGCTTCGGTACCACGGCGCAGCCGGGTTTGCGCGGAAACTTCGGGTCGGTGAACGCGCGGCCCTTGCTGTGATAGCAGAACGGCCAACCGTAGTCGGCGCCGTCGCGCAGCGCGAACATGGTCTCGTCGGGTTTCTGGTCGCCGAGGTGGTCGGCGCCCTGGTTGGTCGCGTACAGCTGGCCATCGCGGAACAACAGGCCGACCGCGTTGCGCAGGCCGTGCGCGTAGATACGGCGGCCGCTGCCGTCGGGGTTCATCTGCAGCACCGCGGCGCGCACGTCTTCCTTCTCGATACAGGCGTTGCAACTGCTGCCGACCGAGACGTAGAGCTTGCCGTCGCCGAAGGCCAGCGTGCGGGTCAGGTGCCAACCGCCGTATTTGTAGCTCAGGCCGTAGTCGGGGAAGCTCGCCAGGGTTTCGGGTTCGGAAGCGGGCTTGAGGTCGCCGTTGCGGTAGCGGTAACGCTGCAGTTTGTCGGTGTTGGCGAGGTACAGCCAGGACTGGCCCTGCGCATCGGTGTGGAAGGCGACGCTGTTGGGATTGCGCTGCTTGTCGAGATAAACCGAGACCTTGCCGAAACGCGCGCGCTGCTCGTCCCAATCGTCGAGCGCGTAGACGCGGCCGCGGCGGTTGTCGCTGAGGTCGTGCATGTCGGTGACGAACAAGCGCCCGTCCGGGCTGCGGGCGAAGAAACGCACGCGCTTGAGGCCTTGCACCGCCGGCACGATTTCCAGGTCGGCCGGCAGGTTGAGGCTGAAGCTGCGGCCGTCGTCGAGGGCGACGCGGTGCGGCGTCAAGGCCGCGGGCGCGGCGACCGCGGCGGCGGCGAAGCCGATGCAGGCGAGCAGGAGCGCGGCCAGGTGCAGCAAGTGACGTGGCTTCATGCTTGCGGCTCCTGCGGCTCCTGCGGGTTCGGCGCGGCCGGCGACGGCACCGAGAACGGAATCGATTCCGGCGAGACCGCGCCGCCGGAGATGATGAAGCTCATCGCCTGGTCGACGGTCCAGTCGGTCGGAGTGATCTTTTCCACCGGCACGATCTCCAGATAACCCGAGGTCGGGTTCGGCGTGGTCGGCACGTACACCGCGGCCAGTTCGCGCCCGGTGCCTTGCTCGCGCATGACCCGGGTGACGAAGCCGATCGACTTCATCTCGTTGTGCGGGAAGTCGATCAGCACCACGCGCTGGGTGCCGTCGGGCTTGGTCTGCAGGATGTCGAGCAACTGCCGCGCGCTGCCGTAGATGGTGCTGGCCAGCGGGATGCGCTTGATCAGCGACTCGAACCAGCGCAGCACGGTCTGGCCGATCACCCGCCGGGTCATCACCCCCGAGAGCAGGATCACCCCGAGCGTGGCGATCAGGCCGATTGCGGTCTGTACCCACGGATCGTTCAACCAACCCAGGGTGTGCGGGTAGCCGAGCGCGAGGTTGTTGAGCAGCGGGCCGATCAGTGGACGGCTGGTGTCGGACAGCAGCACGAACACGAACTTGACCACGACCCAGGTCAGCCAGATCGGCAGCAGGGTCAACAGGCCGGTGAGAAACAGGCGTTGCAGGTTGGACATGCGCATGGCGCGGATTGTAGGGGACGGCGGCGGAGAACATGCGGACTGCGCATACGCTGATTGCGCGAACCCTCATCGGCTGCGGTGTTCAGAAGCAAATCCCCCCTGGCCCCCCTTTTCCAAAGGGGGGACGTTATGCGCCCGATGATTCGCCCCGTTTGAGAGTTCGCCCCATTCGAAAGTTCGCCCCCTTTGAAAGTTCGCCCCCTTTTTCAAAGGGGGGGACGATATACCTCCGATGGTGTGCCCCGCTCGAAAGTCGCCCCTCGAAAATTCGCCCCCTTTGCAAAGGGGGCGGTGCCCGATGTCGTTCGAGGTCGGGTGCGACTAGCTGGCGCGAGGGATTTCGCTTCAGGTCGCGACGATCGCCGCCCCTCAGCCCGAGCGGCTTAGCGTTCGCGCACCAAGCGGAAGCCGACGTCGTCGTAGCCGCGGGTGGCGCTGAGCGGGCGCAGGGCCGAGCCGCTGCGCCAGGAGCTGCCGCCGACCTGGCGCTGTTGGCAACTGCGGCCGCAATCGCCGGACCAGATCGACAGCGCGCGACCGCTGCCGCCGGACATGCGCTGGGCTTCGTCGGCGGTCGGCAGGCGATAGTGGCGGCCGGTCTGCTGGCTGTACCAGCGTGCATAAGCCTCGGCGTCGGCGGTCGACACGCAGACCACCGGTTCGGTCTCGGTCTGGTCGAAGCCCGGCGCCTTCCAATCCTTCGGCGCGATCACCCGCAGCAAGGACGCGCGCTCACGGCACAGCGCCGGTGCGCGCTGATTGGCGCCGACGAAGCGTGCGTACTCGCCGCGACTGACCGGACGCGGGTTGAAACTCACTGCGACGCTGCTGGCCGGCGCGGCCGCGCCGACCGTGGCCACGCCGCGCGCGACCGTGCCGTCGCCTGCAACGCCGCGCGCTTGCGCAATCAAACGGGTGGAAACGGTGCGCGGCAGGCCGAATTCGTCGGCCAGCGCGATCACCCGCCCGGCGTCGGCGCCGTCGCCGCGATGTGCGGCCTGTTCCAGGCGGGTTTCCAAGGCTTGCGCGGCTTTCTCGCGCAGGCTGCGTTGTGCGGCCGAGTCGGCGGTGCCGGTCTGCTGGCCGAGCGCGGTGGCGTTGACCAGGTGCTCGCGCGCACGCTGGTCGCGTCCTTCGCGCAGGTCGCGCGCCATCTCGTCGGCGAAGGCCTGGGTGAGTTCGCCGACCACCACGCCGACCTCGGGACTGGTGCTGTCGAGATGCCAGGCGGTGAGCAGGCTGTTGTAGGCATTGGCGTCGGCCGGCGAGGCCAGGCGGCCCTGGGTGATGTAGGTACGGGCGTTCTGCAGCGACTCCTGCAGCGGCGCCTGCGGCAGCGGCGCCATCATCGCCTGGGTAGGGTCGTTGTCGATCCGGGCCGCACCGCTCTTGTTGGCGCTGGGCAGTTCGGCGCGGAAGAAGCCGTCCTTCTCGACCCGGTTGAGGGCGAAGGCGATGCTGACCACGGCGATCGCGACCACCGCCAGGCCGGCCCAGGCCGGGGTTACCCAGCGCTTGAGCGGACGCAGCTGCGCGGCCACCCGGCCGAAACGCGAGAGTTCGCCGCGGTGCTTGATCTCGCTGACCGCCGCGGCCATTTCGGCGGCGTCGCTGAAACGCTGGTCGGGCTGCTTGGCCAGGGCGCGGTTCATGAAACGCTGCCAGTGCTTGAGCGGCGGCGGCAGTTTCGGAATCGGGTTCTGCGCGTGCATGACCGCCATCGACAACGCATCCTGCGCTTCGAACGGCAAGCGGCCGGTCAACATTTCCCAGCACAGCACGCCGAGGCTGTAGAGGTCGGCGCGGCCGTCGACTTCTTCGCCGCGCGCCTGCTCCGGCGCCATGTAGGCGGTGCTGCCCACGGCGAGGCCGGTTGCGGTCATGCGCGCGCCGAAACCGCGGCGCAGCGCGATGCCGAAGTCGGCCAGCAGCGGCCGCTCGGTGATGTCGAACAGGACGTTCTCGGCCTTGACGTCGCGATGGACGACGCCTCGCGAGTGAGCGTATTCGAGCGCCGACAGCAGCGGCTCGATGATGGAAATGACCTCGGCTTCGCCGCGCGCGAAACCCTGCTCGATGCGCTTGCCCAGGTGGCCGCGCGGCAGGAACGGCATGGCGTAGTAGGGCAGGCCCTCGCGGGTGCGGCCGACTTCGTGGATACCGACGACGTGCGGATGTTCCAGGCGCGCGATCGTGCGGACTTCGTTCTCGAAGCGGCGGCGGCTGACTTCGTCGGCCAGCGCGTGCGGCAGCATGATCTTGATGGCGACTTCGCGGCCAAGCGCGATTTGCTCGCCCAGGTAGACCGTGGACAAGCCGCCGTGGTTGATGATCTGGCGCAGTCGATAGCCGGGAATCTCCGGCATCGGCGCGCTGGGTTCATCGGATTGCGTTGTGGTGATCGACATTCGCGGCCCCGTGTCGCGACTGCACAGCATACGCTGTCGCAGTGCCCGCGTAAGCGGCTAGTGTGCTTCTTGCCGGCCCGCCATGACAAGTAGAGAGGACGCTGGACCTTGGTCCACTGGCGCCGCATTCGATCCGCTTGGAGATGAGCAATCGGTCAACAATCGCGGGGCGCGAATCGCACCATACGTCCGCGCAGCGGGCGGAATGGTGCGGGGATCAGCCGGTTTCGGCGCTTCCCGAGCCGGGTTTGTCGCGCTTGCGCCGCACGTACAGTTGTTTGCGGATCTTGGCGACTACTTCGCCGCCGGCGTCGACCACGTCGGTGTCGAACCAGCGCAGGTATTTGTCGCCGCCGGCGGTGGCCGTGCGCAGCTCGTCGAGCACCGCGTCGTCGAGACGGAATTCGGCGCGCACGGTGCCGCGCCCGGGTTTGACGAATTCGATCGAGCCGGCGCGATCCCAGACGATGTACTCGCGGCCGAGGGCGTTCATCGCCAACAGCATCCAGAACGGGTCGGTCATCGAGAACAGACTGCCGCCGAAATGGGTGCCGACGTAGTTGCGGTTCCAGGGGCGCATGCGCAGCTCGACCGTGGCCTGGCGGTAATCCGGGGCGATCGCGGCGACGTGGATGCCGGAAAACAGGAACGGCGGCCACAGATTGAGGCCGTGTCGCAGGGTGTTGGCTTTCATGGGGCAACGGTGGCGAAGGCCGGCCTAGCCTGCCATACGGATGCGTATAGTCAAGCCTTCGCCTCGGCTGGCGGCCCCGGCAGGCCGGCCGTATGCAGGCCGTATGCCGAGGCTGCCGGCCAAGTCAGAACAGCAGCGAGGCCATCTTGCGGCGGTACTGGCCGACCAGGTCCTGGTCTTCGACCACCTTGAAGGCGTCGATCAAAGCCTTGCGCGGCAAGCCGTCCTGGTAGGCGCGGTCGCGGCGCAGAAGCTCGATGAACTGTTCGAGGGCGGCCTGGTCGTGGCCGCCGGCGAGCAGGCGCGCGCCGAGCAGGTAGCGGGCCTGCAGGTCTTCGGGCTGGGCGGCGATGGCGGCCTCCAGCGTCTGCACCGGCGGCGCGTCCTTGCTCACGGCGAGGAAGCCGAGGCGGGCGCGGGCGCGCAGGCTGCGGTCGTCGGTGGCGAGGTTGGCCGGCAGGGCGTCGAGCAACTGCTCCGATTCCTGGGCGGCACCGGTGGCGAGCAGGGCCAGGGCCAGGTCGAGCTTGAGTTCGGCCTTGTCGGGCTGCTCGGCGACTTCGTGGCGCAGGCGCACCACTTCATCGTGCGGGTCGGCCGCGGCGGGCTCGGCGACGGCTTCTTCGACCGGTGCGGCCTCGGCCGGCTCGATGCCGTGGTGCTTGAGGAATTCGCGCACCGCGCTTTCCGGCAGGGCTTCGGCGAAGCCGTCGACCAACTGGCCGCCCTTGACCAGGAACACGGTCGGGATCGAGCGGATCTGGAACGCGGCACCGAGCTGCTGCTCGGCCTCGACGTCGACCTTGGCCAGCTCGAAAGCGCCGTTGTAGTCGGCCGCCAGCTTTTCCAGGATCGGGCCCAGGGTCTTGCACGGCTGGCACCATTCGGCCCAGAAATCGATCAGGACCGGCACCTGCAGGGACTTCTGCAGCACCTCTTCCTGGAAGCGATCGGCGGTGGCGTCGAAGACGTGGGGCTTGGCGGTTGCGGTCATCGTCTGGCTCGTCTGCGTGGTGCGCGGGTTGGAACCCGAAGTGGGGGCGATCGGGCGCAAGGCAAGCGCGCGCCGCGGGTGCGCACGCTAGCATGGCGCGATGAAGCGCTCATCGAAATCGAACACCGGCCCGGCGGCGGCCGCGGCCGACAGCGGCGCAGGCAACACCGGCACAAGCATAGGCCGCGACCGCATGCAGGCGCTCGCGTTGGCGGCGGCCTTGTGCTGCCTCGGCGCCTTGCTTGGTTTCGGCGCGGCGCTGGAGGGCTATTCGCATCGCTTGCATCCGCCGGGTCTGCTCGGCGCCGACGGCATCGCCCATGCGGCCGCCTTCAACCTGCTCGGCTTCGTGGTGCCCGGGCTGTTGTTGGCAGTGGTGGCGTGGCGTCTGCGCGAGCGCCTGCGCAGCGGCGGCGCGATGGCGCGCATCGGCGCCTGGCTGTGGTGCCTGTCGGCCCTGGCCTGGGCGGCGCAGGGCGGGGTCTCGCTCGATCCGACCGACCTGGATGCACAAGCCAGCCGTCTGCATGCGACCGCGTGGATGCTGTGGTGGCTGGCCTTCGTGGCCGGCGCGGCCTTGCTCGCGATCGGTGCGCGCGGCCTGCCGGCGTGGCGCGGCCTGATCTCGGTCGAGGTGCTGTCGGGTGCGCTGGTGCTGGTCGCGGTGCTCGGCGCCGACACGGGCGTGTTGCCGGCGCCCATCGCGCAACGTCTCGCCTTGCTGGTCTGGCTGATCGCCTATGTCGCGACGGCGCGCAGCGAGCGACCCGCCAACTGACAGGCGAGGTCCGAGCGGCGGGTGCGGCTTCGATGCTGCGCAGACCGCCGCGAATGCGCGTCGCGCGCATTCGTTCCGATGATGGATGCCGACGCCGCAGCAAGGTCGATCGTATCGGCGCCTGCCGCGGACGCGATGTCCGCGGCCGACCTTGCTGCGGCGACGGCGGTCCTGGAGCGCGCGGCCTCGGAGTTTCCGAGGACGCGCGGCGAAGGACTCAGCGCGCGCTTTGCCGCGTATCGACGATGCGCGCGGTGTTGACCGGTGTGGCCTGTTCGCGCTCGCGCGGCAGCAGCGCATCGTTCGCGGTGGCGGTGAACTCGCAATAGTTCGCGCGGCACTCGTCGTAGACGGCCTCGCAGATCAGTTGGTCTTCCGGCGTGACCGCAGCGCGGATGCAGGCGCGATAGGGATAGAAGCATTCCGGGCACAGCGGCCCCGCCAAGGCCTGGGTCGTCGAGAGCATGCTGCCGAGTGCGGCCGCGCAGACGGCGGCGATGAGCAAGAACGATTTCATTCGAACTCCTTTTCAATGTGGCGTGGGCCGGGAGGCGCGAGCGGCCTCGATGTACTGCGGCTTTTGAATCTCCTGTGCCGGATGCTGGGCCGGCACCATGCTTATGCCACGCATGCGGCGGGCCCGCCGTGACTCAGTTCACGGGCATGGCGGCGCTGCCGCCGTGCGCGGCGCACAGGCGGCTTTTCTGTGAACTGCGGCGGGAGCGGGCTGCGAACGCCGACGCGGCACGGCGCTTACAGGGCCTGCTTGAAGACTTGGCCGTCCTTCATCACGAAATCGACCTTCATCACCGCGTTGATGTCTTCCAGCGGATTGCCCGGCACGGCGACGATGTCGGCGCGCTTGCCGGCTTCGATCACGCCCTGGTCGTCGACGCCGAGTACTTCGGCGGCGCGGATCGTCGCGGCTTGCAGGGCCACCGCGGCGGGAATGCCGGCTTCGACCATGTAGAGGAATTCGCGCGCGTTGTCGCCGTGCGGGCCGACGCCCATGTCGGTGCCGAAGGCGATCTTGACCCCGCTCTTGTAGGCCTTGGCCGCGGTCGACTGGATCAGCGAGCCGATCCGCGCCGCTTTCGGGCGCACCACTTCGGGGAAGTAACCGTCGATCTTGGCCTTGTCGGCGACGAAGCGTCCGGCATAGATCGTCGGCACGTACCAGGTGCCTTTCTGCTTCATCAGCGACATGACTTCGTCGGTCATGTAGGTGCCGTGCTCGATCGAAGTCACTCCGCCGAGCACCGCGCGCTTCATGCCCTCGGTGCCGTGCGCATGCGCGGCGACGCGGTAACCGTAGTCCTTGGCGGCGTCGACGATGGCCTTGACCTCGTCGACGGTGAACTGCGGCGCGTCGCCGGACTTGGCATAGGACAGCACGCCGCCGGTGGCGGTGATCTTGATCACGTCGCTGCCGTCCTTGTAACGCTGCCGAACCGCCTGGCGCGCTTCGTCGACCGAATTGATCACGCCCTCGGTCGGGCCGGGCGGGCCGAGCAGATGCGAGAGCGTGGCGTTGTAGCCGTTGGTCGGGTCGGCGTGGCCGCCGGTGGTGGCGATCGACTTGCCCGCGGCCCAGATGCGCGGGCCGGCGACCAGGCCCTGGTTGATCGCGTCGCGCAGGTGCGGGCTCACTTCGCCGCCGAGGTCGCGCACGCTGGTGAAGCCGGCCATCAGGGTCTTGTTGGCGTAGCCGACCGAGCGGAAGGCGAAATCGACCGGGTCGAGGCGGAAGTCTTCCTCGTAGCTCTTCGGGCTGGACTGGTCGCCCAGGTGCACGTGCAGGTCGGTCCAGCCCGGCGTGCAGGTGTGGCCGGACAGGTCGACCGTGCGCGCACCCGGCGCCTCGGCGCGGCCGTCGAGGACCTGCTCGACCTTGCCGTCGCGCACCACCACGGTGCGCGATTCCAGCAGTTTGCCGCTGCGCGCGTCGAACAAGCGGCCGCATTGCAGCGCCATCGGTTCGGCCGCGGCGGTGGGGGCGGCGTAGGCCGGGGCGGCGGACAGGACGGCGATGACGGCGACGGCGAGGCGGGTCATATGCGGATTCCGGGACGAAGTTGGCCGATCTTAGCGGCCGATTCGGCCGCGCACCGTTGCCAAGGGTCATGCTTGACTGCAAGTTGGGGGCCGATGCGGGCCGGCCGGACCGGAGGCCCGCATCGGCCGTACAGGCCCTTCGTCGGCATCCATCCGGTTCGTCCAGAACGAGTCGACCGTCATGATCAAGCTGTCGCTGTTGCTCGCCGCCGTACTGTTGTCCGGGGCCGTCCAGGCCACCGATGTCCGCACCGCACCGGCTCCCGATCGCACCCGGGGCGGGGTCATCGGCAATCTGCCGAAGTTCTGCCCGATGGGGAAAACCGTCCGTCCGATCTACAACGAGAAGGGGCAGGTCGTCGCGTTCGAGTGCGTTTGAGCGCATG
Source organism: Lysobacter sp. CA196 (assembly GCF_052078695.1). Lineage (NCBI taxonomy): Bacteria > Pseudomonadati > Pseudomonadota > Gammaproteobacteria > Lysobacterales > Lysobacteraceae > Lysobacter > Lysobacter sp. CA196. The sequence goes on along the minus strand of NZ_JBQJIN010000001.1, from coordinate 633,160 downwards.
CGGGCGCCTGCACGCAGGCGCTGCGCCCCGGTTCCATGCATGAAAGCGAAGGCCGGTCCGCGAGGGCCGGCCTTCTTCGTGGCTGGGCCGGACACACGTGCCGGCCGCGTGGTGTCGTCCGCCGGGGCCTTGCGGGCCGGTCCGGGGCGCCGTTCGCGGCGGCCCGCGCATGGCGGGCCTTGGTGCGCTGCGGTAGGCTTGCCGGTCCTGTCCTTCCGCTCATGCCCGCCTGTGTCTACCGACGTCCCCCACGCCCCGCACGACCCCAAGAGTGAAACCAAGGCTTTCGACCCGAGCAGCGTCGAAACCGCCGCCCAGCGCTATTGGGACGATACCCGCGCGTTCGAGGTCGACGAAACGTCGGACAAGCCCAAGTACTACTGCCTGTCGATGCTGCCGTACCCCTCGGGCGCGCTGCACATGGGCCATGTGCGCAACTACACCATCGGCGACGTGATCTCGCGCTACAAGCGCATGACCGGCCATAACGTGCTGCAGCCGATGGGCTGGGACGCGTTCGGCCTGCCGGCCGAGAACGCCGCGATCAAGAACAAGACCGCGCCGGCCAAGTGGACCTACGCCAACATCGCCCACATGAAGGCGCAGCTCAAGACCATGGGCTATGCCATCGACTGGTCGCGCGAATTCGCCACCTGCACGCCGGGCTACTACGTCCACGAGCAGCGCATGTTCGTGCGATTGATGAAGCAGGGCCTGGCCTACCGCAAGAACTCGGTGGTCAACTGGGACCCGGTCGACCAGACCGTGCTCGCCAACGAGCAGGTCATCGACGGCCGCGGCTGGCGCACCGGCGCGCCGGTCGAGAAGCGCGAAATCCCGCAGTGGTTCCTCAAGATCACCGACTACGCCCAGGAACTGCTCGACGGCCTGGACACGCTGCCGGGCTGGCCGGAAGCGGTCAAGACCATGCAGCGCAACTGGATCGGCCGCAGCGAAGGCCTGGAGATCCGCTTCGAGGTGCGCGACGAGAACGGCGCCGCGGTCGAACCGATGAGCGTGTTCAGCACCCGTCCCGACACCTTGATGGGCGTGACTTTCGTATCGATCGCCGCCGAGCATCCGCTGGCCGCGCTCGCCGCGCAAAGCGACACCGACCTGGCCGAGTTCATCGCCGAGCTGCGCCAGGGCGGCGTGTCCGAAGCCGAACTGGAAACCCAGGAAAAGCGCGGCCGCGACACCGGCCTGCGCGCGATTCATCCGATCACCGGCGATGAGCTGCCGGTGTTCGTCGCCAACTTCGTGCTGATGAACTACGGCACCGGCGCGGTCATGGCCGTGCCCGGCCACGACCAGCGCGACTGGGAATTCGCCAAGCGCTATCAACTGCCGATCAAGACCGTGATCGTGCCCGACGCGGTGCGCGACGCGCTGGCCGAGATCGGCGAGGACATCGCCACCCAGCACAAGGACCCGATGCGCAGCGCCCTCGGCGGCGCGGCCTCGGTGGACGTCTACGGCACCACCGCCGCAGTGCAGGTGGTCGAGGAGTTCCAGCACGGCATCGACGAGCAGGGCGCCTGGACCGAGCGCGGTTGGCTGGTCAATTCCGGCGATTACGACGGCCTGGACTTCCAGCAGGCGCTCGACGCGCTGGCGACCAAACTCGAAGGCGAAGGCCGCGGCGCGCGCCGGGTCAATTACCGTCTGCGCGATTGGGGCGTGAGCCGCCAGCGTTACTGGGGCTGCCCGATCCCGGTGATCCTGTGCCCGAGCTGCGGCGACGTGCCGGTGCCGGAAGAGCAGTTGCCGGTGGTGCTGCCCGAGGACGTGGAATTCAGCGGCGTGGCTTCGCCGATCAAGTCCGATCCGCAGTGGCGCAAGACCACCTGCCCGAACTGCGGCGGCGCGGCCGAACGCGAAACCGACACTTTCGACACCTTCATGGAGTCGAGCTGGTACTACGCGCGCTACACCTCGCCGGGCGCCTCCGAGCAGGTCGACGGCCGCGCCAACTACTGGCTGCCGGTCGACCAGTACATCGGCGGCATCGAGCACGCGATCCTGCACCTGATGTATTTCCGCTTCTATCACAAGCTGCTGCGCGACCAGGGCCTGGTGAACAGCGACGAGCCGGCGACCAATCTGCTGACCCAGGGCATGGTCATCGCCGACACTTTCTATCGCGACAACGGCGATGGCTCGAAGGACTGGATCAATCCGGCCGATGTCGAGATCGTGCGCGACGAACGCGGCCGCATCACCGGCGCCGCGCTCAAGGCCGACGGCCAGCCGGTGCAGATCGGCGGCACCGAGAAGATGTCGAAGTCGAAGAACAACGGCGTCGACCCGCAGCTGATGGTCGGCAAGTTCGGCGCCGACACCGTGCGCCTGTTCTCGATGTTCGCCGCGCCGCCGGACCAGTCGCTGGAGTGGAACGAAGCCGGCGTCGAAGGCATGGCGCGCTTCCTGCGCCGCCTGTGGACCATGGTTCACAAGCACGCAGGCGACGGTGCCGCGCCGGCGCTCGACCTGTCCGCCCTCGATGCCGCGCAGAAGACCCTGCGCAGGCAGTTGCACGAGTGCATCCAGAAGGTCGGCGACGACTACGGCCGCCGCCACAGCTTCAACACCGCGATCGCCGCGGTCATGGAACTGCTCAATCACCTGGGCAAGTTCGACGATGCCAGCGATAACGGCCGCGCCCTGCGTCAGGAAGCGCTGGCGGCGATCGTGCTGCTGCTCAACCCGATCACCCCGCACGCCAGTCATGCGCTGTGGCAGGTACTGGGGCACGAGGAAACCCTGCTCGAAGACCTGCCGTTCCCGGCGGTCGACGTCTCGGCGCTGCAGCGCGACGCGGTGACCCTGGCGGTGCAGGTCAACGGCAAACTGCGCGGCACCATCGAAGTGCCGGTCAACGTCGCCAAGGAAGACGCCGAGCGTTTGGCCTTGGCCGAACCGAACGTGGTCAAGTTCATGGAAGGCCTGACCGTGCGTAAAGTGATCGTGGTGCCGGGCAAGATCGTCAACATCGTCGCGAGCTGAATCCGGCGTGGCGGGGCAGGGCTGGTAAGAGCGAAGAGCAACAGCAACAGCAACAGCAAATCCCCCCTGGCTCCCCTCACCAAAGGGGAGGGCGGTCGGGTGGTCGTGTCGTTGTCCTTGCAACTGCAATCGTCGCCGCAGCCGTGGCCGCAGCCGTGGTCGTGGTCGTAGCCGTAGCCGTGGTCGTCGTCCCCGCTGTTACTGTTCCCCCCTTTGGAAAAGGGGGGGTAGGGGGGATTTGCTCTTAGCTCTTGGCTTTCAGCTCTTACCTTCCAGCTCCCTCGAACCCGTCCCCCATGCCCCCCATCCTCTACTGCCACCCCGACTCCGGTTTCAGCTACAAGGTCGCGCTGGCGCTGCGCCTGCTCGGCATCGACTTCGAGCAGCGCCACGTCGACATCCGCAGCCCGCGCGAGCAGCGTTCGCAGGAGTTCCGCGAGCTCGCCGCGCACGGTGAGGTGCCGGTGCTGCGCATCGATGAGCTGGTGCTGTGCCAGTCGAACGTGATCCTGGACTACCTGGCGACCCGCGCCGGCGCCCTCGACGGCGACACCGTCGAACAACGCCTGCATGTGCGCGAATGGCTGTCGTGGGAAGCCAACCGGGTCAGCCTCAACGTCGCTCACTCGCGCTACGGTCGTCAGTTCGGCAACTACGATCCGGCGGTGTTGGCCTGGTACGACCGCCGCTCGCTCGCCGATCTCGATCGCCTCCAGGCGCAGCTGAGCCGGACGCCGTGGCTGGCCGGCGAGGCGCCGACCATCGCCGACGTCGCCTGCAGCGGCTATCTGTTCTTCACCGTCGAGCCCTGGGCCGAAGCGGCCGGGTTCGCGATGCGCACCTGGCCGGAACGCTGGCCGGCGGTGCAGGCTTGGCTCGAGCGGCTGATGGCTCTGCCGGGCGCACGGACGCCGCAGGCGCTGTTCGCCGGGCACGCGATCGGTTACTGAGCGCCGCCGGCGTCGCCGGATCGGCGCGCCGCCCATTACCGCACCTACCGAACGCGGTCGCAGACGCAGCGCCGGCTGCGACCGCTTCGGCGCCAATGCGGTTCAGGCTTCCTATTGATGCCCGAAGCCGCCTCGTCCAGACTTCGCCCCATGACGCCTCGCACCCCCTTTCTCCGCGCGACTGCCCGCACCTCGCTGGCCGTCCTCGTGCTGGCCCTGTCGGCCTGCGGTTTCCAGTTACGCCAGGCGCTGACCCTGCCGCCGGACCTAGGTCCGGTGCGGGTGGTCTCCGCCGACCGCTACAGCCCGCTCGCCGAATCCCTGGCCCAGGCGCTGACCCGCGCCGGCGCGGTGCCGGCGACCGCCGACTCCAGCGAAGTGGCGGTGCTCGACCTGTTGTCGGAGCGCTGGGGCGACACCCCGGCCGCACTCGACGAACTCGGCCGCGTGCAGGAATACAGCCTGCGCTACGCGGTGGCTTTCGAACTGCGCAAGGCCGACGGCACCGCGCTGGTGCCGCGCCAGAGCATCGAACTGGCGCGCGACTACGTCTCCAACCCGGTCAATGCGATCGGTACCGAAGGCGAACGCGAAATCCTGATGCGCGAAATGCGTCGCGAGATGAGCGCCGCGGTGCTGCGCCGCATCGGCGCCGTCACCGAACGGCGTTGATCCTCGTCACCTGCCTGCGTCGGCGGCCATGGAACTGACGCCCGAGCGTCTGCTCGCCCAACTCGACAGCGAAGCCTTGCGGCCGGTCTACCTGATCGCCGGGCCCGAGCCCTTGCGCGTGCTCGAAGCCGCCGATGCGGTGCGCGCCGCCGCACGCAAGCAGGGCATCGACGAACGCGAGGTGTACGAGGCCGAAGGCAATCAGCGCGAACCCGACTGGAACGCCTTGTCCGGCGCCTTCTGCGCGCCGAGCCTGTTCGCCAGCCGGCGCCTGATCGAGCTGCGCTTGCCCAGCGGCAAGCCGGGCAAAGAGGGTGCCGAGGTGATTTCGGATTTCTGCGCCGACCCGCCGCACGACGTCAACCTGCTGATCACCGCAGGCGAATGGAGCAAGCAGCACGGCGGCAAATGGAGCGAGGCGGTGGGCCGCGTCGGCCACATCGCCGTGGCCTGGGCGATCAAGCCGCATGAACTGCCGGAGTGGATCGAGCGCCGCCTGCGCGCGCGCGGCCTGCGTGCCGACCGCGACGCGGTGCAGAGTCTGGCCGAGCGCGTCGAGGGCAATTTGCTCGCGGCCGCGCAGGAAGTCGACAAGCTCGCCTTGTTGTCCGACGGCGAGACCATCGATCTCGAACGCATGCAGACCCTGGTCGCCGATGCCGCGCGCTTCGACGTGTTCCGCGTGCTCGACGCGGCCATGAACGGGCAGGGCGGGCAGGTTTCGCGCATGCTCGCCGGCCTGCGCGCCGAAGGCGAGGCGGTGCCGGCCTTGCTCGGCATGGTGGTGATGGAATTGCAGCGCACCGCCGCCCTGGCGCGGGTCAACGCGCGCGGCGGCAACATCAACGCCGAATTCAAGGCGCAGCGGATCTGGGACTCGAAGCAGCCCATGTACCGCCGCGCCCTGCAGCGTCACGACGCCCGCCGCTGGGAGGCCTTGCTGGCCCAGGCCGGCCGTGTCGACCGCATGGCCAAGGGCCGCGAGAGCGGCGATGCCTGGGTCGCGCTGGAGCGCCTGTTGCTGGCCGTCGCCGAGCCGCGCGCACTGCGCCTGCTCGCGGTGTCCGGCGCCTGAGTCGCGGCCCATGGGCTTGCTGGTCTTCTACGGCGGCACCTTCGATCCGATCCACGACGGCCATCTGGCGATCGCCCGCGCCGCGCGCGACACGCTGCGGGCGCAGGTCCGCCTGATGCCGGCCGCCGATCCGCCGCACCGTGCCTTGCCCGGCGCCAGCGCCGAGCACCGCGCGCGCATGCTCGACCTGGCCGTGGCCGGCGAGGACGAACTCATGGTCGACCGGCGCGAACTGCGTCGCGAGGGCCGCTCCTACACGGTCGAGACCCTGCGCGAGGTCCGCGCCGAAGTCGGCCCGGAGCAGCCGCTGGCCTTGCTGGTCGGCGCCGATAGTTTTCTCGACCTGCCGCAGTGGAAGGAGTGGCAGGCTTTGTTCGGCCTGGCCCACTTCGTCGTCGCCGAGCGCCCCGGCAGCCCCCTCGAAGCCGAGCGCATCGCATTCGCAGCCGGCCGCGAGACGGCCGAGGTCGAAACCCTCAGGCAGGCCCCGGCCGGGCGGTTTTTCCGCTTGAACCAGCCGCTCCATGCCGAATCGGCCAGCCAGGTACGTTCGCTGATCGCCGCCGGAGAACCCTGGCGCGAGTACGTTCCGGCCGCCGTCGCAGGCTATATAGAACGCCATGGTCTGTACGGCGTGCGAGCCCTGCGCGGCGCTTCGGTATAATCCCGGCACACTTCCCGTCACGCAGAGCCGATTTCCCCTTGACCAGCCAAGCCCAAGTCATCAAGACCCAGCTGCCGAACCCGCCGCCGCCGATCGCGTTGTTGCTCAAGACGGTCCACGCCGCGGTCGAAGAACTCAAGGCCAAGGATGTCGTCGAAATCGATGTGCGCGGCAAGAGCAGCGTCACCGATTACATGGTGATCGCCTCCGGCACCTCGACCCGTCACGTCAAATCGATCGCCAACGAAGTCGTCAAGTTCGCCAAGAACCTCGACGTCATGCCGTTGGGCGTCGAAGGCGAGCGCGAGGCCGAATGGGTGCTGGTCGATCTCGGCGATGTCGTCGTCCACGTCATGTTGCCGCGCGTGCGCGAGTTCTACGCGCTCGAGCGCCTGTGGACCGTCGGCGACCAGCCGCCGCCGCCGGAAGGCTACGAAGGCAAGTTCGAGACCGACGACGAAGACCGCTTCTGAGAAGACCGCGCCTGATCGACAGGTTTCGCAGCGATGCAACGACGGCGCCCGAGGGCGCCGTCGTCGTTTCCGGACCATCTTGCATGGCGCTTCCAAGCCGCAAGGTGGGCGAGAGCGGGCGGCCCGGTAACGCGCTCCAAAACCCAGGCAAAGAAAAGGGCGCCCGAAGGCGCCCTTTGCAAAACACGAGCCGTCCGGATCAGTTGCGCGACTGCAGCTTCGACAGCAGGCGCAGGAACTCGATGTACAACCACACCAAGGTCACCATCAGGCCGAACGCGCCGTACCACTCCATGTACTTCGGCGCGCCTTGCTCGACGCCGGTCTCGATGAAGTCGAAATCGAGCACCAGGTTCATCGCCGCGACCACCACCACGAACAGGCTGAAGCCGATGCCGATCAGGCCCGATTCGTGGATGTAGGGGATGTTGATGTTGAACAGGCCCAGCACCATGGTGGCCAGGTAGATCAGGAAGATGCCGCCGGTCGCCGCGGCCACGCCGAGCTTGAAGTTTTCGGTCGCCTTGATCAGGCCCGAGCGATACGCGAACAGCAGCGCGAACAGCGTGCCGAAGGTCAGCATCACCGCCTGGATCACGATGCCCGGGAACTTCGCCTCGAAGATCGACGAGATCGCGCCGAGGAAGAAACCCTCGACCAGCGCGTATAGCGGCGCGGTGACCGGCGCCCAGGTCTTCTTGAAGGTGGTGACCAGGGCCAGGATCAGGCCGCCGATCGCGCCGCCCCAGACGTAGGGGCCGGCGCCGACCGCGCCGAGCTCGGTGATCTGGACCTGGCTCCAGGCGAAGGACGCGGTGATGACGGTCAGCAGCAACAACACGCCGGTCTTGTTGACCGTACCGTTCAGGGTCATCACCTGGTCGCCGCCGCGCACGACCGAGCCGGTGCCGAGATCGAGGAAGGTCGAGTCCTTCAATGCGGGATTGCCGCTGCGCATGGTCTTGCTCCTTGGAAAACGCGAATTCGAGATGAATACTAGCTGGGGCCGAAGCATACAACCCACAAGCGGGGCAGGCTCGGGCAGGGCAATACGGTGCCCGCGAGACACGATTGACAGAGGCCAACGCGCCGCCCACACTATGCGGCCTTTCGCGGTCTTGGCGTGTCGCGGGAGTCCCGGCTCGGGGTATAGCTCAGCCTGGTAGAGCGCCAGCTTTGGGAGCTGGATGTCGTGGGTTCGAATCCCTCTGCCCCGACCATCCATCGAGCAAGCTCGGCCGTCAGTTAAGATGTAATCTGGCGCCCGTAGCTCAACCGGATAGAGCACCGGCCTTCTAAGCCGGTGGTTGTGGGTTCGAGTCCCGCCGGGCGCGCCAAAAAGTTTTCGTAAACCTGCGTTCGTGTTTCAATAACGCAGGTTGCAGTAGCAGGTTTATGGTGGATGTAGCTCAGTTGGTTAGAGCACCGGATTGTGATTCCGGGGGTCGCGGGTTCAAATCCCGTCTTCCACCCCATGGTGTTGTGCGGTACTGATTTTTTCTGTATAGTTCCGCACCTAGTTTCATCGGGCTGTTAGCTCAGTTGGTAGAGCAGTTGACTCTTAATCAATAGGTCCAAGGTTCGAATCCTTGACAGCCCACCAAATCGAAAGGCACTTGGAGCGATCCAGGTGCCTTTTTCTTTGCCTGCGATTTTCTTGCGACAAACGCCGGCATTCGCGAGCAGCTATAGGTGCTCGAACGCGGCTTACGACGATCGCATCGTGCAAAACAACGTGGGCAAAGAAATCTGTCGCGCGGATGCGCGACGAAGTCGGTGACCTTGCCGATCGGCTCGATGATCGGCGACACCGTCCGATAACCCATGTTGATGTCGACGTTGGCGTTGGCGTTCGCAAAGGTCGCGGTGCCGCTGCGGTCGTTGGGGTTGATGCCGCCGCCGGCGCTCGCCGCGATCCCTGCCGGGGCAGGGGCAAGGTTTCGTCGCTAAAGCGCAGAGCTTCCACCGCCAGTTCGAAGCCGAACCGGTGGCCCGTCCCGGCGCATCCGCCGAAGGCTGCCAGGGCGTGTCCGCCAGGCGCTTTTTTCCGGCGCGAAGGCTAGAATGCGCCGGCCGCATCCACGCGATGCCGGCTCTGGGCGAAAGTGGCGGAATTGGTAGACGCACTGGATTTAGGTTCCAGCGGGTAACCCCCGTGCGGGTTCGAGTCCCGCCTTTCGCACCACGCAGTCGGGTCGGCAGCCGCCCCGCCGTGCATGCACCAATGGCCGAAACATCCAGCCGGGCTCCGATTTCAGGCCAGCCCCGCCCAAACCGGCCGCCCGCCTGAGCCAGCCAAGCCCGCATCAGGCAGTGTCCAAGGCTTCTGCCGCGAGTTTTGCCGTTCAGGTCGGCAACCCCGACCGTCTCGGTCATGCTTGATACATGTTCCTGAGCGGGCTCCGAACCGTTGCTGGCTTGAAGGGTGAGCTACCGCGGCGTCCCTCGGCCTATGGCGCAACACGGTCTATTCCTTGGCTGGGGTTCGCAGCGGACGCTTCCTCTGGTCTTGGACGCGTCGTCGGCCGGACGTGTCGGCCGTTTGAGGTGTTGGACCGAGCCCACATGGTTGTGGGCGCTGCTAATCTTGAGCAGCAACCCTGGCTTGAATAAGGACATTCATATGGCTGCTTCGCATCGGCGAGCCGACACGCACGACATTGCGGCTCTACTCGCATCAACAGACTCGCAAGGTCGAGTCGATCAGCTGGGTTTCGAGGCTCAGCGCCTGATTCTCAGAAATCAGAAGGTCGGGGGCGTCGATGCCGCCGCCTTGGTTAACGACCTTCAACGCAGTCCCGCACTAAGAGGTAGCCGCGACAGTTTCCTCGACGCAGTGGATGAGCGCCTGGAAACCTCGGCGGAGAAGCGGCGCTTTGCCGAGGCTCTGGACGCGGCCAACATCACCGACTCGTATCTCGAACGGCAAGGCGAGCGCGTGGCTGAGGCTGCTGCGGCAGCCCGAGACGGGGCGGTCAGGCGGATCAAGGAAGCGGATCAGGCCCTAAGCGATCTGATGGGCTCCGGACAGCGCAAGCTTCGGGGCATCGTGGACGACCCGCAGACGCCACCAGGCGAACGCGCTGCAGCCGCCGCAGCGTCCGCATTGCTCGGGACGACGCAATACCAAACCGGTCTGGTGAAGGGCGCGGCGAGTCACGCAGCCGGCACGCTAGGCGATTTCGTCGACCTGGCCCAGATGGCGGATCGGCTGGCGACCGATAAGAACTACCGCGACATGATGGTCGGCATGGCGAAGATGTACGCCGCCGACGTCGCCGATGACCCCAGCAAGCCGCTCTCGGACGCGCAGCGCAAAGCCTCCGATGCCATGGAGAGTTGGGAAAAGGGTTTCAAAGAGGCTTGGGCGCGCGGGGCGGAAAGCGAATACCTGGGCGGCTCCGCGGGCGTCGTTGGGGTAGAGATCGTCGCCAATCTCGTGCCCGGCGGAGCACTGGCGAAGTTCGGAAAAGCCGCGAAGGCTTTGGATGCGATCGTCCCGGAGCACGCCGTCGAGCTGTCGAAGCTGGGCGAAGTCGTGCGTGTTCCGCACGACATCCAAGTGCTCGGCAGAGCCGGCGATCTGGCGAAGGGCGCCCGCGGCCTGACCGATGATGCGGTGCGCGCAGCCGAGTCCGCGGAAGCTCTTCGAGAGGTCGGTGAGACCCTCGGCGACATGAGCCGGGGACTGAAGAAAGGTGGCGACCTGGGGGAAGGCGCTGAGCAATTTGCAAAAGGCCTGGTCCGCAACGCTCGCGAAAACGGCGATCTTGAAGCGATCATCAAGGCGGCCCACGCTACAGACAACGTCGAGGGTCTTTTGCGCAGTGGTCAGCTGTCGCCGAAGGAGCTGGGCGAAGCTGCAAAGCTGGACCAGACGATCTTCCAAGGAAGAATCGACTTTCAGCAGGCTATGGGCCATAGCCTCAAGGGCGTCGATCTAAAGACGCTGAGTACCAAGCAACTGGGCGACATTGGCGAGGCCTTACAGACCTACGACATGGTCAAGCAGGGCTATACCGACATCATCTCGATCAAGAATAGGTCGGGGCACGGCATTGACGTCGTGGGGCGTCACCCACAAAGCAAGGAGTTGGAATTCTTTGAGGTCAAGACGTCGGCTACTGGGCAGGCTGTTGCACAGAGAGGTATGCCATCTGCGGACTTCGTCGAATCCCGTCTCAATCGAGCCGCCGCCGGAATTCAGCATTGGGCTGGGCATAACACCATTCCGGGCTTGAAGGAAACGGCCCAGAACATGCTCAACGAAATAGTTGACCCTGTGACACTTAAGGTGACAGCCAAGTCCCACTGGGTTCAGATCAATATCAGCAACGAGCCGGGCTCTCTGAAACTCAAGGTCGATGAGAAGATATCGACGCCGTGGGCTGCGATCGACGGACGAGAAAGCGACGCCCTGCCGACATTTGCACGCTTAAAGGGGCAGCGAGGAATACAAGAAGATCCATGGCGCTATCGCTGCGGACCGTGGGCTCGATGCCCAGCAAGCAGAAAACGTGACGGCGGCCCTGCTCAAGGCATATGCAGCAGATTCGCTCACGAAACAGATTGACCGTGTTGCAATTGGGGTTGCCCCCGGAACTGGCGAGAAAACAGCGTTTGCGGTGTACTCCCCGCACGGCGACCGCGGCCCTCACTTCGATGTCCGTGTGAACGTAGAGCAGGCGTCGAAAGAGCCTGCGGAGCAGAATCTGGCGAAAACCGAACAACTCCAACAGCAGCAGGCGTTGGCGCAGCAAGAGAGTCTGCAACGCGGCCAGGATGAGCCGGGTCGCGGCGGGCCGAGGATGGGGTAATGGTGGATCAGAAGTTGACTAGTGCGTGGAGCCCGTCCTTAAAGAAGACAATCAAGGATTGTGAGCGCTGGTGGCAATCCAATATGGTCGAGCAGGACGAACGCGCGCGGCATATGACTGCGCTGCGCACGGAGCTTGATGCGCCGGGTATCTTGCGTACCGCGGCCACGACTATTCCAATGATTGGCAACTCCTATGCAATGGAGGCCTGTGTCGCAGCGGCCTCCGGTGCGGTGGACACATTCCCGACCGCATTCCACCGTGCTGTTGAGTTTCGGGCGCTGGAGTTTCGTTCTAAAGTCGGACGGTCGCTGCCGCATGAGCATCAGCCGGTGCTTCCCTTTTGGTCGAGCATGATGGCGATTGGACCAGCTCTGTTGTCGCAGTGGGGCTTGGCCGCCATTTGTGCGAACGCTCTAGTGGCGGTCGCCGAAAAGGATCAGCGAGTTCGCCCGGCAAAGCAGTTTCGTATGGGCTGGGGGTATGGCTCGAACGATGCTTTCTTAATCCGTCTTCTTGCGGATGCATTTGAGATCGAATCGAACTATGAGGCGGCGAACCCGTTACCCCCTGAGTACAGTGATCTCCTGACGGTATGGAGTTCGGGCGAGGCCGAAGAATTCCAGGGGGCCATGAGGGCGGCTGCCGAGTTCCACATCAGCCGTAGCCGTCCCATGACAAGCAAGGTGACCTACGAGTTCGATCACAACTTCGACGCCATATTCCCGGCGGAGCTTCTCGTCGTACAGGCACTGCGGCGGCGCCAAGGGCTTCCGGAATTCGCCGCGGACCATTTGCTAGTCGATACACCATGGGCGCTGATTCGTGATCTGGAAGGGCTCTCAGCGCATCCGTTGGTACTCGAAACAGAGACTCGGTTTAGGCGCGACTTTCCGGATTTTCGTTAGAAGTGCTCACGGCGCATTGCTGCTCTTGAGGGTGATCAAAATGGTTGCGCAGGGCAGGGAATTGACGTGCTGCAGTGGCGGTTGCAAGGGGGGCGCTCATCCACGCGCTGCTCCATTTGAAGATGATGCCGGACCTTACAGTAGGGCGCCGGAGAGGTCGAGGGCGGTTATCCGGTTGGCCTCCAATGTCAGGGTCACGATTCGACGGATGCGGGCGGACTCTGAGATTCCGCCACTTTGAGGCGTTCTTGGAGGTTTAAGGGATGCATCTCTCGCAGGCATCGAACATATCGTAGCCACAAGGCGGTGAAATTAGATACGCCAGAGCCAAGGCGATGTTAAATTTGGGTAGGTGACTTGCGACGACAGATGACACAAGGGAGCCTGTAGCCCGTGGGCGGTGTGCGAAGCGCCTTGGCGCGGACACACGGGCACCCATCGGGGGCACGAGTTCCAAACTGTTATATACCCTCGCGGAAATTCGCGGCAAGTATTCGTAAGGCCTAAAGTGGCGTTGTAATCCATGGATCAGGAGCGAGCGCATGACAGTTCCGCCGTCGTACCGACTCTCAGCGTTTAATTGTCCGCATTGCGGCGCGTACGCGCACATGGAGTGGCATTACGGATTCTATAGAGAAGGCTGGCGCCCGGATGACGATATCGAAGCGTTTCATGAAGCGGATATTGACGTCTCTATCGGTGCCTGCTGCAGTGAGCAAGCGATATGGCGGACACGAAAGGACGAGAACAGCGACTGGGTAGGGGAGTTAATTCATCCTGCCAAGTTGACGGCCGCCCCTCCGCACCCAGAAATGCCGCCAAACATCTCGGTGGATTTTGAGGAGGCTCGCGCGGTGGCCAGTGCGTCGCCGCGAGCTGCCGCGGCTCTCCTCCGGCTTTGCGTTCAAAAGCTGTGTGTCGAACTCGGCGAGTCGGGCAGGAACATCAATGACGACATTGCGAGCTTGGTCGGCAAAGGCCTCAATCCGCAAGTCAAACAAATGCTGGACGTTGTTAGGGTGGTGGGAAACAACGCGGTTCATCCCGGGCAGATTGCAGCCGGCGACGTTGCTGCAATCACCAACCACTTGTTCGAGCTGGTTAACTACATCGTGGAAGATCAAATCGCTAGGCCGAAGAAGATTGCTCAGCTTCATGCGAGCCTCCCCGCTTCGGCGCTTGCGGGAATTCAACAGCGAGACGCGAAAGCCGCCCAGGACGGCGGCGGATCGCCTTGAGCAACCCTATGCGACGGCTTCAATCGCATAGGTGTTAATGGCTCAAACGAGCGCAGCGAGAGTCTTCTGGTATCGACTCATCCTTTTCTGCTTCTGCATTCGCAGATCTAGACGGCCGAGCATTTCCTCTGTTCACTGCGTGGCCAGCTGCGATGTTGTCGCCGAGGTCGGTATATCGATTGAGATTAGCATCCCCTCTGGTGCAACGCAGCGGGCGTTGCACCAGAGGGACTCGGCTAGCGGCGGGGGGGCGAAGTTCGGGACTGCAATGTGAGCACCCCGGAATAGCGCTCACCAGTTCGGTTATCCGCCGGTAGTTCGCGCAACCGGTGACCTAGATGAGTCCGCGAACGCGGAACCGAATGCCGTCTCCGGATTGCGCAATGCCCAGGTCGGCTTGTCCTTCGTATCGCTTCTCGTGCTTATCAGCAATAAAGTCGGAGCGTTGCATGTTGTTCATGTCCCGCTATTGGGTTAATCCCGTTCGTGAGACGCATTGGGCAAACGAATGCACGGCCCTCTTTCGAAAGCCGATGCGTTGTCTTTAGGAGGCTTGAGGGAGCCTGGGGAGGCCTTAAGCTAGGCCTGGGTGTGTCTTAGACTGAGAATAGAAGATAGCTTTTGATCTTGCTTCTGCTTTTCCCAGGCAAGGGGCCCCGTTTTATTCCCAATTGCGTACAGGGCGAATCCAATGGATTGGTTGCGGCGATGGGTGTGGCGATGGGGGCAGGTTGCCCTTGTCGGTTCCGCTGCCCTTATGTGGTGGTTAACAGCACGTCTCTTCGGGATTTTGGCGCTCAGTGTCGGGCTCTACCTGGCCGCGCCACGGTTAACTGGGACTGAGCCGTGGGGCATGTCAGAACTGCTGGCATGGGCAGGAACGCTACCCGGGGAGGTGTTGGTCGCAGCTATGGCGATTCTTGCCGCCTACGCTTTCTCCATCCAGACATGGCGACGCCAAAAGCGCACCGAGCTGGGTCTAAGCGCCGCGGCCGAGCTGAATAGGTTCGTAGAGGATGCGGTTGAAGATCTCCTGGATCTTGAGATCTTTTCCGATCGCCTAATCAAGCTCCATGCTGACCTATTGGGCGACCGCTCGTGGGATGAGTACGAATTCGACGCGTACTACGTGGGGAGCCGTATTCCCGAAATGGAGGAGCGGCTTCAGCGCGTCCGCATGGCGGCCCGGCGGGTTTACGGCATTAGAACGCGGCACGGTTTGGTGTTCGAGGTGGGGTTCTTAGTCTCCAACGCGCTAATAGCGGCGGAGATGGCGCTTGACGAGGTTTCGGCGTCACTTCCGGTATTGCCGCCCAGGTCCGATGCTCCGGCCAAGTTGCTTGCTTTTGTCGCGCAGGCTGATGAGACGAAGTGGCGCCACTTCAGTTGTGTGTCAGACCAATCCCGTACAAAGCTCCATAAGTCCGTGGGTACGGTGACCGGTTTCTTCCACGCAGGGGTCTTCCACCCGACACTTCAAGGCTTCGTACGTTTCATCAAGACCAGTCGATGGATCACCGATCCCGACGGGAGTGCTGATGGGTAGGCGTGTCACTTACTTAAATGTCACCAGGGCACCTGATGTGTCACCTCACCGGCCACCTGGTTCTATAAGTCACTAATTTATTACAAGAGTGGTCGGGTTTAGGTTTCAGCGGGTACCCCCCGTGCGGGTTCGAGTCCCGCCTTTCGCACCACGTAGTGGGGCTGGCAGCCAGCCGCGACTGCGCCAATGGCCGAAACCTATGGCCGGGCTCCGGCTCAAGCTCTTGGGCGGTTCGATCGGGTCGTCCGCGCGGTTCGCCAGCCTGTCCGGCCACCGTCGAACCCGGCCCCGCGGCAGCCCGCACCAGCCCCCCAAGCCGCTCCGGCTGCGACCCAAGTCGCGAAAACCGCCGTTTTCGGCTTTTCGACCCCGTCCAGACGGCCTTTCGGGCGTGCGACGCTGGCAGGCCGGCCCGTAATCCGCCAAACTAACAAGTTCCGCTGGCCGGCGAGGGTCTCGTCGATAACGGCGGCCGGACAAGATCATCAACATCGTGCTGCGGCGAGTGCCGTGGTCGCAGGAGTGGATATGCAAGTTTCGCTCGAATCGCTGGGCTCGCTCGAACGCCGACTGACCTTCAGCCTCCCGGCCGAGAACCTGGAAAACCAGGTCGGCGGCCGCCTGCGCGAAATCGCGCGCGGCGCCAAGATCAAGGGCTTCCGCCCCGGCAAGGTGCCGACCAAGGTCATCGAGCAGCGTTTCGGCGCGCAGGTGCGGGCCGAAATCCTCGACGGCATGCTGCGCGAGAGCTTCGGCAACGCCATCCGCGAGGAAAAGCTGCAGATCGCCGGTAACCCGCGCATCGAGCCGGCCAACGAAAGCGGCGAGACGCTGTCCTACGTGGCGACCTTCGAAGTCGTGCCGGACTTCGGCGACATCGACGTGGCCAAGCTCAACATCGTGCGTCACGTCGCCGAAGTCGCCGACGCCGACATCGACGCGATGATCGAAAACCTGCGCCTGCAGCGCCGCACCCTGAAGTCGGTCCATCGCGCCGCCCAGCAGGGCGACGTGGTCGAGCTGGAGACCTGGACCCAGGTCGGCGAAGAGCGTCTGCCGGCCGAAGGCGCCGAGCACGGCAGCACCGTGATCGGTTCGGAATCCATGTTCAAGCCGCTCGAGGACGCCCTGATCGGCCTCAAGGCCGGCGAGGAAACCGTCGCCGAAGTCGAATTTCCGGCCGAATGGCGCGCCCCGCAGCTCGCCGGCCAGAAGGCCAGCGTGCACCTGAAGCTGAACCACGTCTCCGAGCCGGTCCTGCCGGACGTCGACGCCGAGTTCATCAAGAGCTTCGGCGTGAAGAGCGGCGATGCCGAGCAGTTCCGCGGCGACATCCGCACCAACCTGGAGCGCGAGCTCAAGGGCGCGCTGATGACTCGCCTGCGCCGCGAAGTCGGCGAGCAGCTGATCGCCGCCTACGAGTCGGTCGAAATGCCGCCGAAGCTGGTCGAGAACGAAGCCCGCGACATGGTCTGGCAGACCGTCGAGCAGGCCCGTCGCCAGGGCCGCCAGATCGAAGCCCCGGCCGATGCGCATCTGAACTACATGGACGCTGCGCGCAAGCGCGTGCTGGTCGGCCTGCTGGTCGGCGAGATCGCCCGCCGCCACGAACTGCGCCTGGAGCCCAAGCGCGTCAACGAGACCCTGCGCCTGATCGCCTCGACCTACGAGGAGCCGCAGCAGGTGATCGACCTGTACCGCAACGACCAGCAGCTGATGGCCGGCCTGCAGAACCGGGTGATGGAAGAGCAGGTGATCGACTGGATCGCCGAGCGCGCCCAGCACACCGAGCAGCCGCTGTCGTTCAGCGAAGCGATTCGCCCGGCCTGATCGGACGCTTTCGAGCTTTCCCGATCGGGCGTGCCAGGCGGCAATGCCGCTTTTGGCAATCGCGCCTCTTGCGCTGCGGTCCGGCCGGCCCCAAGTTGGCCGGACCGCGCTTGCATTACAAGCGCACTCCACGTCAGCCAATAGGTGCCGTTGAAATGGACAACCGAACCAAAGCATTGAATCTGGTGCCGATGGTGGTCGAGCAGACCAGCCGCGGCGAACGCGCCTACGACATTTATTCGCGCCTGCTCAAAGAGCGCGTGATCTTCCTCGTCGGCGGCGTCGACGACCATGTCGCCAACGTGATCGTGGCCCAGATGCTGTTCCTGGAAGCCGAGAATCCCGAAAAGGACATCAGCCTCTACATCAACTCGCCCGGTGGCGTGGTCACCGCCGGCATGGCGATCTACGACACCATGCAGTACATCAAGCCGGACGTGAGCACGATCTGCGTCGGCCAGGCCGCCAGCATGGGCGCACTGCTGCTCGCCGCGGGCGCCAAGGGCAAGCGTTACGCCCTGCCGAACTCGCGCGTGATGATCCACCAGCCGCTCGGCGGCTACCAGGGTCAGGCGACCGATATCGACATCCACGCCCGCGAGATCCTGACCCTGCGTCAGCGCCTCAACGAGATCCTGTCCAAGCACACCGGCCAGGCGCTGGAGACGATCGCGCGCGATACCGAGCGCGACAACTTCAAGAGCGCCGAAGCCGCGCGCGAATACGGCCTGATCGACCAGGTCCTCGAGCGCCGTCCGGACGACTCGGTCCAGGCCGCCTGACCGTTCGTCCCGGCGCGCAAACCCTTGATCGCACTGGGCAACCGCCATCAGTCCCGTCCGCAGGGCGGGGCCGAGGGGTGTGTTATTCTCGGGCTGCGATAGCCGAACCGGCCATTCAGGCGCTTGCCGAGATGGCTGTTCGGGAATATGAGTACGACTGAGCACCAACGGGCCAAAGCATGACCGACGATCGACAAGGACGCAGCACGGGCGACAGCAACAAGATCCTGTATTGCTCGTTCTGCGGTAAAAGCCAGCATGAGGTCCGCAAGCTGATTGCGGGCCCGAGCGTCTTCATCTGCGATGAATGCGTCGAGCTGTGCAACGACATCATCCGCGAGGAGCTCGAGGAGAAGGCGCAGTCGGCCCGCAGCCATCTGCCGAAGCCGCGCGAGATTCTCGAAGTGCTCGACCAATACGTGATCGGCCAGCAGCGCGCCAAGCGCACCCTGGCGGTGGCCGTATACAACCATTACAAGCGCATCGAGAGCCGGCAGAAGAACGACGACGTCGAACTGTCGAAGTCGAACATCCTGCTGGTCGGCCCGACCGGTTCGGGCAAGACGCTGCTGGCCGAAACGCTGGCGCGCCTGCTCAACGTGCCGTTCACGATCGCCGACGCGACCACGCTGACCGAAGCCGGTTACGTGGGCGAAGACGTCGAGAACATCATCCAGAAGCTGCTGCAGAAGTGCGACTACGACGTCGAGAAGGCCCAGCAGGGCATCGTCTACATCGACGAAATCGACAAGATTTCGCGCAAGAGCGACAACCCGTCGATCACCCGCGACGTCTCCGGCGAAGGCGTGCAACAGGCGCTGCTGAAGCTGATCGAAGGCACCATCGCCAGCGTGCCGCCGCAAGGCGGGCGCAAGCATCCGCAGCAGGAATTCCTGCAGGTCGACACGCGCAACATCCTGTTCGTGGTCGGCGGCGCGTTCGCCGGTCTGGACAAGATCATCCAGCAGCGCAGCACCGAGGCCGGCGGCATCGGTTTCGGCGCCAAGGTCAAGAGCAGCGAGCGCAAGATCGACATCGGCCGCATCCTGGCCGAGGTCGAGCCGGAAGACCTGATCAAGTTCGGCCTGATCCCCGAGTTCGTCGGCCGCCTGCCGGTGGTCGCCACGCTCGAGGAGCTCGACGAAGCGGCGCTGATCTCGATCCTCACCGAGCCGAAGAACGCGATCACCAAGCAGTTCCGCAAGCTGTTCGAGATGGAGAGCGTCGAGCTCGAATTCCGTCCCGACGCGCTCGCGGCGATCGCCCGTCGCGCGCTCAAGCGCAAGACCGGCGCGCGCGGTCTGCGCACCATCGTCGAATCGGTCCTGCTGGACACGATGTACGAGCTGCCCTCGCTGGAGAACGTCAGCAAGGTGGTCGTCGACGAGTCGGTGATCGAGCACAAGTCCGAGCCGTATCTGATTTATCAGACGCCGCCGGCGCAGCCGAAGGTCGCCGCGGCCGAGTGAACCCCGAACGCCCCGGCCCAGCCGGGGCGTTTGCTATCCGGGATCGGCAACGGCCGGCCTGAGCGGCGGCGCGCTCGTCGCGATTCGCATTCCTGGACCGGTCGCTTTGCGATCCGTCGGCGCAACGCTCCGGCCCCCCCCCCGCATCCCGCTGCTGCTCCTGCGCCTGGCATCAGAGCCCTGCGGGCGCTGCAGGCCTGTCTTCGCTTGGCGCGGGCCCGAGTGCATCGGAGCGCTCCCGGCAGGCCTGGAGCCGCTCCCGAGCCCCGCCTGTCCGATCCGGACCGTGGGCGGCGTCTGATCGGGTAAGACGCCGCATCGTTGCGGCCGGGGAGGGCCGGTTGGGGCAATCATGGGTTCGGACTGCGCCGAGCGGTTCCGTGCACCTGTGCCATTCAAATGTCAGTCGCTTGTGATACTGAACACTTGGCTGGAACATTGAGTACCGTATTCGCCTCAATGTCTTGATCGGCAAGGGTTTGGCGCATGCTGGCGGCGTTGGGACCAATGTCGTGCTTGCATCGTTCGGGCGCCAACCCCATAAATCGGGCGTGGCCGCCGTAGTGGCTGCCTAACGCATACCTCTGGAGTCCGCATGTCCGACCGTACCGAACACGAAATCCTGCAACTGCCGGTGCTGCCGCTGCGCGACGTGGTCGTGTTCCCGCACATGGTGATCCCGCTGTTCGTAGGCCGCGACAAATCGATCCGCGCCCTCGATCAGGCGATGGAATCCGACAAGCGCATCCTGCTGGTCGCGCAGAAGTCCGCCGAGACCGACGATCCGGTCGCCGATGACCTGTACGAGATCGGCACGCTCGCGCAGGTGCTGCAATTGCTCAAGCTGCCCGACGGGACCATCAAGGTCCTGGTCGAGGGCGTGTCGCGGGTCAAGGTCGGCGATGTACTCGAACGCGACGGCGCGCTGTCCGGCCAGGCCGACGTGGTCGAGCCGGTGATCGACCGCGAAGAACGCGAAGTCGAGGCGATCGCGCGTTCGCTGATGGGCTTGTTCGAGCAGTACGTCAAGACCAACCGCAAGCTGCCGCCGGAGTTGATGCAGACCCTGGCCGGCATCGACGAGCCCGGCCGTCTCGCCGACACCGTCGCCGCGCACCTGGGCGTGCGCATCGGCGACAAGCAGAAGCTGCTCGAAACCCATGCCATCGGCGCGCGCCTGGAACAGCTGGTCGGCCTGGTCGACGGCGAAATCGACGTGCAGCAGCTGGAAAAGCGCATCCGCGGCCGGGTCAAGTCGCAGATGGAGAAGAGCCAGCGCGAGTACTACCTCAACGAGCAGATGAAGGCGATCCAGAAGGAGCTCGGCGAAATCGACGATGCGCCCAACGACGTCGACGAGCTCGCGCGCAAGATCGCCGAAGCCGGCATGCCCAAGCCGGTGGAAACCAAGGCCAAGGCCGAGCTCAACAAGCTCAAGCAGATGTCGCCGATGTCGGCCGAGGCCGCGGTCGTGCGCAATTATCTCGATTGGCTGCTCGGCGTGCCGTGGAAGAAGCGCAGCAAGATCCGCAAGGACCTCAAGGCCGCGCAGGACGTGCTCGACGCCGACCACTTCGGCCTGGAGAAGGTCAAGGAGCGCATCCTCGAATACCTCGCCGTGCAGACGCGGGTGAAGAACATGAAGGGCGCGATCCTGTGCCTGGTCGGTCCGCCCGGCGTGGGCAAGACCTCGTTGGGGCAGAGCATCGCCAAGGCGACCAACCGCAAGTTCGTGCGCATGTCGCTAGGCGGCGTGCGCGACGAGGCCGAGATCCGCGGCCACCGCCGTACCTACGTCGGTTCGATGCCGGGCCGCATCGTCCAGAACCTCAACAAGGTCGGCAGCAAGAACCCGCTGTTCGTGCTCGACGAAATCGACAAGATGTCGATGGACTTCCGCGGCGATCCGTCTTCGGCGTTGCTGGAAGTGCTCGATCCGGAACAGAACAATTCCTTCAACGATCACTACCTCGAAGTCGACCTCGACCTCAGCGAAGTGATGTTCGTGGCGACCTCCAACTCGCTCAATATTCCCGGCCCGCTACTGGACCGCATGGAAGTGATCCGGATCCCGGGTTACACCGAGGAAGAGAAGCTCAACATCGCCATGCGCTATCTGCTGCCCAAGCAGATCAAGGCCAATGGTTTGAAGGTCGAGGAAATCAAGATCGCCGAATCGGCGGTGCGCGACATCGTGCGTTACTACACGCGCGAGTCCGGCGTGCGCAACCTCGAGCGCGAGATCTCCAAGATCTGCCGCAAGGTGGTCAAGGAAATCGCCCTGGCCGGCCCGAAGCTCAAGAAGGGCAAGGACGGTGCGATGAGCATCGGCTCGAAGAATCTCGAGAAGTACCTGGGCGTGCGGCGTTTCGATTTCGGCCGCGCCGAGGAACAGAACGAGATCGGCCTGGTCACCGGCCTGGCCTGGACCGAAGTCGGCGGCGACCTGTTGCAGGTCGAAGCCACCCTGGTGCCGGGCAAGGGCCAGTTGATCCTGACCGGCCAGCTCGGCGACGTCATGAAGGAGTCCGCATCGGCGGCCTTGTCGGTGGTGCGCGCGCGCGCCGAACGGCTCGGCATCGATGTGGAGTTCCTGCAGAAGCACGACGTGCACGTGCACGTGCCCGAAGGCGCGACGCCGAAGGACGGCCCGAGCGCGGGCATCGGCATCGCCACCGCGTTGGTGTCGATGTTGACCAAGAACGCGGTCAAGGCCGACGTCGCGATGACTGGCGAAATCACCTTGCGCGGACGCGTGCTGCCGATCGGCGGGCTCAAGGAAAAACTGCTGGCGGCGCTGCGCGGCGGCATCCGCACGGTGATCATTCCGGAGGAGAACCGCAAGGATCTCTCCGATCTGCCCAAGAGCGTGATGCAGGGCCTCAAGATCGTGCCGGCGCGCTGGATCGACGAGGTGCTCGACCTCGCGCTCGAACGTCCTATCACACCGAAGCCGGCCTCCGGCGAGGGCGAGCTGGCGGTGCGCGACGCTGGCAAGACGACTTCGCAGCCCGACGTCAAGCATTAAGTCGCACTGTCGGTGGGCCGTCGGTCGGAAACCTGAAAAAAGCGCTGAAAGCCGCGTCGCTGCTAGCTTTCACGCTTGCGCCCCCAAAATGCCGCTGGTATAACGACCGCAACCGCGCTGCAGGAAATCTCACTTCTGCAGCGCGGCACGCTTGATCGGGACGTACGCCTGCACGGCGTTGATCCGATTCTCAGAACACGCGGTCCAATCCGCACAGGAGTCAAGAAAATAATGAACAAGGCCGATCTCGTAGGGGCAGTTGCCGAAACCGCCGAGCTGTCGAAGACCGACGCTACCGCCGCCGTCGATGCATTGATCGACGTCGTCACCAAGGCGCTCAAGAAGGGCGACACTGTTACGCTCGTTGGCTTCGGTACCTTCCAGGTGCGCGCGCGCGCCGCCCGCCAGGGTCGCAATCCGAAGACCGGCGAAACGATCAAGATCGCAGCGTCGAAGAATCCTTCCTTCAAGGCTGGCAAGGCGCTGAAGGATGCTGTAAACTAAGCAGCTCGCCGGCGGTGCCTGGGGCATCGTCAAGCAGAATCCGGGCACTCGGGTGCTTAGCTCAGCGGTAGAGCGTCTCCTTTACACGGAGAGGGTCGGGGGTTCGAAACCCTCAGCACCCACCAGGCTTGCTGGTCTTTCTGCCAAGACGTTCGTCCGAAAGATGAAGTCAGGCAAGACACACGAGTCAGGATTCGGTTGAAAGAGTTCAAAACGCGGAGTGGTAGTTCAGTCGGTTAGAATGCTGGCCTGTCACGCCGGAGGTCGCGGGTTCGAGTCCCGTCCACTCCGCCAGTTTTGCCAAAGGCGCCGGGAACGGCGCCTTTGTTTTATATAAGTGAGAGCATTCGTTTTTGCGCGATCGCGGCGCGGCGGATGCGGAAGTTTCAAAACGCGGAGTGGTAGTTCAGTCGGTTAGAATGCTGGCCTGTCACGCCGGAGGTCGCGGGTTCGAGTCCCGTCCACTCCGCCAGTTTTGCAAAGGCGCCGGAAACGGCGCCTTTTTTTATGCCCGGCGCTTTTACGTCCGCGCTCATGCGGGCGTTGCGGGCGTTGTGGGCGCGGATCGCGGCCGGGCCGAGCCGCCATGTCGCCGCCCACGGCCGGCCGCCGCCGCCGGCTTGCGCCAGGCCGCTCGCGTATTCCGCTGGCTCCGATGCCGTCTTTCGCGCCGCCGCCTCCGGCCCGACCCGTCCGCCCCCCTCGGCGCGGTCCGCCGACCCCCGGCCGGGCCGCCCCGGAATGGGACTGTCGTCGCCCCGTCCGCCTGGGGCCCGGAACCGCGCTAAACTGTCCGGCTTACGACTGAACGCGACTCGGACATGCTGCAGACACTTCGCGACAAGACCTCGGGCTGGATCGCCACCGTGATCCTCGGCTTGCTGATCATTCCCTTCGCCTTCGTCGGCATCGAGCAATACCTCGTGCAGCGCGTCGACAGCTCGGTCGCGCGGATCGACATGGCCCCGTCGTGGTGGCGCTCGGCGCCGTCGTGGTGGCCGGCCTCGATGCTGTGGAAGCACGAGTCGATCGAGGCGCAGGAATTCGCCGCGCGCTTCCAGCAAGAACGCGATCGCCGCCGCGCCGCCGAAGGCGAGACCTTCGATGCGCGCGAGTTCGAGAAGCCCGACAGCAAGCGCGCCGTGCTGGAAACCCTGATCGACGAGCGCGTGCGCATGCTCGCCGCCGAAGTCGACGGCCTGGCGGTCAGCGATGCGCTGGTCATCAAGACCATCCAGGCGGTTCCGGAATTCCAGGACAGCACCGGCAAGTTCAACCAGGAGCGCTACCTGCTCGGCCTGCAGATGCGCCAGCCGGCGCAGACGCCGACCGAGTTCGAGCAGTTCGTGCGCGACCGGCTGATGGAAACGCTGCTGACCGGCGGCATCGGCCAGAGCAACTTCCTCACCCACGCCGAAACCGATCGCCTGATCAAGCTGATGGGCGAACGCCGCGACGTCAGCCTGGTGATGCTGCCGGCGCCGACCCCGGACACCGCCGAGGTCAGCGCCGCCGACATCCAGAAGTGGTACGACGGCCACGCCAAGGATTTCCGCGCGCCCGAGAGCGTCAACCTCGAGTACGTCGAGATCAACGGCGCGACTTTGCCGCCGCCGCCGCTGCCGACCGAGAAGGCGCTGCAGGACCGCTACGAAGCCGAGAAGAACCGCTTCATCGCTCAGGAACAGCGTCTGATCTCGCACATCCAGGTCAACCTCGCCTCCGGCGCCGATGCCGCCGCGCAGAAGGCCGCCGAGCAGAAGGCCGCGCAGATCGCGACCCAGGCCAAGGCCGCCGGCGCCGACTTCGCCGCGATCGCCCGCGCCAACAGCGACGACCTCGGTTCCAAGGCCGCGGGCGGCGAATTGGGCTGGGTCAGCAAGGGCGACATCCCGGGCGCGTTCGAAGACGCCGCGTTCAAGCTCAAGGTCGGCGAGATCAGTGCGCCGGTGAAGGACGACAGCGGTTGGCACGTGATCGTGGTGCGCGAGGTCAAGAGCGGCGATCAGCAGCCGTTCGCACTGGTCCGCGACGCGCTGCTGCGCGAAGAGACCGAAGCCAGCCGCGAGCGCAACTTCAACGACTTCTCGGCCAAGCTGGTCGACCTGGTCTACAAGAACCCGACCTCGCTCGACGGTCCGGCCAAGGCGATGAACCTGCCGGTGCAGAAGATCGGCCCGGTCACCCGCGATGCCGCCGGCAACAGCGGCATCGGCGCGAATCCGGCGGTGATCCGCGCCGCGTTCTCGGACGCGCGCCTGCAGGACAACACGGTCAGCGACCCGATCGACGTCGGCCAGGAGCACAGCGTGCTGATCCGCGTCGTCTCGCACACGCCGGAACGTGCGCTGCCGCTGGCCCAGGTCCGCGACAAGGTGATCGCCGCGGTGCGTACCGATCGCGGCATCAAGACCGCGCAGAAGGAAGCCGACGCGCTGGTCGCGCGCATCAACGGCGGCGAAGCGATCGCCGCGGTCGCTGCGTCCAAACAACTGACCGCGCCGGAAACCATCCCGGACGTCGCCCGCGGCATGCCGCTGCCGACCCCGGAAGTCAGCGAGGCGATCTTCGCCCTCAAGGCGCCGGCCGAAGGCAAGGTCGCGGCCGGCAAGTCCGCGCTTGCCGACGGCCGCGTGGTCTTGTTCGCGGTCAATAAGGTCAAGCCGGGCAGCAAGTCGGAAATCCCGGCCGCCCAGTTGGACATGCTGCGCACCCAGATCTCGCAGATGGGCGGTTACGAAGAAAGCCGCGAACTGACCAAGGCGTTGCGCAAGCGCGTGCAGATCAAGGTGATCGAAGAAAACCTGCGCTGATCGTTACCGACGCGCAGATAAGAAGGCCCGGCATTGCCGGGCCTTTTTTTGCCTGATCGATTCGATGTTCGACGCCGCGATGCCGCGCGATCGCGGCGCCGATGCATGGCGCCGCGATGCGCATGGGACCGGGTCAGCTCACGATCACAGCGGCCCGCGTTCCCAGGGGCCGGTGATCGCGAAGGTGATGCCCGGCGACTGCATGTTGACGAACAAGGTGCGCGCGGCCGGGTCCCAGCAGGCGCCGCAGAATTCGCTATCGCGATAATCGCCTTCGGCGACGTGCTTGCCGGCGTTGGCGATCTGGGTCGAGGTCAACTCGGCGTTGTTCTTGCACAGATAGAACGATTCGCCGCCGCGGGTCAGGCCGACCAGACGCGTGCCGGGGCCGTACTCGTCGGGGCTGCCGGCCGGCGCCGCATCCGGGTCTTCGCACAGCACCACGCCGCCGCGCGCGTTGACGGTGATGTTGTCGGGGTTGTGCGCGGCGAGTTGATGGCTGCTGACGAACAACGCGCGCATGCGCTGGGTGAACAGGTCCAGCACCCACACCGCGCCGTTGCCGCGGCCCTTGCGGCCCTGGGCGTCGGTGCCGTTGCTGGTGTCGACGATGAACAGCTTGCCGTAGCTGTACCAGATGCCTTCGCCGCGGCTCATGCGCAGGCCGCCTTCGCTCCAGGCCTGGGCGAACGGGCCGCTGAGGGTGTCGCCGGCGCCGATGTCGGGGAAGCCGTTCGGGGCGGCGATCGAGTCCAGATCCGGATCCGGGATGTCGACCCATTCGAGTTGGTACTCGGCGCCGATGGCGACCGCGGTGAGGTCGGCATTGGGCTTGCCGCGCACGCGCGCGGCCTGCAGGCGGCCGCCGTGTTCGAGCGAGCCGTGGCAGCCGGCGCGGCGGTTCGGAATGAAGCGATAGAAGCCGGACTTGTTGCGGTCGTCTTCGGTCAGATAAACGATGCCGGTGCGCGGATCGATCGCCACCGCCTCGTGGCTGAAGCGGCCCATCTCAACGATCGGGCGGCCGCTGGTGCGTTCGCTGCGCGGGTCGACTTCGAATACGTAGCCATGCTTGTGGCCGCTGCTGGAGACCGCGTTGCTCTTGATCTCCTCGCAGCTCAGCCAAGTGCCCCAGGGGGTCGGGCCGCCGGCGCAATTGACCAGGGTGCCGCCGAGGCTCGGCTCGACGCCGCGCCATTCGTCGCCGTGACGGCCTTCGCCGGAGCGGTAGCGCAGGGTGGTGGTGCCGCCGCCGGGCTGGCCGCCGCTGACCGTGCCGGTGTCGTACATGCCGGGGGCGCGGATCGGGGTGCTGCCGGCGCCGCGTTCGTGATTGCGGATCAGGATCAGTTCGCTGCGGCCGTGGCCGCGGCCGTGCGGATGCTGCGCGCCGCGACGGGTGGCGACCACGGCCATGCCGTCGTGGCGGTCCGGGCAGACCTGGCCGTCGTCCATGCGGTCGCCGCTCCAGGCGAATGAGCGATAGCTGAAGCCGCGCGGCAATTGCAGCAAGGGCAGGCCGGTGCTGAGGTCGGCGACCGGCGCCAGCGCGCCGTAGCGGCTCGGTACCGGGGAAAGCCGGGTCGGATCGGTCGCAGCGGCGGCCTGGCGCGTGTACAACGCGCTCAGGCTGCCCATCGCGCCGATAGCCATGGCGGCGGCGCTGCTCTTGATGACCTGGCGGCGGGAGGGATCGAAAGCATCCATCGTAGAAACTCCTGCGGGGCTGGGGTGGGGCGGGGGAACCCTGCACGCTAGGCCGGCGCGGTAACCGGAATATGACAATGCCGCGTCGAAGTCGGCGGCACCGCGCGCGCTTGGCTACCATGCGCGCATGAAAAGCAGACTGATCGCCGTCGGCGAGCGAGCGCCGCGCTGGGTCGCGGAAGGCTTCGGCGAGTACCAGAAACGTCTTTCGCATTGGCTGCCGCTGGAGCTGGTCGAAATCGAACCGGGCTTGCGCGGCAAGGGCCGCGACGCCGTGCGTGCGACCCAGGACGAAGGCGCGCGGGTGATCGCCGCGCTGCCGAAGAACGCCTGCGTGGTCGCGTTGGAGGGGCGCGGCCGCCTGTGGACCTCGGAGCAGCTGGCGCAACGCCTGGAGCATTGGCGCGGCCAGGGCCGCGACCTGGCGTTCCTGATCGGCGGCCCGGAAGGCCATGCGCCCGAAGTGCTGGCGCGCGCCGACGAACAATGGTCGCTGGGGCCGCTGACCTTGCCGCATATGCTGGTGCGGTTGGTCGCCGCCGAGCAGTTGTACCGGGCCGCCGCGTTGCTGGCGAACCACCCTTATCACCGCGCTTGAGCGGTGGATCGATCGCTGGTCCTTGAGCCTCGATGTATCTGCCCGTCGGCAGATCTGCGGCCAGGGATCGCTTTCGACAGCTCTCGTCCCAAGAAAAAGCCCGGGCTGGCGGCCCGGGCTTCGGTTCGACGCGTCGTTGGGAATTATTGATCCAGCTTGAACTCGATCGGCACGCGGCCGCGCGCCTGCACCGGTTGGCCGTTGCTCATCGCCGGCTGGAAGGTCCAGCGGCTCAGCACGACCTTGCGCGCGGCCTGGTCGAGCAGGCGATGGCCGCTGCTGCGCACGATGCTGACGTCGATCGGCTTGCCGTCGATGCCGACCAGGATCTCCAGCTCGACGACACCGGTCAGGCCTTCGCGCACCGCTTGCGGCGGATAGCTCGGCGGCGGGTTTTTCAGGCTCTGCAGGGTGGCACCGGTGAGGATCTGCGGCCCCAGATCGATCTGCGGCGTGGCCCGGGCGATGGTCTCGGCGCCGGCGAAGTCGAGCGGCTGCGGGTCGGGGTTGTCGACTACGACCGGCGGGGCTTCGACTGGTTGGACTTGCGGCTGGACGATGGGTTGCTGCCGTGGCCTCTGGACGACCTCGACCAGTTTCGGCGGCGGCGGGGGCGGTTCGACGATCACTCTCTGTCTGGGAAGGAAGTCCGGGATGATCAATTCTTCGGGTTGCACCAGCAAACGCGGCGCGCTCAGCGGGACCAGCATCAACATCAGCATCGCCGCGTTGAAGGCGATGGCGCCGGCGTTGGCGGCGATGCGGGTGCCGTCCAATGGCGTGTGGGAGTGAGAGGGAATCGCGCGAACCATGAGCTACCTCCTTGGCTTGTCTGACATCACTGACAACGTTCGGATACCGCCGGCGGGGTTGAGCTTTAGCGATGTTGCGTCACAAAAATGCGCCGGCCGATTTGCGGATGCAAGCGCTTCTCGTTTGCGACTTTGGTCGGTCTGCGGCGCGACCGAGCGCGACCGGCGAGGCCTGAAGGCGAGGGCGTCGCTTGAGAAATCGCCGGATTTTTTCGCTTCGGCGCGTGGTTCGCGGCGACGGCCCGCAGGCCGCCGGGGAGCGGGGAATGCTGAATGGACGGCAACGTCGCCATGGCAGGCATGCGCTTGGCCACTTGCCGAGCGGCCATCGCGGCGACGGTTGTCGCGCAAACAGAAGGCCCGCTCGCGCGGGCCTTCTGGGGTGGCTCAGTAAGGGCGGCTCAGCGATCAGTCGGGTCCGGGCCGCTCTCGGGTTTGCGTTCCAGCCCGCCCTCGTCGGGGTTCGGCGGTTTGCGCGGGTGCGGCTGGCGCGCGTCGTCGGGGTCGCGCGGCTGCGGTTCCGGATAGCCTGGATTGCGGCCCGGCTTCGGATCCGGCGCCGGCGGCGTGGTCTTGGTCGGGCCGGCCATGCTTACTTGCCCAGCTCGAAGACGACGTCGAGGGTCATCGACAAGGCGTTCTCGCCCGGCGCGATCGGCGTGTCGGCCGAGGCCTTCTCCATCCGGCCCATGGCCATCATCGGCATCGGCATCGGCGGTCCGAAGCGCGCGCCCTCGCTGACGCTGACGATGCGGCGGACCTTCATGCCCAGGGTCTTGGCGTACATCTCGGCGCGGGCCTGGGCCTTCTCGATGGCGCTGCGGCGGGCTTCGTCGTAGGCGACGTCCTTTTCCTTGTCGTCGATGTCGAAGCTGGGGCCGTTGATCTGATTGGCGCCGGTGGCGACCAAGGCGTCGAGGATCTTGCCGAGCTTGGACAGGTCGCGCACGACGATGTTGACGTTGTTGTTGGCCTGGTAGCCGGTGATGGCCGGCGGCTGGTTCTCGGCGTAGCGGTATTGCGGATTGAGGTTGACCCCGCCGGTCTGGACATCGCGGTCGGCGATGCCGGCGGCCTTGATCGCGGCCACGACCTTGCTCATCTGCTCGGCGTTGGCGCGCATCGCGGCATTGGCGTCGGCGGCCTGGGTGACCACGCCGGTCGACAAAGTGGCGATGTTCGGCGTGCGGCGCGCCTCGGCCTGGGCCGACACCGACAGCAGGGTGCCGTCGCTGGCGACGTAGGCGGGCGCGGTCTGGGCTTGGGCGGTCATGGCGGTGGCGGCTCCGAAAGCGAGGAAAGCGGCGAGCGCCAGCGGGCGCAACGAAAAGCGGGTGGAAGACTGTGGCGACGACCGGGTCATGTGGTGCTCCTTGAAGGACGAGGGCTAGGGTCTTGCTGAACTGGTGAACGAACCGTGATTCGTTACGGGGTTTGCGAGGCTCGTCGTCGGCTGGCGCTCAGTCAGCGCGGGTTATGCTTTCCGTATGCTCTATCTTGCCTCCAAGTCGCCGCGGCGACGCGAATTGCTGACCCGCCTCGGCCTGGAATTCGGCGTACTCGATCTCGACGTGCCCGAACACCGCCAACCCAACGAACCGGCACTGGACTACGTGCGCCGCGTCGCCCGGGAGAAGGCCGGCGCCGGCTTGCTGCAGGTGCTGGGCAATCCGACCGCGCTGGTGCTGGGGTCCGACACCGAAGTCGTGCTCGACGACGAGGTGTTCGGCAAGCCGCGCGACGCCGACGATGCCGCGGCCATGCTGCGCAAGCTGTCCGGGCGCACTCACCAGGTGATTTCGGCCGTTTCGGTGGTCTCGCGCTCGCGTGAGGCGCAGGCGCTGTCGATCTCGCAGGTCAGCTTCGCCGAGCTCGACGAGGCGACGATCGCGCGCTACGTCGCCAGCGGCGAACCCGAGGGCAAGGCCGGCGCTTATGCGATCCAGGGCGGCGCCGAGGTCTTCGTGCAGCACTTGGCCGGCAGTTATTCGGGGGTGATGGGGTTGCCGCTGCACGAGACGGCGCGGCTGCTGCGGGAGTTCGGCGTCGGCGGCTAGGCCGCTGCGCTTACGTTCGACCGCGCTGCACTGCGTTCTTTCCATCCGACGTTCGCCTGACTTGGGACCTACCCTGCCTCATGACTGAAGAAATCCTGGTCAACGTCACTCCGCGCGAAACCCGCGTCGCCGTCGTCGAGAACGGCATGCTGCAGGAGCTGCACATCGAGCGCGGCTGGCGCCGCGGCGTGGTCGGCAACATCTACAAGGGCAAGGTGCAGCGGGTGATGCCGGGCATGCAGGCGGCGTTCGTCGAGATCGGCCTGGAGCGTGCGGCGTTCCTGCACGCGGCCGACATCGTCAAGCACAACCCGGTCGGCGAAGGCGAGGGCGACGAAGCGCCGCTGCCGCCGACCCCGACCCGGCCGATCGCCGAACTGCTGCGCGAAGGCCAGGAAATCATCGTCCAGGTGGTCAAGGACCCGATCGGCAGCAAGGGCGCGCGCCTGACCACCCAGCTCAGCATTCCCTCGCGTTATCTGGTGCTGCTGCCGCGCACGCGCGTGGTCGGGGTGTCGGCGCGGATCGAGGACGAGGGCGAACGCGCGCGGCTGAAGTCGCTGGTCACCACCCTGGCTCCGGCCGGCGACAACCACGGTTACATCGTCCGCACCAACGCCGAGAGCCAGCCCGAGGAAGCCCTGGCCGAGGACATCGGTTACCTGAGCCGGGCCTGGGCTCTGATCGCCGAGAAATCGCAGAGCTCGAAAGTCGGCGAACGCGTCTACGAAGACCTGAGCCTGCCGCTGCGCGCGGTGCGCGATCTGATTCGCCGCGACGTCGAGAAGGTCAAGGTCGACTCGCGCGAGACCTGCGAGCGCTTGCGCAGCTTCGCCGCGCAGTACATGCCGGGGCTGGCCGAGAAGATCGAACACTACACCGGCGCGCGGCCGATCTTCGACCTGTACGGAGTCGAGGACGAGATACAGCGCGCGCTCGACAAGGAAGTGCCGCTGAAGTCCGGCGGCTACCTGGTCATCGACCAGACCGAGGCGATGACGACCATCGACGTCAACACCGGCTCGTTCCTCGGTCAACGCAACCTCGAGGAGACCGTTTACCGGACCAACCTCGAGGCGGCGCAGTCGGTCGCCCGGCAACTGCGGCTGCGCAACCTGGGCGGCATCATCATCATCGACTTCATCGACATGACCGACCAGGAGCACCGCCGCCAGGTGTTGCGCCAACTGGAAAAGGCGCTGACCCGCGATCACGCCAAGACCACGGTCTACGAATTCTCGCCGCTGGGCCTGGTGGAGATGACGCGCAAGCGCACCACCGAGAGCCTGGAGCGCCAACTCAGCGAAGCCTGCCACGAATGCGGTGGCCGCGGCACCTTGAAGACACCGGAAACGGTGACCTACGAGATCTTCCGCGAGATCGTCCGCCAGGTGCGCCAGTTCGACGCCGCGCGTCTGCTGGTGATCGCCTCGCCGAAAGTGGTTGCGCGCATCACCGACGAAGAATCCGCGGCGGTGGCCGAGCTGGAGGAATTCCTCGGCAAGTCGATCCGCTTCCAGGCCGAGGACCAGTACGCGCAGGAGCAGTTCGATGTGGTACTGCTCTGAGATGGTCGGGACTCGGGGTTCGGGACTCGGGACTCGCAAACCCGGGCCGAACGTCTCCGCTGTACGAGTCCCGAGTCCCGAGTCCCGAGTCCCCGCGGGACGCGGAGCGCGTGCCTGATGCCCACCCCCCTGCGCCGCCGCTTGCGCATGGCCCGTCGTGGCGCCTTCTATGGCGTCGCAGTCGTGCTCGTGCTCGTGGCGGTGCTGTTGGGGGCGGCGAGCCAGGTCTTGCCCTTGGCCGAAAGCCATCCCGACCGCGTCGCGGCCTGGTTGAGTCAGCGCGCCGGGCGGCCGGTCGCATTCGATAAAGTCGAGACGCAATGGACGCGGCGCGGGCCCTTGCTGCGCCTGGACGGTTTGCGCATCGGCGAAGGCAACCAGGCTTTCACCATCGGCGATGCCGAAATGCTGGTCTCGGTGTACGCCGGGTTGTTGCCGGGGCAGTCGTTCTCGGAACTACGCCTCAAGGGGCTCGACCTGACCCTGGAGCGCAGCGACGACGGCCGTTGGAAGGTGCGCGGTCTGCCCGGCCAACAGGACACGCGCCAGCGCGATCCGTTGTCGGCGCTGGAAGGCCTGGGCGAACTGCAGGTCATCGATGGCCGGCTCGCGGTGATCGCGCCTTCGCTCGGCATCGATGCGCAAGTCCCGAAGATCGACCTGCGCCTGCGCGTCGACGGCAAGCGCGTACGCGCCGGCGTGCGCGCCTGGCCGACGGTCGGCGTGGCCGGGGCGCCGTCGACGCCGCTCGATGCGGTGGTGGATTTCGATCGCGAGCGCGGCGACGGCCGCGCCTATGCCGGTGCCACCCGCGCCGACCTGACCGGCTGGTCGCCCTTGCTCAAGCTCGCCGGCATCCGGGTCGAGTCGGGCCAGGGCCGGGCCGAGGCCTGGGCGGAATTGCGCGATCATCGCGTCGCTTCGGTGACGGTGTCGGCCGCACTGGATCGGGTCGGCCTGCGCGCCGAGCGTGCCCAGCCGGCCGCACCGGCGGCCATGGATGCGCCGACCGCGCGAGTCGATTTCGAACACGTGGAAACCCTGTCGCACTGGCGCCTGACCGATCATGGTTGGCGTTTCGATGCCTCCACGTTGCGCATCGGCAGCGGCGAGGAAGTGCAGAAGCTCGATGGCCTCGCCATCGCCGGCGGCGAGCAATACGCATTGCGTGCCGAGCGCATCGATGCCGGCCCGCTGATCGCGGTGGCCGCGCTCAGCGATGCCTTGCCGGAGCGCTTGCGTCACTGGTTCGAGACCGCCAGGCCGCGGGCGTCGCTGCGCGATATCGCGCTCAACGGCCGCCGCAACGGCCCGATGTTCGCGAGCGCGAGGATCGAAGCGCTCGGCTTCGACGCGGTCGGCGACGCCCCCGGCCTGCAGGGCCTGGCCGGTCGTTTCGAGGGCGATGCGGACGGCTTCACCCTCGACCTCGACGAGAACTCGCCGATGCGCTTCGACTGGCCGCGCGGTTTCGGCGTGCCGCATACGGTCAAGCTGCAGGGCCGCGTCGGCGGCTGGCGCGAAGGCGCGGGCTGGCGTGTGGGCACCACCGCACTGCGCGTGCGCGGCGAAGATTTCGGTCTCAGCGCGCGCGGCGGCCTGTGGTGGCAAGGCGACGGCACGCGACCGTGGATCGACATCGCCACCGACATCGACCCTACTCAAGTGCCGGTCGCCAAGGGTTTCTGGATCCGCAACCGCATGTCGGCCAAGTTGGTCAACTGGCTCGACACCGCCTTGGTCGGCGGGCGCCTGAGCAACGCGCGCGCGGTGATTTCCGGCGACCTCGACGATTGGCCGTTCAACCGCAACAACGGTCTGTTCGAAGCCAGCGCCCATCTCGAGGGTGCAGTGGTGAAGTTCCAGCCGGAATGGCCGGCGGTCGAAGGCCTGGACGCCGAGGTGCGTTTCGTCGCCGACGGTTTCAGCGTCGACGGCAGCGGCCGCATCGCCGGGGTCGGCGTGCGCAAGGTCGGCGCCGGTATCGATCACTACAAGGACGGCCATCTGCGCGTGCAGGCCGAAGCCGCGGCGGACGCAGCGCAGTTGCAGGCCCTGCTGAAGCAAAGCCCGCTGCGCAAGGACCACGCCGACACACTCGACAATCTGCGCGCCAGCGGCCCGGCGCGGGTCGGTTTCGAGATGCAGATGCCCTTGCAGCCCAACAGCATCACCCGCATCGCCGGCACGGTCGACCTGGATAACGCCAAGCTGGCCGATCCGCGCTGGAAGATCGCCTTCGAGCAAGTGCGCGGCCATGCCGAATACGGCCGAGGCGGTTTCCGCGCCGAGGATCTGGCGGTGATGCACGAAGGCGCGCCGGGCAAGCTGTCGCTGCGCGCCGGCGACGAATTCGTGCGCGACCGCGGCAACGTGTTCGAGGCCGGGCTCGATGTGGTGTCCGGCGCCG
This sequence comes from Lysobacter sp. CA196, assembly GCF_052078695.1. Taxonomy (NCBI): domain Bacteria; kingdom Pseudomonadati; phylum Pseudomonadota; class Gammaproteobacteria; order Lysobacterales; family Lysobacteraceae; genus Lysobacter; species Lysobacter sp. CA196. Next base: position 598,233 of record NZ_JBQJIN010000001.1, on the reverse strand, counting down.
ATGAGTTGATCGCGCGTGGTCCCGACGAGTTGGCCTGGTTGAAGTCCTATCTCGACGGGCGTTCGCTGTGGACGGTCGGGATCTCGATTCCGAGGGCTGCCCATGCCGCCGGCACGCCACCGAGACCCGGCGTGTCAGCGCCGACGCCGACCCTGTTGCGCCTGCAGTCGAACCTGATCGGCACTGCGCTGAGCTTGCCGCCGCCGCTCGACAAGACCGCCGCGGCGAGCCTGCCGGCGACCATCGAAACCCCGTTGCCGCTCGGCAGCGGCGATGTGCGGGTCGGTCTGGGCAACGTATTGGCCTTGCGCGCGCGCAGCGCTGCCGGCAAGACCGGTGTGCGCGTCGTGCTCGGCGCGAACCGGGTCGACGAAGCGCCGCCGGCCAGCGGCCTGATCGCCACCGGTCGTGCCGCGACGCTCGAAGCGATCGACTGGATCGCGATCGCGCATGGCGGCGGCAGCGGCGACGGCTTGCCGTTGCAGCGCATCGACGTCACCGCGCAGCACCTGCAATTGCTCGGCGGCACGTTCCCGAACACACGGGTGATCGTCGCGCCGGCGCCGCGCGGCGCAACCGCGGTGCGCGCCGAGGGCGCGGCGCTCGAAGGCGCACTGCTGATCCCGGGCGGCGAGGGCGGCACCATCGCCGGGCGTTTCGCCCGCGTGCACTGGCGCACGCCGGCCGCGTCGCCGTCGACCTCCGCAAGTGTGAGTGCGAACGGACACAACGCGGCCGCCGCTGCCGGCAACGCGCCGGCAGCCACCGCTGCGAACGCGGCGCCCGGCGGGGCCAATGCCATCGATCCGGCGAAGATCCCCGCGCTCGCGCTCGACATCACCGAGCTGCGGGTCGGCGACGCCGCGCTCGGCAAGGCGATGATACGCACGCGGCCGACCCCGGCCGGCATGCGCATCGAGCAGTTGAGCACGCGCGCCGACAAGCAGTCGCTCGACATCAGCGGCGACTGGACCGGCCGTGGCGCGGCCGCGCGTACCCATTTGAACGTGGCCCTCGACAGCGGCGACGTCGGTGCGCTGCTCGGCGGGTTCGGTTTCGCCGGCCAGATCGGTGGCGGCAAGGCCAAGGCCAAGCTCGACGCCGGTTGGCCGGGCAGCCCGGCGGCGTTCGCGCTCGGTTCGCTCGAAGGCAGCCTGACCCTGGAGGCGCGCAATGGCCGGCTGATCGAGATCGAGCCCGGCGCCGGCCGCGTGCTCGGCCTGCTCAGCATCGCCCAGCTGCCGCGGCGCTTGACCCTGGATTTCCGCGACCTGTTCTCGAAGGGGTTCGCCTTCGACCGGGTCGACGGCACGGTGCGCTTCGGCAACGGCACCGCGCGCAGCGACAACCTGGTGATCGACGGCCCCGCTGCGGCGATCGCGATCCGCGGCGCGGCCGATCTGCGTGCGCAAAGTTACGACCAGACCATCGAAGTGCGGCCCAAGGCGGCCAATCTGCTGACCGCGGTCGGCGCGCTGGCGGCCGGTCCGGTCGGCGCGGCGATCGGCGCGGCGGCGAACGCGGTGCTGCAGAAGCCGCTCGGCAGCCTGGCCTCGAAGACTTATCGGGTCACCGGGCCGTGGAAAGAGCCGAAGGTCGAAGTGGTGACGCGCGAACAGACGCGCCTGACGCCGCCGCCGCCGGTCGCGCCGCCGCCGGGCTGAACGGCGATTCGCTTCGCGCGGCAGGTTCCGCTTCGGTTCGGCCGCGGCCCACAGCGCCGGAACGGGCCATGGAGGGCGATCGCGGGCGAATCGGTTTGGCTCAAACCGGCCAAGCCCGGCCGGAGCCGCTTGCGGCGGTTGATTGCGGCCGCCGCCGCCACCATTTCGGTTTCGACAACGGGGTTGCGGCACGGTTTCCCGCGCCGCATCCGTCCACACTCGTCCGGGTGGCCGCGGACCGCGCCAAACCGCCGCCGCGCCGCCTAAGATGACCCTTCCACGTCCCCATGGTTCCGATATGACTCTCCCCCTGCAGATCGCCGAAAACCGCCTCTTGTTGCCCGCCGGGCTCGATGCCGGCGGTCTGGAGCGCAGCTTCGGCACCTTGCTCGGGCCGGGCATCGATTTCGGCGACCTGTATTTCCAGCATTCGCGCCGCGAGAGTTGGAGCGTCGAGGACGGCATCGTCAAGGACGGCTCGCATTCGATCGAGCAGGGCGTCGGCGTGCGCGCGATCAGCGGCGAAAAAACTGGCTTCGCCTATTCCGACGAGATCAACGGCGAGGCCTTGCTGGCCGCGGCGAAATCGGCGCGCGCGATCGCCCGCGACGGCCACGCGCAATCGGCGAAGACCTTGGTGCGCGGCGCTGGGCGTTCGCTGTATCCGAGCATCGACCCGATCGACTCGATCGGCAACGAAACCAAGGTCGAGGCGCTGCGTCGTCTCGACAAACTGCTGCGCGCGGCCGACCCGCGGGTCAAGCAGGTCATCGTCAGCCTCAGCGGCGGCATCGACACGGTCCTGGTGGCGCGCAGCGACGGTGTGCTCGCCGCCGACGTGCGCCCGCTGGTGCGGCTCAACGTGCAGATCATCGTCGAACACAACGGCCGCCGCGAAAGCGGTTATGCCGGCGGCGGCGGCCGCTACAGCTACGCCGAACTGCTCGGCGGCGACAAGCCCGACCGGCTCGCGCGCGAAGCGCTGCGCCAGGCGCTGGTGAACCTGGAGGCGATCGATGCGCCGGCCGGGATCATGCCGGTCGTGCTCGGCCCGGGCTGGCCCGGCGTGTTGTTGCACGAAGCGGTCGGTCACGGCCTGGAAGGCGATTTCAACCGCAAGGGCACCTCGACCTACGCCGGCCGCATGGGCCAGCGCGTGGCCTCGCCGGGCGTGACCATCGTCGACGACGGCACCCTCGACGGCCGCCGCGGTTCGCTCAACATCGACGACGAAGGCACGCCGACCAACTGCACCACCTTGATCGAGGACGGCGTCCTGGTCGGCTATATGCAGGACACCCTCAATGCGCGCTTGATGGGCATGACGCCGACCGGCAACGGCCGTCGCGAATCCTTCGCTCATCTGCCGATGCCGCGCATGACCAACACCTACATGCTGGCCGGCCAGCACGATCCGGAAGAGATGATCCGCTCGGTCAAGAAGGGCCTGTACGCGGTCAATTTCGGCGGCGGCCAGGTCGACATCACCAGCGGCAAATACGTGTTCTCGGCGACCGAGGCCTATCTGATCGAAGACGGCAAGGTCACCGCGCCGGTCAAGGGCGCGACCCTGATCGGCAACGGCCCGGAGACGATGCAGAAGGTGCGCATGATCGGCCACGACCTCGCCCTCGACGAAGGCGTCGGCGTGTGCGGCAAAGACGGGCAGAGCGTGCCGGTCGGCGTCGGCCAGCCCTCGCTGTTGATCGAAGGCCTGACGGTGGGTGGCACCAGCGCGTGATCGCGGCGGCCAGCCATCGTTGCCTTCTCCCACAAGCGGGAGAAGGCGGCGCGGAGCGCCGGATGACAGTGCGGGTAGAGAGTCCGGGCCGGATGGCCCAGGCCATGGGCGCGGACTTCAATCGCCGCGGCGAACGTCAGTCGTCGGGGTGGCCGTCGTCGATGTTTTCGTCGGCCGCATCGGCCGCCGCGCCCGCGCCGAGGATCACATCGCGCAGTTCGCGATACAGCTCGCGGAACGAATGTGGCGGTTTGTTGCGCTTGCGTTCTTCCAGGGTGTTGCGCGCGAGTTGGCGCAGACGCTGGCGATCGGCTTGCGGGTACTCGTCGAGGAATGCGGCCAGCGCCGTATCGCCTTCGCCGAGCAGGCGTTCGCGCCAGCTCTCGATGCGGTGCATCGCTGCGACTTCGCGCCGCGCCGCTTCGCCGTCCTCGTCGAGCGCATCGCGGATCGCTTCGAGCACTTCGTCGTCTTCGCGCCGCATCTGCTTGGCCAGGAACGCCAACTGGCGTTTATGGGCGATGTTGGCGGTGATGCGCTTGCAATCGCGGATGTGCGGCAGCAGCGACTCGGGCACCGGCAGCTTGGACAGCTGGGCCTCGGTCAAGGACACCAGTTTCTCGCCCAGGGCCAGCACCTCCAGCGCCTCGCGCCGGTTCTGGCTCCGGCTGGGGCTGAGGAACTCGCCGGTTTCTTCGTCTCTGCCGCGCATCGCAAAACACCTCTCGTACCGTCAAACTGACCTGAATTCCCGCGCCGCCAACGCGCCGCGTACCGCAAGGATAAGACATTGAACGCAGTCGCCCTCATTCCGACCGCTTCGGCCCACACTTTCGCCGACCCCGAGGCGCGTCTGGACCTGCTCGCCGACCTGTCCCAGCGCCTGCTGGCGGCCGCCAAGGCCCGCGGCGCCAGCCAGGCCGAGGTGTCCTGCTCGGAGGAGGCCGGGCTGAACGTGAACGTGCGCATGGGCGAGGTCGAGACGGTCGAGGCCACCCGCGACCGCGGCATTGCCGTCACCGTCTATTTCGGCCAGCGCAAGGGCAGCGCCAGCACCGCCGACCTGCGCGACGAGAGCCTGGAGGCCACGGTCGAGCAGGCCTGCGCGATCGCCCGCTACACCGAGGACGACGAGGCCGCCGGCCTGGCCGATCCGGCCCTGATGGCGACCGATCTGCGCGATTTCGACAGCTGGCACCCCTGGGCGATCGACGCCGACCACGCGCTCGAGCTGGCCCTGGCCTGCGAAAGCGCCGGCCGCGACTACGACGCGCGGATCGAGAACTCCGACGGCGCCTCGGTCGGCACCGGCGCCAGCCTCGGCGTCTACGCCAATTCGCACGGCTTCGTCGGCCGCGAGCGCAGCACCCAGCACAGCTTCGGCTGCGCGATGATCGCCGGCCGCGGCGACGCCATGCAGCGCGACGGCTGGTACAGCTCGGCCCTGGCCGCCGACGACCTGGAATCGGCCGCCAGCGTCGGCCGCAAGGCCGGCGAACGTACCATCGCCCGGCTGGCGCCGCGGCAGATCGCCACCGGCGAATACCCGGTGCTGTTCGCCGCGGAAAGCGCGCGTTCGCTGATCGGCCACCTGCTCAGCGCGATCAGCGGCGGCGCCTTGTACCGCCAGGCCAGCTTCCTGCTCGACAGCGTCGGCACCCAGTTGTTCCCGTCGTGGTTCCAGATCGAGGAGCAGCCGTTCCTGCATCGCGGCCTGCGTTCGACCTCGTTCGACGCTGAGGGCGTGGCCACGCGCGAATCGGCCATCGTCAGCGGCGGCGTGCTGCAGCGTTACGTGCTCGGCAGTTATTCGGCGCGCAAGCTGGGCCTGCAGACCACCGCGAATGCCGGCGGCGTGCACAATCTGCAGGTCGCGGCGAATGCCGGCGATTTTTCCTCGATGCTGCGCGACACCGGCCGCGGCCTGTTGGTCACCGAGCTGATGGGGCAGGGCGTCAACACCGTGACCGGCGATTACTCGCGCGGCGCCGCCGGTTTCTGGGTAGAGAACGGCCAGATCCAGTATCCGGTCGACGGCATCACCATCGCCGGCAATCTGCGCAAGATGTTCGCCGCGGTCGAAGCGGTCGGCAGCGATGTCGACTACCGCTCGCACGTGCGCACCGGTTCGATCCTGGTCGGGCGCATGACCGTGGCCGGCGAATCGGTCGAGGAATGACCCGCGAATGAACTCGCGAACATGAGATCGCGAGAATGAGATCGGGTTAGCGGAATCGGCAATACACCGCCGATCCGGCCCGATCCTGTCAACGCAAGCGGCATCAGGGCGTTCATCCTGGAACTCCACTCCTGGGAGGCCGCATGAGTGCAAGCAAGGCGACGGCCGCCAATCGTTTCGGGCTCGGCGCCAAGCCGGGCGAACTCGAAGGCAGCGGCGACGGCCGCGAGATTCTGCTCGCGCAGTTGCGCGAGCCGCCCCCGCTCGACGAATTTCGCGGCCTGCCGAGCAGCGCCGTGACGATGACGCGCGAATACGAACAGCTCAGCGCCGCGCGCGCAGGCCGAGTCAAGGCCGCGCCGCCTGCGGCGATGGGCGATATGCAGGCCGGTGCGTCGATGAGCGCTGCGGATGCGATGGCGCCGGTTCAGCCTATGGGCGAGGCCGTCGATGCCGACCAAGCCGGCGAACGCGCCGAGCAGATGCGGCGCGACCTGCGCCGGCGCCAGCTCGACGAATTCGCCGCGCGTTATCGTCACGCGTCGCGCACCGACCGGCCCTTCGTCGAGCGCCTGAGCCAGTTCTGGTCGAATCATTTCGCGGTTTCGATCGACAAGGGCGATACGCGTTTGTACGCCGCGGCGATGGAGCGCGAAGCGATCCGCCCGCACGTGCTGGGCCGTTTCGAAGACATGCTGCTCGCGGTCGAAAGCCATCCGGCGATGCTGCGCTATCTCGACAATTCGATTTCGATCGGCAACGACTCCGCGGTGGCGCAGCGCGCCGAGTCGATGCGTCGCGAACGCCGCGGGCTCAACGAGAACCTGGCCCGCGAGATCCTCGAACTGCATACGCTCGGCGTCGACGGCGGTTATCGCCAGGACGATGTGATCGAGCTGGCGCGCGCGATCACCGGCTGGAGCACGTTCAATTCGCGCGAAGCCAAGGCCGCCGGCGATCGCATTGCCGACAATGCCTTCACCTTCCGCAAGGCGTCGCACGAACCCGGCGAGCGCCGGGTGCTCGGCCGCCGTTACGCCGAAGGCGGCGTCGAGCAGGGGCGCGCGGTCCTGGCCGACCTGGCCAAGCATCCGTCTACCGCCCATCACCTGAGTTTCAAACTCGCCCGCCATTTCGTCGCCGACCAGCCGCCGCCGACACTGGTCAAGCGCATGGCCCAGGCGTATCTGAGCCACGACGGCGATCTGCGCGCGCTGTACCGCGCGCTGGTCGAAAGCCAGGAGTCGTGGTCGGACAACGCGCGCAAGTTCAAGACGCCGAACGATTTCGTGGTTTCGGCATTGCGTGCCGGCGAGTTGCCGGTCGGCAACGATGCGCGCGCTCTGATCAATCTGCTGTCGAGCCTCGGCCAACCGGTGTTCAACCCGCGTTCGCCGGCGGGCTTTCCCGACACCGCCGCCGACTGGAGCAGCCCCGACGGTCTGTGGAAGCGCATCCAGGCCGCGCAATTGCTGGCTGCGCGTATCGACCCGAAGGCGTCGGCGCCCTACCAATGCGCAGTGTCGGTGCTCGGCAATGCCGCGGTCGACGGCGATTTCGCCATCGGCCTGCGCCGCGCCGGTTCCCTGCGCGATGGCTATGCGCTGTTGTTCGCCAGCCCCGCTTTCCAATGGAGGATCTGAGATGGATTCGCAACGCCGAGGTCTGTTGGCTGCATTCGGCGCGAGCGCACTGCTGACTCTGTTCCCGAGCGCGTCGCGCGCCGCTGGCGACGATGCCGATACGCGTTTCCTGTTGGTGTTGTTGCGCGGCGGGCTCGATGGGCTGCATTTGCTGCCGCCTTATGCCGACCCGGTGTATGCCGCCCTGCGCGGCGCCGGTGCGGTGGCCGACCCGATCCGCATCGACGCGATGTTCGGCCTGCATCCGGCGATGCAGCAGACCGCGGCGATGTACCGCGACAAGCAGGTGCTGCCGATCGTCGCGATCGCGCCGCCGTATCGCGCGCGTTCGCATTTCGATGCCCAGGACTGCCTGGAGAACGGCACCGCGAGGCCGAACGGCGCGCGCGACGGCTGGCTCGGCCGCTGCGTGCAGGCGCTGCCGAGCGAGGCCGGTTTCGCGGTCGCCGCGGTGATGCCGTTGGCGCTGCGCGGCAGCGAGCGCACCAGCAATTGGTGGCCGCCGTTGCCGAAAGGCGTCGACCCGCTGCTGCTGCAACAACTGCAACCGTTGTACGCCGCCGATGCGCGGCTCAGCGACACCTTCGAGCAATCCACCCGCTCGGCGGCGTTGGCCCGCGAAGGCAAGGGCGCGTTCGCGCTGCCCGAGGCGATGCGCGTCGCTGCCGAACGCATGAGCGCGGCCGGCGGGCCGCGGATCGGTTTCGTCGAAGACACCGGGTGGGACAGCCATCGCAATCAGGCGCCGCAGTTGGCGCGCAAACTGGCCGAACTCGATCGCGGCCTGGCCGCGGCGCGCGAAGGTTTCGGCTCGGCATGGCCACGCACGGTAGTGGCCGTGGTGACCGAGTTCGGCCGCACCGCGGCGATCAACGGCACCGGCGGCACCGACCACGGCACCGGCGGCATGGCCCTGTTGTGCGGCGGTGCGGTGCGCGGCGGCCGCATCGGCGGCGATTGGCCCGGCCTGGGGCCGGCGCAACTCAACGAAGGCCGCGACCTGCGCGCGACCAGCGACCTGCGCAGCCTGTTCAAGGGCATCGCGATCGAACACCTGGGGCTGGCCGAGGGCGTGCTGGAAAAACGCGTGTTTCCGGACAGCCGCGGTATCTCGCCGTTGGCGGGTTGGCGGGTGGGCTGAGCGGCGGCGGGTACGACCCGGTACGGAGGTCGGCGTCCGCTCGGCGGGCCGAGGTCCGCGTTCGTAGCTTCGCGCGATGGCCGGAAATCGTCCCGGCCGACGTTGCATCGCCGGTGCCTGTAGCGCGGATCGGCGTGGTTAACTGTGACGAAGAAAGGTTTATGATGCCCATTAGGGGGCCGAGCCGTGGGCGCGGAACTTTTCTATCGACACCATCCAATCACGTAGGGGAAGCGTAATGAACGATATCAGTCAGGACGAGAAGACTTGGGGCATGCTGGCTCATCTGAGCACGCTGGTCGGTTTGATTATTCCCTTCGGCTCCGTCCTCGGTCCGCTGGTCGTTTGGTTGATCAAGAAGGACACCATGCCGTTCGCGGCAGAACAGGGCAAGGAAGCGCTGAACTTCAACATCACCGTGTTGATCGCTTTCATCGTCAGCGCGATCCTGACCATCGTGCTGATCGGTTTCCTGCTGATGCTGGCCGTCGGCCTGGCCTGGCTGGTCCTGACGATCATGGCCGCACTGGCCGCGAACAAGGGCGAGTCCTACCGTTATCCGATGACGCTGCGCCTGGTCAACTGATCGCGCGCTTCATCGCGGCACGACAAAGGCGGACTTCGGTCCGCCTTTGTTTTGGGCGATGTTTTTGCGGTGCCCGCGCTGGTAACGACAGCGCGAACCCGGATCAGCGATCGCGTTCGATCGCCATCCGCCCCAGCGCGCGCAGAGCGTGGGCGCGTTCGCCGAACGGCTCCAGCGCTTCGCTCATCGCCTGCGCGAGTTCGTCCAGGCGCGCGCGCGAGGCATCGAGCCCGATCAGCGCCGGGAAGGTCGATTTGTCCTGCGCGGCGTCCTTGCCCGCGGTTTTGCCGAGAGTCTGGCTGTCGCCTTCGACATCGAGGATGTCGTCGCGCACCTGGAAGGCCAGGCCGAGCGCACGCGCATAGCGGTCCAACGCGTCCAGCGAAGCCGGGTCGGCGTCGCCGCACAGCGCGCCCATGCGCACCGCGGCGCGGATCAGGGCGCCGGTCTTGAGCGCGTGCACGCGCTCCAACGCGGCCACGTCCAGGCGCACGCCCGAGCCGGTGGCGTCGATATCGAGCGCCTGGCCGCCGCACATGCCGGCGACGCCGGCGGCTTCGGCCAGGGTGCGCAGCAGGGCGACGCGGATGCGGTCGTTGCTGTCGGTATCGGCGAGCACGGCGAAGGCCAGCGACTGCAGCGCATCGCCGGCGAGAATCGCAGTGGCCTCGTCGAAGGCGACATGCACCGTCGGCTGGCCGCGGCGCAGTTCGTCGTCGTCCATCGCCGGCAAGTCGTCGTGCACCAGCGAGTAGGCGTGGATCAGTTCGACCGCGGTGGCCGGCGCATCGAGCACCGACGGCGCGACTTCGAACAGGGCGCCGCTGGCATGGACCAGCAGCGGGCGCATGCGCTTGCCGCCCAGCAGCACCGCATGCCGCATCGCCATGTGCAGCAGACGCGGTTCGTCCTCGGGCGAAGGCAGTGCGCGCGCCAGCGCCGCGTCGGCGCGTTCGCGCCAATCGCGCAAGCTGCCGTCAAGCATCGCTGTCGTTGCCGGGGTGGCCTGCGGGATGGGCGGAGGCGAAGGGCTCGGCGCTGGCCGGGTCCTGCGGGTCGGTCAGCAGGCGCACGCGCAGTTCCGCCTGTTCCAGCGCGGTCTGGCAGCGCCGGTACAGGCCGACCCCGCGTTCGTACGCGGCCAGCGAATCTTCCAGGCTCATCTCGCCGTGTTCCATCTTGTCGACGAGTTGCTCGAGGGCGTCGAGCGACTGTTCGAAATCGGCGACGGGCGAGGCTTCGGTGGGGGTTTTACGAGGCATGGGAGAAGTGTGCGGCGGGGGAGGGGCAGGGTCAATGCAGGGCGGCAGGCCCGGCCGCGGCCCACCGTCGCAGCTGCGGCGCCGTGTCGTCGCCAGCCGTGGTCAAGCCCAGACCAGACGCGCCCCGCGTTCGCGCAGCCAGGCGTCCATGCGCGCGGACAGCAACAGGTCGCCCGCCGCCAACAGTTCGCCGTCGGCGCTCGACAGCAGCGGCAAGCGGCGCCGCTCCCACGGCGGTACGCCGAGGTCCTGCAGCGCCTGCTTGAGCGCATGGCGATGGCTGCGCCCCGGCAGGGCGATGCGCTCGCCGCCGCGGCGGCCGTGAGCGAGACAGGGCGCCTCGAATCGGTCCGCGCCGTGCAGGCGCCACTCGCCGCCGTGGGGCAGTGCCAGCGCATCGCGGCCGTCCCATTCGACGCTCCAGTCCCCGGCCAGCGCCGGACGCTGGCGCTCGATGTGGAGCAGATCGCGCCAGGCGCGCACGACCGCACCGTGCCAGGCGAATTCGGCTTCGGCATCGGCGCGCGCGTCGAGCAACTGCGATTCGATCTGCGCTACGCCCTCGGCCGGCAACGGCGGCAGGCCGAGTGTGGCGACCCAGCGTCGCAGCACCCGCGCGCGTCGCGCGCTCGGCAGCGCGCGCAGCCCCGCGCGCGACAGCGCCTGCGGATCGAGGCTGCGCACTTCGGCCAAGGCCATCGCATCCTCGCGGTCGAGCAATTCGGTGGCTTGTGCGTTCAAGCGGGCGGAGGTGGCGAAGGCGGCATCGGCTTGCGGCCATCGTTCGCGCAACGCCGGCAACACGCGGTGGCGCAGGAAATTGCGGTCGTAGCCGTGTTCGTCGTTGCTCGGGTCGTCGATCCATTGCAACCGCTGCGCCGACGCATACGCCTGCAAGGCGGCGCGCGGCAGATTCAGCAAGGGCCGCCACAGCCGTCCGCGGCCGCAATCGCGCCAGGCGCGCATCGCCGCCAGTCCGTCCGGCCCCGAGCCGCGCAACAGCCGCAGCAGCACGGTCTCGGCTTGGTCGTCGCGATGATGGGCGAGCAGCAGGGTCTCGCCCTCGCCGAGGCCGGCAGCGAAGGCGGCGTGGCGTGCGCGACGGGCCGCGGCTTCCGGGCCGTCGCCGCCGGCGAGGGCAACCGATACCCGCGAAACGCTGAATTCCAGGCCGAGCCGGGCGCAGGTTTCGGCGCAATGCGCGGCCCAGGCGTCGGCCTGCGGATGCAGCCCGTGATGCACGTGCCAGGCGCGCAGACCCTGCGCCCGGGCCTGCGGCGAAGCGGCCAAAGCGTGCAGCAGCGCGGTCGAGTCGAGGCCGCCGCTGTAGCCGACGCACAGCGGCGTCGGCGGCATGGCGCTCAGAGCTTGTGTGATCGCGTCGGCAGCATGCGGGGGCATCGCGGCATGGTGCCATGGCCGCGGGACGCAGCAACCCACCGATGATGCTGCGCCGGCCGGCGCAGACGATTAACGTCGTTTCTCCATATTCATAGCAGGCAAACCACTGTGTCCCGGCTTTTCGCACCACTGTCGCAACGATCGCTGAAGTTGCGCAACCGTCTCGTCGTGTCGCCGATGTGCCAGTACTCGGCCGTCGACGGGCTGCCGAACAACTGGCATCTGGTCCATCTGGGCAGTCGAGCGGTCGGCGGCGCCGGCCTGGTCATGACCGAGGCCTGTGCGGTGTCGCCGGAAGGCCGCATTTCCGCCGCCGACACGGGGCTGTGGAACGCCTCTCAGGCCGAAGCCTGGCACCGCATCACCTGCTTCCTGCGTTCGCGCGAGGCGGTGGTCGGCGCGCAACTCAGTCATGCCGGACGCAAGGCCAGCATCGAAGCGCCCTGGCTCGGCGGCAAGGCGGTGCCGGTCGACGCGGGCGGATGGACGCCGGCGGCGCCATCGCCGTTGCCGTTCCGCGAAGACTCGACCCAGCCGCGCGAATTGCAGCCGATCGAGATCCGCACCGTGGTCGACGATTTCGCCGCCGCGGCGCAACGCGCGTTGGATGCGTGTTTCCAATTGGTCGAGATCCACGCCGCGCACGGTTATCTGCTGCATCAGTTTCTGTCGCCGCTGTCGAACCAGCGCGAGGATCGTTACGGCGGCAGTTTCGACAACCGCACGCGCCTGCTGCGCGAGGTGCTGGCCGCCGTGCGCGAAGTCTGGCCCGAGCGTCTGCCGCTGTGGCTGCGGATTTCCGCGACCGACTGGGCCGAGGGCGGCTGGGACATCGAACAGAGCGTCGAGCTGGCGCGCATCGTCAAGGACCTTGGTGTCGACCTGATCGACGTATCCAGCGGCGGTCTGGTGCCGGACGCGCGGATTCCGAACGAGCCCGGCTATCAGGTACCGTTCTCGGCGCGTATCCGTCGCGAAGCCGGCATCGCCACCGGCGCGGTCGGCTTGATCACCGAGGCGGCGCAGGCCGAACGCATCGTCGCCGACGGCGAAGCCGACGTGGTGCTGCTGGCGAGGCAGTTGCTGCGCGACCCGTATTTCCCGCATCGCGCCGCCCGCGAACTCGGCGCGACGACGCACGTGCCGGAGCAGTATCAGCGGGCTTGGTGAGGCTGGCCGTTACGCCTGCAGGACACCATGGCCGAGGCGTAGACCGCATACCGACCGATCGCGCAAACGACGAGGGCGATCGCAATGGCTGCGATCGCCCTCGTGATTCAACACAGCGGCGTTTGGCCCTCAGGCCGCTTCGTATGCGCCGTAGCCGCGCAGGCGCTCGTAGCGGCGCTGCAGCAGGTCTTCGACCGGCAACGGCTCGAGCGCGTCGAGTTCGTTGAGCAGCACGGCCTTCAGGCGCGTGGCCATCTGCTTGGGATTACGGTGGGCGCCGCCGATCGGCTCGCGCACGATCTTGTCGATCAGGCCCAGTTCGTACAGGCGTTTGGCGGTCAGGCCGAGCTGTTCGGCCGCGTCCTTGGCCTTCTCCGCGGTCTTCCACAGGATCGAGGCGCAGCCTTCCGGGGTGATCACCGAATAGGTGCTGTATTCGAGCATCAAGGTGCGGTCGCCCACGCCGATCGCGAGCGCGCCGCCGGAGCCGCCTTCGCCGATCACGGTGCAGATCACCGGGATCTTCAGTTCGGCCATTTCCAGCAGGTTGCGCGCGATCGCTTCGGACTGGCCGCGCTCTTCGGCGTCGATGCCGGGCCAGGCGCCGGCGGTGTCGATGAAGGTCAGCAGCGGCAGGTGGAAGCGCTCGGCCAGCTTCATCAGACGCAGCGCCTTGCGGTAGCCCTCCGGACGCGGCATGCCGAAATTGCGCTTGATCTTGCTCTTGGTGTCGCGGCCTTTCTGGTGGCCGATGATGACCACGCTGCGGCCGGCGATGCGGCCGAGGCCGCCGACGATCGCGGTGTCGTTGGCGAAGGCGCGGTCGCCGGCCAGTTCCTGGAACTCGTCGCACATCACCCGGATGTAGTCGAGGGTGTAGGGACGGGCCGGATGACGGGCCAACTGCGAGATCTGCCACGAACTCAAGTCGCGGAAGATCTGCGCGGTGCGCAGGCGCAGCTTGTTCTGCAGGGTGTGGATTTCGGCGTCGATGTCGACGGCCGGGCCGCTGCTGGCGTGGCGCAGTTCCTGGATCTTGGCTTCCAGGTCGGCGATGGGCTGCTCGAAGTCGAGGTAATTCGGATTCATGCTCGGGCCGTTGGCCGGGTTGGCGCACAGTCTAGCCCAGGGCGGGGGACCGTACCGAGAGGCATGGGAGGGGCGGGGCAGGAGTGAGTGGAGAGGAGCGAGGAGTGAGTAACGGCGGCTTTCCGCTCGCCTCACTTCTCCTCGCTCACTTCTAGCTCTGAGCCCAGGGCTTCGACAAGGTCAGCTTGACCGCCTTCACGCCGGGCTGCGCGCGCAAGGTGCCGACCAGGTCGGCATCGACGCGCACCGACTGGGCGCCGTTGAGGTCGAGCATGCCGGCCGCGCCTGCGCGCAACAGATCGAGGCGGATCGGGGTCGGGCCGGGCCGCTGTTTGGCCAGCAGGGCGTCGACGCGTTGCCAGGTGCCGGGCACGCGCAGGTCCAGCCGCATCGACAGACGTTGGGCATGGCGCGAACACACCTGCGCGTAGTCCCAGCAGCGCGCCGCGCGCAGGGCGAAGCCGCCGCTGAAGGCGTCCTCGCGCAGGCCGCCCTGGACCACCAGCAGGCGGTCGCGCGCGAGCATCGAGGCGAACTCGCTATAAGTCTCGGCGAAGAACGCGCACTCCAGGCGGCCGCGGCCGTCCTCGATCTGCACGAACATCTGGCTGTCGCCTTTCTTGCGCAAACCGACCACCTGGCCGGCGACGATCACTTCCAGTTCCGGGCGCCAGCCGCTGCGTGCGCTCTCCGGACGTTTTTCCCAGATGCCTTCGAGTTCGCCCAGGTCGGTGCCGACCAGGCTGCGCAACTCGTCGCGATAGGGATCGAACGGATGGCCGCTGAGATAGTGGCCGAGGGTTTCGCGCTCGCCGTGCAGGATCTGCGCGAGCGGCCATTCGTCGGCCTGCGGCAGGTCGAGATGCAGCGCCGGTGCGGCCGCTTCGAAACCGCCGAACAGCGAGACCTGGCCGGCGGCGCGTTCCTTCGCGAGCTGGTCGGTGGCCTTGAGCACCTCCGGCAACTGCAGCATCAAGGTGGCGCGGTTGCGGCCGAGGCCATCGAGCGCGCCGGCATGGGCCAGCGCTTCGAGCGCGCGACGGTTGAGCTTGCCGGTGTCGACGCGCTTGCAGAAATCCAGCAGGTCGTCGAACGGGCCGGCGCGGCGCGCCTCGACGATCGCTTCGCAGACGCCGCGGCCGACGCCTTTCACCGCGCCGAGGCCGTAGCGGATCGTATTGGCGTCGATGGCCTCGAACATGTAGTCCGATTCGTTGACGTGCGGCGGCAGCACGGTCAGGCCCATGACCCGCGCTTCGTCGAGGAAGTTGACGACCTTGTCGGTGTTGTCCATGTCCGACGAGCAGGTCGCGGACATGAATTCGGCAGGGTAGTGACGCTTGAGCCAGCCGGTCTGGTAGGCGACCAGCGCGTACGCGGCTGAGTGCGACTTGTTGAAGCCGTACTCGGCGAACTTCTCCATCAAGTCGAAGATCGGGCTGGCCTGCTTGGCCGGAATGTTGCGCTCGGCGCAGCCGGCCTCGAACTTGGCGCGCTCCTTCGCCATTTCCTCGGGCTTTTTCTTGCCCATCGCGCGGCGCAGCATGTCCGCGCCGCCCAGCGAATAGCCGGCCAGGACCTGGGCGATCTGCATCACCTGTTCCTGGTAGACGATGACGCCGTAGGTCGGCCCCAGCACCGGTTCCAGGCTGTCGTGCGGGTAGGTGACCTCGGCGTTGCCGTGTTTGCGGTCGACCCAGTCCTTGTCCATCCCCGAGCCCAGCGGGCCGGGACGGAACAGCGCGGCGAGCGCGATGATGTCTTCGAAGGTGTCGGGCCTGGCGCGCTTGAGCAGCTCGCGCATGCCGCGCGATTCGAACTGGAACACCGCGACCGTGTCGCCGCGCGCGAACAGCTCGTAGGTGGGCTGGTCGGTCAGCTCCAGCGTGGTGATGTCGAGCGGTTCCTGGCCTTCGCGGGCGCGGCGCTTGTTGATCGCGCGCACCGCCCAATCGATGATCGTCAGCGTGCGCAGGCCGAGGAAGTCGAACTTGACCAGGCCGACGGCTTCGACGTCGTCCTTGTCGAACTGGGTCACCGGGCTCTTGCCGCGGCCCTCGCCGTCGTGTTCGGCGAACAGCGGGCAGAAGTCCGACAACGGGCTCGGCGCGATCACCACGCCGCCGGCGTGCTTGCCGGCGTTGCGGGTCAGGTCTTCGAGTTCGCGCGCCAGGTCGAGCAGGTCGCGCACGTCGTCTTCGCTGCGGTAGCGCGCGATCAGTTCGCTGGAGGCGAGCTCCGGATTCTTGATCGCCGCTTCCGACTCGCCCAGGGCGTCGTCGAGCGAGATGCCCAGGGTATTCGGGATCAGCTTGGCGATGCCGTCGACGAAACCGTAGGGATGGCCGAGCACGCGGCCGGCGTCGCGCACCACCGCCTTCGCCGCCATGGTGCCGTAGGTGATGATCTGGCTGACCCGGTCGCGGCCGTACTTCTGCGCGACGTAGTCGATGACCTCGTCGCGCCGGTCCATGCAGAAGTCGATGTCGAAGTCGGGCATCGACACGCGTTCGGGATTGAGGAATCGCTCGAACAGCAGGTCGTAGGGCAGCGGGTCGAGATCGGTGATGCCGAGCGCCCAGGCGACCAGCGAACCGGCACCGGAACCGCGCCCGGGGCCGACCGGGATTTCATGATCCTTGGCCCAGTTGATGAAGTCCGCGACGATCAGGAAGTAGCCGGGGAACCCCATCTTGATGATGACGTCCAGCTCGATTTCCAGGCGCTCGTCGTAGACCTCGCGGGTCTTGCCCGGCGCCAGCGGGTTCTTTTCCAGGCGCTTGACCAGGCCTTCGCGCGATTGCGCGCGCAGCCAGGATTCGATGGTGTGTTCGCTCGGCACCGGGAAGTCCGGCAACGCGTATTCGCCGAGCTTGAGTTCGACGTTGCAGCGAGTCGCCAACGCCAGGGCGTTGTCGATCGCATCGGGCACGTCGGCGAACAGCTCGCGCATCTCCTCGGTCGACTTGACGTACTGCTCGGCGCTGTAGTCGCGCGGGCGCTTGGGGTCGTCGAGGACCCGGCCGGAGGCGATGCATACGCGCGCTTCGTGCGCCTCGTAGCCCTCGCGGTCGAGGAAGCGGGCGTCGTTGCTGGCGATCAGCGGCAGGCCGCGCTTGCTCGCGGCCTGCATGGCGAAGGCGTTGAAGGCTTCCTCGCCGTCGCGCTGGCTGCGGGTCAGTTCCAGGTGCAGGCGGTCGCCGAACACGCCTTGCCAGTCGACCAGCCAGGCATGGGCGAGTTCGACCCGGCTGCCGGCGGCCAGGCGGCCGGCCAGGCTGTGGCGGCCGGCGAGGGCGAACAGGCCCTCGTTGTCTTCGCGCAGCCATTCCGGGCGCAGCACCACGCCCTCGGTGCGGTGGCCCTCCATCCAGGCGCGGCTGAGCAGGCGCGACAGGGTCAGGTAGCCGCCGCGGTCGCGGCACAGCAGGGTCAGGCGCGAGGCGGTCTCGTTGCCGTCGGCCAGGCCGACGTCGGCGCCGATGATCGGCTTGATGCCGGCGCCCTCGCAGGCCTTGTAGAACTTGACCGTGGCGAAGAGGTTGTCGATGTCGGTCAGCGCGACGGCCGGTTGGCCGAGCGCGACGCAGCGTTTGACCAGTTCGCCGATGCGGATCGTCGAATCGGCGAGCGAGTATTCGCTGTGCAGGTGAAGATGAACGAATGGAGCGGACATGCGTACCGTTTCTGCGGCCGTACCGGGTGGATTCAAGCCGTGGGACGGCAAGCGGATTGCGTGCCGAACAGCAGGGTATCAGCCCGGCGGCCAGCGACAAGCCTTGACAGGCTTGGATGGCCGCCTGGAGGTCGATCTCGCCGGGTTGCGACAAGGCGGCGTTCGGCCGGCGGCGGATCGGTATAGCCGGCTGTTCACGGGCCCGATGATCGGCCCGTTGATCCGCCTGTTATCCGGCCTGTTATTGGGCGCGCGGCGGCGCCGGCGAACCGAGCGCCGATGGCGGGCATCGGTGCGGATTCGTCGCGCCGGCGGGCCGCCCGGCGTTCAGGCGATCCGGAACACCGGTTCGGGCGAGCGCCCGTTCGCGTAGTGGCTGTCGTTGACCCGGGCGTTGTGCTGCAGCAGCGACAACTCGGCGATGCGGTCGCGGACCCAGGCCGCGCGTTGCTCGGCGTCGTCGCCGCTCGGATGCTCGATCCGCCGGTAGACGCAGAAATCGCGGTAGTCCTCGGCTTCGGCGGCGAACGCCGGCCAGGTCAACTCGATCAGCAGCACGTCGTCGAGCAGGCCGAGCAGCGGCACCCGGTCGGGGATCAGGTCTTCGTCGTTGTCGACGTAGGCGAACAGCTTGGCCAGGCGGGCCCGCATGGCTGCGTCGCTGTCCCAGGCCGGGTCGGCGGCCATCGCGCGCAGGTCCTGCAGGCTCTGCATTCGCTCGTCGATAACGCGGCGGGCTTCGCTTGCCGGCAGCGACGCCAGCCAGCCGGCCAGGCGTTGCAGGCGCGCGGTATCGACCCGTGCGGCGTCGGGGTGCAATTCGTGCACCAGGGCATCGAAGGCGGCGATCGCGGCGGAGGTGACCGCCATGGCCGGCTCGTAGCCGATACGACCGCGCGGCAACGCGCTGTCGCGCTCGAACGGCAGCGGCTCGGAAGTCGGAGTGGGGTGAGGCATGCGCATGAAACACCTCGCGTCCGGCCGGGTAAGAAGGGCGGGATGCGCGCCGCGGGCCGGAGGCGACGCGAACCTGGAGAGCTTGCGAACTCACTGTGCGCCTGACGGCAGTGTGGGCGCGCCGGTATGAAGTCGTTGTGACCAGTGGCACGGGATGCGCGTTCAGCCGACCGGCGGTCGAGGTGGCGGGAACTTCGGTGGGGCCTTCGTTTTTTTGATGGGGTTTTTGCCTTAAGGGTAGGAGCGGCGCAAGCCGCGACCGCGTTTTAACCGGTTGCGGTGCTGCTTTAGTCGTCTCGGCATCGTTGGTTTTTTGGCGACGTGTGGCGCGTCTTGCATTGCATGAGTTGCGGCGCGGTGTGCGGTTGCGCGGTCGCGGCTTGCGCCGCTCCTACCCAAGAGCAACGACGATCGTTGCCGTAAGGGTTTTGCGGTTGCGGTTGCGGTTGCTGTGCGCCGCTTCGCACTCGCGAAGGCCATCGAAGACCCGGAGGGCGGCCCGCAGGGATGCGGGCCGTTTTTCATCGGGACAGGGATGTCCCGTATGAAAAAACCCCTGCGTATGCATCGCTCGTGCGGGCCTGTGATTCAAAGAGAGCATTTTTCTTGGGTTACCTTTCTTTTGTTGCTTTAGACAAAAGAAAGTAACCCGCCGCTTTAGTGGCGGAAGCTTTTGGCGTTTGATCTTGCTTCGCAAGAAGCCATAAGCCATAAGCCATAAGCAAGTGCAAAGCTTCCGTCCGCTGACGCGGCCGGGTTACTTTCTTTTGCTGGCCCAAAAGAAAGCTAACCAAAGAAAAGGCCTTCCTTGCAAGGGCACAAGCCCGCACGATCGAAGCCGACGCAGGGATGCTCCAGACAGGCCATCCATGGCCTGCTTGCACACGGCCCGCATCCCTGCGGGCCGCCCTACGGGTCTTCTTTTGACCGGCAAAGCGCAGATCAAAATCTCGGCAACAGCAACAGCAACAGCAACAGCAACAGCAACAGCAACAGCAACAGCAACAGCAACAGCAACAGCAACGGCAACGGCGTCGTGGTTGAGACAGGCGCCTATCGCGGCCGACGATGGCCGCGGAACGAACGCGGTCGCGGCTTGCGCCGCTCCTACCCGGGCGCGTGGCTCTTGGGTAGGAGCGGCGCAAGCCGCGACACGACACCATGCCTGCGTCGTCGCTACGACGCAGGCTCGCCTCTTCAGCCCGCTGCAAACCCACTGCGATGCTCACGCCAAAGCGCGTGCGGTGGCGAGGTCAATCCGCCAACACCGGCTGCACACAGCCGTCGTAATAGATCAACTGCCCGAGCAGCGGGAAATCGGCCTGCGAGAAAAACCGCAGGCTGCCATCGTCGCCCTGCGCTTCCCAGGACACGATGCGCGGCCCGAGCGCGCGCGGCATCGGCAGCGGGCCGAAGGCCCAGCCGGCGAAATCCCAGTGCAATCTCCCGGCTTCCGACCGCAGAGCGAAACGGAAGCGGAATGCGCCGAATTGCTCGGCCAGGAAACGCCCATCCGGGCTCGGGGCGAACGACGAGGAAAAATCGCGTTCGCCGAAGCGGCGATGCCAGTGTTCGCGGCCGCCGCGTTCTTCGATGCGCAAGGACACGCGCACACGTTCGCCGGGCACCGGGAAGCCGAACCACCAGCGCATCAGTCGCGCGAGGGGATGGCCGGCGCCGCGCACCACGGCTTCGCCGCGGTAATGGGCCGGGCCGTGCTGATGGAAGGCGCGCACCGCCGGGGCCAGGCTGGCGCGGGCGTCGTCGTCGAGCAAACGCGCGAATACCGGCGGCGTCGCGGCGTTGCTAAGCGGGACGCTCAAAACAGCGGCAGGTTTTCGTATGCCGTGCGCACCGGCGCGAAGCTGCGGCGGTGATGCGGGCAAGGGCCGTGCGCGCTCAGGGCGGCGAGATGCGCCGCGGTCGAATAGCCCTTGTGTTGGTCGAAACCGTATTGCGGGTAGCGCTCGTGCAGGCTGCGCATCATGCGGTCGCGCGCGACCTTGGCCAGGATCGAGGCGGCCATGATCGCCGGTTCGATGGCGTCGCCGCCGATCAGCGCCTCGCCGCGGCAGGGCAGGCCCTGCGGCAGGTGGTTGCCGTCCACGCGCACCAGGTCGGCGACCGGCGCCAGGCCCAGCACCGCGCGGCGCATGCCGGTCATGGTGGCCTGGAAGATATTGATCCGGTCGATTTCCTCGACCTCGACGAATTCGATCCGCCAGGCCACGGCGCGCTCCAGGATCAGCGGGTACAAGGCCTCGCGGCGGGCCTCGCTGAGCTTCTTGGAATCGTCCAGGCCGTCGATGCGGCGGCGCGGGTTGAGGATCACCGCGGCCACCGAGACCGGCCCGGCCAGGGGCCCGCGGCCGGCTTCGTCGACGCCGGCGATCAGGCGCGGCTTGGCGCGCACGCGCACCGGTTCGCCCGCGACGACGGCGGTGTCGGCGAGGTCGAGCGATTCGGTGGTCATGGCGCGTTACTCATGCAGGCGCATTCTCACCGATCAACTCGAGCACCGCATCGGCCGCGCGCGCCGAGGCGTCGCGCTTGAGTTCGAGGTGGATGCGCTGGAATTTCGGCAGCAGGGTCGCCGCGGCCTGCGGGTCGCGCAGCCAGCGCAGGCAGGCGCCGG
The DNA here is from genome assembly GCF_052078695.1 of Lysobacter sp. CA196. Classification (NCBI taxonomy): domain Bacteria; kingdom Pseudomonadati; phylum Pseudomonadota; class Gammaproteobacteria; order Lysobacterales; family Lysobacteraceae; genus Lysobacter; species Lysobacter sp. CA196. The sequence goes on along the minus strand of NZ_JBQJIN010000001.1, from coordinate 577,089 downwards.
CGAGGTTTTCCGGGGTGCAGTCGTGCTGCATCAGTTCGGGCACGACCGCTTCGCCGGCGAGCACGTTGGGCAGGGCGTAGTGATCGACCTTGAGCATGCCCAGGCGCTTGACCAGCGCGTAGGTCAGCGGCGCGACCTTGTAGCCCACCACCATCGGCCGCTTGGCCAGCATGGCTTCGAGGGTGGCGGTGCCGGAGGCGAGCAGCACCGCGTCGCTGGCGACCATCACCGTGCGTGCGCCGCGGTCGACGATGCGCAGGGCGCGGCGCAGGCGTTCGCCGTCGGGATGGGCGGCGAGGATGCGCTCGAAGGCGGCGCGCGAAGGGGCGTTGGCCATTGGCGCGACGATGCTCAGGCGCGGCTCGGCAGCCAGCACCAGCGCAGCGGCGCCGAGGAAATCGCCGGCCAGACGTTCGATCTCCCCGACTCGCGAACCCGGCAGCATCGCCAGCACCGGCGCCTCGTCGTCGAGACCGAGATTCATGCGCGCCTCATCGCGATCGGGATGGATCGGCATCTCGTCGGCGAGCGGGTGGCCGACGAAGCGCGCGTCGACCTCGTGTTTGGCGTAGATCGGCGGTTCCATCGGGAACAGGCACAGCACCCGGTCGGCGCTGCGGCCGATCTTCTCGGCGCGCTTCTCGCGCCAGGCCCAGACCGAGGGGCTGACGTAGTGCACGGTGCGCACGCCGCGCTGCTTGAGCCAGCGCTCGACGCCGAGGTTGAAGTCGGGCGCGTCGATGCCGATGAAGGCGTCGGGCTTCCAGTCGAGGATGCGCTGGCGCACGTCGCGGCGCAGACGCAGCAGGCGCGGCAGATGCTTGAGCACTTCCGACAGGCCCATCACCGCCAACTCGTTGGCGTCGAACCAGGTTTCCATGCCGGCGGCGCGCATCTGCTCGCCGCCGATGCCGATGAATTCGGCGCCGGGGTGCTGGCGTTTGAGCGCCTCGATGAGGCCGGCGCCGAGCAGGTCGCCGGAGGCTTCGCCGGCGATCAGGGCGAAACGCAGCGGCGGCGGGGGCGGGGCAGGGAAGATTTCGTCGATCGGAGTGGGGACGGGCGCGGCGGCATTCATCGGGGGAAAGGGCGCTCTTAGGAGTGACGTTCCTGGAAGTGACGCTCCAGTTCGAGCCGGTACTGGGTTCGATCGAACACGAACCGCAGTGGAGCGGCAGGAGAGAACGAGGACGGCGCCGCATTCTCTTCCTGAACATTCTCGCCCGAATCCGGCCCGGACATGGGGCCATCATCGTCCTCCAGGGTCACTTGCTGCCAAACGACGTGATCGCGATCAAATTCCAGGGCGCAAGAGATCACCCCGCAGTAGTCGCTGCCGCAGTGGCAGCGGTAGAGCACCAGCCGGCCCGAGCCGAGCGGGTTGTGCGCCGGTTGCAGGCCGAGGAACGCGGCACGGCCGCGTTCGGCCAGCGCCCGCGGCTGGGCGGGATCCAGGTCGGTATCGCGGTTGCTCAGATCGCGCGGCAGGCCGAGCCAGTGCGCGTGCGGACGCTCGTCGATGAAGAGCTCGGCGACTTCGGCCTGGCGCAGCGCACCATCGATGTCGCAGGCGACGACGGTCCGGCCGATGCGCAGGCGCTGGACCGTCGCGGCCATTCCGGCGCCTCAGCGCAGCAGCGGGCGGTCGCCGTTGCCGATGAAGGCCAGCAGGGCGCGCACGTCGGCGCTGGTCTCGGCGATTTCGTCGAGCTTGCCGCGCGCTTCCTCGAGCGAGGCGCCGGACACGTACAGGGCGCGGTAGGCGCGCTTGATCGCGCCGATGCGCTCGGCGTCGAAGCCGCGGCGCTTGAGCCCTTCGCTGTTGATGCCGCGCGGGCGGCCGTAGCCGTCCTGGGCGACCATCACGAACGGCGGCACGTCGCCGTTGACCAGGGCGCCCATGCCGATGAAGGCGTGCGCGCCGATCCGGCAGAACTGATGCACGCCGGCGAAGCCGCTCATGATCACCTGGTCTTCGACGGTGACGTGGCCGGCCAGGGTCGAGTTGTTGGAGAACACGCACTGATTGCCGATGTGGCAGTCGTGGGCGACGTGGGTATAGGCCAGCAGCCAGTTGCCGTCGCCGATGCGGGTGACGCCGCCGCCGTTGCCGGTGCCGCGGTTGACGGTGACGAACTCGCGGAACACGTTGTCGTCGCCGATGACCAGCTCGGTGCGTTCGCCGGCGAACTTCTTGTCCTGCGGATCGCCGCCGATCGCGCATTGGGCGTAGAAGCGGTTGCCGCGGCCGATCCGGGTCGGGCCGTGGACCACGCAATGCGGGCCGAACACGGTGCCGTCGCCGACTTCGACCTCGGCGCCGATGTAGCAGAACGGGCCGACCACGACGCCGTCGCCGAGCCGGGCGCCGGCCTCGACGAAGGCGGTGGGGTGGATCGTGTGGGTCGTGGCGCTCATCGCGTCACTCCTTGACCTCGGCGCAAAGGATCTCCGCGCACGCGGCCTGCTGGCCGTCGACGCGGGCGATACCGGTGTACATCGCCATGTTGCGGATGGTGCGCTTGAGGGTGACCTCGAGTTCGAGCTTGTCGCCCGGCGAGACCATGCGCGAGAACCGCGCGCCGTCGATCTTGACCAGGTAGAACAGCCGGCCTTCGGCTTCGCCGCCGTGCGAGAGCTGGGTCAGGATGCCGCCGACCTGGGCCAGGGCTTCGATCACGAGCACGCCCGGCATGACCGGGTTGTTGGGGAAATGGCCGTTGAAGAAGGGCTCGTTGCAACTCACGTTCTTGTAGGCGAGCACGCGTTTGTGCGCCTCGAACTCGACCACGCGGTCGACCAGCAGGAACGGGTATCGGTGCGGCAGCAGCTTCTGGATCGCCGTCACGTCGAGCGGGAGTTGCAGGGTCTGGCTCATCTTCTTGGTTCGTCCGTTATGCGCGTCCTGCGCGTTGAATCCGCGGTTCCGTGTGCGGCCCCATCGTTGATTGGCTTCGTTCGGTGCAGCCTGGCCCATTGTCCCGCAGTTTCCGCCGGCGGTGGAGCGGCGCCGTATGGTGCCGCGGGCCGAACCGCGCCGAATCGATGCGGACCGGCTCAGCCGTCCTCGCGGCCGCGCGGGGTGCGCCGGGCGATCGCGTCGAGCTGCTTGAAGCGCGCGGCGTTCTTGCGCCAGCTGCGGTTGTCCATCAGCGGCGTCCCCGAGGAGTACTCGCCGGGTTCGCGGATCGAGCTGGTGACCAGGCTCATCGCGGTGATCACGACCTTGTCGCAGACCTCCAGATGGCCGAGCACGCCGGCGCCGCCGCCGATCAGGCAGTAGCGGCCGATTTTGGCGCTGCCGGCCGCGGCCGAGCAGCCGGCCATGGCGCTATGGGCGCCGATGTGGACGTTGTGGCCGATCTGGATCTGGTTGTCGAGGCGGACGTCTTCCTCGAGCACGGTGTCTTCGATGGCGCCGCGGTCGATGGTGGTGTTGGCGCCGATCTCACAGTCGTCGCCGATCGACACGCCGCCGAGCTGCGGCACCTTGAGCCAGCGGCCGGCCTCCATCGCCAGGCCGAAGCCGTCGGCGCCGAGCACCGCGCCGGGGTGGATCAGCACGCGCTGGCCGAGCCGCACGCGGGTCACCAGGGTCACCCGTGCGACCAGCTCGCTGCCGGCGCCGACCACGCAGTCGTCGCCGATCACGCAGCCGGGGCCGATCATCGCCCCGGCCTCGACGCGGCTGCGCGCGCCGATGCTGACGAAGGGGCCGATGTGGGCGTCGGCGGAGACTTCGGCGCTGGCATCGACCGCCGCGGAGGCGTGGATGCCGGGCTCGCGCACCGGGCGCGGCTCGAACAGGGCCGAGATCTTGGCGAAGGCGGAGTAGGGATCGCGCGCGATCAGCGCGGTGCCGGGGTAACCGACCGCATCGTCCTCGCGCATGACCACGATGCCGGCCTGGCTGCTCGCCAGTTGCGCGCGGTACTTGGGATTGGCGAGAAAGGCGAGCTGGTCCGGGCCGGCCTTGGCCAGGGTGCCGACGCCGCCGACTTCGGCGGCCCCGTCGCCGTGCAGGCCGAGCGCATAACGCTCGGCCAGCACCTGGGCGGTGTAGCGGTTGCTGCGGGTGTCCACGATGCGGGCAGTCGTCGCAGTTGCGATCAGAACGTGCCGCCGAAGGTGAACTGCAGGCGTTCGAGTTCGTCGCCGCGGTCGAGCTGGGTCTTGCCGTCGGCGCTGTAGGTCGGGCCCTGCTTCTTGAACGGGAAGGCGTAGCTGATCGAGATCGGGCCCATCGGCGAGCGCCACATCATCGCCACACCGGCCGATGCGCGCAGTTCGCCGGCGTCGAAGTCGTCGTAGCTCTTGTAGACGCTACCGAAGTCGACGAAGGCCGAGATGCGTGCCGCCGGGGTGTCGAGCAGGGTCGGGAAATACATTTCCAGCGAACCGGTGGTCTTGAACGCGCCGCCGAGCGGCTGGGTGTAGCTGCCGCCCGAGAGCGAGGCCTGGCGCGGACCGAGGGTGTTGTCGGTGAAGCCGCGCACCGAGCGCACGCCGCCGGCGTAGAAGTTCTCGAAGAACGGCAGGCCGGTCGCGGTGATGGTCTCCGGCGGCAGCGGGCCGTTCGGGCCGTCGCGGTCGATGACCCGGGTGGAGTCCTTGCCGTAGCTGTCGCCGTAGCCGAGCTCGGTGCGGGTGTTGAGCACCAGGTGGCGCGACAACGGCCAGAACTTGGAGAAGTTGTAGTTGATCTTGTAGTACTCGACCGTCGAGCCGGGCAGCGTGGCTTCGATCCACACGCGCTGCTGGGTGCCGGCGGTCGGCGTCAGCGCATGGTTGAGGCTGTTGCGGCCCCAGCCGACCTGGGCGCGCCAGGCGTGGAAGGTGCGCTGGCCGAGCGCGTCGAGGTAATCGACGATGCTCGGCGGCGTGACCGTGCGGCCGATCAGGATCTCGTTGCTGTCGATGCCGAGCATGCCGGTGATCGAGTCGGTCTCGGTCAGCGGAATGCCGAGCACGACCTGGCCGATGCCGCTGGTGGTCGAGTACTGGGCGGTGTTGAAGTCGGAGTAGTCCAACTCGCGCCAGGACACGTTGTAGCCCAGCGAAACGCCGTCGTCGGTGAAGTACGGGTTGGTGTAGGAGAAGTCGTAGCGCTGCTGGTAGTAGCTGCGCTGCGCCTGCACCGACACGCGGTTGCCGCTGCCGAGGAAGTTGTTCTGCGACAGCTGCACCTGGGTGGTCAGCTTGCCGAGCTGGGAATAGCCCAGGCCGAACACGAAGCTGCCCGAGGTGGTTTCCTTGAGGTTGTAGACCACGTCGACCTGGTCGTTGGTGCCCGGCACCGGCTTGCTCTCGACGTCGACGTTCTCGAAGTAACCCAGGCCCTGCAGACGGATCTTGGAACGGTCGATCGCGGCCTGCGAATACCACGCGCCTTCGAACTGGCGCATTTCGCGGCGCAGCACTTCGTCGCCGGTGCGGGTGTTGCCCTGGAAGATCACCCGGCGCACGTTGACGCGCGGGCCCGGCACCACCTGCATGTTGATGCCGACGGTCTTGTTTTCGCGGTTGACGTCCGGGATCGGATTGACCTGGGCGAAGGCGTAGCCGACGTTGCCGAGCGAGGCGGTGATCGCTTCCGAGCTCACCTCGAGCAGGCGGCGCGAGAAGATCTGCTCGGGCTTGACGATGACCAGCTTCTCGACCTGCTCCTTCGGCAGGATCGTGTCGCCGGTGACCTGCACGCTGGAGACCTTATATTGGTCGCCTTCGGTGAGGCCGGCGGTCAGGAACATGTCCTGGCGGTCCGGGCTGATCGCGACCTGGGTCGAGTCGATGCTGAAATCGACGTAGCCGCGGTCGAGGTAATACGAGTTGAGCTTTTCCAGATCGCCCGACAGCTTCTCGCGCGAGTACTGGTCGTCGCGGCGGTACCAGCTGAGCCAGTTGTGCTCGCGCGATTCCCAGCCGTTGAGGATGTCCTTCTGCTCGAACTTGTCGTTGCCGATCAGGTTGATGTGGCGGATCTTCGCGGCCTTGCCTTCCTTGACGGTGATCGTCAGGTCGACGCGGTTGCGGTCCAGGCGCGCCACCGTCGGGGTGATCTCGACGTTGTACTTGCCGCGGTTGTTGTACTGGCGGCTGAGATCCTGGGTGACCTTGTCGAGGGCGAGGCGGTCGAAGGTTTCGCCTTCGGCCAGGCCGATTTCCTTCAGGCCCTTGAGCAGGTCTTCGCTCTTGATGTCCTTGTTGCCGGTCAAGGTCAGCTTGTTGATCGCCGGGCGCTCGGTCACGGTGACCACGAGGATGTTGCCCTGGCGGTCCAGGTGCACGTCCTCGAAGAAGCCGGTCTTGTACAGGGCGCGGATGGCGTCGCCGGCCTTGGCCGAGTCCATCGTGTCGCCGCGCTCGACCGGCAGGTAGGTGAAGACGGTACCGGCGGAAATGCGCTGCAGGCCGTCGATGCGGATGTCGCTGACGGTGAACGAACCCGGCGCCGGGGTGTTCGGCGTGCTGCCGCCGAGGGCGAACGGATCGGCCGACTGCGCCAACGCGGGAATCACCGGGGCCGAGGTCATTGCCGTGGCAAGGGCGAGGGCGAGCAGGCGGCGATTAGGAGTTCGCGTCATCATTACGTCCGTTTGGGGCATTGGATGCCGGCGATCGCGGGCATCGGTCGAAAGTGCGGCAGGGTGAGGGCAAAGCGTTCGTTCGAGCGTCAGGCCGGCATCAGCGCACCAGGTTGTTCAAGATGTCGTTGTAGAACGCCAGGCCCATCAGGCTCGCGATCAACGCCAGGCCCACGAAATGCCCGGCCGCCATGACGCGTTCGCTGACCGGACTGCCTTTGACCAGCTCGATAAGGTAATACAGCAGGTGTCCGCCGTCCAAGATCGGGATCGGCAGCAGGTTCAGGATTCCCAGGCTCAGCGACAGCATCGCCAGCAACTGCAGGTACCAGGCCGGACCGTTGCTGGCGTAGGCGTTGGCGGCGCGGCCGATGGTGACGGGGCCGGCCACGGTGTTCTGGATCGAGACTCGGCCGGTGAACGCGCGCCCAATCATGGCGAACAACTGCTCGGTCTGGTGCACGCCTTCGCGCACCGCCGCGGGCACCGCGTCGATCGGGCCGTAGCGCAGCACGGCGTCGCGCTTGGGCGCGGCCACCGCGGCCGAGGTCAGGCCGAGACCCCAGTATTCCTCGCCGTCGGGCTTCTTGAGCCGGGCCGGGGTGATCTCCAGGGCGAGGCGGTCGCCGTTGCGGGCCACTTCGATCATCGCGCTGCCGCCGCGCTTGCCGAGGCGGGTTACCGCCGCGGCCATGTCTTCCCAGTCGCCGATCGGGTCGCCGTCGAGCGCGGTGACGCGGTCGCCCTCGGCGAGCACGCCCCAGGCCGGGGACTCGGGCACGATCCGGCCGATCAGCGCCGGGCGCAACTCGTGGCGCCCGCTCAGGCCGAGCACTTCGATCGAACGGCGTTCGTCGAACTTGGCCGGCAGCCGCGACAAGCGCAGTTCGCGGGTCGCCGGGGCGCCGTTTTCCGCGCGCACCCGCACCGCCACGTCCTGGTGGTCGAGCGCGTAGGGGATCAGCGCCATCTGCACTTCGCTCCAGGTCGGCGTCGGGCGATCGGCGATCTGCAGCACGGTGTCGCCGCGGCGCAGGCCGGCTTCGGCGGCGATGCCGGTGGCGTTGCCGACCACCGGAGCGAAGTCGGGGCGTCCGATCACGAACATGCCCCACAGCAGCATCACGCACAGGATCAGGTTGGCGACCGGGCCGGCCAGGACGATGGCGATGCGCTGCAATACCGGCTTGCGGTTGAAGGCCTGCGGCGCCAGCGCTTCGCTGATTTCGTATTCGCGCTCGTCGAGCATCTTGACGTAGCCGCCGAGCGGGATGCGCGCGATCACGTACTCGGTGCCGTCGCGGCCCTTGCGCAGCCACAGTGGTTTGCCGAAGCCGATCGAGAAGCGCAGCACCTTGACGCCGCAGCGCCGCGCGACCCAGAAGTGGCCGAATTCATGGATCGTGACCAGCACGCCGAGGCTGACGATCAGCCACCACAACGAACCCAGGACTTCACTCATGGCTGCCTCCGCATCGCTGTCCTGCCGTGGTCGCCATGATTCAGGCCCTGTGGCCGATCGCTAGTTCGGCGTGGCGGCGGGCCAGGGCATCGGCCTCGCGCAGCACCGCCAAGGAGCTGGCCGGGATGGTCGGGAGCGCGGCGAGTGTGTCCTCGACCAGCGCGGGTATCGCTAGGAAACCGATCCGCCGCTGAAGAAAGGCTGAAACGGCCACTTCGTTGGCGGCGTTGAGCACCGCCGGGGCGGTGCCGCCCGCGGCCAGGGCCTCGAAGGCCAGGCGCAGGCAGGGGAAGGCCTCCAGGTCCGGGCGCTCGAAATCGAGGCGGCCGTGGGCCAGCAGGTCGAGCCCGCCCACGCCCGAGTCGATCCGTTCCGGCCAGCCGAAACCGACCGCGAGGGCGGTGCGCATGTCGGGCAGGCCGAGCTGGGCCAGGGTCGAGCCGTCGACGAATTCGACCAGCGAATGGACCAGGCTCTGCGGGTGCACCAGCACCTCGATGCGCTCGCCTTCGACCCCGAACAGGTGATGGGCCTCGATGACTTCCAGGCCCTTGTTCATCAGCGTGGCCGAGTCGACCGAGATCTTCGGCCCCATCGACCATTTCGGGTGGGCGACCGCTTGTTCCGGGGTGACCTGGGTCAACTCGGAACGTGTACGGCCCCGGAACGGCCCGCCCGAGGCGGTCAGCAGGATGCGCTTGAGACCGGCATGGGCGCGGGCGTAGGGCAGGCCGCCGGACTGCGCGGGCGCGGCCGGCAGGCATTGAAAAATGGCGTTGTGCTCGCTGTCGATCGGCACGATGCAGGCGCCGGCCTGGTGCGCGGCGTTCATCAGCAGCTCGCCGGCGAGGACCAGCGACTCCTTGTTGGCGAGCAGCAGGCGCTTGCCGGCGCGGGCCGCGGCCAGGGTCGAGGACAGGCCGGCGGCGCCGACGATGGCGGCGACCACGGTGTCGCAGACGTCCGAGGAGACCAGTTCGACCAGGGCCTCGTCGCCGCAATGGGCCTGGGTCGCCAGGCCGCGTTCGCGCAGGCCGTCGCGCAGGGCGGCATAGCCGGCCGGGTCGGCGATCACGGCGTGCTCGGGGCGATGCTGTTCGCACAGGGTCAGCAAGGCATCGACCTTGCCGCCGGCGGCGAGCACGCTGGCGCGCAGCGCCTCGGAGTGGCGCGCGATCACGTCGAGCGCCGAGGTGCCGATCGAACCGGTGGCGCCGAGCACGGCGACCTTGCGGGCGGGACAGGTCATGCGCTGGCGCTCGCTGGGGTGGGCCTGAGGGGGGCGGTTGCGTCGTGCGTCGGGGGGAGAGCAAATCCCCCTCGGTCCCCCTTTTGCAAAGGGGGAAGATAAGCAGGGCGCTGCAAAGGGAGAGGACGAGGAGAGCGTCGCAAAGAGAGAAGACTGGCCGGTCGCGCCGTTTCACCCACACCCTCGGCCTTTCCCCCCTTTGCAAAAGGGGGGCAGGGGGGATTTGCTTCCAGCCGGCAGACCCACGCACTCATCATCAGAACCCGAAGATCGCCTTGCCGAGGGCGAACACCGGCAACGCCGCGAGCACGCCGTCGATGCGGTCGAGGATGCCGCCGTGGCCCGGGATCAGATGGCCCGAATCCTTCACCCCGGCGTGGCGCTTGAGCAGGCTCTCGAACAGATCGCCGACCACCGAGAACAGTACCGCCGCCAGCGAGACCACCGCGACCCAGGGCAACTGCGCCGTGGTCGCGCCGGCCAACAGCGAGAAACCGACGCCGGCGGCGACGCCGGCGAAAGCGCCGCCGATCAGGCCTTCGACGGTCTTGTTGGGGCTGACCCGCGGGGCGAGCTTGAGCATGCCGAACTTGCGCCCGGCGAAGTAGGCGCCGGTGTCGGCGGCCCAGACCACGGCCAACGCGGTCAGCAGCCACCAGTGGCCGTTGCTGCCTTCGGCATGGATCCAGGCCAGCGCGCACCAGGCCGGGATCACGCTCAGCGCCGCGGCGGCGAGCTTGAACATCCGCGCATAGGTGGCGTGGTTGCTGGCGAATTCATAGCGCTGCAGCCACAGCAGGGCCAGCAGCCACCAGATCACGCCGATCAGCGAAGCCAGCTTGAACAACACCATCGACGGCGCCTGGGCGCCGCCGAAACCGCCCGAGCGCGAGGCCCAGACGATGGTGACCATCAGCGCCAGGTGCGCGACCAGCAGCACGGTGCGCGACAAGGTGTCTTCGATCTCGGCCAGATCGAACCATTCCCACAGCCCGGCGAGGAACAGGACGGCGGCCAGCGCGATCATCCACGGCGTCGACAGCAGCAGGATCGCCGCGATCGCGACAGGCGCCATTACCAGTGCGGCGAGCAAGCGGGTTCGGGTCATTCAACGGTCTCGTTGGACAGGGCGGCGGCGAGCTGCGAACCGGTCAGGCCGAAACGGCGCTCGCGGTTGCCGTAGTCGTCGAGGGCGCGTTGCAGGGTCGTCGCGTCCAGTTCCGGCCACAACAACTCGGTGAACCACAGCTCGGTGTAGGCCAGCTGCCAGAGCAGGAAGTTGCTGATGCGGGTGTCGCCGCCGGTGCGGATGAACAGGTCCGGCGCCGGCAGGTCGGCCAGCGACAGGCGCGAGGCGATCAGCACCTCGTCGATCTCGTCCGGCGCCAGGCGGCCGGCGGCGACGTCGGCGGCCAGCGACCGCGCGGCCTGGGCGATGTCCCAGCGCCCGCCGTAGCTGGCGGCGACGGTCAGATGCAAGGTGTCGTTGTTGCGGGTCTGGTGCTCGGCCGCGGCCATGCGCTCGCGGATTTTTTCCGAGAAGCGCTCGCGCTCGCCGATGAAGCGCACGCGCACGCCGCGGCGGTGCAGCTCCTCGACCTCGCGTTCGAGCGCGTTGAGGAACAGCTTCATGAGCGCGCCGACTTCGTCTTCGGGGCGGCCCCAGTTCTCGCTCGAAAACGCGAACAGGGTCAGCGCCTCGATGCCGCGGGCGATGCAGAAGTCGATGCAGATGTTGACGGTACGCGCGCCGGCGCGGTGGCCGATGATGCGCGGCCGGCGGCGGCGCTCGGCCCAGCGCCCGTTGCCGTCCATGATGACGGCCAGGTGGCGCGGGATGCGTGCGGGCGCGGTGGGTGCGGGCTCGTTGGGCATGGCGCCGATGGTCTTGACCTTGGAAGCGGAAGAGGCATCCGGAAGCGGAGTTCCGGCGACGGCGGGTCCCGTCCGGGACCCAGTGCTGACCCGTGCGATCGGCAGAAAGTTCAGTGCGCGATCGTCCAGGAACCGCGGCGATCGGTCAGACCGCCATCAATTCCTGTTCCTTCGCCTTGACCACGCCGTCGACGTCCTTGATCGCGCTGTCGGTGACCTTCTGGATGTCGTCCTCGTAGCGGCGTAGTTCGTCTTCGGTGATCTTCTTGTCTTTCAGCAATTCCTTGGCCTGGGTGTTGGCGTCGCGGCGGATGTTGCGGATCGCGACCTTCGCGTTCTCGCTCTCGCTGTGCACGACCTTGGTCAGTTCCTTGCGGCGTTCTTCGGTCAGCGCCGGCAGGTTGATGCGGATCACGGTGCCGGCGGTGTTCGGGGTCAGGCCCAGGTCGGAGGCGAGGATGGCCTTCTCGACCGCGCCGACCAGTTGCTTCTCCCACGGGCTGATGGTCAGGGTGCGCGCGTCGGAGACGGCGACGCTGGCGACCTGGTTCAGCGGCATCTCGGAGCCGTGGTAGTTCACCTTCAGGTGGTCGACCAGCGCGGCGGAGGCGCGCCCGGTGCGGACCTTGGTCAGGTCGTGGCGAAAGGCTTCGACGCTCTTGGCCATACGGTTCTGTGCGTCTTTCTTGATTTCATTGAGCATCGCCGGCTCCGGTCCTGTAACGGTAATCGCGGGATTATATGGGCTCGGGCGGGTTTTGCGGACCGAGCGCGGCCGCGGCGACCGCCGCGACGGGCCGCGGCAGGCGCCGTTTAGGCGGTTTCCTGCGGGTATTGGCCTGCGATCGCGTGCGCCTGTGCGCAGCACTGCGTCACGGTTCCGGCCCGGACGAATGCGAAGTTTTCGTTATGCCGCGCCACGGCCGCGCGCCATGCGGCTTTCGCTGCAATGCAGCATGAGCCCTCAATGCCCGTGCGAGTGGCCGTGACCGCCGTGGCCATGTCCGTGTGCGTGGCGATGACCTTCGGGGCTTCGATCGTGCTCGTGCTCGTGGCGGTGATGATCGTCGTGGCCATGGCCATGCTCGTGGCCGTCGCCGTCGCCGTCGCCGCCGCCGTGCGGCGCGCGATCGTGGCGGTCGTGCTCGCAGGCGCGGCCGTGCTCGACCTGCAGGGTCGGGTGATTGATGCCGAAGCGTTGGTCGAGCTCGCGATTGAGGCGGTCGATGAAGACGTCGTGGTCGCGGTCGTCGGGGCGCACGATGTGCGCGGTCATGGCGATTTCGCCGGCGCCGAGCGACCAGATGTGCAGATGGTGGATCGCCTCCACGCCCGGTTGCGCGCGCAGCAGGTTCTCGACCTCGCCGCGGTCGACGCCGCGCGGCACCGCGTCCATCGCCGCGTTGAAGCTCTCGCGCAGCAGGCCGAAGGCGCCGATCGCGACCACCGCGCCGATCAGCAGGGCGATGGCCGGGTCGAGCCAGGCCCAGCCGGTGAACCACATGCCGGCGCCGGCGAGCACCGCGGCCAGCGACACGGCCGCGTCGGCCATCAAGTGCAGGAAGGCGCCGCGGCGGTTGAGGTCGTGGTCGTGGCCGTCGCGCACCAGCCAGGCCGCGCCCAGGTTGACCGCGATGCCGAGCGCCGCGACCAGCATCACCGGCAGGGCCGGAATCTCCGGCGGCGCGTTGAAGCGGCGGATCGCCTCCCAACCCAGGGCACCGGAAAAGCCGACCAACAGCAGGGCGTTGGCCAGCGGCGACAGCAGGGTCGCGCGGCGCCAGCCGTAGGTGTGGCGCGCGGTCGGTGCGCGCCGCGCCAGTACCGCCGCACCCCAGGCCAGGCCCAGGCCGAGCACGTCGCCCAGGTTGTGCAGGGCGTCCGACAGCAGGGCCAGCGAATTGGTCATGAAGCCATAACCGGCTTCGAGAATCGTATAGCCCAGGTTGATCAGGGTGACCGCGGCGAAGGCGCGGGTGCCGCTGGGGCCGTGGTGATGGCTGTGCGAGTGCATGCGCGAATGCTGTCACGGCCCGCGCCGTGAACACTATTACAGCCCCGGCCGCGCGCCGGCGGAAGCTCGATGAGCGTCGCAGAAGCCCCCAACGCGGCTCCGCTGGGCAGGCCCGGCATGACTTCCGACACCTTGACTACGTCTGTAGTCACGACAACCATGCCTACACATGTAGTCATGGCCGGCCACCCTCCAGGCAGGCGATCAGCAGGAGCGTCATGAACCGTAAATCCATCGGCGACCAGGAACTGGCGTTGCTGCAGTACATCGACGAGAACGGCGACGCCTCGGTCGGCGAAGTCGCCGCCGGCTACGGCGAACCGCGCGGGCTGGCGCGTTCGACCGTGCTGACGATGATGGAGCGCCTGCGCGCGAAGTCGTATCTGCGCCGGCGCAAGCACGGCGGCGTATACCGCTACGCCAGCGCGACCGCGCCCGACGACGTGATGCGCTCGGCGGTCGGCAAGTTCGTCGCCAACACCCTGCAGGGTTCGCTGTCGCCGTTCGTGGCCTGGATGTCGCAGCGCACCGAGGTCAGCGACGACGAACTGGCCGAACTCGAAAGCCTGGTCGCCGACCTGCAGTCGCGCCGCAAGGAGGGCTGAGATGAGCCAGCCATTGATGAGTCTGCCCTCGATGAATCTGTCCTTCATCGCCGACACGCTGTTGCCGCGCCTGGCCGCGGCCAGCCTGCAGTCTTTGCTGCTGGTCGCTGCGGTATGGGCGTTGTGCCGTTATCTGCCGCGCCTGAGCGCTTCGGCGCGCTGCTGGCTGTGGTGGCTGGCGGCGCTGCAGTTGCTGATCGGCGTGTTGTGGCCGACGCCGTTGGTGCTGCCGCTGCTGCCGGAATCTTTCAGCGGCCTGATCGCCGATGCGCCGGCAGGCTTGGCCTCGTTGCCGTCGCTGCCTGCGTCGGCGCGGCTGCCGTTTGCGATCGCGAGCGTCGATGCCTCGGCGACGTCGCGGGCCGACGCTGCGCTCCTCGAGTTCTGGCCGTCGTGGACTTCATTGTTGGCCGGGATCTGGTTGTTGGGTCTCAGTGCCGTCGTCACGGTGAACCTGCGCGCTTACCTCGACACGCGCCGTCGCATCGCGCGTTCCTCGGCGCACGTGCCGCTGCCGGTGGCGCAGGCCTATCGCCGCCTCGGCGACAACCTCGGTCTGCAGCGTTTGCCCGAGCTGCGGCTGTCGGCGGAGATCGACTCGCCGCAACTGCTCGGCCCGTGGCCCGCGGTGGTGCTGCTGCCGCAACACCGCATCGCCTCGATGAGCGCGGGCGAACTCGACATGGCCCTGCACCACGAGCTGACCCATCTGCGCCGTCGCGACCTGTGGTGGGGCTGGGTTCCGGCACTGGCCCAGCAGTTGTTCTTCTTCCATCCGCTCGCCCACCTGGTCGCGCGCGAGTACTCGCTTGCGCGCGAGGCCGCCTGCGATGCGGCAGTGCTCGACAGCCGCCGTTACACGCCACAGGACTACGGCCGCCTGCTGTTGCGCCTGGGCGTGGCGCCGCGCCCGCAGGCCGGGCTCGCCAGCGCCTCGCCCACTTATCTGATCCTCAAGAGGAGATTGACCATGCTGCAAGACGCTGCTCCTGCCTCCCGCGCGCTCGCCCTGAGCCTGGCCGCCGCGGTCGTGCTGTTCGGCCTCGCGCCGTACCGGATCGCCGCCGCCGACACGCCGTCGCGCACCGTATCGACGATAGACCGCGGCGACGACGGCGAAACCCATATCACCGAACTCGGCGGCGGCGCGCCGCAGCGCTGGGCGGTGCGCGGCGACCGTTACTACCGCATCGACGCTGCTGGCGGCTACCAGGAGGTGACCGACCCGGCGACGCGCGACCGGCTGCGCCAGCGCATGCGCGACTCGCGCCAGGCCGCGATTGCCGCCGAACAGGCCACGCGCGAGGCCGCCGTGGCGGTCGCTGCGGGAGCGCGCGCAGCAGAGGAGGGGCGTCGTGCGGCCGAGGAGGGCCAGCGCGCGGCCGAAGAAGGCCGGCGCGAGGCGGAGAAGGCCCGGCGTGAGGCCGAGCGGGCGCGGGCGCAGGCCCAAGGCGATGCCGTCCAGGCCCGGGTGCAGGCGCGCGATGCGGTGCGCGAACAAGGCGCGGCCGAGCAGGTCGGTGTGCAGGCCCAGCGTAGCGCCGAGTTGGCGCTGCGCCAGGCCGCCGAGGCGACGCGCGCCGCCGCCGAGGTCGCGCGCGAGGCGGCCGATGCCACCCGCGAACTGGGTGAGGAAGGCTGATCGCGTACCGCGCTCGGGCCGCCGTTGGCCGGCCTGAAACGAGATGGCCGGCCGATATGTAAACGGCCGCCTTAAATGCAAACGGCTGCGTCGAAATGCAAACGGCCGCGTCGAAATGAAAACGGCCGCCCGAGGGCGGCCGTTGCGGTTGTTGCGGCTGTCGCGGCCGTTGCAGCGAATCGCGGTAGGGCTTAGTTGCGGCCCTTGACCAGGGTGCCGATGTTCTCGCCGCGCAGGATCTTCAACAGCACGCCGGGCTGGCCCATGTCGAAGATGCGCAGCGGCAGTTCGCTGTCGCGGCACAGCGCGAACGCCGCGGTGTCCATGACCTGCAGATCGCGGGTGATGACGTCGTCGTAGGTGAGCTTGTCGAAGCGCACCGCGTCGCCGTGCTTCTTCGGGTCCTTGTCGTACACGCCGTCGACCTTGGTCGCCTTCAGCAACAGGTCGGCGCCGATCTCGATCGCGCGCAGGGCGGCGCCCGAGTCGGTGGTGAAGAACGGGCTGCCGACGCCCGCGGCGAAGATCGCCAGGCGGCCTTTTTCCAGATGACGAATCGCGCGGCGGCGGATGTAGTCCTCGCAGACGTCGTTGATCTTGATCGCGCTCATCACCCGCACCTTGGCGCCGAGCTTCTCGAGTGAATCCTGCATCGCCAGGGCGTTGATGACGGTGGCGAGCATGCCCATCTGGTCGCCGGTGACCCGGTCCATGCCGCCGGCGGCGAGGCCGGCGCCGCGGAAGATGTTGCCGCCGCCGATCACCAGCGCGATTTCCGCACCGGCCTGCTGGACTTCGATGACTTCGCGGGCGAGGCGGCCGATGACCTTGGGATCGATGCCGTAGTCCTCGTCCCCCATCAACGCCTCGCCGGAAAGTTTCAACAGGACACGGCGATAGGCGAGCTGGGACATGGGGCATTCTCGGGGGGAGGCGGGCAGCGGCCGAATTGTAGCTCAAGCGCCCACCCCAGGTCGTGCGCAAACAGGCCTCCGGCGGCCGCGAAGGCTTTGCCGGCCGCACTCGTAGCGGGCGCGTCGCGCCGTCCGCCCGCGTTCCGACACGGCGATCCCTTATGATCCCGCCGCCGGTCCAGATTGGAACCGCCGTATCGCGCCCGTGCCGTCCCGGCACGCGCCGCGCACCACCCAAGGAGATGGAAGTGTCGATCAAGAACCTCAACGAATTCGTCGAAGCTTCGAAGCAGAAGGACCTCAGCCAGGACGTGTTCGAGCTGGAAAGCTCGCACCTGCTCGAAGTCAAGCTCGACGGCCGGGTCTGGGCCAAGGCCGGCTCGATGGTCGCGTACCGCGGCGGCGTCAAGTTCGTGCGCCAGGGCGTGCTGGAGCAGGGTCTGGGCAATCTGCTCAAGAAGGCGATCAGCGGCGAAGGCACGCAGCTGATGAAGATGGAAGGCAAGGGCCGGGTCTACATCGCCGATGCCGGCAAGAAGATCACCCTGCTGCGCCTGGGCGGCGAGTCGATCTACGTCAACGGCAACGACGTGCTGGCCTATGAGGACGGCATCGCCGCCGACATCAAGATGATGCGCAAGGTCTCGGGCATGATGTCCGGCGGCCTGTTCAACATCAAACTCAGCGGCAGCGGCGTGGTCGCGATCACCTCGCATTACGAACCGCTGACCTTGGCGGTGACCCCGGACCAGCCGGTGTTCACCGACCCGAACGCGACCGTCGCCTGGTCGGGCGGCCTCAGCCCGGACATCGTCACCGACATCTCCCTGGGCACTCTGTTCGGCCGCGGCTCGGGCGAGAGCGTGCAGCTCAAGTTCGCCGGCACCGGCTGGGTGGTCGTGCAGCCGTACGAAGAGGTGTATTTCCAGCAGGCCGGCTGAGCCGCCGCGGCGCCGGGGTCCGGTGTCGCGACCGTCACAGCGTCGTCGGTAAGCGCACGGCCGCGAGAAATCGCGGCCGTGTCGCGTCGGGGCGGGGAATCTGACAGGTGTCGCAGGGACCCGGACGCGGCCGGACTATGATCGGCTCGGCGAATCGGTTCGCCTAACCCAGGAGGGGTTGCCATGACGTTTCGGAATACCGTGTGCGCGTTGGGCCTGTCGGGCCTGTTGCTGTTCCTGCCGGTCGCCCAGGCCGATCCGGCCGAGGGTTCGTTCCGCACCGAGACCACCTGCGAATACCAGGGCTGGGCCTACGAGATCGTGCTGACCAAGTACCGCTACACCGGCGGTCAGTGGGTGGTGATCTCGCAGAGTTCGCACTATGCCGAGTCCTGCCCGCCGATCGAGTGAGGCGAGGGCGCGGCGTCCGCGCTGGTTGCGGACCCGGTCGCTAAGGCAAAGGCCGCGGATTCCGCGGCCTTTTTTGTTGCGTCGAAGCGACCGGTGACCCGCCATATTTGCTCGTCGTTCCCGCGAAGGCGGGAACTCAGAGACTTCAAGCGTTCTCGCCCGAAAGCCCTGGGTGTTCGGCTTCGCCGAAGTAAAGCGGAGCCCGCCTACGCGGGAACGACGGGTGCTGCTTACGCTGTTGCCGAACCCCGAACCCCGAACCCCGAACCCCGAACCCCGAACCCCGAACCCCGAACCCCGAACCCCGAGTCCCGAGTCCCGAACAAAGAAAAAGGCCGCGGAATCCGCGGCCTTTCCCGTACTGCGTCGAAGCGGCGGCGGCTTACGCCAGGCCGGCCTGCTTCATGACTTCGGCGGCGAAGTCGTCGACCTGCTTCTCGATGCCTTCGCCGACGGCGATGCGCTGCATGCTGACCACGTCGGCGCCGGCGGCCTTGACCACCTGCTCGACGGTCTGGTCGGTGTTCAGCACGTAGGGCTGGCCGTACAGGGTGACTTCGTTGACGATCTTGGCGATCTTGCCGCCGATGATCTTCTCCAGGATGTCGGCCGGCTTGGACTTGTCCTTGTCGGACATCTTGGCCAGTTCGATTTCCTTTTCCTTCGCCACGAACTCGGCCGGGACGTCGCTGGCCTTGATGTGCGGCGGGTTCATTGCGGCAACGTGCATGGCCAGGCCGCGGGCCAGGTCGGCATCGCCGCCCTTGAGCTCGATCAGCACGCCGATGCGGCCGCCGTGGACGTAGGCCGCGACGTTGTTGGCGCTGTCGATCTGGATCAGGCGACGCACCTGCAGGTTCTCGCCGACCTTGGCGATGACCGCGGCGCGGGTTTCCTCGACGGTTTCGCCGGAAGCCAGCTTGACCGCCTTCAGCGCCTCGGCGTCGACGGCGCCCGAGCTCAGCGCGGCCTGGGCCACGGTCTCGGTGAAGGACAGGAAGTTGGCGTCCTTGGCGACGAAGTCGGTCTCGGAGTTGATCTCGACCAGCACGGCCTTGCCGCCGTCCTGGGCGACCGCGATGCGGCCTTCGGCAGCGACGCGGCCGGCCTTCTTGTCGGCCTTGGCCAGGCCCGACTTGCGCAGCCATTCGGCCGCGGCGTCGATGTCGCCGTTGTTTTCGACGAGCGCCTTCTTGCACTCCATCATGCCGGCGCCGGTGCGCTCGCGGAGTTCCTTGACCAGGGAAGCGGAAATTTCAGCCATGGGGTTACCTCGGGTGTTCGATAAAGTCCGGGCAGGAGCGGCGTAAGCCGCGTTTCATCGCTGAGTGCAGCGAGGCATCGCGGCTTACGCCGCTGCTACCCGGAGCGGATACGGGCAAGTGCAGCCGCGCAGTGTCGCGCGGCTGCATTACATGACGCTTACTCGGCAGCCGGCGCTTCGCCGTCGGCCTTCTTCGCGGCCGGGGCGGCAGCCGGAGCCGGGCCCTTCTTGGCCGGTGCGCGGCCGCGCGGAGCGGACTTGCGGTCGTCCTTCGTGGCGCCTTCGCCTTCGGCTTCGGCGAAGTCCTCTTCGCGGACGTTGCCGACCTGCGGCGCGGCGGCCTTGCCTTCGAGCACGGCGTCGGCGGCGGCGCGGGCATACAGCTGCACGGCGCGAATGGCGTCGTCGTTGCCCGGGATGGCGTAGTCGACCAGGGCCGGGTCGTAGTTGGTGTCGACGACGGCGATGACCGGGATGCCGAGCTTCTTGGCTTCCTTGATCGCGATGTCTTCATGGCCGATGTCGATCACGAACAGCGCGTCGGGCAGACGGTTCATGTCCTTGATGCCGCCCAGCGAGGCTTCCAGCTTGTCGCGCTCGCGGCGCAGGCCCAGCACTTCGTGCTTGACCATCTTCTGGAAGGTGCCGTCGGTTTCGCCGGCTTCCAGTTCCTTCAGGCGCGAGACCGACTGCTTGACGGTGCGGAAGTTGGTCAGCGTGCCGCCCAGCCAGCGCTGGGTCATGTACGGCATGTTGCAGCGCTGGGCTTCTTCCTTGATCGAATCGCGCGCCGAACGCTTGGTGCCGATGAACAGGATGGTGCCGCGCTTCTGGGCGATGCCCGAGATGAAGTTCATCGCGTCGTTGAACAGCGGAACGGTCTTCTCGAGGTTGATGATGTGGATCTTGCCGCGGGCGCCGAAGATGTACGGGCCCATCTTGGGATTCCAGTAGCGCGTCTGGTGGCCGAAATGGACGCCGGCTTCCAGCATCTGACGCATGGTGATCTGAGGCATTGCGATAACTCCGAAGGCAAGGGAACCGACCGCCGGTTGAGTGATGGCGGCTGGCCGCGGACGCAGGTCCGCAGCGAAGGTTCCGGGGTTGGGCCTCCCTGTCGCTTCCGTGTCCGAACCCGTGGAGCCGAGCTTGCGATCGGTTCCCAGGCACCCCGGCACGGGCTGTGGCGGCAGGTGTGTATTCGTCGGTGACGCCCGACGTGGGCGGCGCGATTCGGTCCGGTGAAGCAAGATCGGTCCGGTGAAGCAAGATCGGTCCGGTCGCTGAGCCGCGAAAGTGTAACGGGGACGGGGGCTTGGGGCAAGTCGAGGGGCTGGTGCGGGCGGCTTCGGGGCCGGGACCGGTGGCTCTAGGCCCCGTTGGCCACGGATTCGGCCGTCCGGGCCGAGTTCCTGCTCGCCGGCTCAGGATCTCGCCGCGGGCTGAGACCGTTCGTCGGGCCGGCCGGGGGCGAACCCAGCTTGGTCGCGCGGCAGGGCCCACTGGCCCCGACTTTGTCACCAGGCCTGCAGGGTCCCGAACGTCGTTCTTGAGCGCGAGTGTCGGCGCCGTCCTGGGCCGCACGGTCCACTCTCGGGACCCGCGCTGCGACTGCACCGGCGATGGCACGCAGCATCGCGCCGGCGAGGCCCGCGATGCGTGATGGGCGGCCCCGATTAAGCGATAATGCCGGCATGGCTATTTCCATCAAGACACCCGAAGACATCGAGAAGATGCGCGTCGCCGGCCGCCTGGCCGCCGAGGTGCTGCAGATCGTCGCTCCGTACGTGAAGCCGGGCGTCAGCACCGGCGAGCTGGACCGCATCTGCAACGAGCACATCGTCAACGTGCAGAAAGCGATTCCGGCCAACGTCGGCTACAAAGGCTTTCCGAAGACCGTGTGCACCTCGGTCAACAACGTGATCTGCCACGGCATCCCGAGCGACAGCAAGATCCTCAAGGACGGCGACATCGTCAACATCGACGTCACCGTGATCAAGGACGGCTGGCACGGCGACACCAGCCGCATGTATTACGTCGGCACGCCCTCGGTCATGGCCAAGCGCCTGGTCGACGTGACCCGCGAAGCGATGTTCCGCGGCATTCGCCTGGTCCGGCCCGGCATCACCCTCGGCGACATCGGCCACGCCATCCAGACCTATGCCGAAGCCGAGCGCTTCAGCGTGGTGCGGGACTACTGCGGCCACGGCATCGGCCGCGTCTACCACGAAGACCCGCAGGTGCTGCACCACGGCCGTCCCGGCGAGGGCGTCAAGCTCGTGCCCGGCATGACCTTCACCATCGAGCCGATGATCAACGAAGGCACCTATCGCCATAAGACCCTGCCGGACGGCTGGACCGTGGTGACCAAGGATCGCAAGTTGTCGGCGCAGTGGGAGCACACCGTCGCGGTGACCGAGGACGGCGTCGAAATCCTGACCCGCGTGCCGGGCGACGACAACGACCTATGACCGGCCCCGTCGCCGGCGATCGGCCTGACGAACCATTGGCCGATCGGTCGGCGACGCCCGCCGCGGCTCCCACACCCGGCAGCCCGGCGGCGATCCGCGCCGCCCTGAGCGCGGTCGACGCCGCGCTCGCGCAGCGCTTCGACAACGGCCCCGATGCCGACATCGACCGCCTGCTGCGCGCACGCACCGACGCGGTCGATGCGCAGGTGCGCGCGGCTTGGCAGGCCTGCATCGACGAGGCCGCGCCGCTGGCCTTGTTCGCGGTCGGTGGCTACGGCCGCGGCGAATTGTTTCCGCAGTCGGACATCGACCTGCTGGTGCTCGCCGATTCGCAGGCGCAGACCGCGCAGGCCGAACAACTCGGCTGCTTCTTCGCCTCGCTGTGGGACGCCGGCCTGCCGGTCGGCCATGCCGTGCGCTCGGCCGAGCAATGCACCGAAGCCGCAGCCGACCTCAGCGTATTGACCGCGATGTTGGAAGCGCGCCCGCTCGCCGCCGGCGCGGTCGCGCAGATGGCGCTGCAGGCGGCGATCTCGCCGTCGCAGGTGTGGCCGGCGCGCGAATTCTTCATCGCCAAGCGCGAAGAGCTGCGCTTGCGCCATGCCCGCTACGGCGACACCGCCGACAACCTCGAGCCCAATCTCAAGGAAGGTCCGGGCGGCATGCGCGACGTGCAGACCCTGCACTGGATGGCGCTGCGGATCATCGGCACTTCCGACCTGGAATCGCTGGTGTCGATCGGCCAACTCGGGCCGGATGAGCTGACGACCTTGGAGCGCGAGCGCCGCATCTTGTCGCGTTTGCGATTCGGGCTGCACCTGGTCGCGCGCAAACGCGAAGAGCGGCTGCGTTTCGATTACCAGAAACTGCTCGCCGAACGCCTGGGCCATGTCGACAACGCCGACAACCTCGCCGTCGAGCAGATGATGCAAGGCTTTTATCGCAGCGCCGCCCTGGTGCTGCGCATCGGCGAGCGCCTGCTGCAACGCTTCGAGGAACAAATCGAAGGCGAAGCCGTGCCGGTGCCGCTGGACGGCGTGTTCGAGGCCTTCGAGTTGCGTCGCGACTACATTGCCGCCCGCGACGCCGAATGGCCGCGCGATGCTTCCGAAGTGTTCGCCCTGTTCGCGGCCTGGGCCGCGCACGACGAGATCCGCGGTCTGCATTCGCAGACTGCGCGCGCGCTGGCCGAGGCGCTGTCGCAGGTGCCGAGCTTCGTCCAGGCCGAGCCGGCGTTGCGCGAACGTTTCATCAAGATCCTGCGCGGCCCGCACCCGGTGCACGCGCTCGAACGCATGGCGCGCCTCGGCGTACTCGGGCGTTGGATTCCGGCGTTCTCGAAAGTTTCCGGGCGCATGCAGTTCGACCTGTTCCATGTCTACACGGTCGACCAGCACACCCTGGCGGTGCTGCGCAATCTCGCGCGCTTCGCCTCGGGCGTGGCCGACGAACGCTTCAGCATCGCCCACGAAGTCTGGCCGCGCCTGCGCAAGCCGGAGCTGTTGCTGCTCGCCGGCCTGTTCCACGACATCGCCAAGGGCCGCGGCGGCGATCATTCCGAACTCGGCGGCGACGATGCGCGGGTGTTTTGTTCGACCATGGGCCTGAGCGAGTCCGACACCGCCCTGGTCGAATGGCTGGTGCGCCAGCATCTGTTGATGTCGGTGACCGCGCAGAAGCAGGACATCGCCGACCCCGAGGTGATCCATCGCTTCGCCACCAAGGTCGCCGATCGCGAACACCTGGATCATCTGTATCTGTTGACCTGCGCCGACATCGCCGGTACCTCGCCGAAGCTGTGGAACGCCTGGAAGGACCGCCTGCTCGCCGACCTCTACACCGCCACCCGCCTGGCCTTGCGGCGCGGGCTCGAACACCCGGTCGCCGGCGCCGAGCGCGCCGCCGAAACCCGCGAAGCCGCGCAGGCCATGCTGGCCGCGTTCGGCGCGCGCGACGAGGAAATCGCCGCCTTGTTCGCGCGCATGCCGGAGATCGCCTTCCAGCGCGGCCGCCCCGACCAGATCGCCTGGCAGGCGGCCTCGTTGCGCGGCATCGCGCTCGGCGACACCCGGGTGCGCGCGCGGCCGGTCAGCGCCCACGGCGGCGCTCATGCCGGCGCGCTCGAAGTGTTCGTGCATTCGCCCGACCGCGACGGCCTGTTCGCCGCGATCGTCGCCACTCTCGACCGGCTCGGCCTGGCGATCCAGCAGGCGCGCGTGCTCGACGGCCCGCAAGGCGCGATCTTCGACACCTTCGAAGTGGTGCCGACCGATCCGCGCCAGCCGCCGAGCGCCGAGGACGTCGAACGGCGCCTGGAGTCGACCCTGGCCGGTCCGCTCGAACGCATCAAGCCGGCGCGCCGCGCGCAACCGCGGCACCTGCGCCATTTCCGCATCGCCCCGCAGATCGTGTTCGCCTCGTTCAACAAGGACGAAGCCGCGAGCGCGCGCACCACCTTGAGCCTGGTCTGCACCGACCGCCCCGGCCTGCTGGCCGACGTCGCCCAGACCTTGCGAAAACAGCGCCTGCGCGTGTACGACGCGCGCATCGCCACCTTCGGCGAACGCGCCGAGGACGTATTCCAGATCACCGACGGGCGCGATCGCGCGCTCGACGAAACGCAACAGCAGGCCCTGCGCGACGCGCTGCTGGCCTGCCTCGAAGGAGACAGTCGATGAGCCCCGCCAAGAAGACCGCCAAGAAGACCGCACGCAAGAAGAGCAACGAAGTGCCGGGCATCGACGAGCTTAAGTTCATGATCGACAGCGCCTTCGAGCGCCGCAGCATGCTCACGCCCGACGAGATCGAAGGTTCGACCCGGCCCACCGTCGAACGCGTGATCGCCGGCCTGGAGCAGGGCGAGTTCCGCGTCGCCGAGCCCGACGGCAAGGGCGGCTGGAGCGTCAACGAGTGGCTGAAGAAGGCGGTGCTGCTGTACTTCCGCGTCAACGACATGCAGGTCGTCGAAGCCGATCCGGCGCCGTTCTGGGACAAGGTGCCGGCGCGCTTCGAAGGCTACGGCGAAGCGGATTTCCGCAAGCTCGGCGCGCGCGTCGTGCCCGGCGCGATCGCCCGCCGCGGCGCCTACATCGGCAAGGACGTGGTGCTGATGCCGAGCTTCGTCAACATCGGCGCCCACGTCGGCGAAGGCACCATGGTCGACACCTGGGCCACGGTCGGTTCCTGCGCCCAGATCGGCAAGCACTGCCACCTGTCCGGCGGCGCCGGCATCGGCGGTGTGCTCGAACCGCTGCAGGCCTCGCCGACCATCATTGAAGACCATTGCTTCATCGGCGCGCGTTCGGAAGTGGTCGAAGGCTTCGTCGTCGGCCACCACAGCGTGATCGGCATGGGCGTGTTCCTCGGCCAGAGCACCCGCGTCTACAACCGCGCCACCGGCGAGATCAGCTACGGCCACGTGCCGCCGTACAGCGTGGTCGTGTCGGGCCAGCTGCCGGCCAAGGACGGATCGCACTCGCTGTATTGCGCGGTCATCGTCAAGCAGGTCGACGCCAAGACGCGTTCCAAGACCAGCATCAACGACTTGCTGCGCGGCCTGGCCGACTGAGGCGAGGAACGAGTGGGGAGGAACGAGTAACGAGTGCCGCCGGCTGCGGCTCGTTTCCAGTTCCTGGTTTCTGGTTCCCAGTTCCAGGTTCCTGTTTCAAAGGATTTCGGCAATGACCACGCTCTACGGACTCAACAACTGCGACACCTGCAAGAAGGCCCGCAAGTGGCTGGACCGCTTCGGCGTCGCCCACACCTTCGTCGACTATCGCGATAACCGGCAGGCGCCGGAAACGCTGGTCGAATGGAAGAACCAGGTCGGCGGCTGGGAGTCGCTGATCAACAAGTCCTCGACCACCTGGCGCACCTTGGCGCCGAACCGCAAGGAGCCGGCCTCGGATGCGGAGTGGAAGTTGCTGTTGAAGGAATACCCGCAACTGATCCGCCGCCCGCTGGTGGTGACCGATGACGGCAAGGTCAGCCAGGGCTTCAGCGACAACGGCTTCAAGCAACGCTTCGGGGTCGGGTCGTGAGCGCGGCCTCGTCGAGCGGGGCCTCGTCGAGTGCCGTACTGGATCTGACGCTGGACCTGATCGCACGACCCTCGGTCACGCCCGACGACCTCGGTTGCCAGGCGCTGATCGCCGAACGCCTGCGTCGCGCCGGTTTCGTCTGCGAGCACCTGCGCTATGGCGAGGTCGACAATCTCTGGGCGGTGCACGGCGAAGGCGAAGGCCCGACCCTGGTCCTGCTCGGCCATACCGACGTGGTGCCTTCGGGCCCGGTCGATGCGTGGTCCAGCGATCCCTATCTGCCGGAGATCCGCGACGGCGTGTTGTACGGTCGCGGCGCCGCCGACATGAAGGGCAGCGTGGCCGCGTTCGTGGTCGCGCTGGAGGACTTCGTCGCCGCGCATCCGCAGCATCGCGGGCGCGTCGCTCTGTTGCTGACCTCGGACGAAGAAGGCGATGCGATCGATGGCGTGCGTCGTGTCGCCGATATTTTTCGCGAACGCGGCGAGCGCATCGATTGGTGCGTGACCGGCGAGCCTTCGTCGACCGCCAAACTCGGCGACCTGCTGCGCGTCGGCCGTCGCGGCACCTTGTCGGCGACCTTGAAGGTGATCGGCGTGCAAGGCCACGTCGCTTATCCGGACAAGGCGCGCAACCCGATCCACCAGGCCATGCCGGCCTTGTCCGAACTCGCCGCGCGGCGTTGGGACGAAGGCTACGAAACCTTCCCGCCGACCTCGCTGCAGATCAGCAATATCCACGCCGGCACCGGCGCCAACAACGTGATCCCGGGCGAACTGCAGGTGCTGTTCAACCTGCGCTACAACCCGAGCTGGAATGCCGAACGCCTGGAACAGCAATGCGAAGAGGTGTTGCGCGCGCACGGCCTGCAATACGAATTGCGCTGGTTCCGCGGTGGCGAGCCGTTCTATACCCCGGAAGGTCCGCTGCGCGCGGCGGCGCGCGAAGTGCTGGCGCAGTTCTCCGGCGGCGTGCCCGAGGAAAGCACCGGCGGCGGCACCTCGGATGCGCGTTTCATCGCGCCGCTGGGCGCGCAGTGCATCGAGATCGGCCCGGTCAACGCCAGCATCCACAAGGTCGACGAGAACGTCCTGGTCTCCGACCTTGAAGCGCTGCCGGATCTGTATCGGACGTTGATCGAGCGCTTGTTGGTCGAAAGCCGCTAAGCCGGCGTCGCCATAGCGTCATCGCCGCCATGCGATGGCGCGGCGATCATGGGCATGGCGGTCGCGGCTTGCGCCGCTCCTACCCGGGAGCGGTGTCGCAGGGGTAGGAGCGGCGCAAGCCGCGACCGCGGGGTTTCGGATCGCCACGAACGCAGCGATTACTGCAGCGGTTTGACCGTCAAGGTATGCCGCGCCGGGCCCGGCAGGAACGGCGTCGGCCGCCCGTGCACCCAATCGTCGTGGCCTGCGCCCCAGAACGGCGACAGCGGGTGGCCGCTCTGGCCGCCGGGCATGTGGATGATGCCGTCGGCCTCGTGGCCGGGCGAGACCACCATGCGTTCGGAGGCGCCGAAATCCGGGCGCTGCACGCGCGGCATCGCCGAGTCGCCGGGCAGTTCGTCGAACGGCATGCACAGGGCGCGCTTGGCGAAGCCGGGCAGGGCCGAGGCGAGCGGGTGGCAGATCGAGGCGGTGTTGTGCTCGCCCCAGCGCTGCTGGGCCAGTCGCGCCGATGCATCCGGGCCGGGCGTTACCGCGAATTCCTTGAGTACGTCGTCGGCCGAGTGCTCCAGCAATTCGTCCCAGGAGCGTTCGCTGCGCGGTAGCAGATGATCCGGCCGTTGCGTCAGCAGCGGCCAGACCACGCCTTCGAGTTGCTTCAGTTCCGGCATTTCGAAACCTTCGCCGAGTTCGGCGCGTACCGGTGCGGTCAGGCCGTTGGCGACGCGCGTGTGCACGGCGCGACGCCAATCGCGGACGATGCGGTAACTCACCGAGTCGGGCACGGCGCGGCCTTCCCAGCGGCGTGCCGCTTCGGCCAGGGTCGCCAGCGCGGGGCTGGCGTTGCCGGCCTTGTCGACGCGGGCGGCCTGGTCCTGCAGCAGCTTCCACCAGCGCTGCAGGAACAGCGCGCGGTCGTCGAGCTGGATCGCGAGCAGGTCGCGTTCGTTGAAACGCTGCTTGGCGAACAGACCGTCGCGGATCTGCCCGGCGCGCGCGCCGAGCACGTAGTTGCCGTCGCCGATGCGGTCGTATTCGTGGCCGTCGAGGGTGCGCGTGTTCGCCGTCCACAAACGGCCCGACGGCGGCGCGACCAATTGCGGCGCGTCTGCGGTCTGCAGGTTCCAGGGCGAGCACGCGGCGGTGCTGCGCTGCTTGCCGTCGACCAGGTCGTTCTCGACCAGGGTCGCGGTCGAGCAGTCGTCGTCGCGTTCCGGGATCGGCCCGAGCAGACGCCAGGCGATCTTGCCCTGGCGGTCGCCGAGCACCAGGTTCTGCACCGGCATGGCGACGCCGCGCGCGAGGCTTATCGCTTCGTCGACCGATTGCGCGCGGCTCAGGTCGGCCAGACCCATGTTGAGCGAGCCCGGCAGGTGCGCGGCCCAACGCAGGGCGAGGGCGCTGCCGTCGGGGTTGTCGTGCAGCAGGGGCCCCCAGGCGGTCTCGCGGACGATCAGTTTGCTCGGCGGCGCGCCTTTGACCGCGATGATTTCCTCATGCACGCGCAGGCTGGCGCAGGTCGGCGCCTTGGTGTCGCCGGCGCAGCCGGGTTCGCGCGACCAGTCGGCCCAATCGCCATAGCTGTTGGTGAAAGCCCAGGCGACATGGCCGTTGCTGCCGACCACCAGCGCCGGCAGGCCGGGCAGGGTGAAGCCGCTGGCGTCGACGCGGCCGCCGGGCACGCGCGGGTCGGCGTAGCGCAGGCGCGCGCGGAACCACAGGTTGGGCGCACGCAGGCCCAGGTGCATGTCGTCGGCGACGATCGCGCGACGGTCGGCGGTCAGGCTGCCGGCGACGGCGAAGTTGTTGCTGCCGATCTCGTCGGGGAACGGCAGTTGCAGGACGCCGCCGGAGGCCGGCGTCGGCAGCTTGCGCAGATCGACCTGGTCGGCGCTAGGCAGTTCGGCATCGCCGAACGGCGCACCGAACAGCGGCGCGTCCCAGCGGCTGCCGTTGTGGGTGATCAGGGCGTACAAGGCCGGCGGCAGATGCGGACGCATGCGCCAGTAGGCGAGGTCGCGGGCATTGCTCGCGTCCTGCAGGTCGAAATACATGGCATAGCCGACCAGAGCCGAATCCGATTGTTTCCAGGGTTCGGGCTCGGTGCCGAGCAACAGGTAAGGCCAGGGCTTGCGCGACAAGCCGGCCAGTCCGGCGTTGATGCCGTCGGCATAGGCCTGCAGCAAGGCGGTCTTGTCGCCGGCGAACGACGCCAGCTGCGCTTCGACCCGGCCGCGCAGGCGATGCACGCGGTGACGGCGGTCGTAGTCGAGCGCGCGGGCGCCGAACAGCGCCGACAGTTCGCCCGCCGCCGTGCGTCGCAGCAGGTCCATCTCGAAGTAGCGTTCCTGGCCGTGGACGTAGCCCAGGGCGCGCATCGCATCGATCTGGTTGGCGGCATCGACGGTGACCACGCCGAGCGCATCGCGCTGGATCGTCACCGGGGCCGACAGGCCGGGCAGGGCGAGTTCGCCGTCCAGGCGGGGCAGGCTGCCGCGCAACCACCACCAGGCCGCGACGGCGCCGAGCAACGACAGGCAAAGCAGCGCGATCAGGCCGCGCTTGATCCATTTGGCCATGATTTCCTCCGCCGCCGAGCTTAGCCGAAGTCCGCGACGGTGCCGTGGCCGTATCGCATCGGCTCGGGCCGGCGCCGGCCCGGTCTCGCAGGAGAGCGGGACGCCGGAACCGCGACCGCGGTCGCGCCGCCCGGGCATGTTGCGAATCCGGCGCTTGCATCCGGCGCGATCCTCAAGCAGGATCGAGCCATGACCGCCGTCTTCGCCACCGCCTGCCGCCGCAACGCCGCCCTCCGCGGCCGTGCGCGCCCGGCCGCGGTCGACGTGCGGGTCAACAACAATAATCGCAATAACGCCAGCCTCCCGCGGGCCGGCGATTAGCGCGCGCAACACACGCTCAATCGCTCAGGAAGCCCGCACTGCGAAGTGCGGGCTTTCTGCGTTTTGGGCCCTTGGTTTTTCCGCCGTCCCTTCCGTCCCTTCCATCCGAACGCTGCAAACCCTCCAGGAGATGCTCAGATGTGCTCGATCCTCGGTCTGTTCGACCTGCGCCCCGGCGCCGACCTGCGCCCGCTGCGGCCGCTGGCCCTGTCCCTGTCCGCACGCCAGCGCCATCGCGGCCCCGACTGGTCCGGCGTCAGCGTCGAGCCGCGCGCGATCCTGGTGCATGAGCGGCTCGCCATCGTCGACCCGACCGGCGGTTCGCAGCCGCTGCGTTCCAGCGACGGCGAACTCGCGCTCGCGGTCAACGGCGAGATCTACAACCATCGCGAACTCGAGCAGCAACTCGCGCAGCCCTACGAGTTCCAGACCAAGTCCGACTGCGAAGTCATCAACGCCCTGTACCGCGAAGGCGGCGACCTCGGCGAGTTGCTCAACCGCCTCAACGGCATCTTCGCCTTCGCCCTGTGGGACGCGGCGCGCGGCCGCTATGTGATCGCGCGCGACCCGATCGGCGTCTGCCCGTTGTACTGGGGCCACGATGCCGACGGCCGCCTGTGGGTGGCCTCGGAAATGAAGGCGCTGGCGCGCCTGTGCGACGACGTCAGCCCGTTCCCGGCGGGCCACTACTACGACAGCGAGGTCGGCGCGCCGGTGAAGTATTACCAGCGGCCGTGGCGCGACTACGACGCCACCCGCGGCGTCGAGGTGTCCAAGCAGGAACTGCGCGAAGCCTTCGAACGCGCCGTGCACCGGCAGATGATGAGCGACGTGCCCTACGGCGTGTTGCTGTCGGGCGGATTGGATTCGTCGCTGGTCGCGGCCTGCGCGGCGCGTTTCGCCCGCCGCCGCGTCGAGGAAGACGATCAGGCCGAAGCCTGGTGGCCGCGCCTGCACTCGTTCGCGATCGGCCTGGAAGGCTCGCCCGACCTGGCTGCGGCCGAGATCGCCGCGCAGGCGCTCGGCACCGTGCATCACGGCTTCACCTACACCTTCGAGGAAGGCCTCGACGTACTGCCCGACGTGATCCAGCACATCGAGACCTACGACGTCACCACCATCCGCGCGTCGACGCCGATGTTCCTGCTGGCGCGGCGGATCAAGGCGATGGGGGTGAAGATGGTGCTGTCGGGCGAAGGCTCGGACGAAATCTTCGGCGGCTATCTGTACTTCCACAAGGCGCCGAACGCGCGCGAATTCCACGAGGAACTGGTGCGCAAGCTCGACGCGCTGCACAGCTTCGATTGTCTGCGCGCGAACAAGTCGATGATGGCCTGGGGCGTGGAACCGCGGGTGCCGTTCCTGGACGTCGAATTCCTCGACGTGGCGATGCGCATGGACGCGCAGGCGAAGATGGTCGACAAGGCCGCGGGCGGCAAGCGCGGCATCGAGAAGGCGGTGTTGCGCGAAGCCTTCGAGGGCTATCTGCCCGATTCGATCCTGTGGCGGCAGAAGGAGCAGTTCAGCGACGGCGTCGGCTACGGTTGGATCGATGGGCTCAAGGCTCACGCCGAAGCGCAGGTCAGCGACCGCGACATGGCCACGGCGGTCGGGCGTTTCCCGATCAACACGCCGCAGACCAAGGAGGCGTTTTTCTATCGCAGCCTGTTCGAGCGTCATTTCCCGGGCGCGGCCTGCGCCGAGACCGTGCCGGGCGGCAAGTCGATCGCCTGCTCGTCGCCGGCGGCGATCGCCTGGGACGCTTCGTTCGCGAACGCCGCCGATCCGTCCGGTCGCGCGGTGGCCGGCGTGCATCAGGCGGCGCTGGTCTGAGCGGCGCGGGCTGAGGCGATCTTGCCGGGCCTCGCAGTGCGAGACCCGGCAAGACGTCGTCGACTCGGGCGGACGCGATCGTCGTCTCTGGCGATAGAGATGGCGATCGCGATCGCATCCGTCGATTGCGGATTACTGCCCGCAACCGGGCCAGCGGCGTTCGAGGTTCTTGTATTCCCAGCTGCCGTTCGGGCATTGCACGTTGACCGTCGCGGCGGCGACCAATTCGCAACCCGCGGCCTTGAACACGCTCGTGCCGCTGGTCACCGGGGTGGTGGAGTACGCGCCGGCGATCTCGGTGTCCTGCACATCGCTGACCCAGTTGGGGTTCGCCGAGTTGCGGCTCATCACCACGCTTTGGGCGACGAAATAGTTCGGGTAGGGCACCGAACCCTGGGCGAAGGGGTTGCGCACCAGGCTGGCTTCGGCGTGCGCGCTGGCGGCGCTGCCGCTGTGGTCGAACACCAGCTTGAGCTTGGCCGAGTATTTGCCGGCGCAGGCGGACTGGTTCTCCGAGATGCTCGGCGGGTCGGAGGCGAGTGCGGTCAAAGCAGGACGAGCGAGAGCATGCCGGCGGCGAGCGCCGGAATCCGATACGTCTTGAACATTGTCGAATCTTCCTTGGATGACGTTGAGTAAGAGCCCGCCAGCCGGCTCTGCGCGGACCGGTTCTCCGGGGACAGGTTCCCCGGGGGGGCATGCGCCGCGCGCGTGCCGCGACTGTACGGACGGCGCCGCGACGGGCGGCGCCGGGGCGAAAATGTGGCACAGGCGGTGCGCGGCGTTAACGCGCCGGGACGGCATTTGCGACGAAGCCGGCGGCGGCCCGACGAAACCCCGCCGGGCGCGGACGAAGTGCTCGTGGGGACTCAGCCGCGGCCCGGATAGTCCTTGCAGTCGAGCCAGTGCAGGCCCGCGCCGCGGGTGCGTTGCAGCAGCCCGGGCACGGCGATGCGCGCCTTGTCGTGGATGTCGTGGAACAGGATCGTGCCGTGGCGCCACAGCAGCATCAGGCTGAGCAAGCGGCCTTGCACCTCAACGGCCGAGACCTTGGCATTCCAGTCCTGCGAGTCGATGCTCCACAAGGCCACTCGCAGGCCTTGTTGAGCGAAGAACGGCCCGCTGTCGGCGCGGCGCTGGCCGTACGGCGGTCGGAACAGCGGCACGTAGGCCGAGCCGGTCGCGGACCGCACCAAAGCATCGCTGCGGATCACCGAGTCCTGCCACTGCGGCCAGCGCGCATGCGACTGGTGTTCCCAACCGTGCGAGGCGACGCACATGCCGGCGTACAGATCGGTCGGCCGCGCCGGGGCGGCACCGAACCTGCGTTGCAGCGATTCGCCGACGACGAAGAAGGTCGCATCGAGCCCGGCCTGGCGCAACGTCGCCAACAGGCGGTCGGTGTTGCCGCCGGGCGCGCTCGGGCCGTCGTCGAAGCTCAGCAGGAATTGGCGGTCGCGCAACTCGCTGCCATCGAGTTCGGCCGCGGAGTAGGTGTCGATCTCGCTGCTGACCCGCGGAAACAAGGCGGCCAGGCGCAGGGTCTCGTCGAGGTAGATGCGATGGAAGCGTGCGGCATCGGCGCGCCACGCGGCGTAAGCGGGCTGGGGCGCGGCATCGAACGCCTCGGCGAGCCGGCGCAGGGCCACGGCGTCGTCGGCCGCGGCGCAAAACGCTTCGCGCGGTGTGCACGAGCGCGAGGCCAGCCGATAGTTCGCGCTCAACCGTTGCCAGAAGCGCGCGCGGATCTTGTCGAGCGAGGCGCGGTCGATCTGCTTGAGCTTCAGGCGCGCGAGCAAAGCGGCCTCGTCGAGAGTTTCGCTGGCCGCCAGCTCATGGGCGAAGGCGAGGATCTCGGCGCGCGAAGCGCGGTCGAACGCGGCCGGTGTGTTCAAGGCCTGCGGCCAGGTGGTGCGATCGGCGCTGGCGACCGCGGACGGTCCCGCGGCCTGGGCCAGCGGGGCGAGACACAGCGCGCTCCAAGCCAATAAGGTCCAGGCCAATAGTGATTCAAACGGAGATTTCAGCGGGGATTTCAGCG
This sequence comes from Lysobacter sp. CA196, assembly GCF_052078695.1. Lineage (NCBI taxonomy): Bacteria > Pseudomonadati > Pseudomonadota > Gammaproteobacteria > Lysobacterales > Lysobacteraceae > Lysobacter > Lysobacter sp. CA196. The sequence continues at coordinate 543,677 of NZ_JBQJIN010000001.1, read as the reverse complement.
GGGATTTCATCGGCTCGCTCATGGCGGCGAGGGCCCGGGTCAAAGCCCGCGCACCCGTTCGATCGCCTTGTCGTAGGTCGGGAGGGTCTGCTCGCGCTTGGCCGAGAGATAGTTCGACATGGCCTCGTCGTAGCGGCCGGCTTCCTCGAACAGCTTGCCGATGTTGTAGTAGGCGCCGGCGCGGATCGCGGTGGCGCTGGCGCCGCGGGCCAGCGCGATGGCCTTGCGCGAGGCCCAGATCGCCTCGGCGCTGCGGCCGAGTTTGACGTAGGCCAGGCCCAGGTTGCTGTAGGCCAGGGCGTAATCGGGGTCTAGCTCGATCGACTGCTGGTACAGCGCTACCGCGCCTTCGAGGTTGCCGGCGCGATAGGCCGCTTCGCCGCGCTGGTTGGCATTGGCGGCCGGGCCGGCCAGGCCGGCATCGATCTCGTCGCCGCCGGCATCGTCGCCGGCGCCGTCGAGCCGGTCGAGTTCGGCATCGATGCGTTCGGCCTGCGCGGTGCTGGCGTCGATCCGGTCGATGTCCTGGAGGCGGCCTTCGCCGTCGATGCGGAACACCCGCCACAGGTTGCCGGGGCGGTCCTGCGGCACCGGGTAGCTGCGCAGCAATCGCTCGCCGAGATACAGCGAGACCCGGGCGCCGCTGCGCGAGAGCACGCTGGCCTCGGGGCGGCCGCGGTTGCCGAAATCGTGTACCGCATAGGTGTAGCCGTAACCGGCCCGCTTGCGCAGCAGGGTCATGGTTTCCGGGCTCTTGCGCGCGCCGTCGTCCACGTCCAGGCGCGCGTCGTCGCCGACCTTGCGCTCGAAATAGACGTGGTGGTCCGGATAGCTGAGGTGCGAGTCGAGGTCGGCCTCGACCGCGTTCCAGCTCAACACGATACGCAGACCGTCGAGGCCGGTCGTACCCGTACCCGTACTCGGGCTCGATGCCTGGGCCGTGCCGCCGCAGGGCGTGCCGCAGCAAAGAACTAGGGCGAGCGCAGCCGCACGGCGAAGCATGGTCCGGTCCTTAGAGGAGAGTTGCGAGGCGCGATCATAGCAACGCCGCGGGCGCCTGCCCGCAAGCCGCGCGCGGCGTGCCTGTTAGGCTGTGTCCTGGTCCCCCTGAAGGGGCGGCCGTGCAGCCGAATACCTCGGTCCGGCCCGTCAGGACGGCCGTGCATCCGAATACGCAGTGAGTCGAGAAGGGGAGACGCGCGATGGCAGCCGAGGCGCAGGGCAGCGAACTGGTCAAGGTGGTGGTGCTGCTTGCAGCGGGCGTGATCGCGGTGCCGATCTTCAAGCGCATCGGCCTGGGCTCGGTGCTCGGTTATCTGGCCGCGGGCCTGGCGATCGGTCCGTTCGGGCTCGGCTTCTTCGCCGACTCGCAGGCGATCCTGCACGTCGCCGAACTCGGCGTGGTCATGTTCCTGTTCCTGATCGGCCTGGAGATGCGGCCGTCGCACCTGTGGAGCCTGCGCCGCGAGATCTTCGGCCTGGGCACCGCGCAGATCCTGCTGTGTTCGGCGGCGATGACCGGAGTCGGCCTGTTGTTCGGCTTCCCGCCGGTGGTCGCCTTCATCGGTGCGATGGGCTTCGTGCTGACCTCGACCGCGATCGTCATGCAGATCCTCGGCGAACGCGGCGACCTGGCCCTGCCGCGCGGGCAGCGCATCGTCTCGATCCTGTTGTTCGAAGACCTGCTGATCGTGCCCTTGCTGGCCCTGGTCGCCTTGATGGCGCCGGCCGATCTCGCCGTCGATGGCGCCGCGCATTCGCGCTGGCTCGACATCGGCATCGCCCTGGCCTCACTGGCGGCCTTGCTGGCGGCCGGCATCTGGTTGTTGAACCCGTTGTTCCGGGTGCTCGCTGCGGCCAAGGCGCGCGAGGTCATGACCGCGGCGGCCTTGCTGGTGGTGCTCGGCGCAGCGCTGCTGATGCAGGTCGGCGGCCTGTCGATGGCGATGGGCGCCTTCCTGGCCGGCGTGCTGTTGTCGGAATCGACCTTCCGCCACCAGCTCGAAGCCGACGTCGAACCCTTCCGCGGCATCCTGCTGGGCCTGTTCTTCCTCAGCGTCGGCATGTCGCTGGACCTGATCGTGGTCGCGGCGAACTGGCCGCTGATCGTCGGCGGCGTGATCGCGCTGATGGTCGTCAAGGCCGCGTGCATCTACATCGTCGCGCGCCTGCTCAAGGCCTGCCACACCGAAGCGCTGGACCGCGCGGTGCTGATGGCGCAGGGCGGCGAGTTCGCCTTCGTGCTGTTCTCGGCCGCCGCCAGCGCCCGCCTGATCGACGCCGAGGTCGGCGCCAACCTGACCGCGATCGTGGTGCTGTCGATGGCGCTGACGCCGATCGCCATCATCGTCTTGCGCCGGCTGGCGCCGAAGACCGCGCTGTCGCTGGAAGGCATCGACGAGCCCAACGGCCTCGGCGGCAGCGTGCTGCTGATCGGCTTCGGCCGCTTCGGCCAAGTGGTCTGCCAATCCTTGCTCGCCCGGGGCGTCGAGGTGTCGATCATCGACACCGACGTCGAGATGATCCAGAGCGCGCAGACCTTCGGCTTCAAGGTCTATTACGGCGACGGCACCCGCCTCGACGTGCTGCACGCCTCGGGCGCGGACACCGCCCAGTTGATCGCGATCTGCATCGACGATCGCGCTGCGGCCACGGTCACGGCTCAATTGATCCGCCACGAATTTCCGCAGGCGCGGCTGCTGGCGCGCAGCTTCGACCGCGAGCATGCCTTGGAACTGGTGCATGCCGGCGTCGATCTGCAGGTGCGCGAGACTTTCGAGTCGGCGATGCGCTTCGGCGAAGCGGCCCTGGTCGAACTCGGCGTGCCGCAGGACGAGGCCGCCGAGGTCGTGGCCGAGATCCGCCATCGCGACGCCGAGCGCTTCGAGCTGGAATTGGTCGGCGGCGTGCGTGCCGGGGTGCCGCTGCTGTACGGCAACATGCAGCAGACCCCGTTGGTCACGCCGAAACCGCGCGCGGGAGCCAAGCCGGTCGAACCGGCCGTCGAGGACGCCGCCAGCGGCGGATAAGCGTCCTGCTGACCTCATTCCTCACTTCTCGTTTTTACTAATTACTGGTTCCCGCTCCGCCTTGCGGACAGCGCGGCGGCCAAGCGAGATCGGGCTTGGCGACCAGGTCGATCAGGAACAATTCGCCCGAGCGTTCGCCATCGGCCTGTGCGAACAACAGCCGGTCGCCGCGTGGCGACAACAAGGGCCCGACCTGGAATACGTCGCTGCGGGCCGGGATACGTCCGCTTTCGCGCCAGCCATCGCCACGGCGCTCGAAGCGGTACAGATGCGAGCGGTCTCCGCGGTCGATCACCGCGACCAGGCTGCGGCCGTCGCGGGCGACGTCGGCTTCGTATTCGTCGGCCGCAGTGCTCAGCGGTGCGCCGAGATTGCGCACGCGCCAGTCGCCGTCGGCCTGCGGCGTGGCGAGGTAGAGGTCGTTCTTGCCGTGCCCGCCGCCGCGACTGGAACCGAAATACAGCCGGCCGTCGGCGGTCGCGCGCGGCAACAGTTCCGAGGCCTTCGAGTTGACCGGCTCGGGCAGGCGCTGCGCGCCACCCCAGGCGCCGTCGGCGCCGCGCTCGACGTAATGGATATCGAGATCCTCGCCGGCGGGGTCGTGGCGGGTCGATACGAAATACAGGCGCCGGCCGTCGGCGCTCAGGAAGGGATCGGCATCGGCGCCGGATGCGGCGGCGAACGACGGCGGCTGCGGCGTCGACCAACCGTCGCGGCCGCAACGCGAATACAGGATCTTCCAGTTCGCGAACTGGCGGTCGCTGCGCATGAAGTACAGCTCGCGGCCGTCGGGCGAGAAGGTCGGCGAAGATTCGTATTGATCGCTGGCGATGCCCGGCGGCGTCCAGCGCAGCGGCGCGCCGGTTGGGTTCGGCGGGTTCGGCGGGTTCGGCGCGCCCGCATCGGCGCAGCCGGCGATCAGCAGCAATCCGGATGCGAGCGAGCGCAGCAGGGGAGAACGCAGCCGGGGAAAAACTGACGACGATCGGTGCATGGCCATGGCGGCGCTCGTGCGGTGGGCGGCCGGGACTCGGTCTGCGCTTGGTCTGCGCTCAATCGCCGTCGCGCACGCGCTGCTGGAAGCGGCGTGCCTTGGCGACATTGCCGCAGGTCGCCATGTCGCACCAGCGGCGCCGGCCGTTCTTGGAAGTGTCGACGAACACCCAGCCGCAATCGTGGCCGTCGCAGACACGCAGGCGGTCGAGGCGGGCGTCCTTGAGCAGTTCGATGGCATAGGCGGTGATCAGGTGTGCGATCAGGTCGAGCCCGGAGCGTTCCAGCGACCACTCGGTCTGCAGGCGCGAGCGTCGCGACACCAGGCGCGCGGCCTTGGATGCGGCCAGGCGGGCCTGGTCGATGACGTCGAGATCGGCGTGGGCGGGCGCCTTGCCGTCGGCGAGAGCGTACAGCGCATTGCACAAGGCTTCGCGCAAGGCCTTGCAGCGCGTCAGTGCGGCGGCGGCCTTGGCCGGTGCCTGCGCTTGCAGCGCGTCGAGCGCATTGAGGTCGGCGCGCGAAAAGCACGAGGTCTGCCGCGCCCAGCGCAGCAGCGCGGCGTAATCGTCGAGCCAATCGCGCGGCTCGCTGTCGCGCGCGGTGACGGTGTTGACCAGATCGAGTGCCGGGTCGCCGCCGACGAGGTCGGCGGGCTGGAAGGCGTGATGTTCGAGACGCATGCGGGGGGCCCTTGCGGTTCACCACGAGACTAGGCCGGTTCCGTCTAACCTTCAATATCGATTTCAAAGGTTCCGACCGACGGCTCAGGCGCGGTCCCAATAGGGTTCGTCGCCGAAACGTTCGACCAGGAAGTCGAGGAAGCTGCGCACCAGCGCCGGCATCTGCCGACGCGAGGCATAAACGCCATGGATGCCCATCGGCGGCAGTTCGTAGTCCGGCAGGACGATTTCGAGTTCGCCGGCGCGCACCCAGTCCAGGGCCTGATAGGTCGGCAGCGGCGCGATGCCCGCGCCGGCGCGGGCCGCGGCGACCAGCACAGTGGCTTCGTTGCTGCTGATGTTGCCGCCGACTGCGACACTGCACGGCTCGCCGCGATGACGGAACTCCCACAGGCTGCGGCCGACGTAGTGATGGGTCAGGCAGTTGTGCGCGGCGAGTTCTTCGATGCGCTGCGGCCGCCCGCGTTGCGCCAGATAGGCCGGCGCCGCGCACAGCACCGAGCGGCATACCGTCAGCCGGCGTGCGATCAGGTTGGGGTCGAGTTCGCGCGCGATGCGGATCGCCAGGTCGATGCGCTCCTCGACCAGATTGACCGCGCGCTCGCCCAGGACCATGTCGATGCGCGTGTGCGGATGGCGTGCGAGGTAGTCGGCGACCGCGGCGGCGAGATGACTCGCGCCGAACGACATCGAGGCGGTGATGCGGATCTGCCCGTGCGGTTCGGCGTCGTCGGCGGCCAGGGCGAGGCGCAGGTCGTCGCCGATCTCGAGCATCTGGCGGAACCGCGCCAGCGCGGTTTCGCCAGCGCCGGTCAGGCCGACCCGCCGTGTCGTCCGGTGCAGCACGCGCACGCCGAGCCAGCGCTCCAGCTCGGCCAGATAGCGCGTGACCATGGCCCGCGACATGTCCAGGGCCTCGGCTGCAGCGGTCAGGCTGCCACGTTCGGCGATCTCGACGAAGACGGCGATGGCGGTCATCCGGTCCATTCGATTCGCTCGAAATATGCAAAAGACAATCGACTTATACGCGGTTTTTCGCACTGTTCCAGGCAACTATCCTGATCGCCATCGAGGTCGTGGCCTACATCGCCGGCCTTGCCGACCCATCACACGGTCTGCGCCTGGGGCCTCGCACCCTGGCTCCGGGCCGGAATCCGCGCTTGTCGTTCGCCACCGTCGTCCGCCAGATCGTCCGCCACGAGGAAACCTCCATGTCTCAGCTTCCCGTCTATAACCAGCGCCGCCTGTTCCTGGCCGTGTCCGCCGCCTGCCTGAGCCTGGCCGTGGCCGCTTGCGGCCGCCAAGAATCCACGCCCGCTGAACCGAGCGCCGCGCCAGCCACAGCGGCGACGCCGGCCGAGCCGGCTGCGGCACCGCTCAAGACCGAGGTCTATAACCCGGGCAAACAGGGCATCTTCGAGGTCAGCTCGGTATTGGTGACCGGTGCGCGCGATGCAGTGCTGATCGACGCGCAGTTCGCCGCGGCCGACGCGCGCAAGCTCGTCGACTTGGTCAAGGCGTCGGGCAAGCGCCTGACCACGATCTACATCAGCCACGGCGACCCGGATTTCTATTTCGGCCTGGACACCCTGCAGGACGCTTTCCCCGAAGCCAGCATCGTCGCCACGCCGCAGACGGTCGAACACATTCGCAGCACCCAGGAAGGCAAGTTCGCCTACTGGGGCCCGAAGCTCGGCGCCAACGCGCCCAAGCGCATCGTCGTGCCGCAACCGCTGGTGGGCGACCGCATCGAATTGGAGGGCCAGTCGCTGCAGATCGTCGGCCTCGACGGCGCCACGCCGGACCGCAGCTATGTCTGGATACCGTCGATCCGCACCGTCGCCGGCGGTGTACCGGTGGTCTCGGGCGAGCATCTGTTCATGGCCGACACCCAGACCCCGCAGTCGCATGAAGCCTGGCTGGCCACGCTCAAGGGCATCGAGGACCTCAAGCCCGAAGTGGTGATCCCGGGGCATTTCGCCGAGGGCGCCGCGCAGAACGTCGAAGCGGTGCGTTTCAGCGCCGGCTATATCCGCGCCTTCGATGAAGAGGCGGCGAAGGCGGCCGACTCGAAGGCCTTGATCGCGGCGATGAAGCAGCGCTATCCCGACCTCGGCGGTGAGCTGTCGCTGGAAATCAGTGCGAAGGTCGCCAAGGGCGAGATGCCTTGGCATTGAGGGTGCTGCGTCGCTGAGCGATGCAACGGCTTCGGCTTTAGGGGTACGAGCGGCGCGAGCCGCGACCACGTCCTCACCCGAAGCTGCGCGGTCGCGACTTGCGTCGCTCCTACCCAAGAGCGACGCTGCACAAGCCGCGACTACGCCCTCAACCGTGTAGCTGCATGGTCGCGGCTTGCGCCGCTCCTACCCGGAGGCCAAGGCGCCTCGCGAACACGAAAACGGCCGCTGCCTGCGCAGCGGCCGTTCGCTATCGCACTCAGGGATTGAAATAGCTCGACACGCTCGAATAGATATCCGAGAAACGCGAGTAGTAATCCGGATCGCGCGGCGCGCTGCAGTAGGAATAACCGCCGTACAGGCCGCCACGCAGTTGGTAGCCGCCGGTGCCGGTCACGGTGAACAGGCCCGAGCCCGACGAGCCGCCTTCAGTGACGCCGGTATTCCACACCACGCGATACAGCGGCGACTTGCCGTCGATCGAGGTCGACAGCCCGGTCACCGAGCCCAGCGAGTATTTCTTGACGTCGCCGGCCGGGTGGTGGATGCCTTCGATCGCGGTGCCGGTGGCACCGATCGCCGCACTCGACCAGCCCGCAAACACCGCGCCCGACGGCGGCGCGGTCTTGAGCTCGAGCAGGGCAGTGTCGCGGGTGGTGTTGGCGTGACGCAGGTAGGCGCCGCCGCTGAGCGTGGTGTAGGCCGGATTGACGGTCGAGCCGTTGCAGGTGGTGACGTCGTAGAACCAATACGTCTGCAGCGAGTTGGCGACGGTCTGGGTGCTGATGCAGTGCGCGGCCGTCCAGAACAGACGCTTCTTCGGCGAGTGATTGTTGTTGAGCAGGGTGCCGGTGCACAGGTAGGTGCCGCCGCCGCTGGTGAAGGTCATGCGCGCGACCGACTTGGCGGTGGAGACGAAGCCCGACGGCGGGCTGGTGCGGCAGACGATGTCCTTCTCGCAATAGTCGCTTTCGCCGATCTTGGCCTGGAACTCGCGCTCGCTCGCGACCGGGCTGACATCCAGGTGCGAGAGCTGCGGGATCTTCAGGCTCAGCGCTTGGGTGCGCACGCCCTTGGGCAGGATCAATTCGACGGCGACGGTGTCGCCGGCGACCACCGGCGACCAACCCAGCGCATTGCCGGCGAAATCGGCGCCGCGCTGCTCGAACACGCGGCCGTCGTTGCCGGCGAAATGCAGGGTCGCCGAGGCCGCACCGGCGCCGCGCAAGGACAGGCCGGCGCGCAGCGCGACCGCGCCGCTGGAGGACACTTCGAAACGTGCGGCGCGCGAGCCGTCGGCCAGCGGTTGCCAGGCGAGGGTGCTCAGATCGACCGCGCTGCGCGCGATGTTGCGGGCAAAACCTATTTCGAGCGGTTCGCCGTTCTTGTCCTGGCGAATCCGGCGGTCTTTCAGGGCCGAAACGTCCAGGCTGGTAGGCCGGCCCAGGCTGAACAAACGAGGCGTCGAAGCCTTGGTGGCGACGGCGAACTCGGCCGCACCCATCGCGCCGGCCAACGGCGCTTCGGTGACTGGCGCCGAATCCATCTCGGCGGTGTTGGAACGGGTAGCGGCATGCATCGAGAAACTGGACAGCCCGGCGACGAGCGCCAGGCAGAGCGCGTTCTTGCGGATCATCGTTCGATTCCTTGGAGTGCCAAAGGGAGGGGCGGCGTAGTGCCGCAAGTCCGCCGCCGCAGCGGGGACGCCCGGACCCTACGGCCGCCCGGAACGCGGTTTTGTGCGGTCTTTCCGGCTTCGCCGAAGCGCTTCAAGTACAAGACGCCGGCTTCGCGAGCGAGCGGATTATTTGTGCGCTGCGTTGCAACTCGATCATGTCCGGAACGTGACGCGAGCACGAACGCGTGTGCGAAGCAGCATGAAAACAGCGGTTTTCTCGTTCAGCTGCGGCGCGCGCGCGTTTGCGGCGAGGCCGATGTTCGCTGCGCGCGCAGACTGCATGGCCGGTGCGCATCGCATGCGTTGGTCCGCGCCGAACGGCGGCGAGGCGGGTAGGGAACCGAGCGACCGCACGTCGGGAGCCGACTGCCGGAGAGGCGCTACAGACGCCCCGTTCATGGCGATGTGAGACCATACCGGCATGACAAAAAAGACGAAAAGCAACAAGTCCGGTCCGACCGGCGGCAAAACCCCCTCCCGCAAGACCCCTGGCGGCGCCGCTCCGAGCGCCGGCCCCCGCAGCCGCAAGAGCGCCGCGCCACGCCCGGCCTGGCTGCCCGAGAATCTCCAGCACGGCCCGCCCAAAGGCCCGCACGCCAAGCCTGCCTCCGGTCCGGCCCGTACTCCGGCCTATCACGATCCCTACGCCGACCGCGAAGCCTCGCGCTACGCCCAGCCGATCGCCAGCCGCGAATTGATCCTGCAGACCCTGGTTGCCGCCGACGGGCCGATGCGCGCCGAAGCGCTGGCCGAGCGCCTGCAACTGACCGAACCCGATCGCGTCGACGCTCTCGGCAAACGCCTGGGCGCGATGCTGCGCGACGGCCAGCTGATCCAGAACCGCAAGGGCGAATTCGCGCCGGCGGCGCAGATGGACCTGATTCCCGGCGTGGTGATCGCCAACCCCGACGGTTTCGGCTTCCTGCGCCCCGAAGCCGGCGGCGACGATCTGTTCTTGCCGCCGTTCGAGATGCGCAAGGCCATGCACGGCGATCGCGTGCTGGTCAGCGTCACCGGCGTCGACCGGCGCGGCCGCCGCGAAGGCGCCATCGTCGAAGTGCTCGAACGCCGCATCAACCGCCTGATCGGCCGCTTCACGGTCGAGTCGGGCATCAGCTACGTCGTGCCCGACGACCGCCGAATCCAGCGCAACGTGCAGATTCCGCCGGACGCGCGCATGGAGGCGCAGAACGGCCAACTGGTCGTCTGCGAACTGCTGCAGGCGCCGGACCCGAAGCGCCCGCCGATCGGCCGCGTGCTCGCGGTGCTCGGCGACAAGCTCACCGCCTCGCTGGCGGTGCAGGCGGCGATCCACGGCCACGAGATTCCCGACGTATTCCCGCAGGCAACCCTCGACGAAGCCGCGGCGGTGCCGCTGACCGTCGAGGCTTCCGTCGCCGCGCAGCGCGTCGACCTGCGCGCGATGCCGCTGGTCACCATCGACGGCGAGGACGCCAAGGACTTCGACGACGCGGTGTATTGCGAAAGCAATCGCGACGGCTTCCGTCTCGTGGTCGCCATCGCCGACGTTTCGCACTACGTGCGTCCCGGCACCCCGCTCGACGACGAAGCGCAGAAGCGCGCGACCTCGGTGTACTTCCCCGGCTTCGTCGTGCCGATGCTGCCGGAGACCTTGTCGAACGGCATCTGTTCGCTTAATCCCAAGGTCGACCGCCTGTGCTTCGTCTGCGACATGCAGATCGGCCGCGACGGCGAAGTGACCCAGTCGAAGTTCTACGAAGCGGTGATGAACTCGCATGCGCGCCTGACCTATACCCAGGTCTGGAACGCGGTCGGCGACGTCCCCGAGGAGGCGCAGACCGAAGCGCGCGAACAGATCGGCTCGCTGCTGCCGCATATCGAGCGTCTGCACCAGTTGTTCCAGGTGCTGCTGAAGGCCCGGCAGAAGCGCGGCGCGATCGAGTTCGAATCCAGCGAAGTGCGTTTCGTACTCGGCAAGAGCGGCGAAGTGGTGCAGGCCGGCATGCTTCAGCGCAACGATGCGCACAAGCTGATCGAGGAATGCATGATCGCCGCCAACGTCGAGGCGGCGAAGTTCCTGATCGCGCAGCAGGTGCCGGCGCCGTTCCGCATCCACGACCGTCCGCCGGAACAGAAATACGCCGACCTGCAAGAATTCCTCAAGGAATTCGCGCTGCGTATGCCGGCCTGGAAGCAGGTCGAGCCGCGCGATTTCACCCAGTTGCTGAAGAAGATCCGCGAACGCCCCGATGCGGCCTTGATCGAATCGGTGCTGCTGCGCAGCCAGAGCCTGGCCGTGTACGCGCCGGAGAACGTCGGCCACTTCGGCCTGGCCCTGACCGCCTATGCGCACTTCACCTCGCCGATCCGGCGTTATCCCGACCTGCTGGTGCATCGTGCGATCAAGCACGCGCTCGGCGGCGCGCAGCCGGCGACCTTCGTGTATTCGCCGCGGCAGATGACCGCGCTGGCGTTGCAGTGCTCCGAACGCGAGCGCCGCGCCGACGAGGCCGAGCGCGAAGTCGACGAGCGTTACCGTGCCGCCTGGATGGAGCAGCACGTCGGCGGCGAGTTCGAAGGCACGATCAGCGGCGTGACCAGCTTCGGTCTGTTCATCGAACTCGACGAATCCAAGGTCAACGGCCTGGTCCACGTGACCCAGCTGCCGCACGACTACTACCACTTCGATCCGATCCGCAAGACGCTGAAGGGCGAACGCACCGCGCGCGAGTTCCGCCTCGGCGACCGGGTCAGCATCGTCGTGCTCAAGGCCAGCGTGGAAGACCGCAAGATCGACTTCCGCCTGGTCGAAGAACGCGGCGCCAAACCGCTGCCGCCGCGCGGCCAGCCGGCGAAGCGGGCCAAGCAGAAGTATTGAGGCAACAGCGCCGGGCGCCCGTCCCGGCGCGCATTGCAGTTATATAGCCCCTTTGTCGAGCGCGCAGGTCCATAGCCCCCTTTGAAGAAGGGGGCGAGCGCCCGGCGTTGATTCGTTTCGGATTGCGCTCCAGCGCGGCGGATTTGCTTTCGGCCGGGTGAGGGCGTTGAAGCCAAAACCAAAGCGAAATCCCCTCTAGCCCCCTACGCAAAGGGGGGGATACCCCTGGAGGGGACTCCCACGCCTCGAACAGGCTCCAGCAAGCAGGCAGCGGGCCATCGGATCGGCCCGGCGCCGGCTACTCCGGGCCCGGTAGCTTAGAATTGCCGTCCGCCCCCCACCGCGCCGCCGCCCATCGCCGCCGCGCGTGCCTCAGCCCCACGGAATCCCCATGAGCCAGAAACAATGGATCGCCGGCATCAACGCCGTCTCCGCCTCGATCGAACACGACGCGCAGAACGTGCGTGAGGTCCTCATCGAGGCCGGCGCCAAGAACCCGCGCCTGACCGAGATCGAGACCGCCGCGCGCCGCGCCGACATCGACGTGCGCCGGGTCGCGACCCAGGCGCTCGACGGCGTGGTCGGCAATCTGCGCCACCAAGGCGTGGTCGCGCGCTACGCCGCGGCCAAGACCTGGAACGAGAATGAACTCGAAGGCCTGATCCAGGCCGCCGAAGGCCGCGCGCTGGTGCTGGTGCTCGACGGCGTGCAGGACCCGCACAACCTCGGCGCCTGCCTGCGCAGCGCTGCGGCCGCCGCTGTGACCGCGGTGATCATCCCGAAGGACAAGTCGGTGCAGGTCAACGCCACCGTGCGCAAGACCTCGGCCGGCGCCGCCGACAGCGTCGCGGTGATTCCGGTGACCAACCTGGCGCGCGCGCTGCGCGACCTGCAGCAGCTCGGCGTGTGGATCTACGGCCTGGCCGGCGAAGCCGACGCCTCGCTGTACTCGATCGACCTGCGCGGCAACGTCGCCCTGGTGCTCGGAGGCGAAGCCGATGGCCTGCGCCGGCTCACCCGCGATACCTGCGATCAACTGGTCAAGATCCCGATGCCGGGCGGCGATGCTGCAGGCGGCGTCGAAAGCCTCAACGTCTCGGTCGCCGCCGGCGTGACCTTGTTCGAGGCGGTGCGCCAGCGCGGTTGATGCGTGCAGGACGCGCTCAGCCTTGGACAGGGCGCGTCCGCAGTGCTGCGATACGGCGGCCCCGTCGCGATCGGATCGGCGACGAAGCCTCGTTTCGTCCTGTCGACGCCGAAGCACCGCCATGGTTATCCGGCGCCGCGGACAGGGCATCGCAGGCAGCGCGGGAAACCGGCAAGTGCGGCGTTGTCGCGCTTTGTGACCCCCCGCTGACCCCACGGACGCAGCGGCCGGCCCCGGCGAATCGGGCTCGTTATAATCGTTCGCGAACGGGGACGACCCCGTTCGCACCACTTTCATCCGGGGACGGCCCCTTCATCATGGGAGCATCGTCATGCCTTGGATTCTTCTTTTCTTCGCCGGCCTGTTCGAAGTGGGTTGGGCCATCGGCCTGAAATACACCGAAGGTTTCACCCGTTTGTGGCCGTCGGTCGGCACCATCGCCGCGATGGCGATCAGTCTCGGCCTGCTGGGCGTGGCGATGAAATCGCTGCCGGTCGGCACTGCTTATGCGGTATGGGTAGGCGTAGGCGCGGTCGGCACGGTCATTCTCGGCATCGTGCTGTTCAACGAGCCGCTCAATACGATGCGCGTCGTCAGCGTGCTGTTGATCGTCGCCGGCTTGGTCGGCCTGAAACTGGCCTGAGTTTCCGCGCCGCGGTATCGCCCGCACCCCGGCGCGACTTCCTGTCGCGCCGGGGTGCCTCGTTGCGTGCGTACACGCCGCAAATCGTTCAGTGCAGCGAACTGACCAGCAACTCGTCGAAGCGACGCGCGATGTCGGCGATGGTCTGCGCCTTGTCCTGGCCGTTGATGATCCGTCGCGCGTCTTCGTAGTTCGGCAACTGCCCGGGCTTGAAGTAGCTGTCGAGCTTCTTGCCGGTGAACCAGCCCTTCTTCATGCCTTCCATCGCGATCGCATAGGCGACCTCGGGCTTCTTGGCCTCGTCGGGACGGTTGATCAGGTCGATGCCGAGGATCTTGCCGGCGCGTTCGTAGTTGGCGCGGCCGGTGAGTTGCACGTAACCGCGGCCGTGGTAGCGCGCGCCGTCGCCGGCGCGGGTATTGCCGAGCATCTTGCCGACCCGCGTACTCGGCCCGTAAAGGCGTTCGAAGCGCGCGTCGTCGCCGAACTCGTCGATGGGGCGCAGGGTATGCGCGGTCTCCCACTTGAACGTCGCCAGGCAATAGGCGATCTGGTGGCGATGCACCGGGTTCTGGTTGAAGCTGGCGTCCTGTTCGATGCGTCCGATCAGGAAACGCACGGCCTGCGCGAGTTCGTCGCGCAGCGGCCCGAAGCGCCGGCGATAACCGTCTAGAAACTGCTCGTCGTCGAAAGCGAACATCCTGTCCTCCCTGCATGCGCAACGGCATGTGCGCGCGAAAGCGGCCGCGCGTCCTGCCGGTCGTGGCGGCGCAATGCCGCTCGCAGTCCAATCAACGCGGCGCTGCAGGCAAGCCGGCCAAATGCGGTGTTTCGCGAGGGAAACGAAAATCCCCGTGGCCGTGCCGGCTCGGCCGTACTGGCTCGTTAGCCCCTACCGTTCGACCGCCAGCAGGCCGGCGCCGGCGAGCCGCCAGGCGCAGGCAGATGAATTGTCGGGCGATGCGCGCACGAGCCGACTCCTTGTCGATGCGCAGCGGTCCGCAGCCGAACCGCTAGGGCGTGCCGATGCCGCGTTGCGGCCAGGCGTTGACGATCTTGCAGAACAGTTGCGCGGTGCGTTCGGTGTCGTAGACGGCCGAATGCGCGTCCAGTGCGTTCCATTCCAGCTCGGCGGCTTGCAGCGCGCGTGCGAGCACGGTCTGGCCGTAGGCGACGCCGGCGAGAGTGACGGTGTCGAACACGCTGAAGGGATGGAAGGGATTGCGCTTGTGGCCGCTGCGGGCGACCGCGGCGTTGAGGAAGTTGAGATCGAAGTGGGCGTTGTGGCCGACCAGGATCGCGCGTTGGCAGCCTTGGCGCTTGAGCGCTTCGCGCACCGGCGCGAACACGCTTTCCAGGGCCTGGCGCTCGGGCTTGGCGTCGCGGAACGGGTGGTCGATGTCGATGCCGGTCACTTCGAGCGACTTGGGGTCGATCAAGGTGCCGGGCGCGGGCACCACGTGGGCACTGCTCATCGGGCCCGGGACCAGGCGGCCGTCGGCGTCGAGTTCGAGCGGCTGCACCGCGATTTCGAGCAGGGCGTGCCTGTTCCAATCGAAGCCGCCGGTTTCGACGTCGACCACGACCGGCAGGTAGCCGCGGAAACGGTTGGCGAGGGTGGGAGCCGCGGGGGGCGTGGACGGAGTGGGGCCGGTTTCGATCATCGCGAAAGCCTAGCAGGTTGTCGCGAATCGGTCGTTCCGCAGGGCGCGGAGACCTGGATTTGCTTGCAAGAGTAGGAGCGACATTCACAGGGACTCCTGCGGTTACCAGCCAGGACCTCGAATCCCGGTGGCGTCGTTGTTTCGGTGTCGTGGTCGCGGCTCGCGCCGCTCCTACCCCTTTGCAGGCCTCTCAAGCGGTTGCGGGGGACTGGATACGGCGATGCCGGAACGCGGCAGCGGACAACAGCAACGCCGCACCGAGCCCGGCCAGGGCCAGGCCCGGTGCCGGCAGCAGCATCGCCACGACCCCACCGACCGGCAGCAGGACCAGGCCCCAGCCGGTCAGGTCGTCGCGCGGCATCGGCGCGCATACGGCGGCCGCGCGGGCGAGCAGGGCATCGACGCTGAGGCGGCCGGCGCCGCCGAGAATCAGCGGCCACAGCATCACCAGGAACAGCAGCGGCAGTTTGTAGTTGCCGGCGCCGTTATCGGTGATGGCATAGCCCTGGACGAGCTGGGACAGGCCCATCCAGTCCTGCGGCCAGTGCACGGCGGCGATGGCGACCACGGTCAGGACGAACAGCGAGGCGGCGACCAGGCGCGTGCCCAGGCCGATCAACAGGGCCAGGCCGCCGAGCAGTTCGAACCAGGTCGCCATGCCCCAGCTCAGGTCCGCGGGGACGCGGTCGAACGGAAACGGGAAGTTCGACATGACCCCGCCGAACCAGTTTTCGCCGTGCAGTTTTTCGCGCCCGGACTCGTAGAACTCCCAGGCCAATACCAGGCGCAGGCCGAGCGGCGAGAGCCAGGCGCCGACTCCGGTGAGACGGTCGCGCAGGGCGTGGCAGGATGCGATGAGGGGATGTGCCATGAACTGCTCCAGTGAGGACGTGCGCCGGGTTGCCGGCGCTTTCCACTAAAGAGGCAGCGCACAGGCGGAAGGATTCGCCGCAGCGGAAAAAAAGATCACACCGCTGGCGCGCATCTGCCGCAGCAGGCCGTGGCCGAGCTCGATGAAGGCGGCAAGGTCGTCGCTGCCGGCTTCCTGCGCCAGCGCCAGCAGTTGGTCGCGTGCGCGAAGTTCGGGCGCTTCGCCGATGCGTTCGATCAGGCGGAAGGCGAGCGGGCTCAACTCGGAGAAGCGCACCTCGCCGTCGGCCTCGCGGCGCAGCAGCAACAGGGTCGGGGCCGGCGGCGGCTGCTCGGGCTGGTGCTCGGGGCCGAGGCGATGCACCGGCCAGGCATAGGCCAGCGGCCAGGCCAGCGGCGACAACTGCGGTGCGTGTTCGAGCAGATTGGCGTCGCCGATGCCGGGGTCGTCCTGCGGCGCCTGCGCTTCGCTGAGTTGCAGCGCGAGTTCGACCCACTCGTAATGCGCCAGCTCCGCCAGGAACGGCGGGTCGCAGTTGGCGCGTTCGGGCAGGTAGCGCAGGAACTCGCGGGCGATCTCGGCGAACAACGGGGTGTGGCAGCGATGGTCGCGGTAGAAATCGCGCACCAGCGCGTTCCAGGCCTGCTCGCCGAGCAGCTTGCGGATGACCGGGAAGTTGCTGGCCAGCAGGCCTTCGATATTGTTGAACAACAGGTCGCGATAGATCCCCAGGCGCCGGTCTTCGATGCCCGCGGGCGCCGGGCTGGCCTGCGGATCGCGCAGGTGCCGGGTCAGCTCGAACTGCTGCGCGCGCAGGCGCGAAGGGGCGCCGCTCGTGCTGTGGCTGTCGTTCATCGTGTCGCTCGGGCGCGCACCCGGCGCGCATCGCCGCTCGCGGTTTGCGGCGCGGCCTCGCGCAATACCTGGCGGACGGTGTCGAGTTCGCCGACGAGTTCTTCGTACGGCGGGAAATTGAAGTCGCGTTCGAGCAGGGTCGGGCGCGCGCCGAACAGGCGGTAGGCGTCGCCGAGCAGCGACCAGACCTCGTGCTTGACCGGGGCGCCGTGGGTGTCGACCTTGAGGTCTTCGGCCTCGTCGTAATGGCCGGCCACGTGCAGGTAGGCGATGCGTTCGCCCGGCATCGCGGCGAGGAATTCGCGCGCGTCGTAGCGGTGGTTGATCGAATTGACGTAGATGTTGTTGACGTCGAGCAGCAGTTCGCAATCGGCTTCGGCGAGCACCGCGCGGGTGAACTCGATCTCGCTCATTTCCTGGTGGGGCGCTGCGTAGTAGGAGGCGTTCTCGACCGCGATGCGGCGGCCGACGATGTCCTGGGTGCGGCGGATGCGTGCGGCGACGTGGTGCACGGCTTCCTCGGTGAACGGAATCGGCAACAAGTCGTAGAGATGGCCGTCGTCGCTGCAATAGCTCAGGTGCTCGCTATAACAAGCGACGCGGTGTTCGTCGAGAAAACGGCGGACCCGGGTCAGGAAGGTTTCGTCGAGCGGCTCGGTGCCGCCCAGCGACAGCGACAGGCCATGGCAGACCAGCGGATGGCGCGAAGCCAGATCGCGCAAGGCTTCGCCATAGCGGCCGCCGATGCCGATCCAGTTTTCCGGCGCGCATTCGAGGAAGTCGAAGTCCCCGGCCGCGGCGGACTGCAGCGGGCCCAACAGGGCCCGCCGCAGGCCGAGGCCGACGGCATCCGGTTTCAGGGGATGCGGGTGGTTCATCGTCGTCGGCCGGTTGCGATCAGACCGAGCCGCCGCACTTGCCTTCGCCGCACTTGCCTTCGGCCGCCTTCTTGGCCGGAGCGGCCTTGGCGCCGGTCGGCTTGGCGTCGGCCTTCTTGTCGCCACCGCACTTGCCTTCGCCGCACTTGCCTTCAGCGGCCTTCTTGTCGCCGCCGCACTTGCCTTCACCGCACTTGCCTTCGCCGGCCTTCTTCTTGTCGGCGCCGCACTTGCCTTCGCCGCATTTGCCTTCGGCGTGCTTCTTGTCGCCGCCGCAGCTGCCTTCCTTCGCCTTCTTGTCGGCGCCGCAGGTGCCTTCGGCATGCTTCGTGGTGTCGGCGGCGGCCTTGGCGTCGGCGGCCTTCTCGGCGGCCGGCGGAGCCTGCTGGGCGCCGAGCAGATAGCCCTGCGACAGGTCGCTCATGGCGAACGCGGAAGCCGACAGGCTCAGGCCGCCGAGCAGGGTGGCGCCGAGGGCGAGGGCGATGGGCTTCTTGATTTGCTTGGACATGGATGACTCCTACGTGGCGATGACGGCGGGAAGCCCGCCGTCGGGATGAACGGCCCAGTGTGCCGGGTTCCGTCTGGATGCGGTGTGCAACGGTATCGAAGTGAGCGCTAACGAATCCGAAGCGGGGGTTGGGTCGCGATAAGGGCGAAAGCGAAGTCGGGATGCATCACGGATTGAGATATTCGCGGGCGAGGAGGCGGGCCCGGTGCAGACGCGATTTCACCGCTTCGCGGCTGAGCCCGAGTTGATCGCCGATCTCGGCGATGGTCAGGCCCTCCAGGTCGCGCAACAGGACGACTTCGCGGTAGTGCGCGGGCAGCGATTCGAGCGCTGCGGCGACATCGTGGCGCCATTCGCAGGGCTCGGGAGTGACCACCGGCATGATTTCATCGGTGATGGCGTCGCCGCCGAGCATACGCCGGCAGCGCTTGAGCCGGTTGCACTCGCGCTTGACGATGCGGAAGGTCCACGAGACGAAGCATTCGAGCACGCGCAGGTCGCGCAATTTGCGCGAGACCGTGATCAGGCTTTCCTGGACCGCGTCTTCGACGTCGTTGATGACGCAGTGGTATTCCGCGTAACGACGCAGATCCTGACGCGAATGCGTCAGCACGCGCTCCAGCGCGGCGCGGTCGCCCGAGCGGGCGGCCGCCAAATCCCCGTTCGCCATCAGCAAGATCATGCCCGGGTCTCCCTCCGAGGTACGCAAAATACACCGCAGCACGGCGCTGCGGGCATGTACCAAGAGTTTGGAAGCGGGGCGATCGGTTCGCGTTTGCGACCGGATTGGCGGATTCGTTTACAGCGGATTCAGCCTGGAGCCGCTGTAACCGTTTGCACGGCGCCGTGGCCTGGGTCGAGAACCGGTGCCGGCCTAGCCGGCGGCGAGGTCGAGGCGGTCCCGGCCCGAGCAGGGGGCCCGCTCATCGGCCGAATGCGGCCGACTCGGCCGATTCGGTCGGGCGATTTTGTTGCGACGCAGCGCGACGCGGTCGCGCGAATCCGCCCCGGTCTTCGCCGGGGCGGAGTGGGCAGGGTCAGACCGCGCCGGTGGTGTTGGTGTCGTCGCGCTTCTCGCGCGGCGGCAACTGCTCTTCGCCCTTGACCAGGAACCAGACGTTCTCGGCGATGTTGGTGGCGTGGTCGCCGATGCGCTCGATGTTCTTGGCCATGAACAGCAGATGGGTGCAGGCGGTGATGCTGCGCGCGTCTTCCATCATGTAGGTCAGCAGTTCGCGGAACAGGCCGGTGTAGGCGGTGTCGACCTCGGCGTCGCGGGCGCGCACGCTCTGCGCCAGTTCGATGTCGTTGTCGCGATAGGCCGACAACACATCGCGCAGTTGCTTGACCGCGAGGGTGCCGAGCGCATGCAGGCCGGCCACGTGCGGCAACGGCGGCGACAGGTTCAGCGCGGTCGAACGCTTGGCGACGTTGGCGGCGTAGTCGCCGACGCGCTCGATGTCCGAGGCGATGCGGATCGCGGCCAGAATCTCGCGCAGGTCGCGCGCCATCGGCCCGCGCAGGGCCAGCTTCATGACGTCGTGGCTGATCTCCTGTTCGAGCGCGTCGATCGCCTCGTCGTTGGCGATGATGCGCTCGGCGGCCTTGTCGTCGCGGCGTTGGACCACGTCGAGCGCGGCTTCGAGCTGGGACGCGGCCATCTCGCCCATGCGCAGGGTTTCGTCGAGCAAGCGGCGCTGCTCGTCGTCGTAGCTCTTGACGATATGGTCGTGCATTTGGTTGCTCATGTTCGGGACTCGGAAGTTTTCGGGACTCGGAAGCTCGGGACTCGGGACTCGGCCGGAGGGCAGGACTTGGCAGCTGTGGCTCTGCCGAATCCCGAATCCCGAGTCCCGTTCGGGTCAGCCAAACCTACCGGTGATGTAATCCTCGGTCTGCTGCTTCGTCGGCTTGGAGAAAATCTGTTCGGTCGGGCCGTGCTCGATCAGGTCGCCCAGGTACATGAAGGCGGTGAAATCCGAGACGCGCGCGGCCTGCTGCATGTTGTGGGTCACGATCGCGATCGTGTAGTCCTTCTTCAGCTCTTCGACCAACTGCTCGATGCGGCTGGTCGAGATCGGGTCCAGCGCCGAGGTCGGCTCGTCGAGCAGCAGCACCGACGGCTTCAACGCCACCGCGCGGGCGATGCACAGGCGCTGCTGCTGGCCGCCGGACAGGCCCAGCGCACTCTGGCCCAGTTTGTCCTTGACCTCGTCCCACAGCGCGCCCTGGCGCAGGGCCTGCTCGACGCGATCGTTCATTTCCGGCTTCGACAATTTCTCGTGGTGGCGGATGCCGTAGGCCACGTTCTCGAAGATCGTCATCGGGAACGGCACCGGTTTCTGGAACACCATGCCGACCTTGCTGCGCAGGCGGTTCATCGGGTACTTCGGGTCGAGGATGTTGTCGCCGTCGAGCAGCACTTCGCCGCGCGCTTCCAGCTTCGGATACAGCGCATAGATGCGGTTGAAGATGCGCAGCAGGGTCGACTTGCCGCAACCGGAGGGGCCGATCAGCGCGGTGACCTGCTTCTCGGGGATCTCCAGGCCGATCGACTTCAGTGCGTGGAACTTGTCGTAGTAGAAGTCCAGGCCGCGGGCGGCGAGCTTGACCGGCGAAGCGCCGACCACGGCCGCGGCGCGGTCCGGGGTGGCGACGGAAAGGCGTGCATCGTTCATGGCCGGGGTCCGGGCAACGGGTTGGTTCGAAAGATCAGTCATTGGAGATCCGATTGCGCAACACGAGGGCGCGGGCGAGCAGGCTGACGACCAGGACGAAGAAGGTAAGCACCAAGGCGCCGGCCCAGGCGAGGGTCTGCCAGGTTTCGTAAGGGCTGCCGGCGAACTGGTTCATCACCACCGGCACGCTGGCCATCGGCTGCAGCACGTTGTGGCTCCAGTATTGGTTGCCGAAGGCGGTGAACAGCAGCGGCGCGGTTTCGCCGGAAATGCGCGCCAGGGCGAGCAGCACGCCGGTGACGATGCCGGCCGAGGCGCTGCGGTACAGCACCTGCACGATCACCTTCCACTGCGGCACGCCGAGCGACAGCGCGGCCTCGCGCATCTGCGAAGGCACCAGGCGCAGCATTTCGTCGGTGGTGCGCACCACCACCGGCAGCACGATGAAGGCCAGCGAGATCGCACCGGCCAAGGCCGAGAAATTGCCGCCGCTCTGCATGACCACCAGGGTGTAGACGAACAGGCCGAGCACGATCGACGGCGCCGACAACAGGATGTCGTTGACGAAGCGCACGATGGTGCCGATCTTGCGGCCGGCGCCGTACTCGGCCAGCCAGGTGCCGGCGGCGATGCCGAGCGGGGTACCCAGCACGATCGCGATCAGGCACATCACCGCGCTGCCGAAGAAGGCGTTGAGCAGGCCGCCTTCCTGCATCGGCGGCGGCGTGTTCTGGGTGAACAGCGCGACGTTGATGCCGCCCAGGCCTTTGGAGAGCAGGGTGTAGAGAATCCAGCCGAGGAAGAACAGGCCGAACGCGGCGGCCGCGCAGGCCATCAGCACCGCGATCGCGTTGAACACGCGGCGACGGCCGTACAGCGAATCGGCGACGCGGTGGCGGCGTTGCAGGTCGGCGTCGAAGGTAGTCGGAGTCGCGTTCATCAGTTGCCCTCCTTGCGCGAGAGTTGCATCAGCATCAGCCGCGCCGCGGCCAGCACGAAGAAGGTCACGATGAACAGCACGAAGCCGAGCAGCAGCAGCGCCGAGCGATAGGTCTCGGTGGCTTCGCCGAAGTCGTTGGCGATCAGTGCGGCGATGGTCGTGCCCGGTTCGAGCAGCGAGGCCGAGAAGTTGACCGAGTTGCCGATCACGAAGGCGACCGCCATGGTTTCGCCGAGGGCGCGGCCGAGACCGAGGAACACGCCGCCGATCACCGCCGAGCGGGTATACGGCAGGACGATGTCCCAGCTGACTTCCCACTTGGTCGAGCCCAGCGCGTAGGCCGATTCCTTGAGTCGGGTCGGCACGGTCAGAAACACTTCGCGCATCACCGAGGAAATGAACGGGATCACCATGATCGCCAGGACGATGCCGGCGGTTAGCATGCCGATGCCGAGCGGCGGGCCCTGGAACAGCTTGCCGATCACCGGCCAGGTGCCGACGTTGTCGTTGAGCCAGGGCGTGACGTGTTCGGTCATCACCGGCACCAGCACGAACAAGCCCCACATGCCGTAGATGATCGAGGGAATGCCGGCGAGCAGTTCGATCGCGGTGCCGATCGGGCCGCGCGCCCAGCGCGGCGCCACTTCGGTCAGGAAGAAGGCGATGCCGAAGCTGACCGGCACCGCGATCGCCATCGCGATCAGCGCGGTGACGATGGTGCCGTAGATCGGAACGAGCGCGCCGTACTGGTCCTCGACCGGGTTCCATTCGGCGGTGATGAAGAAATCGAGACCTTCCTTGGCCAATACGTCGCGTCCGCCCCAGAGCATCGACAAGGCGGCGCTGGCGAGAGCGAACAGGACGAAGACGACGGTGGCGGTGAGCACATAACGAAACAGACGGTCGTTGCGCGCATCTTTGCTATCGCGGCTGGAAATACCGGATCGAGCGGGTAGGGCGGTCGCGTTCATTGCGAAGGGAGGTCCGTCGTGGCAGTGCGATGCATCGGGAGCGTGCGGGGCTGTGGCGGATGCGGGGTGCTGGTCGGGCGTGGTGCGGGTGCTACTGAGTTGTCGATGAAGTGGGTTTCAGCGGCGGGTTGCTAAAACCTTTCTTACTCGTCATCCCCGCGTAGGCGGGGATCCACGGGACTTTCGTGCGAGAACGTTTGAGGTCTCTAGATCTCCGCCTGCGCGGAGATGGCGAATCGGCAAAGCCGCGCGCTTGCGCGCACGGGCCGATTCGTCACTTGAACTCGGCGGCCCAGTAGGCTTCGATCTGCTTGACCAGTTCCGGCGGCAGCGGCACGTAGTCCAAGCCCTGCGCCTGCGTCTGGCCGTTCTCGAAGGCCCACTTGAAGAAGGCGCGGGTGTCGGCGCTGCGCTTGGCGTCCTTGGGCTGCTTGTACATCAGGATGAAATTGGTCGCGGTGATCGGCCAGGACTGCGCGCCGCTGGCATTGGTGATGACCAGGTTGAAGTCTTTCGCGCTGGCCCAGTCGGCGGTCGAGGCCGCGGCCTGGAAGGCCTCGGCGCTCGGCTGCACGAAGTTGCCGGCGGCGTTCTGCAACTGCGTGTGCGCCATCTTGTTCTGCAGCGCATAGGCCAGCTCGACGTAGCCGATCGAACCCTTGATCTGCTTCACGTACGAGGCCACGCCTTCGTTGCCCTTGCCGCCGACGCCGCCCGGCCACTGCACCGAGGTGCCTTCGCCGACCTTGCTCTTCCAGGTCGGGCTGACCTTGGACAGGTAGTTGGAGAAGTTGAAAGTGGTGCCCGAGCCGTCGGAGCGGTGGACGATGTTGATCTTCAGGTCGGGCAGGGCGACGCCCGGGTTGACCGCGGCGATCGCGGCGTCGTTCCACTTGCCGACGTTGCCGAGGAAGATGTCGGCCAGCAGCGGGCCGGTCAGGCGCAGCTTGCCGGCGTCGATGCCCTCCACGTTGACCACCGGCACCACGCCGCCGATCGCCGAGGGGAACTGGCCGAGGCCGGCGGCGGCGAGCTCTTCGCTCGGCAGCGGCTTGTCGGAGGAGCCGAAATCGACCGTGCCGGCCTTGATCTGGGCGATGCCGCCGCCGGAACCGATCGACTGGTAGTTGACCTTGGCGCCGGTGGCCTTGTGGTAGTCGTCCGACCACTTCGACAGCAGCGGGAAGATGAAGGTCGCGCCGGCGCCGGTGATCTGCGCGGCGACCTGGTCGCCCGCGGGCGCGGCGGCCTCGGTCTTGCCGTCGGCGGCCGGGGCCGGCGTCTGGCTGCCCGAACACGCGGCGGCGGCCAGGGTAATGGCGAGTGACAGGACGGCGATGCGGGCCGGCGACGATTTCATGCGCTACTCCATGAAAGAAGGCCGGCGAGGGCGCCGGCTCGGATGGCGCCATTTGATGATCTTTTTGTTACACGGCTATGACATGGATTCGTAATGAATCTGTAGCGAAAGGACGGGAGGGGTGTTGAAAGTCGCGCTTTGAGGGGCTGGAGCTGCTGTTTGGCGGTCACAAACGGCCCCAGGCACGGTTTTCACGGCGACTGCGGCACAGGCTGTTTGAGGCGCTGGGCCGGAGTGGAGTGGGCGGTCCTGCCGTCGTTTCCGCGAGGGCGGGAACCCAGGGCTTCATCCAGGCAGGGCACTGAAGTCTCCCAAACCCCGAATCCCGAGTCCCGAGTCCCGAGTCCCGAAAAAACAAAACGGGCCCGAAGGCCCGTCGTGTCCGATCTTCCCAATCTGAAGGATCCCCCCGGATCCGACGATCGGTCGGATCAGTAGTTCATGTTCGCCGTCCAGTAGGTTTCGATCTGCTTGACCAGCGCGTCCGGTAGCGGCACGTAGTCGAGCGTCTTGGCCTGCTGGTCGCCGTTGGCGTAAACCCAGCGGAAGAATTCCTTGGCGTTCTTGGCGCCGGCGGCGTTCTTGGGCTGCTTGTACATCAGGATGAAGTTGGTCGCGGTGATCGGCCAGGAGTTCTCGCCCGGCGCGTTGGTCATGACCAGGTAGAAGTCCTTGGCGTCGGCCCAGTTGGCGCTGGCGGCGGCGGCCGAGAAGGTCTCGTCGGTCGGCAGCACGAAGTTGCCGTCGGCGTTCTTCAGGCGCGAATACGCCATCTTGTTCTGCAGCGCGTACGACAGCTCGACATAGCCGATGCCGCCCTGGATCTGCTTGACGTAAGCGGCCACGCCTTCGTTGCCCTTGCCGCCGATGCCGGTCGGCCACTTGACCGCAGTGCCTTCGCCGACCGAGCTCTTCCAGTCGCCGCTGACCTTGGACAGGTAGTTGACGAAGTTGAAGGTGGTGCCCGAACCGTCCGAGCGGTGGACGACGGTGATCTTCTTCGCCGGCAGCTTCAGGCCGCCGTTCAGGGCGACGATCGCCGGGTCGTTCCACATGCTGATCTTGCCGAGGAAAATGCCGGCGAGGGTTTCGCCGTCGAGCTTCATCGCACCCGAGGCCACGCCCGGCACGTTGATCACCGGCACCACGCCGCCGATCACCGACGGGAACTGGGCCAGGCCGAACTTGGCGAGCTCTTCGGGCTTGAGCGGGGCGTCGGAAGAACCGAAGTCGACCGTCGCGGCCTTGATCTGGGCGATGCCGCCGCCGGAGCCGATCGACTGATAGTTCACTTTCTTGCTGGTCGACTTGGCGTAGTCGGCCGACCACTTCGACATCACGGGATACACGAACGACGCGCCCGCGCCGGTGACGTCGGCGGCCTGGGCGTTGACGGCGAACGCGGTCGCGAAGGCGAGTGCGGTCAGGCGGAAGGACAGAGACTTGAACACGGTGAGCTCCTGAAGGCAGACGGCTGGCACAGATCCGTTGCGGCGCATTTCATAACGGTTCGATGACAGTCGCGAGGCGGAAACATGACAGAGACGTGACATCCCTTTCTTTCCGACGCGCGGTGCGCGCAAAAGAAGGGCGCGGCCTAGGCCGCGCCCGTAACGATCGTTGCCGATCGAGGGGGAGAGATGTCCGATCGAGGGGTAAGCCGCGGCTTACCAGTAGAACTGCACGCGCGCCGAGATCACGTTCGGGCTGTCGTCGACCACGCGGTTGAAGGTGCGGTTGTTGTAGGCCGCGGTCTGCGAGTAGGTGGCGCTGGTCTTGCCGATGTAGCGCGAGCTATCGACGATCGAGTAGTCGAGCATGAACTTGAAGTTCGAGCGCCAGTACCAGTTCACGCCGACCGTCCAGGCGTCCATTTCGCCGCCGAGCACGCCGTCGACGATCGGAGCGGCGGTCGGGGTCGCGCCCGGGCGCACCGAACCGTCGTTGAGGTCGATCTTGTCGTAGCGCACGCCGACCTGCCACATGCCGCTGGCGGGTTCGTCGGGCAGCGGGGTGGTCGGCACGCCGGCCTTGTAGCCCCAGGTCTCGCCGGTGATGTTCCACACGCCGCTGACGTAGAAGCTGTCGCCGCTGAACTTCTTGCCCGGCTGGGCGATGGAGCGGGTGGCGTAGCGGTCGAATTCCGAACGCATGTACTCGGCCTGGACCTTGACCGGGCCGTGCACCCACATCGCTTCGGCGCCGATGGTGTTCTGGCGGTCGACGTTGAGCAGGTTGCCGGTGTCGACCAAGCGGCCGGCGGCGAGATCGACCTGCGGACGGGTGCGGATGCGCACGGTGTCGGCGTCGGTGTCGAGGTCGACGTAGGACAGGCCGAGGTGCAGGATGTTGCCCTTCTCGTTGATCGGGGCGAAGGTGCCGCGCAGACCGTAGCCCGAGCCGTGGGCGAGGTTACGGGTCAGCTCGCGGCCGAAGTAGCTCGCGGTCAGGCTCCAGTCGTTGGTGCCGTAGCTGTAGGCGGCGCCGAGGCGGCGCGCCACGCCGAAGGTGTTGGTCACCATCGCCTTGGAGATGAAGTCGTTGTTCTTGGTCGAGGACAGCTCTTCCAGGCTGTTCGGCTGCTTGTACTGGCCGACCTGGATGAAGTGGTTGGCGTTGCCGCCGAGCTTGTACTTCAGGTTGACGTCGAGGAACTTGTCGGCCTTGGCGTCGTAGCCGGCGACCCACTCGATGTTGCCCGGGCCCTTGCCCTTGAGCACGAGCTCGGCGCGGCGCAGCTCGTTGTCGTTGTCCTTGCCGTCCGGCAGGTCGGCGTTGAGGTTGAGGACGTCGCTGTTGAAATCGTTGTAATCCGCCTGCAGCAGACCTTCGAAGGTGACTTCCGAGTCGCCGATGACGTCGAGTGCGATTTCGGCGTGCGCGGCGGGCGCTGCGAGAGCGGCGAACAACGCGACGGCAAGGGTGTTGCGGGAGAGTTTCATGGTCTAGCCCTGAGGCGTGGAGTGATGGCGCGCAGGCTAGAGTGTGAAAGTTGCGTAAATGTGACAGATCTGACTTATTTCGCAGGCATGACGTTGCGATGACGCTCGCGCAAGCGCCGCGCGCCGATGAGGTTTCCGTTTGGAATCAAGCCGCTACGGGCTCGGGTTCGCCCGGCGTTTTGTCCGTGAAGCGGCACAGATCACGGATCGCGCAATGCGGGCAATCGGGCTTGCGTGCCTTGCAAACGTAACGTCCGTGCAGGATCAACCAGTGATGCGCGTCGTGAAGGTAGTGCGCGGGCACCGCCTTGAGCAGGCCGTCCTCGACCGCGCGCACGTCCTTGCCCGGCGCCAGGCCGGTGCGGGTGGAGACGCGGAAGATATGGGTGTCCACCGCCATGGTCGGTTCGCCGAAGGCAGTGTTGAGTACGACGTTGGCGGTCTTGCGGCCGACCCCGGGCAGGGCTTCGAGCGCGGCGCGGTCGTGCGGCACTTCGCCGCCGTGCCGTTCGATCAGCTGCTGCGACAAGGCGATCACGTTCGCCGCCTTGGTGTTGAACAGGCCGATGGTGGCGATGTAGGGCTTGAGCCCGTCGACGCCGAGTGCGGCGATCGCCTGCGGGGTGTTGGCGACCGGGAACAATTTACGCATGGCCTTGTTGACGCCGACGTCGGTGGCCTGCGCCGACAGCACTACCGCGACCAGCAATTCGAACGGCGTGCTGTATTCGAGTTCGGTGGTCGGCTTCGGGTTCAAGGCCTGCAGGCGCGAGAACATCTCCTCGATCTCGGCCGGGCCGAGACGGACGACGCGTTTGCCGGCCGGTTTCGCGGTCTTTTTTGCGACGGGCTTGACCGTGGCGGGCTTGGTCGTTGCCGACTTGGTCACGGCGCGCTTGGCCGGGATTTTCGCGGCAGGTTTTGCGACGCTCTTCTTGGCGACCTTGTTGGTCGCTTTCTTGAGCGTCTTGAGGGCGGCGTTCCTGGCGGGCTTGGCGGCGGGCGGGGAGGTCTTGGCCATGCGGAGGGTCGGTCTCAGGTCGGTCCGCGCTGCGCGGCCTTGGCCTTGGCGCGGGCCAGGGCGGCCGCGGCGGCCGAAGGCAGGGCCGGGCGCTGCGTGGTGGGGGAGGAGGTGTCGGCGATCGTGTTGTCAGCCGAAGTGTCGGCCGAGTTCGTCGGCGCAGGTGTCGCCGCGCGTCGCGCAGCGCGCTCGTCGGCGCGTCGCTGCAGGCGCTGGTTGCGGGCGCGATAGCGCTCGCGCGCGGCCAGGGCGCGCAGGCGCGCCTCGCGTGCGCTGCGCAAGGCTTGCATGCAGGCGTCCGTGCACTGGCGACAGACGATGCCGTCGATGTCGCGGTCGTCGAAGTTCGCGTTCAACAAGCCGAGCGCGATCGCGGCATCCAGGTCGTCCTGCGCCAGGGCCGCGACGATCGCGTGCGCCGCCGCGCCGCGCGCATCGGCGCAGCCGCAGCGGCACAGCGCGGACGTGCGCTCGCTCACGTTCCGGCGAAAGCGGGCTTGCGCCGTTCGAGGAAGGCGGTGGTGCCTTCGCGCATGTCGTCGGTCGCGAACATCAGGCCGAACTGCGCGGTTTCGTACTCCAGGCCTTCTTCGATCCCGCATTCGCCGCCGACCGCGATGCAGTCGAGCACGCCGCGCAGCGCCAGCGGCGCGGCCGCGGCGAGCTGTTCGGCCAGCTTGAAGGTCTCGGCTTCGAGTTCGGCCGCCGGCACCACCCGATTGACGATGCCGAGCTCGCGCGCACGCGCGGCGTCGATCGGGGTGCCGACCAGGCACAGCTCCAGGGTGGCGGCGCGGCCGGCCAGGCGCAGCAGGCGCTGGGTGCCGCCGAAGCCCGGGATCAGGCCGAGGTTGATCTCGGGCTGGCCGATCTTGGCGTTGTCGGAGGCGATGCGCAGATGGCAGCCCATCGCCAGTTCCAGGCCGCCGCCGAGGGCGAAGCCGTTGATCATGCCGATCACGGGTTTGGGCATTTTCTCGATCCGGCGCATCAGTTTCTGCCCGCGCTGGGAGAAATCGCGGCCCTGGACCGGGGTCAGGGTGTTCATTTCCGAGATGTCGGCGCCGGCGACGAAGGCCTTGGGGCCAGCGCCGGTCAGGATCACGGCGCGCACGGCGGGATCGGCCGCGGCGGCCTCGAAGGCGGCCAGCAGGGCGTCCAGGGTCGCCGCATTGAGCGCGTTCAGCTTGTCGGGACGGTTGACGGTGATCTGGCGCACGGCGCCGCGATCGGCGATCAGCAGGGGCGATTCGGTCATGTGATGGCCGTAGGATTCCGGGGCGATGGGGGGCGGCAGGCAGGGAACTCCGGCCCTGCGTCGCGGTCTCAGCCCGCAGCGTCAGTGGCGGTTAAGCGCTGCCGCCGGTATCCTAACTCGTCCCGTCGGGCACTTACGACCGACCCAGGGCTTTCTACATCGGGGCATGATTGGACTATGCCCCTAGCCGATCGGGGCGACGCAGTCGCCCCGTGCCATAACCGGAGATTCCACCGAATGAAGTTGCGTTTGATTGCTGCCGCCGTTGCGGCCCTGGCACTGACCGCCGGCAACGCCGTCGCGCAGGACACTTCTTCCGAGAAGGGCAAGCTGAGCTACGCGCTCGGTTACGACCTCGGCCGCAATGCCGTCGAAAGCGGTGAGCAGGTCGATGTCAACACGATCGTCAAGGGTCTGCAGGACGGCTATTCCAAGAAGCAGCCGTCGGTGCCGGTCGACCAGCTGCGCACTGCCGTGCAGAACATGCAGAAGCGCCAGCAGGACAAGGCCAAGGCCGAGTGGGACAAGGCCGCTGCCGAGAACAAGGGCAAGAGCGACACCTTCATCAACGGCAACAAGGGCAAGGCCGGCGTGAAGGTGCTGCCGAGCGGCGTGCAGTACCGCATCATCGACACCGGTACCGGCGCCAAGCCGACCCAGGCCAGCACCGTCGCCCTGGAAGTCGCCGGTCCGTTCCCGTGGGGCCAGCGTCCGGAGCAGGCGCGTCCGGCCAACTCGATTCCGTCGATCAAGGTCAGCGAAATCGAAATGGCGGCGATGCGCGAAGTGCTGCTGCAGATGCCGAGCGGCTCGAAGTGGGAAGTGACCCTGCCGGCCGACAAGGCCTACGGCGCCGACCCGCGTACCCCGTACCCGCCGAACGTCGCCGTGCAGTTCGAAATCAAGCTGGTCAGCGTCAAGTAAGACCCGCAACGCGTCACAGACTTGCGCCGGCTAGCCCGGCGCAAGTCGTTTCTGGAGCAGGGCGGCGCATCCGGCGATTCACCGATCCGATGCGCGGTACCTGATGTTTCGCACCACCTGCCGATCGCATCGGTCAGGCTTTACGAGGTCGCCCCGCCAGGCACAATGGCGGCATGGCCTCGGTGGACGATATGACGACATTCCGCGCGGTGTTGAGTCCGTGCATCGGTGTCTGCCAACTCGGCGACGACGGCCTGTGCTCGGGCTGCCACCGCACCACGGCCGAAATCGCCCGTTGGTCGCAGATGAACGACGATGAGCGCCTGCGTCTGATGGAAGTGGTGCTGCCGCAGCGCGAGTCGAAACTGCGGTGACCACGCCTGCGCCAACGCCGGCCTTCGTGGGCGCCGACTTCCTCGACGGCGATTCGCGCGAACGCACCCGTCTGCTGGCGGCGCTGCACCCGCTCGATGCCGCGCCCGAGAGCGACGGCTGGAACCTCGACGACCTGACCGGGCTGTTGCCCGACGATGCCTCGCATGCGCAAGCCGCGGTGCTGGTCGGCCTGGTGCCGCGCGCCGAGGGCGTGCAGGTGCTGCTTACCCGCCGCACCGACGGCCTGCGCCAGCACGGCGGCCAGGTCAGCTTTCCCGGCGGCCGCATCGAGCCCGGCGATGCCGACGCGGTCGCGGCCGCTTTGCGCGAAACCGAGGAGGAAATCGGCGTACCGGCCGCGTTGATCGCGCCGCTCGGTTTCCTCGACCCGCTGGTGACGATCACCGGTTTTCGCGTGCTGCCGCTGGTCGCGGTGATCGACCCGGCCTATGTCGCACGGCCCGATCCGAACGAAGTCGCGGACGTGTTCGAAGTGCCGCTGGTCTTCCTGCTCGACCCCGACAACCTCACCACGCGCACCCTCGAGTACAAGGGCCGCGCCCGTCACGTGCTCGAATACCGTTATCCGAGCCAACGCATCTGGGGCGCGACCGCCTCGATGCTGTTGAACCTGCGGCAGCGATTGGAGACGACCCGATGAGCGATTGGACCACCCTGGTATCGGCCGAGGACCTCGCCGCGGCGTTGGGCCGCGACGATCTGATCGTCGTCGACGCGCGTTTCGGCCTCAACGACACCGCCGCGGGCGAAGACGCCTATCGCCAGGCGCATGTGCCCGGCGCGCGCTATGCCCACCTCGATCGCGACTTGTCGGATCACCGCAAATCCGGCGGCGGCCGCCATCCCTGGCCCGAGGCCGACGATTTCACCGCCGCGCTCGGGCGCTGGGGCATCACCCCGCAGCATCAGGTCGTGGTCTACGACAACGGCGACGGCGCCCTGGCCGCGGCGCGCCTGTGGTTCCTGCTGCGCGTGCTCGGCCACCGACGCGTCGCTGTGCTCGATGGCGGTTGGCAGCGCTGGACCGCGCTCGGCCTGCCGAGCGACGACCTCGTGCCCACGCCGGCAGCGACCCGCTACGAAGCCGGCTACGACGCGCGCCGCGTGCTGGATGCGCAGGACGTGCGCTCCTTGCTCGATTCCGGTGGCCTGCTGATCGATGCGCGCGCCGGCGAGCGTTTCCGCGGCGAAGTCGAACCGCTCGACCGCGTCGCCGGCCATGTGCCGGGCGCGCGCAACCGCCCGTATGCGAATAACCTCGCCGATGGCCGCTTCAAGTCGAGCGAAACCCTAGCCAGCGAATTCGCGCCCTTGCTCGCAGGGTATGCGCCTGCGCAGACCGCGGTGATGTGCGGCTCCGGCGTGACCGCCTGCCATCATCTGTTGGCGATGGCGCATGCCGGGTTCGACGGCGCGGCGCTGTATACCGGGTCGTGGAGCGGGTGGATCGAGGATCCGCAGCGGCCGGTGGCGACCGGGGACGAGTGAGGCGAGGGATGCGCAGTCGTTGCTGCCATAAATCGAAGCCACGAACCGTCGTGGGTGCTCTCCTGTAGGAGCGCCGTGAGCCGCGATCACGGGACGCGCAGGGACACCAAGGCTGATGTCATCGAGCGGAGCGGCGCGGTTTCGCCGGGGGTAGGAGCGACGCAAGTCGCGACCGCGATGCGACGGTCTTGCGGCGCCTCGCTCAAGCAAGATCAAACGCATAAAGCTTCCGCTGCTAAAGCGGCGGGTTACTTTCTTTTGTCTAAAGCAACAAAAGAAAGCTAACCAAAGAAGTTGCTTTTCTTTGAGTCAATGGCCCGCACGATCGATGCATCCGCGGGGCTCTACATACGGGACATCCCTGTCCCGATGAAAAACGGCGCGCATCCTTGCGCGCCGCCCTCCGGGTCTTCTCTAGCTTTCGCTAGTGCGAATCGGCGCACAACAACAGCAACGGAGAATGGCTGCCTTAGGGGTAGGAGCGGCGCAAGCCGCGACCGCGTCGTGGTGGTCTCGCGGCGTGTCGCTCAAGCAAGAGCGGGATCAGATCCAGATCAAATCGACGCACGGCAAGAGCCGCCGACCACACAGGGGGCACGTGTGTGACGCCGCCATTGTAGGAGCGATGCAAGTCGCGACCACGCAGCCTCGGGATCGCTGCGTCGTTACCGTCATGACGCGGTCGCGGCTTGCGCCGCTCCTACCCAAGAGCAACACGGCCTTTGCCTTTGCCGTGAAGAGCTTGGCGCAGTACCGAACTACGATGCAACCGTAGACCCAAAGGGCGGCGCACAGGACGTGCGCCCAGCTCCTAAATGGAATGCCCCGATAGGACAAGGATGTCCTATCGAAAAATCCCCGCGGGCGCATCGAACTCGCAGGGGAGCTTCGTCAAGGAGAGCTCTTTTCTTTGGTTAGCTTTCTTTTGGGCCAGCAAAAGAAAGTAATCCGGCCGCGTCAGCGGACGGAAGCTCTGCACTTGCTCGACAAGCAGCACCGCGAATCCATCCCTGTAGGAGCGGCGCGAGCCGCGACCGCGAAGCCATCCGCACTGCGATCCGCAATCGCCTCCGCGCATCGCGAACATTCCGCCACCTCACCGACTCGCGGCCGCCTTGCCCCGCGCTTGTTGCAGCTTGACGAAATAAGCTCATTCCACTTCATCATTACTGTGCTTGTCGTCGCGTAATCGCAGCGTCACAGGTCGCGCCCATCCTGCGCGCAGTTCGTACAGGGGGAGTGCGCGCCATGCCGCGTGCCGTTGGGTTGCCGTTCGTGTTGTTTTTGTTCGTATCGTTATCTGCGATTGCGTTTCCCGCTCATGCCCAGGACGCCGAGCGCGTCCGTATTCACGGTTCTCAAACGCTCGGTCATGCGCTGGTGCCTGGCTTGGCCGAGGCCTGGTTGCGCGATATCGGTTATTCGGGAATTCGCACCCTTCGTCCGCGCCCGGCCTTGACCGAAATCCACGCCAGCCGCGATGGCCAGCCGTTGATCGTCGAAATCGCCGGCAGCGATTCGGCGCAGGGGTTCACCGATCTCGTCGAAGGCGAGGCACAGATCGCGATGATGGCGCGGCGGCCGAATGCGGCCGAACTCGACGCCGGGTGGCAGCTAGGCGATCTGGGTTCGCAGGATCAGGAGTTCGTGGTTGCGCTCGACGGTGTCGCGGTCGTGGTCAATCGTCGCAATCCGGTCGTGCGCCTCGATTTCGCCCAGTTGCGCCGGCTGTTTTCCGGGCAGTCGCGGCAATGGAGCGAGTTCGGCGGCAGCCAGGGCGAGGTGCGGCTGCATCTCGATTCCGGCGCTGGTGCGGTGCGCGACCTGATGAACGAGCGGGTCATGCTCGGTACGACGTTCGGCGAAGCGCAGCAGCATCGCAGCGCTCGCGAACTGATCGCGGCGGTCGCGGCCGATCCCATGGCGATCGGCCTGATCCCGATCGGCGAGCACTACGGCGACGGCACCAAGCCCGTGGCGATCGCAGACGGCGGGCGCGCGATCGCGCCGACCCGAACCGAGGTGCTGAGCGAGGACTATCCCTTGAGCCGGCGCCTGTATCTGTACGGCGGCCAGATGATGGGCGCCTTGAGCCGCAGCTTCGCCTTGTACGCGATGACCCGCGCCGGTCAGCGCGCGGTCGCGCGCAGCGGTCATCTCGCGGTGACCCTGGTGCCGGGGCGCGAGCGGCCTGTCTCGGCCGGCCCGGCGGAGTATCGCGAATTGGTCGGTCGCGCGGTGCGTCTGCCGCTGAGCCTGCGCTTCAACTTCGGCGGACCCGGCGAAAGCGGCGTCGCCGCGAACGTGTTCGACAGCCGAGCGGTGCGCGATCTGGATCGCCTGCGCAGCTTCATGGCGTTGCCGCCGAATCGCGGCCGGCGATTGCTGGTGGTCGGATTCGCCGACGCCAGCGCCGGTTCGACGATGGCGGCGATGATGATGAGCAACGACCGCGCCGACCTGGTCGCGCAGGAGCTGATGTCGCGCGGCCTCAGGGTCGAACAGGCCCGCGGCATGGGCACGGCCTTGCCGCTGGCGGCTGCGCTGCCGGGCAGCGCGCGCAAGGCGATCGCGCGCGATGCCGGTTCGCGTTATCGCAACGAGCGGGTCGAGGTATGGTTGTTGTGATGTCGTAGCGGCCGCTTGATTGGCGTCACCCGGCGTGACGAGTCGCGGTTTCGGTTCGCTACGCGGTCGCGGCTTGCGCCGCTCCTCCCCCTAAAGACGAATCAAAGGGTAGGAGCGGCGCGAGCCGCGACCGCGAAATTATCCGCAACGGCGCAAGCCGCGGATGTGCCGATACACAAGCGCGAGGGCCTTACTTGCCCAGCTTCGCCACCAGCGCCTTCAACGCGGCCTGCGTATCCGGCGAATACCAGGCGTCGACGAAACGATCGAGCTCGATGTGCTCCGGACGCAGGGCTTCGACCAGGTCGGCGCGGGCGAGCTGGCGAGTGTGCAGCATCGCGCTGCGCGGCAGGCTCAGCAATTGCTCCAGCCAGACCCGGCCACGCTGAGCGACGTTCTCGATCTCGACCAGCTCATCGACGAGCCCGATCCGCACGGCGGTGTCGGCGTCGACCATCTCGCCGCCGACCAGCAGGCGTTCGGCGCGGTAAGCGCCGACCACGCGCCGCATCAGGCGCTGGATGCCTTCGGGCGCGACCAGGCCGACCTGGGTTTCGTTGAGGCCGATCCGGTACGGGCCCGAGGCCATGATCCGGTAGTCGCAGCACAGCGCGAGCACGCAACCGCCGGCCGGCGCATGGCCGGCGAGGGCTGCGACCACCGGCACCGGCGCGGAGGCCAGCGAGCGGGCGAGGCCGAAGAAGGCCTGCCACGCCAGCAGCAAATGGTCGCGCTGGTCGCCGAGCGAAAGCAGATAGGGCACGTCGAGGCCGGCCGAGAAGACCTTCGGCCCGCCGCTGAGGACGATGCCATGGGCGCCGTGGTGCACGGCCTGCTCGATCGCCTCGCGCGTGTCGTTGCACAACTGCGGGTTGAGCGCGTTGACCGGCGCGCGCGCCAGGCGGATTTCGACGATGTCGCCGTGGGTCTGGGTTTCTACGAAGCTCATGGTTTGACGTCCTGGGGCCAGCGATAGCGCACGGTGTAGGTCAGCTTGGTTTCGCCGCCGGCGGGCACCGCCACTTCGAACTGGGCGTGGCGCGCGTCCTTCTTCTTCGACGGCAGGCTGGACGACACGATCTCCCAATCGGTCCAGCGCGGCAAGGGTTCGATCACCCGAACCGTGGCCTCGTGCTTCTTTGCGTTCTTGATCGTCACCGCGAACGATTCGGTGATGGTGCGTCCGGTACGGTCGAGCTGGAAACCGCTCGCTTCGCGGGTGCTGCTGAGGTCGAAGACCTTGCCGAGCTGCAAGCGGATCTCGGCGCCCTGCGGCGTGTGCGCGAGTTGCGATTCGCCGAGGAAATCCTTGCCGTCGAAGGCGCGCACGCGCCCGGCCGGCAACGGCAGGCCGAGGCCGGCGGCCTTGTCGTTCTTGAACTCGACCTTGGACATCACCGGCACGTCGCCGGTTTGGCCCTGGAAGTTCGGATCGATCAACGGCGTCGGCGGGCGCCAGTCGTTGTCGCCGGCTTCGATCGCGTAGATGCGTTCGCAGGCGACCGCGCCGTTGCGCGGGAACAGAGCGATGCGTTCGGTGCTGCCGTTGCCGAGCGTGACCGGCTGCGGCAGGTCGTAGGCGTGGTACTCGCCGGCGGCGCGTTCGACCGGCATCTCAGCGTCGGCGGCCTGGGCGATCGGCGCCGCGGCGAAGCGTTCGGCATGGCCGCCCATGATGCCGACTTCCTCGCGGCGAGTGCGATTGGGTTCGCCGGCGACCAGGCTCAAGCGGGCCTGGTTGAAACCCGAGCCGGAACGATTGGCCACCAGCGCGGCACCATCGAGCGCGAGCTTGCAGCCCTGGCCCGGGGTCAAGGTGGCGAGGTATTCGGCGCGCCAGGCCATGCCGCCCATCGGATAGGACAGCACGAAATCGGCGTCGCCGGCCTTGTCGGCGTTGACCGTCCACTGCAGGGCCGACTGCCGCGGCAGCAGGTTGTCGTTGTCGACCAGGCTGAAGCTGTCGTAGTTGCGGATCACCTTGATGCGGCCGTCGTCGAGCGCCAGGGTCAGGCCGTCGCCGGCCGACAACAGCATGCCGCTGTCGGTCTGCTTGGCGCCGCCGGCGGTGTGTTCGACCGTGACCTTGCGGCCGATCGCCACGCCGACCACGTTCTGCGCGCCCGAGACCGGGGCGATGTAGCGCTGCCCGACGATCGCGATGCCGTTGCTGCGCGGCTGCAGCACCGCGGCCTCGGTGTCCATCGACGGCGGCAGGGACTTGCTCGACAGGGCATTGCGGCCGCTCTTGAGGGTGTAGCGCAGGGGACGTTCGACCAGCGCATAGCCGGGCATGCCGACATTGGGCGCGCGCGCGTTGGCCAGCGCCTCGTAGTCGCCGCTGTAGACGGTGAGCCGGCTTTCGCCGCCGGGCGCATCGCTGGCGGGGGCTTCGGCAGGAGCCTCGGGCCCTGCGGCGGGGCCGGCCGAACGTTGGTCGGTGCCGTCGGTCGGTGCGCCGGAACAGGCGGCCAATGAACAGGCCAGGGCGAGCAGGCTGAGCGGATGCTTCATCGTCAACTCCTTCATGGTCAACTCCTCCACAGGCGGGAGGTATCATAGGCCGATGAACGTATCTGGCATCCGAACGGGGTTGACGCTCGCCGCCATGCTGGCCGCGGCGTCGGTATTTCAGGCCGGCGCGCAGGGCCGCGCCGCGCAGCAGGCCAAGGCGCCCGCGGGCAAGGCTTGCGCCGCGCAGGTGCGCGAGGGCTGGGTACGGATGCCGCCGATGCAGATGCCGATGATGGCCGGCTTCGGCCGCATCGAGAACCGCTGCTCGGTGCCGGTGACTATCGTTTCAGCGAAGAGCGCGGCGTTCGCCGATGTATCGCTGCACGAGACCCGCATCGTCGACGGCGTCAGCAAGATGCGCGCGGTGCCCGAATTGCGCATCGCCCCGGACGGTTCAGCGCAGCTCAAGCCGGGCGGCCTACATCTTATGCTGATGCAGCCGCACAAACCGCTCAAGGAAGGCAGCCGCGTCGCGGTCGAGTTCGGGCTGAAGGACGGCGGCTCGCTGTTCGGCGAGTTCGAAGTGCGCAAGGCCGCGCCCTGACTCAAGGGGGTAGGAGCGGCGCGAGCCGCGACCAACCGCAGAGGTGAGATACCACTTGTCCATCCGAAGCCGTTGGGCAGCTCGATAAAGTAGCCCGAGACTTCCGAGCTTCGGCGGCTGCGCTTGCGTACGTCGCTTCGGTTGGTCGCGGCTTGCGCCGCTCCTACCCTGAAGCTCACTGAAGGCGACGGCGCAATGGCCGTCGCTGCAAACGACGATCGGATAATCGTCAAGCCGTGCAGGCTGCGCGCACCGGCTCCGGCAAGGCTGCGGGCTGGCCGGTTTCGCGGTGGATCCACACCAGCACGACGTTGCCGTCGCAATACACCGCCGAGGTGTCGGTGGCGCCGATGATGCGGTGGCCGATGCTGAGGCTGGTGTTGCCGAGGCGTTCGACGAACAGTTCGACATCGAGCTCGTTCGGCCATTCGATCGGACGGCGATAGTTGAGATGCGCCGCCGCGACCACCGGGGCGACATGCTCGTCCATGCCGCGGCCGGGCAGGGTCACCATCCAGCGCAGGCGCGCTTCCTCCAGATAGCTGAGGAACTTCGAGTTGTTGACGTGATTGAAGGCGTCGAGGTCGCGCCAACGCACCGACAGCGGCACTCGGATCAGGGCCGGCGGCGTCGCCGGCAGCGCAACCGAGGCCTGTGCTTGCTGGGCGGCGTCCTCGACGGCGTCGTTCGCAACGGTCGCGAGGTCCGCGGCCGGAGCCGTGGCGGCCTTGCGGCTGCGCGGCGCACGCTTGCGCGGCGCCGCTTTCTTGCCGCCCGCGGGCGGCTGCTGGGTATCGGTCATGCAGCGGATTTCTTCTTGGCGCGCGACGCGGTCGCAGCGGGGGCGGTCTTTTTCGCAGTCGGCTTCTTCTTCGCCGTCTCTGCCTTCGGCGTACCGAGCAGGGGGGCGAGGAAGTGGCCGGTATGCGAATGCGGCAGCGCGGCGATCTGCTCCGGCGTACCGGTCGCGAGAATGGTGCCGCCGCGATGGCCGCCTTCCGGTCCCAGATCGATGACCCAGTCCGCGGTCTTGATCACGTCGAGGTTGTGTTCGATCACCACCACGGTGTTGCCGTCGTCGCGCAGGCGGTGCAGGACCACCAGCAGATGCTCGATGTCGTGGAAGTGCAGGCCGGTGGTCGGCTCGTCGAGGATGTACAGGGTGCGCCCGGTGTCGCGCCGCGACAGTTCCTTCGACAACTTGACCCGCTGCGCCTCGCCGCCCGACAAGGTGGTCGCGCTCTGGCCGAGCTTGATATAGCTCAGGCCGACGTCCATCAGCGTTTCCAGTTTGCGCGCGATGGTCGGCACCGCCTCGAACAGGTTCAGCGCCGCTTCGACCGTCATCGACAGCACGTCGTTGATGTTGTAGCCCTTGTACAGGACTTCCAGGGTCTCGCGGTTGTAGCGCTTGCCGTGGCAGACGTCGCAGGGCACGTAGACGTCGGGCAGGAAGTGCATCTCGACCTTGATCAGGCCGTCGCCCTGGCAGGCCTCGCAGCGTCCGCCACGCACGTTGAAGCTGAAGCGGCCCGGCGAATAGCCGCGCGCGCGCGCTTCCGGCACCTGCGCGAACAGCTCGCGCAGCGGCGTGAACAGGCCGGTGTAGGTGGCCGGGTTCGAACGCGGGGTGCGGCCGATCGGCGACTGGTCGATGTCGACGACCTTGTCGAACAACTCCATGTTCTCGATCGAACGATACGGCGCCGGCGTCTGCGAGGCGCCGTTGAGTTCGTTGGCGGCGAGCACGTACAAGGTGTCGTTGATCAGGGTCGACTTGCCCGAACCGGACACGCCGGTGACGCAGGTCAACAGGCCCGAGGGGATGTCGAGATCGACGTCCTTGAGGTTGTTGCCGGTGGCGCCGCGCAGATGCAGCATCGCCTTCGGGTTGGGCTTGTGGCGGTTCTTCGGGATTTCGATCCGGCGCTTGCCGCTGAGGTATTGGCCGGTCAGCGAACGCGGCGCCTTCAGCACGTCGGCGAACTGGCCCTGTGCCACGACTTCGCCGCCATGCACGCCGGCGCCGGGGCCGATGTCGACGATGTAGTCGGCCAGGCGGATCGCATCCTCGTCGTGTTCGACCACGATCACGGTGTTGCCGAGGTCGCGCAGCCGGGTCAGGGTGCTGAGCAAACGCTCGTTGTCGCGCTGGTGCAGGCCGATCGAGGGCTCATCGAGTACGTACATCACGCCGACCAGGCCGGCGCCGATCTGGCTGGCCAGGCGGATGCGCTGGGCTTCGCCGCCCGAGAGCGAATCGGCCTTGCGTTCCAGGGTCAGGTAATCCAGGCCGACGTCGACCAGGAAGCGCAGGCGGTCGACGATCTCCTTGACGATCTTGACCGCGATCTCGCCGCGCCAGCCCGGCAGTTCCAGGGTCTTGAAGAACTGCAGCGCTTCGTCGACCGGCAGCACCACCAGGTCCGGCAGCGGGCGCTCGGCGACGAACACGTTGCGCGCGGCGCGGTTGAGGCGGGCGCCGGCGCAGTCGGGGCAGGGACGCTGGCTGATGTACTTGGCCAGCTCCTCGCGTACCGCTGCCGATTCGGTCTCGCGATAACGCCGCTCCAGGTTCGGCACGATGCCTTCGAAGCGATGCTTACGCTGGCTGCGGCCGCCGTTCTCGGTGAGGTAGGTGAAACTGATCAGCTCGTCGCCGCTGCCGTACAGCACCGCCTTCTGCACCGTCGCCGACAGCGACTGCCAGGGCGCGTCGACGTTGAACTTGTAGTGCTTGGCCAGCGACTGGATCAACTGGAAGTAGTAGGCGTTGCGGCGGTCCCAGCCGCGCACTGCGCCGGCCGAGAGCGACAGCTCCGGGTGCACGACCACGCGGCCCGGATCGAAGAATTCCGCGACGCCGAGGCCGTCGCAGGTCGGGCAGGCGCCGACCGGCGAGTTGAACGAGAACAGGCGCGGTTCCAGCTCGGGCAGCGAGTAATCGCAGACCGGGCAGCTGTATTTGGACGAGAACAGCAACGGTGCGGTGTCGGCCTTGTCCAGCGAATACACCTGGGCCATGCCGTCGCCGAGCTTGAGCGCGGTCTCGAAGGACTCGGCCAGACGCTGCTTGATGTCGTCGCGCGGACGGAAGCGGTCGACCACCGCTTCGATCGTGTGCTTGACCCGCAGCGCCAGGGGCGGCACCGCGTCGATCTCGTACAGCTCGCCGTCGACGCGCACGCGCACGAAGCCCTGCGCGCGCAGTTGCTCGAACACCTGGGCGTGCTCGCCCTTGCGCTCGCGGATCACCGGCGCGAGCAGCATGTAGCGCTGATCGGGGTCCAGCGCCAGCGCCTGGTCGACCATCTGGCTGACCGTCTGCGCTTCGAGCGGGTAGTGGTGATCGGGGCAACGCGGCGCGCCGACTCGTGCGTACAACAGACGCAGGTAGTCGTAGACCTCGGTGATCGTGCCGACGGTCGAACGCGGGTTGTGCGAGGTGGATTTCTGCTCGATCGAGATCGCCGGCGACAGGCCTTCGATGTGGTCGACATCGGGCTTTTCCATCACCGACAGGAACTGCCGGGCATAGGCCGACAGCGATTCGACGTAGCGTCGCTGGCCTTCGGCGTAGATCGTGTCGAAGGCCAGGGAGGATTTACCGGAACCGGACAAGCCGGTGATCACGATCAGCTTGTCGCGCGGCAGATCGAGATCGATGTTCTTGAGGTTGTGCGTCCGCGCGCCGCGGATGCGGATGTAGTCCAGCGCCATCGGGTGCCTGCAAGGGGGGAGGGCTGCCGGCGCGAAACGCGACGGCGAACAGAGGAGCGTATCGAGTGGGCTAGGTGGGGGCAAATCCGGAAAACGGAAGTCTTCGGGCAGGCCGCGCGAGGCCCGTGGGGCCTGGGGTTCATCGGCGGTCGCGGCGACCCGGGCCGGGGCGCATCGCCGCGCGCGCGGGCGGAGTGCGCAAACACGACGGGGGCCGTCGGCCCCCGTCTGACGGGTTCAGCTTGTCGGGCCGTGGCCGGGCGAGCCCGGCCGGCCGATCATTTCAGCGGATTGAAGCGCAACGGCGTCGCCGCCGTGCCGGGTTCGCCGCGGGTGTCGAGCGCGCCCGGATTGGCGCCGGCGACGATCAGCTGGACCTTGACCGCCTCGGCGCGCTGGCGCGACAGGGCCTCGTTGTCGGCCGGCTGGCCGGCGCCGCCGCCGGGCCCGACGATCTCGAAGCGCGCGTCCTTGGGGCCGGCCTGGAGGGCCTTGGCGGCGCGGCTGAGGATGTCGAGGCTGGCCGGCGCGATCCGCGCGCTGCCTTCGTCGAAGTGCAGGTTCATCAGGTTCAGGGCCTTGGCGATCTCGGCGCTGCCGGCCTTGCCGGGTTCGAGCGCGGCCAGGGCCTGCGCCGCGGCAGCCGAGGACGCGGCCGCGCCGCCGACGCCTTCGAACAGGCCGCCGTAGTTGTAGCCCGGGAACAGCGTCTTGGCTTTTTCGAGCAGGGTCACGCGGTCGGCGTCGGAGGCTTGGCCGCTGAGTTCGATGCGGGTGCCCTGGAAGCTCACCGCGACGCCCGGCATGGTCAGTGCGGCGGCGAACTGCGGCAGCTTGTCCTGCCAGGGGGCCGGTTTGGAGGCTTTGTCGACGCTGAGGTTGCCGCTGATC
Organism: Lysobacter sp. CA196; assembly: GCF_052078695.1. Classification (NCBI taxonomy): domain Bacteria; kingdom Pseudomonadati; phylum Pseudomonadota; class Gammaproteobacteria; order Lysobacterales; family Lysobacteraceae; genus Lysobacter; species Lysobacter sp. CA196. The sequence continues at coordinate 501,413 of NZ_JBQJIN010000001.1, read as the reverse complement.
TGGCCCATGTAGGCCTGGGTCAGGGCGGTGCTCAGCGCCTTGCGGGTGGCTTCGCTGTCGACGGTGCCGTCGTAACGGATCGCCCCGTTGTTGTTGACCAGGCTGAGCTTGGCGTCGAAGCGCACCACCGGCGCGGCGACCGGCGCCGGTGTCGCCGCCGCCGTGCTGTCTTCGGCCGGTGCGGCGGCGTTGTTGCAGCCCGCCACGCCGACGATCAGCACGGCGAGCAGCAAACCGCTGCGCGCGAGGCCGGCATGGGCGAGGGCGCTATTGGCGAGAGCGCCATCAGCGAGAGCCGGGCGGTTGCGGTGTGGGGCGGATGGAAGATGGCGCATGAAATCTCCGCTGTTCTGGAACCGGGATTCGTGAGTATGGAGCGCTTGAGCGATGGCTGGAGCGTGCCGGATGCGGCCGGACGATCAGCGAGGGTGCGTCGCTTCATCCGGGAAACGGATGGAGCGCATCGAAACGGATGGAGTGCATTTGCCGATGCGGGTTCCCGGTCGCGACGCCGCGGCTTTCGCGACCGGCGATCGGGCGTATCGGCGGATCGGTGTCCGCAAAAAACGAAGGGCCCAGCATTCCGGGCCCTTCGCGATTGCCTACTTGGCGATTACTTGCTGGAGTTGTACTGGATCTCCACCGGATCCGCGCATTCCTGAGTCTGGTTGTTGCACAGCTTGTAGCTCATGGTGCCGCTGCCGATGATGCGGAAGGTATCGGTGTTGGCGCCGGTGTTGCGCACGGTCTTGAGGATCGCGCCGTTGCGGTAGATGTCGATGTTCTTCTTGCCCTTCTCCCACGACAGGTTGACCGAGGTGCGGTGGTTCGGCAGCGCGCTGGCCTTGGCCTCGACCCGACGCGGCCAATTGGCGTCGACGAAGCTCGGGTACAGCGACATGCCCGCCGAGGCGCGATAGCCCTTGACGTTGACGTACCACACGCCGCCCTTCGGGGTCGGGAAGAAGCAGGTCTCGTTGTTGCTCGCGGTGAACGGACGGCAGTCGTAGGAGGTATTGGTCGGTTCTGCGCCGTACTTGACGTAGATGTCCGAATCGCCGGTACCGCCGTACATGGCGAACAACAGGTTCGACGCGCCGTTCGGCACCAGCAACTGGTACTTGATCACGCCGTTGGCCGCGACTTCGATGTTGGTCACGGTGATGCCGTTTTCCAGCTCGATCGGCGGCTCGGGTTCCGGAGCCTGCGGGTCCGGCGGCAGCGGCTCGCTGCCGTTGGCCACGGCGACCGCGAGACGCGCGTCGACGATGCCCGAACCGCAGGGATTGGCCCAGCTGCAGCCGCCCGGCAGACCGCCGACATGGGCGGTGTTGACCAGGATCTTCTCGATCTCGGCCGGAGTCTTCGGCGTGGCCGCCGCGGACTGCATCAGCGCGACCACGCCGGCGACGTGCGGCGCCGCCATCGAGGTGCCGGCCATCCAGGCGTAGCCCGGGCCTTCCTGGGCCTGCAGGCCGAGGTTGAGCGTCGACAGGATGTTGTCGGCCGCCGGCTGCGCGCCGGAACCGCCCGGTGCGGCGACGTCGATCTTCGGGCCGAAGTTGGAATAGCTGGCCATGGTGCCGGTCGGGCCGACCGCGGACACGGCGATGACGTTGTCGCAGTTGGCGGGCGAGAAGTTGGCCACATCGCCGCCCGAGTTGCCGGCGGCGATGACGACGGTGGTGCCGCGTGCGCGCGCCGCGTCGAACGCGGTCTGTTCGGCCACGCTGCAGGCGCCGCTGCCGCCGAGGCTGAGGTTGATGACTTCGGCCGGGGTCGCGTTGTCCGGCACGCCGGCGACGCTGCCGCCCGAGGCCCAGGTCACCGCATCGATGATGTCGGAGGTGTAGCCGCCGCACTTGCCGAGCACGCGCACCGGCTGGACCTTGGCGCCGTGCGCTACGCCGGCGACGCCGCTGGCGTTGTTGGTGGCCGCGGCGATGGTGCCGGCGACGTGGGTGCCGTGCCAGCTGCTGTCTTCCGGAATGCCGAAGATGTTGCACTCGCCGGCGTGCCAGTCGCCCGGATCGTTCGGGTTGGCGTCGCGGCCGTCGCCATCGACGCTGACTTCCTGGTCGATGATGAAGTCGTAGCCCGGCAGGATGTTGGCGTCGAGATCGGTGTGCGGGGTGATGCCGGTGTCGAGCACCGCGACCACGATGCCGTCGCCGTCGGTGATGTCCCAGGCCGGTTCGAGGTTGATGCCGCCCGGGCCGTTCTTGTAGTGCCACTGCTGCGCGTAGCCCGGGTCGTTCGGGACCATCGCCTTTTGCTTGAGCAGATCGGGTTCGACCGCGATCACGCTCGGGTCCTTCATCAGCTCGATCGCCAGTTCCTTCACTGCAGCGGTATTGAGCTTGGTGTCGGTGCGGATCAGGCTGGCGCCGGTGGCCAGAGTGCGCATCGGCGCGATGCCGATGCCGAGCTTGCTCGCGGCGGTGGCGTACTGCTTATCGACCGCGGCAGCGCTGAGCTTGGCGTTCGCGCCGGGCGCGCGGGTGACGATGAAGCGGTCGTAGGTCTGAGCGGCGGCTTTCTTCACCGCCTTGGCCGAAGTCGTCGCTTTCGGTCCCTGCAACTTCGAGAACGTCTGCAGCTTGCTGCCCGAATAGGCAGCCGGAGCGACGAGTACGGCGGTCGCGATAGCCAGTGCGGTCCATTTCAATGAACGTTCTTTACGAGTCATGACAAACATCCTTGATCCTTTCGTTGCGCATGATCCCCTTCGCATCCCCTGTCGAGCGTCGGGCCTTGGTCCGCGGAGGCGGTACCGCCTCCTCCGAGGTACTTCCTTGGGGCAGCCGGGCCGGCGTCCATCCAGGAGCGCGCCGGGCTGCGGAATTGCTGGCGAAGACGCATTCGTCTGCCTGCACGCGCGCAAGGCGGCGTGAGTGGGTGGGTGAATGCGTCTGCTGCGCAGGAGCGAAGCCCCAGCGCTGAAAACCGGTATGGCGGACGACTGCGAACGACATGCACGGGATACTGGAATTCAACGCGACGGCATCATCGTGGCGCGTCTGCGTCGCAGAGGCTGCGCTACGAAGTGCTGTTCCTTGTCGCGCGACCCCAACGTGTCGCTCGAGATCGAAGCTAATTGAGGCCGGTGGGTGCGTGCAAGTGTCGTTTGCGCCGGCATGACTGCATGAATGCGACTGGGCTCACAGACGGCGCGGATGCGCGCGCACGGCGCGGTCGCGACGGCGATTCGCCGGTGTGGAAAATCAAGGGTTTTTTTGCGTTCGATGCGAGTGCGCGCGGCAACGCGCGGATTTTCGCTTCAAGCAAATTTTCTTTCGGAACTGTGAACTGTGTCGGTCTCTTTGCGTCGCGAGGCCGGGTTTTTTCTTGATCGCCTACACTGTTCTTCGGCCGGCGTGCGACGCGCGGCGAAGGCGCGGCGCGAAGTTTCGACGTGAATGCGCGATGTGCGGAAGAGATGCGTGTTGCGAAAGCGGCGATCGATGCGGGGCGTCGCGATGTTGCGAGCGCGCAACATCGCGATGGGTCGATTCGTTGGAAACAAACGGCGTCGAAGTGCCTAAGCAAACAAACGGCGCCGAGGCGCCTGAGTAAACACAAAACGGCGCCGAGGCGCCTGAGTAAACACAAAGGGCGCCGAGGCGCCCTTTGTGTCGATCCCGATGGTTCGCCGTTTACTTGAGTACGGTGAATTCCATGCGGCGGTTCTGCGCCTTGCCTTCTTCGCTGGCGTTGTCGGCGATCGGCTTGTCCTGGCCATAGCCCTTGCCGACCAGTTGCTCGCCCGACACGCCGAGTTCGACCAACTTCGCGGTGACGGCGTTGGCGCGATCCAGCGAGAGCTGCAGGTTCGCCGCGGCGTCGCCGGTGTTGTCGGTGTGGCCGCCGACTTCGATGCGGGTGCCGGCCGGAGCGGCTTTGATCGCTTCAGCCGCCTTGCTGAGCGTCTCGTAGCTGTCGCGGGTGATCGTGGCCGAACCGGTGTCGAAGTTGATGCCCGACAGGTTCAGCGCCTTGATCAGATCGTCGGCGCTGAAGCCGGCCTTGAGCGAGGACAACGCCGCCATGGCCTTGTCCCACAGGCCGCTGATCTCGAAGCCGCCGAAACCGCTGCGCAGCTTCTGCGACAGGGCGAAACGTTCCGCTTCCGGCAGCGCCGAGGTGTCGATGGCGATCTTGTCGCCGTCGAAGCCGAGCTTGACGCCGCGCGCCTTCAGGTCCGGCAGCAGGGCGATCAGCTTGTCCATCCAGCCGGCCGGGGCGGTCGCGGCATCGACGCTGATGTCGCCATTAACGTTGTCCGCGCCGAAAGTGGCCTTGATCGCGTCGAGCAACTTGGACTTCTCGGCATCGCTGGCCACCTGGCCGCTGACCGTCGCCTTGCCGTCGACGTTCTCGAAGCTGAAACGCGGGTTGGCTTGCGCCGCGGGCGGCATCATCGGCGTGGTCGAGGAGACCGAGCTGTCGGTGTTGGGCGCGACCACTGCGGCCTCGTCCTTCCTGCAGCCCTTGAACAGCAGGAAGGCGCCGATCAGCAGCGCGCCGAGCAGCAGCCAGGGCAGGATCTTGCCGAGACCGCTGCCGGTTTTCTTGGCGGCATAGGCCGCGGCGTCGACGGTCGCGTCGGCGGCCTGGCCGACCGCACGCGCGCCGCCGGCTACCGCACCGCCCACCGCAGCGGCGCCGGCCGCCAGTGCGCCCCAGCCGAAGCGGCCGAGGTCGCCGAGCCAGTCGGCGATGCCGGCTACCCAGGACTTCAGGGTTTCGGGAATGCCGGTCGGTTCCTTGCCGCCCTCGGTCAGCCCGTTGATCAGGTTCGGCAGCAGGCCGCCGATGGCGCCGGCCGTGGCCGAGACCGGGGCGCCGAGCTTGCCGGCGATCGCGCCGAGCAGCGGTGCGCCGAAGATATGGTCGACCTGCGAGGCGCTGATCGATTCGTTCGGGCCGGTGCCGACCCAGGACTGGATCAGACGCCCCAGGCCCTTTTGCTCGAACAAGCGGACGAAGCCGGCGAAGCCGCCGCGTTTCTCGTCGAAGATCAGGGCGATCAGGACGCCGACCAGCTGGCGGGCCTTGTCGGTACTCAGGCCGAAGCGGCCGGAGACGTCGCTGATGAGGTTGTCTAACAGGTCGATGCGCATAGTGCTTCCCGTGGATAATGTGATGCGCATCACGAAAGCTGACGCGCACCGCCGATTTATCACGTTCCCGCCAGGATTTGCATAGTCGGGTCGGCTTTTTTTGCGTCGGGCCATGGCCTGGCGGACGGACGGCATCCGTACGGCTACGAACGGGCAGGATTGTTCAAGAAGGCACATTGAAAGCACACTAGAAGGCACATTCGAGTGGGCGACAGGCCATGGCGGCCCGGTGCAGGCGGGGCGGAGCTCGGGAAAAGCCGGGGCGATTTGACCCTAAGCCCTTGGCCCCGCTACAATTCCGCTTCTGTCCGCCCGCTTGGGCGCGGCAGCGACCAAAATAACTACAGAGGAATCCTGGTCATGTACGCAGTTCTCGTCACCGGCGGTAAGCAATACCGCGTGATGCAAGGCGAAAAGCTCCGCGTCGAATTGCTCGACGTCGAAGCCGGCAGCGAAATCAAGTTCGACACCGTGCTGATGCTCGGCAACGGCGAAGGCGTCACGCTCGGCGACGCGCTCAAGGGCGCCAGCGTCACCGCCAAGGTCGTCGGCCACGGCCGCGCCGACAAGGTGCGCATCGTCAAGTTCCGCCGTCGTAAGCACCATCGCAAGCAGATGGGCCACCGTCAGCACTACACCGAAATCGAGATCACCGGCATTGCCGGTGGCGACAACAAGTAAGGAGAAGCCGCCATGGCACATAAAAAGGGCGTAGGTTCCACCCGCAACGGCCGCGACTCCAACCCGAAGTACTTGGGCGTGAAGATCTACGGCGGTCAGGCCATCGAAGCCGGCAACATCATCGTGCGTCAGCGCGGCACCCAGTTCCATCCGGGCGCCGGCGTCGGCCTCGGTCGCGACCACACGTTGTTCGCGCTGGTCGACGGCAAGGTCGAGTTCTCGACCAAGGGCCTGAAGAAGCGTCGCACCGTCAGTGTCGTCGCCGCCGAGTAATTCCGGCGCGACGTACTGCGAGGAGCCCCGCTTCGGCGGGGTTTTTCGTTTGTAAGCCGGGATTTGGCGGTGGGGATTCGGGATTCGCAGAAGCGAAAACCCGATGCTTCCGCTGCCGTTACAATCCTTGGCGTCTAGCCGTTGTTTTTTACGATTCCCGAATCCCCATTTCCTATTCCCGGCCCCCATGAAACTCGTAGACGAAGCAGAAATCAAAGTCATCGCCGGCAACGGGGGCAACGGCTGCATCGGCTTCCGTCGCGAGAAGTTCATCCCGCTCGGCGGGCCGGACGGTGGCGACGGCGGCGCTGGCGGCAGCGTGTGGCTGGTGGCCAACGAGAACGTCAATACGCTGGTCGATTTCCGCCACCAAAAGCAGTTCCGCGCCCAGCGCGGCGAGAACGGCATGGGGCGGCAGGCCTACGGCAAGGGCGGCGAGGATCTGGTCATCGTGGTGCCGGTCGGGACCGTGGTCACCAATGTCGAGACCGACGAGATCATCGGCGACCTGGTCGCGCACGGCGACCGTCTGCTGGTGGCCCACGGCGGCAAGGGCGGCCTGGGCAACATGCATTTCAAGAGCTCGATCAACCGCACCCCGCGCAAGGCCCTGCCGGGTCTGCCGGGCGAGGAGCGCGAGCTCAAGCTGGAACTGAAGCTGCTGGCCGACGTCGGCCTGCTCGGCTTCCCGAACGCCGGCAAGAGCACCCTGATCCGCGCGGTTTCGGCGGCGACGCCGAAGGTCGCGGACTATCCGTTCACCACCTTGTACCCGAACCTCGGCGTGGTCAGCGTCGAGGCGCACCGCAGCTTCGTGATCGCCGACATCCCGGGCCTGATCGAAGGCGCGGCCGACGGTGCCGGCCTGGGTGCGCAGTTCCTGCGTCACCTGCAGCGCACGCGCTTGTTGCTGCATCTGGTCGACGTCGCGCCGATGGAGGGCGGTGTCGAGGGCGTGACCCCGGCCGAGCAGGTGCGCGCGATCGAAAACGAGTTGCGCAAGCACGATCCCGAATTGCTCGATAAGCCGCGTTGGCTGGTGCTCAACAAGGCCGACCTGTTGCTCGAAGAAGAGCAGCAGGCCGCGGCGCAGGCGGTCATCGACGAGCTGGGCTGGAAGGACCGCTGGTATCTGGTCTCGGCGATCGGCCGCGAAGGCACCTGGCCGATCATGCGCGACGTGATGGCGTTCTTCGACCGTCAGCGCGCCGATGCCCTGGAAGCCGCGAGCGCTGCCGGCGACCATGTGCCCTGAGCCGCGGGCTCGTCGGAAACCGAATGACTACAGGCTGCGGCGCGCGATGCGTCGCGGCTTTGCCGTGGGCGCGGTCTTCGGTGCTGCGCAGACTCTGAACTCGACGCGTTCGAGCGCGAGCGTCGCCGTGCGCATGCGCGACTTCAAGCTCGCTTCACCGGCGGCGCCGATGATGCGTGCGGTGTGCAGCGCGAAGCACTCCATCGCCGGCTTGGCCGGGCGGTCTGTCGCAGCATCGGCCGCAAAACGAAAAAGCCCGGCCGAAGCCGGGCTTTTGCGTCACGTCGCGAGCGACGTATCAGGCGGCTGCCAGTGCCTTGATGCGGGCCGACAGGCGGCTCTTGTGACGGGCAGCTTTGTTCTTGTGAATCAGGCCACGGGCACTGAAACGGTCGAGGATCGGCTGAGCGACGTCGAACGCGGACTTGGCACTGGCGGCGTCGTTCTCGCCGAGGGCCTTCAGCACCTTCTTGACGGCGGTACGCAGCATCGAACGCTGGCTGGCGTTACGGGCGTTACGCACGACAGTCTGCTTGGCGCGCTTCTTGGCGGACTTGATGTTTGCCACGAGTGGATTCCTGGAATATTTGGTGAAAAGCGTTAATGAAACTGGGCGGTGAAATGCAGTTACGGAAAATCAGACCCAAAAGTATGGGCGATTCAGTGGGTTGCGTCAACTGGAAGAGGACGCGGCGATGAGCAAGGGTAACGGCTTGCTGCGTTCTTCGGCCATTTTCAGCGCGATGACCTTCATTTCGCGGGTTTCCGGCCTGGTCCGGGACCAGGTCTATGCGGTGGTTTTCGGGGCCAGTCCGGCCATGGACGCGTTCTTCGTGGCCTTCCGGATCCCGAACTTCATGCGCCGGCTGTCGGCCGAGGGCTCGTTTTCGATGGCCTTCGTGCCGGTCCTGGCCGAGTACAAGCAAAAGCACGACCAGGCCGCGGTCAAGGAGCTGATCGACCGGGTCACCGGCACCCTGAGTGCCTTCCTGCTGGTCCTGACCGCGGTGGTGATCTTCGCCGCGCCCTGGGTCATGGCGCTGTTCGCCCCGGGCTTCGAACCCGGCAGCGAGCAGTACCGGATGGCGACCCAGATGCTGCAGATCACCTTCCCGTACGCCTTGTTCATCTCCCTGGCCTCGCTGGTCGGCGGGGTGCTGAACAGCTACGAGAAGTTCGCCATCCCGGCGCTGTCGCCGGTGTTGCTGAACCTGTCGATGATCGCCGCGGCGGTCTGCGCCGAGCGGGTGTTCAGCCCGATGGGCCTGAACCCGGTGCTGGCCCTGGCCTGGGGCGTCCTGCTCGCCGGTGTGCTGCAACTGGGCTTCCAGTTGCCGGCGCTGGCCAAGCTGGGGCTGCTGCCGCGGCCGCGCTGGGGCGCCGCGCACGAGGGCGTGCGCAAGATCATGCGGCTGATGGTGCCGACCCTGTTCGGCTCGTCGGTGGCCCAGGTCAATTTGCTGTTGAACACGGCGATGGCCTCGTTCCTGATCGCCGGCAGCGTGACCTGGTTGTACCTGACCGACCGCCTGCTTGAGTTTCCGCTCGGCATGTTCGGTGTCGCCATCGGCACGGTGATCCTGCCGCACTTGTCCAAGCGCCATGCCGCGACCGACCCGCAGGGCTTCTCGAAGGGCCTGGACTGGGGCTTTCGCCTGTGTCTGCTGATCGGCGTGCCGGCCTGCCTCGGGCTGGTCTTGTGCGCCGAGCCGCTGGTCGCTTCGCTGTTCCAGTACGGCCGCCTGACCGCCCACGACACCGCAATGATCCGCCTGAGCCTGATGGCGCAGTCGATCGCGGTGCCGGCCTTCCTGCTGGTGAAGGTGCTGGCGCCGGCGTTCTACTCGCGCCAGGACACCAAGACCCCGGTCAAGTCGGCGGTGGTGTCGGTGATCGTCAACCTGGTCGCGACCGCGAGCCTGTTGCTGGCGGTGCTGTACCTGACCGAAGCCGGCCGCGCCGCGCTGCTGAGCAGCGGCGGCGATCTGCGCCGGGCGCTCGGCGAAGTACCGGGGGCGCACGCTTGCCTGGCCCTGGCGATCGCCATCGCCGGCTGGGTCAACGCCCTGCAACTGGCCTGGTACCTGCGCCGCGCGAAGGTCTATGCGCGCCAACCCGGCTGGGGCCGATTCCTGCGCCAGATCGGGGTCGCCAGCGTGGCGATGACGGTCGTGGTGCTGGGGCTGCTGTGGTTCTGGACCGGTTGGACCGGTTGGCCGTGGTGGGAGCGCGCCTGGAAGCTCGCGGTGGTGGTCGGCGCCGGCGGCGCGTTCTACGGCGCCGCGCTGTGGCTGCAGGGCATCCGCATGCGCGATCTGCGCGGCCATTGAACACGGTTCGCCGCCGCCGGCATCGTGAATCGCCCGCCGCCGCCGCCGCGGCCGCGGTCGCGTTCAGCGGCCCCGTTGAGAGCGGCGGGCGGCGGCTATACTTCCTGATTCATCCTTCACGCAATGTCCCGGTTCGTCCGGGTCCCACGCCGGACACTAATGAGCAGGCTGTTTCGTGACGTCGAGGGCGGGCCGCGGTGCCCGCACGGCAGTGTGGTCTGCATCGGCGCCTTCGATGGCCTGCACCTCGGGCATCGGGCGTTGGTGCGCCACACGGTTTCGCGCGCGCGCGCCTTGGGCGTGGAGGCGGTCGCGCTGAGTTTCGAGCCGCTGCCGCGCGAGTTCTTCGCCCCGGCCGCGCCGCCGCCGCGGCTGTTGTTGCCGCGGGCCAAGGCCGAAGGTTTGCTGGCGCTGGAAGCCGATCAGGTCGGCCTGCTGCGTTTCAACGGCCGTCTCAGTGCCCTGAGCGCCGAAGAGTTCGTGCGCCGAGTGCTGATCCAGCGGTTATCGGCGCGCGAAGTCTGGGTCGGCCCGGAGTTCCGTTTCGGCAAGGCGCGCGGCGGCGACATCGCGCTGCTGCGGCGCATGGGCGAGGAGGGCCGGGCCGAGGGCCAAGGCTTCAGCGCGCACGAGATCGAACCGGTGCTGCTCGACGGCGAGCGCGTGTCCAGCACGCGCATCCGCGAAGCGCTGTTGGCCGGCGATTTCGCCACTGCCGCGCGCTGGCTCGGACGCCGCTATGCGATCGGCGGCCATGTCGTGCACGGCCAGCAGCTCGGCCGCACGCTCGGCTTTCCGACCGCCAACCTGCGCTTCGGCGGCAAGACCCCGGCCTTGTCCGGTATCTATGCGACCTGGGTCCACGGCGTCGGCGATCGTCCGTGGCCGTCGGTGTCCAGCCTCGGCACGCGGCCGACCGTCGCCGGGGTCGAGCCCTTGCTCGAAGCGCATCTGTTCGACTTCGACGGCGACCTGTACGGTCGCCGCATCGAGGTCGAATTCGTCGCCCATCTGCGTCCCGAATTGAAATTCCCCGACTTGCCGGCGCTGACCGAGCAAATGCACCGCGATGCCGAACAGGCGCGCGGTCTGCTGCGACTGGACTCGCAACGCGCCGCCGCGCCGTTGCCGGCTCCGCTTGCGGCAGCGACCCAAACACCTGCATGAGAGCTGCTGTGACCGCCAAAGACCCGAGCCAATCCGCTCCCGCCAACCCCTACAAGAGCACCTTGTTGCTGCCGGCGACCGATTTCCCGATGCGCGGCGACCTGCCCAAGCGCGAACCGGAAACCCTGGCGCGCTGGGAAAGCGAAGGCTTGTACGGGCGAATTCGCGAGAAGGTGAAGGACCGCGAGCGCAGCTTCGTGCTGCACGACGGCCCGCCCTATGCGAACGGCGAGATCCACATCGGTCACGCGGTCAACAAGGTGCTCAAGGACATCGTGGTGAAGTCCAAGCTGCTGTCCGGCTTCGACGCGCCCTACGTGCCGGGCTGGGATTGCCACGGCCTGCCGATCGAGCACAAGGTCGAGAAGGAATTCGGCAAGGTCGGCGACAAGCTCGACGCCGCCGAATTCCGCGCCAAGTGCCGCGAGTACGCCGCCACCCAGATCGACCTGCAGCGCCGCGGCTTCAAGCGCCTGGGCGTGATCGGCGATTGGGACAACCCCTATCGCACCATGGATTTCCGCTACGAGGCGGACATCATCCGTTCGCTCGCCAAGATCGTCGAGCGCGGTCATCTGGTGCGCGGTTCCAAGCCGGTGCACTGGTGCTTCGACTGCGGGTCGGCCCTGGCCGAGGCCGAGATCGAATACCAGGACAAGGAATCGACCCAGATCTACGTGCGTTATCCGGTGATCGAGCGCAAGAAGGTGTTCGACACCTTCGGCATCGAGGACGACGGCGCGCCGCTGTCGGTGCCGATCTGGACGACCACGCCGTGGACGCTGCCGGCCAGCCTCGCGGTGTCGATGGGGCCGCAGGTCGAGTACTCGCTGGTGCGGGTCGAGCCCAGCGAAGAATCGCTGTTCAAAGAGCCGGGGCAGCGCCCGGAGTACCTGCTGGTCGCCAGCGAACTGATCGGCGGCGTGCTCGCCGCGATCACCGCCGCCGATGCGCTCAAGCAAGGCCATAGCGTGGAAAGCCGCGACTGGTCCTCGCACAAGGGCGAAGCCTTCGAAGGCCTGCGGCTGCAGCATCCGTTCTACAACGATCGCGAAATCCCGGTGCTGCTCGGCGACCACGTCACCGTCGAGGCCGGTACCGGTGCGGTGCACACCGCGCCCGGCCACGGCCAGGAGGACTATGCGGTTTCGCTCAAGTACGGCCTGATCGAGCGCTACAGCGCTGCGCAGATCAATCCGGTCGACGCGCGCGGCCGTTACCTGCCGTCGACGCCGCCGGCCGGCTCGCACGAGCTGGCCGGGCAGCACATCTTCAAGATCGACGCGGTGTTGCTGGAGGTGTTGCGCGAGCGCGGCGCCTTGCTCGCGACCGGCCGGCTCAAGCACAGCTATCCGCATTGCTGGCGCCACAAGACGCCGGTGGTGTTCCGCGCCACGCCGCAGTGGTTCATCTCGATGGAGCAGGCCGGCCTGCGCCGCGATGCGCTCGCCGCGATCGGCGGCGTGTCCTGGGTGCCGGGCTGGGGCGAGGCGCGCATCTACAACATGATCGAGGCGCGCCCGGACTGGACCATCTCGCGCCAGCGTTACTGGGGCGTGCCGATCGCGCTGTTCTTCAGCCGCGAAACCGGCGAGCCGCATCCGCGCACGGTCGAGGTGATGCATCAGGTCGCCGACCGGGTCGAGCGCGAAGGCGTCGACGCCTGGTATTCGATGACCGCCGAGGAATTGCTCGGCGACGAGGCCGAGGGCTACGAGAAGGTCAACGACATTCTCGACGTCTGGTTCGACTCCGGCACCAGCCACGAATGCGTGCTCGCACAGCGGCCGCAGGACGGGCTGCGCAAGCCGGCCGACTTGTACCTGGAAGGCTCCGACCAGCACCGCGGCTGGTTCCACAGCGCGCTGCTCAGCGGCGTGGCGATGGATGCGGCGGCGCCGTACCGGCAGGTGTTGACGCACGGTTTCACCGTCGACGCCGAAGGCAAGAAGATGTCGAAGTCGATGCAGAACGCGCTCGCGCCCGAAAAGGTCACCGACGCGATGGGCGCCGACGTGCTGCGTCTGTGGGTGGCCTCGACCGATTTCCGCAACGAGATGACGGTGTCCGACGCCATCCTCAAGCAGAACGGCGACGTCTACAGGCGCATCCGCAACACCGCGCGCTTCCTGCTCGGCAACCTCGCCGGTTTCGACCCTGGGCAGCATCTGGTCGCATTGGCCGACATGGTCGCGCTGGACCGCTGGATCGTGCATCGCGCTGCCGAACTGCAGGACCGCATCGCCTCGGCCTACGAGCGCTACGACTTCGCCGAGATCGTGCAGCTGCTGTCGAATTTCTGCAGCGTCGACCTGGGCTCGCTGTACCTCGACGTGACCAAGGACCGCCTGTACACGATGCAGGAGGATTCGCGCGGCCGCCGTTCGGCGCAGAGCGCGATGTACCGCATCTCCGAAGCCTTCGTGCGCTGGATCGCCCCGATCCTGGCGTTCACCGCCGACGAGATGTGGCGCCATCTGCCGGCGCAGACCGAACGCGGCGCGCGCGAAGACAACGTCCTGTTCACCACCTGGTACGACGGCCTGGCCCTGTTGCCGGCCGACGCCGCCTTGTCGAACGAAGAGTTCGAGCGTTTGCTCGCGCTGCGCGACAGCGTCGCCAAGACCCTGGAGCCGATGCGCGCCGCCGGCCGGATCGGCGCCGCGCTCGAGGCCGAGATCTCGCTGCGCTGCGGCGTATCCGACCAGAACTGGCTGGCGCCGCTGGCCGAGGAGCTGCGCTTCCTGTTCATCAGCGGCGATGTCGAAGTGGTGGCCGACGACGGCATCAAGGACATCGCCGTGCTCGCCGCACCGACCAGCAAGAGCAAGTGCGTTCGCTGCTGGCATTACCGGGCCGACGTCGGCGCCGTCGCCGAGCATCCCGAGCTCTGCGGCCGCTGCGTCGACAACGTGGCCGGCGAGGGCGAGGACCGGCACTGGTTCTGACCGCAGCACGGCCGCGCGGCGAGGCATCGCGCGCGGCCGCTTCACTCCACCGATTTCGCACCGATCCGTAGAACCGAAAGCTTATGACCGATACCTCCCGCAAGAACGCATTGCCCTGGCTGATCGTCTCGATCGTCGTGATCGCGCTCGACCAGCTCAGCAAGGCCTGGGTGCTGAGTTCCTTGCCCGAGTACACCGCGGTGCCGGTCATCGACGGTTTCTGGAACTGGTACCGCAGCTACAACACCGGCGCGGCCTTCAGCTTCCTCAGCGACGCCGGCGGTTGGCAGAAGTATTTCTTCGCGATCCTCGCCGTCGGCATCAGCGGCCTGCTCGGGTACTGGCTGTCGCGCGCCGCGCGCAGCGACTGGAAGACCGCGCTGCCGTACGCCCTGGTGATCGGCGGGGCCATCGGCAACGTGATCGACCGCATGCTGCACGGCCACGTCGTCGACTTCATCCAGTGGTACTGGCGCGACTATCACTGGCCCTCGTTCAACATCGCCGACTCGGCCATCGTCGCCGGCGCGATCGGGATCGCGGTGTACGGCTTGTTCAGTAAGCCGGAAGGCGAGAAATGAAGAGTGAGAAGTGAGAAGTGAGGCGGCCAGCTCCAACTCTCTTCTCACTCCTCCCGACTCACTCCTGATCCTCCCCCCAGGAGTACAATAGCCCCCATGGACGTTATCCTCGCCAACCCCCGTGGCTTCTGCGCCGGCGTCGACCGCGCGATCGAGATCGTCAAGCGCGCCATCGAGACGCTCGGCGCGCCGATCTACGTGCGCCATGAAGTCGTGCACAACCGCTTCGTGGTCGACGACCTCAAGCATCGCGGTGCGGTCTTCGTCGAAGAACTCGACGAAGTGCCCGACGGCGCGACGGTGATCTTCAGCGCCCACGGCGTCTCCAAGGCCGTGCGCGAAGAAGCCGAGCGTCGCGGCCTCAAAGTCTTCGACGCCACTTGTCCGCTGGTGACCAAGGTCCACCTCGAAGTCTCGCGCCATTGCCGCGCCGGCCGCGACGTGATCCTGATCGGCCACGAAGGCCACCCGGAAGTCGAAGGCACGATGGGCCAATGGCGGCGCGAAGCCGGTTCCGGCCGGATCTACCTGGTCGAGGACATCGAAGACGTCGCCGCGCTCGAGGTCGACCAACCCGGGAACCTGGCCTACACCACCCAGACCACTTTGTCGGTCGACGACACCCGCGCGGTGATCGAGGCCATGCGCGCCAAGTACCCGGCGATCCAGGGCCCGCGCCACGACGACATCTGCTACGCCACCCAGAACCGCCAGGACGCCGTGCGCCAGCTGGCCGAGCGCTGCGACCTGGTGCTGGTGGTCGGCTCGCCGAACAGCTCCAATTCCAACCGCCTGCGCGAGCTGTCCGAGCGCGAGGGCGTCGAGGCCCACCTGATCGACGGCGCCATCGAGATCGACCCGAACTGGGTCCGCGGGCGCAAGCGCATCGGCATCACCGCCGGCGCCTCGGCCCCGGAGGTGCTGGTCCGGGGGGTCATCGAGCGCCTGCGCGAGCTGGGCGCCGAGCGGGTCAACGAACTGGAAGGGGAGCCCGAGAACATGGTCTTCGCCCTGCCCAAGGAACTGCGTCTGCAACTGGTCAATTGACCGCCCGGGCCCTGGCGCCCTAGAATCACCGCCTTCGCCGGAATAGCTCAGTTGGTAGAGCGGCGCATTCGTAATGCGTAGGTCGTAGGTTCGATTCCTATTTCCGGCACCACGTAACCCCGAAGGCAAAGCAACCGCCCGGCCAACGATCCAACGGCCGTCCGCCTTCCGGAGCCGTACTCAAAGCCCCGCCGAAAGCGGGGCTTTTTGTATTGATCGTCAGTAGCCCGCTGAAACTGAAGCGAAAGGCAAAGCAACCGCCCGGCCAACAATCCAACGGCCGTCCGCCTTCTGGACCGTACTGAAAGCCCCGCCGAAAGCGGGGCTTTTTGTATTGATCGTCAGTAGCCCGCTGAAACTGAAGCGAAAGGCAAAGCAACCGCCCGGCCGCCCATCCAATGGCCGTCCGCCTTCCGGAGCCGTACTGAAAGCCGCGCCGAAAGCGGGGCTTTTTTTGTGGCGCCGTCAGCGGCCTCGTTGAAGTGGAAGCGAAAGTGGCTCTTTGCCGCCCTGTAGAAAGCCTCGCGTCGTTCACGCCCACCTTCAAGCCGCGACTGCGGCATCGCCCAGCATTCCTTCGATTTCCCGCACGGAGCGTGTCCGCGGAACGGCTTTCGAGCACCAGGTCGGCGTGCATCGGAATCTCGGCAAGGGCAGGGCGGATCGATCGAAAGCGTTCCGGGCGGTCGAGCTCTCGCTCGCAATAGAAGAATCACATTCGTCACAGCCAAATCCATGCATAGACTCAAGGCCGTTTTGGCTGGCGCTTCGCTGTTCAGGCGGCGATTCCCCAGGGCCCCAAAAAACTGAACTCGCTGACTGGCATGCGGCAATGCCGTACAACCTTGACAGTCATCTAAAGCGAATGTGACGCTATTCCATTGGGGGGGCGCCAACCGGTGCCGGGCACGAATGAAGGGCGTTTCGAATGTCGCAAGGAAATGCGGCGCTTGCAGTCGTGGAAACGGCCGCCACGCCCTGCGATGACCAAGCCCTGATGGGGTTGGTCTTGGTGGCGCAGTTTCACGGAATCGCCGCCGACTCAGCGCAGCTCAGTCATCAGTTCGGAGGAAGCGAGGCGGCTTTCGACGACACGCGTCTGCTGCTGGTCGCCAAGCACCTCGGCCTCAAGGCCAGAATCGTCGCCCAGCCGGCTTCCCGCATCGCCATGGCCAGCCTGCCGGCGTTGGCACTGCTGCCTGAGGGGCAGGCTTTCATCGTCGCCAAAGTCAGCGGCGATGGAATCCTGATTCACGACCTGGCCGAAAAACGTCCGCGCGCGATTTCGCTCGCCGAGTTCGAGTCGCGCTATGCGGGCCGTCTGTTGCAGGTGGCATCGCGGGCTTCGGTTCTCGGCGAATTGGCCAAGTTCGATTTCAGCTGGTTCGTGCCGGCGGTGGTGAAGTACCGCAAGCTGTTGCTGGAAGTGTTCGCGGTGTCGTTCTTCATCCAGATGTTCGCCCTGATCACGCCGCTGTTCTACCAGGTGGTGATGGACAAGGTGCTGGTGCATCACGGCCTGACCACCTTGCACGTCATCGCAATCGGCCTGGTTTCGATTGCGGTGTTCGACGTGGTCCTGTCCGGGCTGCGGACCTATGTATTCGCGCACACCACCAGCAAGATCGATGTCGAACTGGGGGCCAGATTGTTCCGGCATATCCTGGCCTTGCCGCTCGCCTATTTCGAGTCGCGCCGCGTCGGCGACACCATGGCCCGCGTGCGGGAGTTAGAGAACATCCGCAACTTCCTGACCGGGCAGGCGCTGACGTCGATACTGGATCTGTTCTTCACCGTGGTGTTCCTGGCGGTGATGTTCTACTACAGCGGCTGGTTGACGCTGATCGTGGTGATCTCGTTGCCGGTCTATGCACTGTGGTCGGCATCGATCACGCCAGTGCTGCGCAAGCGCCTCAACGACAAGTTCGCACGCGGCGCCGACAATCAATCGTTCCTCGTCGAGACCATCAGCGGCATCGGCACGATCAAGGCGACCGCGGTGGACCCCCGCGTTACCCGCACCTGGGACAATCAACTCGCCGGCTATGTCGCCGCCGCATTCCGGGTCACCCGGTTGGCGACGATCGGCCAGCAGGGCGTGCAGCTCGTGCAGAAGCTGGTCAGCATCAGCATTCTGTTCTGGGGCGCGCAGTTGGTCATCGAGGGCAAGCTGTCGATCGGGCAGCTCATTGCGTTCAATATGCTGGCCGGCCAGGTGGCTGCGCCGATCATCCGGTTGGCGCAGCTGTGGCAGGATTTCCAGCAGGTCGGCATTTCGGTCGAGCGCCTCGGCGATATCCTCAATACCCGTACCGAGCTGCCCGGCAGTCGCATGACCTTGCCGGCGATACGCGGCCGCGTCAGTTTCGAGGACGTGACCTTCCGGTACCGACCCGACGCCGGCGAGGTGCTGAGCGGCATCAGTCTGGATATCGCCGCCGGCGAGGTGATCGGCATCGTCGGCCGCTCGGGTTCCGGTAAAAGCACGCTGACCAAGCTGGTGCAGCGTTTGTACGTGCCCGAGCGCGGGCGCGTGCTGGTCGATGGCCACGACCTGGCGCTGGCCGATCCGGCCTGGTTGCGCCGTCAACTCGGCGTAGTGCTGCAGGAGAACTTCCTGTTCAACCGCAGCGTGCGCGAGAACATCGCGTTGTCGGACCCGGGGTTGCCGCTGGATCGCGTGATCCAGGCGGCCGAACTGGCGGGTGCGCACGATTTCATCGTCGAACTCCCGGAAGGTTACGACACCAAGGTCGGCGAGCACGGCACCGGGCTGTCGGGCGGTCAGCGACAACGCGTGGCCATTGCCCGGGCCTTGATCACCAATCCGCGAATTCTCATTTTCGATGAAGCCACCAGTGCGCTCGACTACGAGTCCGAACATGCGGTCATGGCCAATATGCGTGCGATCTGCAAAGGACGCACGGTGCTGATCATCGCTCATCGTCTGTCTACCGTGCGCCACGCCAACCGCATCGTCGTGCTCGAGAAGGGGCGCATCGTCGAAAGCGGTTCGCATGCCGAACTGTTGGAGAAGCCCGACGGTCACTATGCGTATCTACATCGGTTGCAGCAGGGATGAGGCCATGAAGCACGTTTTTCAGGCCCTGGGCGATTTCGCCGCGCGCTATGGCCGCGTGTTCAAGATGGCGTGGTCCGTGCGCGACAAGCTCGATCCGCCCAAGCGCAGCCCGGATGAGCTGGCCTTCCTGCCGGCGCACCTGGAGCTGATCGAGACGCCGATATCGCCGCTGCCGCGCTGGACGATGCGCATCATCGTCGCCTTCTTCTGCGTAGCCTTGCTGTGGGCCTGCTTCGGCAAGCTCGACATCGTCGCGGTGGCGCAAGGCAAGACGGTGGCCGACTCGCGGACGAAGGTTGTGCAGTCCGCCGAGACGGCGGTGGTGCGGCGCATTCTGGTGCGCGATGGCGAATCGGTGAAACAGGGGCAGTTGCTGATCGAGCTCGACGCTACCGCGACCGCCGCGGACTACGAAAAGGCGGGGGAAACCCTGGTCAATGCGAGACTGGCCGAACTGCGACTGGCTGCGTTGGCCAGCGCCATCGACGGGCGCGGCACGGCGATTTTGGCGACGGAGCCCGGCCTGCCGGCGGTGCGGTTCCAGTCCGAGCAGCAACTGGCCCATAGCGAATTCCAGGCGTTCAGCGCCAAGCGCGACAATCTCCAGGCAGTTATCGCCCAGCGCAAGGCCGAGCTGCAGACGGTGCAATCCCTGATCGGCCCACTGCAGCAAAGCGCGTTGATCGCCAAGGGCCGCGCGGACGACTACGCCAAGCTGGTCGAGGGCAAATACGTCGGTCGCCATGAGTATCTGTTGCGCGAACAGGAGCGCATCGCCGCCGAGCGCGATCTCGCCGCACAACGCAGCCGCCTGCATGAAACGCAGTCCGCTCTGGACAGCGCCCAGGAACAACTCAAAGTGCTGGTCGCCGACACGCGCCAACAGACCCTGGACGGGCTGCGTGGAGCGCGCGAACAGGTCCAGCAGTTCGCCCCGGAAGTGGCCAAGACCGCGCAGCGCGACAAGTTGATGCAATTGCGCGCCCCGGTCGCCGGTACGGTTCAGCAGTTGGCCGTGCATACCGTCGGCGGCGTCATCACGCCTGCGCAGCCTCTATTGGCCGTGGTGCCCAATGAGGAAGCCCTGGAAATCGAGGCCACGGTACTCAACAAGGACATCGGCTTCGTCCGCGCCGGACAGGCGGTAACGGTGAAGATCGAGAGCTTTCCTTATACGCGTTATGGCTATCTGAGCGGCCGAGTCGAAAGCGTGTCGCATGACGCCGCGCAAGACGAAAAGCTGGGTTTGGTGTTTCCGGCACGGGTACGCCTGGCGGAGGCCTCGCTGAAGATCGATGGCGTCGAGGTCCGACTGACGCCAGGCATGGCCTTGAGCGTGGAGATCAATACCGGAAAGCGCCGCGTCATCGACTATCTGCTCAGTCCATTGCAGCAGCATACGAGCGAGGCTTTGAGGGAGCGGTAATTGCCAGGTAGGCAAGTGTGATGATTCGAATCAAATTTGAGCTGCGGATCGTTCTTGAGTCGGCGAACTGCCACCTCCCTTGTTCTCGTGCCGATTACGACTGCCGGGGCCGCTTGCGCGACGTGTCGTGTCACAAGCAACAACGATGACTCGGGCGCCAGCTGAAGGGCCCCGCTAGAGTCGTCAGGCCTCTCGTTCCTTTCACGGGCGTCGGACTGCCTCGTTCCTACTGACGGCCCTCGGCCGGCGCAGCGTTGGCGGGTGGACCGCAGAAACGGCGACGGCGCGGGGAGATTTCGCCATTCCGACACGAGGGATACCGTCATGGGCAATTATTGGCCCGAGCAAAACTTCGACACTGGTAAGTTCCATCTGCAATTGCACCCGTATCTCGCCGTGCCCGAGAACGTATTCGCGTCGGGAGCCGCGTTGCAATACGGCGGCGACTTCAAGGCGCGTTTCTCGCGCGCTGCGCCGCAGAGCAACGAGATCGGGCTGATCCAGCTGATCTTTCCGCAGACGGCGGTGTTCCCGAAGACCCAGGTCCGCAAGTGGAACGTCGACAAGCGCGACCCGACTCCCGGGAAAACGATGATGCGTCAATGCCTGTACAGCGAGCCGGGTGCCTTCGTCGGCGCGCATTCGCAGTACTACGCGGGCCAGCCGACCCGCTATCTGTCGCCGACCGATTGCTGGCTGATCGATACCCCGCGCGAGTTCAACAGCCGTTTCGTCAACGGCCGCTTCGAGGGCGATACCACCACCAAATTCGCCAACTACGTGGTCGACATGCCGAGCGGCAAGGTATTCGACCAGGGCATGGTATGGGGCTATCACGCGGTCCAGAACTCCAAGAAGCTCAACGAGTTCGAACCGGTGGTGGTGGCGCCGAAGGAGTCGCGCTTGCGCGAGAATAACGAGCACCTCGACGCCATCGCGCGTTTCCTGAACATCAGCCGGGATCAGGTGAAGAGCTACATAGCTTAGGGAAGCCGTCCGCATGCCGCGCAGCGAAATCGTTCGGCGGTCGTCAAATGCAAAACCCCGCTGCAGCGGGGTTTTGTGCAGGACCGGAGCGAAAGTTCGTAGCTTCGCCGTTAAACCCGAAGTCCCAGTACGGCGGTAGCCGGATGAATGTGCTCGCCCCTGGTATTAGCGTTCAGATTGGAACGCCTGTGTCGCAATGCCTGAGACCTTGCCTTGTCAAGCTGCAGGGCAGCACGGAGTCCTGCATTTCTGTCATCAACTTGCATAGAACTTGAATCCAAGATCAGCAACCGGCGTCGCTTCACCAAATCGCTATTTCTTCTTCACCTTTTTTTATCGGGCCGATCGACACCATGCGCCGGCTTGCAGCAAATACAGCAAAGGCACTGATGAAAATGCGCGTAGACGTATTCGTGGTGGGTGAGGACGAGGGTTATGTGGTCGCGCCTGCCGACAGCTGGCTGCCGCTGGACGAAATGAAGGCCCTCGGCGCCTTGCGCTTCGGTTGGACGATCGACACTTCGATGGCGATGCCGAAGCTGGACTGGCACACCATCGCCAAGGACATCGACGCGCGCGGCTACAGCATCGTGGCCTCGCACGACGTCGGCGGCCTGCTGGCGATCCCGCAGCAGAACCTGCTCGCGATCTATCCCGAGCAGCACCGGCCGGTCGCGGCCTGATTCCTGCGTGGATAGGGGCGGCATTGGTTCGGAGAGGGCGATGGCGTTCGAGGGCGGCTGCCGGCAAGTCTCCCTCCGGACATGCTCGGGTCCTGGATCTTCGGGTCCCGTGCGCCATCCGGTATGTATCGAGTGCGCGATGCTCTTTCAGAAGCATCACGCAGCTATCGACGCTTGCGGTTCTCACTGAACGGTGCAGGTCAACAGGAACGTGAGGCTAGCGTCAGCCGGGAAGGTAGGGATCACCAGTCCGCTGCCCTGCAGTCCGGCTACGTCCACCGCGGCCGGACATACCGCGCCGCCGCTGGCAGTGCACGTCGCCGTGACGCAGCCAAGCCCTGCCGTGGCCTGGTCGCGGATCACGGCTCCGTCGGCCCTATCGGGTCCCGCATTCTTCACTACGATGGTGTAGGCGGTGCTGCTGCCCGGTGCCAGGGTGTCGTTGGTCTGGTCCACTTCGCCATTCAATCCCGGCGTATTGGTCTTGGTGATCGACAGATCGGCAATTCGGCGGGTATTGGTATAGGTACAGGTGATGTGCTCACCCGTATCCAGGTCGATCGCGGCCGTACCCGTACCCAGGTTTGCCGTGGTGCCGCTGTCCGGATCGGTGCAGCTCAGTTCACTCAGGCTCCAGCCCGGTACAGCGCTTTCCGTCACCGTGTAGCTGCCCGCGGTAAGGCCGGTGAAAGTTCGGGTATTGGATAGCGTGGCGTCGCCATCGTCGTCCAGGGTGAACCCGCTCAGTCCGTCGCCGGTCGTGTTGAAGACGAAGTCCTGTGCATCATCGGGCAGCGCATCCTTGACGATGGTGATCGTCGAGGACGGCAGAACCACCAGGCAGACGGGAGTCAACGCGTTCACCACATTGCTGCTGGAGGCGATGTTCGCCGCCGAATTGGTGAAAGCGCTCGGGTTGGACGCGCAATCGGCATTGGTCTGCCCGGCGACATTGGTGATGGCGACCGTCACGGTGCAGGTCTGCCCGGCTCCGACGGACGCTCCGGACAAGCTCACCTGGGCCGATCCCGGCGTAGCGACGACGCTTCCTCCGCTGCAGGTCGTGGTGGCCGCGTTCGGTGTGGCGACGACGATCGAGCTGGGCAGGGCATCGATGAAGCCGATCCCGGTCATGCCGACACTGCCGGTCACCGTGTTGTCGATCGTCCAGGTGTAAGTGGCGATGCCGCCGGCGTTGATGGAAACGGGAGCCAACGCCTTGGTCAGCTTCGGCAGGGCGATATCGATGGAGATGAAATAGGCGCCGTTCGCTAGGTATTCGGTGGTGCTCGAGCTCAGCCGAACGTTAATGGGCGTGCTGGAATTCGGCAGGATGCCGCCGACATTGAAGATGTCGCTGTCGTACTGCCACGATTCCGCAGGTTGGTAAAGGCCTGTATAGGCACTGATGGGGCTGCGGGTAGTCTGATTGCCCGACAAGGCCGGGCCTCCGTCGGCGGCTACATTGTTCATCGGCGCCCAGGCGACAGAACTGTTCATGACATCCGTGGTCGAGCCAGTGCTAGGGTCGGCCAGCGCCGTGCCGGCAGCGCTGGCGAGTCCGAAACGCAGGCTGTCGCTGGAGCCGCGGTCGCCGTAGCTGCCGGTCAGGCCGACGACGGCCTTGACCGGGCCGCTCGACGGCACCTGAATGCCCAGAATGTCCGTGATGAGACCACCGGTTATGTAGGCGACCCAAGCATCCGAGACGGTAATGGAACGCGCCGGCGAATTCGGATTCGTATACACCACGATGATCGACCATCCGCCCATGCGGTCCAGGTCAAACGGTCCGCTGAATGGAAGCGGCGACGGGTCGGCCAGGAAGAATCGCCCGGCAGTTCCACCGCTAGCCGATGTGTTGTAAGCGTTTGGATTGATGCGGCCGGTGATGTCCCAGGCCATCTGACGATAGTCGCCAATGGCCGGCTGATTTGCGGTATTGGCGGTGACGAAGCCTGCGGATGCGCTGGTCAGCGTGGTGTAGCTGGCATCTCCCGGTGCAGCGAATTTGACGGAGTTCATCACGGGCTCTGGAGCACCGTTGTACATCGACATTTCGGTATAGAGATAGGCTTTCACGATGGTGGAGCCGGGCGGCAGGATCAGATCGGCATAGGTCGAGTGGGTCGATTGCGGGCCCAGGATGGTGGCGTTATCGACATCCGGCACCAATACGGGCGGGGCGGCGCCGATCGAATAGAACCACGAGTTGCCGAACATGCTCGCGCCACCGACGATATTTTGTTGGTAGCGCTTGGTCGTCGTCGTCGTTTGTGCCGGGGCCGCCGTGCATGCGAAGAGTAGGGCGATCAGGAGAGAGAGACTGCACAAGGCGCGGGGTCGATTACGACTTTGGTCGTATTCGGGAACGACTGCCCGTGTGACGGTGAAGCCGGTGACTCGGGACCATATGCCGGAAAAGAGCCGTTTGTATCTCCAATGTAAATGGGGAACGGCAACTTTCGATGTTGTGTAAGACATCTTTGAACCTCGGTCGAAGTGGTCGTGGCGAGGCCCGAAAATCGCGGAGGCGATGTTGTGCGTGATGGCGTTGCTGCTGATCTCGACGCAGCGCAAAGTGTTCGGGGCCGTTAGTCGAGTAGAAGAAGGGCGAGCATTCCGGACATCGATTGCCGGTTTGAAGCCTTAGACATAAGTCGAAGCTCGCGGCTCACTTGGAAGTTCAAGTGCTGGAGTAGAAGTGTCGAAACCGAAGCGAGCGCCCGCTGTGGCAGGGCTGCGGGGGGTTGAACGCTGAAATGCGCAGCGTTCAAGGGCGCGGTATCGCGCTGCAGGCGCTAGACGAAAGTCGAAGCCAGCCGCTCCGTTTTAGAGTTCGGATGCAGGCGTAGAGTCATCGAAACTTGGGGAATTGGAGGATGTCGAGGCGAAGGCAGTCCGGCTGAAGTCGATCTGCATGGGGCGACACTGGAGCGCGTCGCGTTCATTGATGAGCGCGCATACGGCATCGTTGCCTTGCGCAAGCCGGTGACCTGCCGGTCGTTCCAGGTCGGAACCCGTTGGCGTCAATCCTGAACACTGCCGGCCAGTGAGGCCCGACTGATCGACGCGGGTCGAATGGTACCCGCCGATTGGTGCCAGCCGAAACGAGTCAAGACAGGGCGACTGGAGGCACTCAAGGCGTATGTGGCGAGGCGGTCGGACGAGGTCCGGCGCTTCGCTGCATCGACACGGACCAGTCCGGTCCGCCGTTTAGCCGGCTCGGACATCGGTGATCCATCGCTTCGCGGCTCCCTCGGCTCGGTCCGCGCGATGGTGGCGTCCGGCTATCCGGCTCGATCAATTGCGCGGCCCATCTCGCAGCATGCGACGGCGAGCGGCTACAGTGCGGCTTCGTGCCGCATCGTTGCCAGTCGTCTACCCATGTCGAATCCGCCCATGTCGAATATGTCCAAATCGCCCGGCAAGTCCGCCGCCAAGGCCGCCCGCACGGCCTACGTCTGTTCGGAGTGCGGCGCCGACTACAACAAATGGCAGGGGCAGTGCGGCGAATGCGGCGGCTGGAATACCCTCAGCGAGTTCATCGTCGAACCGGCGGTCAAAGCCGGCTCGGGCGGCGGCGGAGTGGCCGCCAGCCGCCGTTCGAGTTGGGCCGGACGCGTCGATGCGCCCGCGGTGACCGCGTTGAAGGACGTACGCCATAGCGAGGAATCGCGGGTCAGCACCGGCATCGGCGAGTTCGACCGTGTCCTCGGCGGCGGCCTGGTGCACGGCGCGGTCGTGCTGGTCGGCGGCGACCCCGGTATCGGCAAATCGACCCTGCTGCTGCAGGCGATCACCCGCATGGCCCAGACCCTGCCGGGTTTGTACGTCACCGGCGAAGAGTCGCTGTCGCAAGTCGCCGGCCGCGCGGCCCGGCTCGGCTTGCCGCTCGACGGCGTGCATGCCCTGGCCGAAACCGGCGTCGAGCGCATCCTCGAACACGCCGCGGCGACCAAGCCGGCGCTGATCGTCGCCGACTCGGTGCAAACCCTGTGGACCGAGCAATTGGGCGCGGCGCCCGGTTCGGTCAGCCAGGTGCGAGAGAGTGCGGCGCGCTTGGTGCGCTACGCCAAGGAGACCGGTACCGCGGTGTTCCTGGTCGGCCACGTGACCAAGGAGGGCGGCATCGCCGGCCCGCGCGTGCTCGAGCACATGGTCGATGCGGTGCTGTATTTCGAAGGCGAGAGCGGCAGCCGTTTCCGCGTGCTGCGCGCATTCAAGAACCGCTTCGGCGCGGTCAACGAGCTCGGCGTGTTCGCGATGAGCGACAAGGGCCTGCGCGAAGTGCCGAACCCCTCGGCGATCTTTCTCTCCGGCAGCCGCAGCCCGCAGCCGGGCAGTTGCGTGATGGTCACGCGCGAAGGCACCCGGCCGTTGTTGGTCGAAGTGCAGGCCCTGGTCGATTCCTCGCCGCTGTCGAACCCGCGCCGGGTCGCGGTCGGCATGGAGCAGAACCGCCTGGCGATGCTGCTGGCCGTGCTGCATCGCCACGGCGGCATCTCGGTCGGCGACCAGGACGTGTTCGTCAACGTGGTCGGCGGCATCCGCGTGCAGGAAACCGCGGCCGATCTGCCGGTGCTGCTGGCGGTGTTGTCCTCGCTGCGCGACCAGCCCCTGGCCGAGCACACCGTCGCCTTCGGCGAAGTCGGCCTGTCCGGCGAGATCCGGCCGGTGCCGAACGGCGAGGACCGACTCAAGGAGGCCGCAACCCACGGCTTCAAGCGCGCCATCGTGGCCAAGGGCAACGCCCCGCGCGGCAGCCGTATCGGCGAGATGGACGTGATCGCGGTCGAGCGCCTGTCCGAGGCCTTGGATGCGGCGTGAGCGACACTGAGCGCAAACTAGCCGCACCAAGCGGGTTCGCCCGCTGGATATCGATCGTGCTGCACCCGTTCGCGGTTTTCATCGGCCTGACGATGATCAGCGTGCGGGTGCTCGCGCCGCAGGCGTTCTGGTCGGCGCTGTGCGGGGTCGCGGTGGCGGTGTTGGTGAGCTGGGCCTTCGTGGCGCAGCGTCGCCGGGGCGGGCATTGGTCGACCGTGGACGCCTCGCATCCCAGCGAGCGGCCGCTGCTGTATGCGGTGCTGCTGGTGGTGTTGGCGGTGTGCTGGTGGTGGATGCGCGAACGCGCGGCGCCGATGGGGCAGGGGATACTCGCGGTCGCGGCGATGCTGGTCGCGGCGGCCTTGCTCAATCGCTGGATCAAGCTGTCCCTGCATATGGCGAGCCTCGCGTTCGCCGGGGTGTCGCTGTTTTCGCTGCAGCCGGCGCTGGCGATCGTTGCGCTGTTGTTGCTGCCGTTGTTGGCCTGGTCGCGCCTGAAACTGGCGCGACATACGCGGGCCGAAACGATCGGCGGGGCGCTGCTGGGCGCAGCGTTCGCCTGTGGCCTGCAGGTCCTCGCCGGCTAGCCTCGTCGAGGCCCGACCGGCGAGTCGCGCTGAGCCGGGTTGAACCCAACCCGGTCGAGTTCAATCCGGATGAGGTCGAACCGGCTGTGATCAATCCGGATGAGCTCAGGCCGCCGGTTTGGCCGCCTTGCCGTGCGCATTGATCAGTTCGACCAGTTTGGCCTCGTCGTAGCCCTGCAGGCTTTGGTCGCCGATGTACAAGGTCGGCACGCTCTTGATCTTCAGACCGTCGGCTTCGAGCTTGGCATCCTTGTCCTGGTCGATGATGCGTTCGACGAACTTGACGTTCTGCTTTTCGAGTACGGCGCGCGCCTGTTTGCAGAACGGGCAGGTCGACAGCGAGTACATCACCACGTCGCCGCCGGCCTTGGCGTAGACCGACGAGTAATCGCCCTGGGTCACCAGCGCGCCTCCACCGCCTCCGCTCTTGCCGAGCAGGCCGCTGTTGCGGACCAGGTAACCGGCACCTACGCCGAGGCCGAGCGCCAGTGCCACGACCAGGATCGTCGTCAGGATCGATTTGAAGTTCATTCCATGTCCTCGTAGAGCCGGAGCGTCCGCTGACCGGCATGGCTGTGATGGGTGATCGCGCAGGCCTGCGATCGCAGCCGCTGCACGGCGGTTGCGTGCGCCGACAGGCGATGCGAGGTATGCGGGTAGCGGCCAGTGCGGCGATCCGGGCGGGTGCCGGGCTTCGGGAGCGGTCGTAACGGAGGCGATGCGGCCTGCGCAGATAAGCCGGTGGAGGGCGTCAACGTCACTGTTGCTCCTGGTCCGTCACTGGACGTCCGGAGTTATAGCACCGCCGCGATCCGGCGCCATGGCCCTGACGCCATGCCGGTGTGATCGGCGTTGCTAAAAAACGATCCGGCCCCGCACCCGGGCATTCGCGGCGGCCGGTACTCGCGTCGCCGCGGGTACGCCAAGAGCGGCCTTCGCTGCGATGCATCACGATCTCGCGCGCCGAATGCGGCCCGCAGGAGCGAATGCGCTCGCGCGGGCCGCGAGAGCGGCTCAGGGGATCTGGCAACCGCAGGAAATGCCGCAGCTGCGCCAGGTGATCCGGCAGTTTTCCGCGGGATAGCCGGCGTCGATGCAGGAATCGAACTCCGCCTGGCAAGCGTCCCAGCAGCTCTGGCAACCGCCGGAGCCGATGGCGCTCAACGAAAACGCCATGCCGAAACAGAATGCGCAGGCGGCGAACAACTGGGTGGTCGTGCGCTTCAACATCAGTCCTCTCCTTGAGCCCGTCATGGGCGATGAGGCCGCGATCGCGGCCGTTCCTGGACGCTCCCGATAACGGGGCGGCGTTGCGTCCCCGACGCCGCGCTGACAACGAATCCGTCGTCGTCCGGCAAGAATGACCGACCCGCGCGAGCGCGTGCCGGCGGACTGTCAAAACCGACGGTCGTCGCCAGTAGCAAAACGCAGCATGGCTGCGACGACGGTCAATAAAAGCGCTTGTTTTCCGCATTTTTTAATGGAACGGCGATGGCCGTCGAGAATTCGCGATTCCGTTGCGGCGCAGCAGAAATTTGTGATCGCCGCTCAGGAATATGAACATGCGATGGCACAAATTCGACGCTTCGTCGTGACATGGAGCGTGCGATGGCGCTGCGTATCCTGTTCCTGTGCACCGCGTACAACGGCCTTGCGCAGCGCGCCTGGGTCGAGCTGACCGATCTCGGCCATGAGGTCAGCGTGCAAGTCGCCGCCGATGCCGACACGATGCGTGCCGCGGTCGCACGCGAGCGGCCGCAACTGATCGTCGCGCCGATGCTCAAGTCGGCGATTCCCGACGACATCTGGACCCGCCACACCTGCCTGATCGTCCATCCCGGCATCGTCGGCGACCGCGGACCGTCCTCGCTGGACTGGGCAATCCTCGGCGGCGAACACGACTGGGGGGTGACGGTGCTGCAGGCGGCGGCCGAGATGGACGCCGGCGACATCTGGGCCAGCGCCGGCTTCGCCATGCGCGGCGCGTCCAAGAGCCAGCTGTACCGGCACGAAGTCACCGATGCCGCGATCCGCGCCTTGCTGCAGGCGGTCGAGCGCTACGCCGGGGGCGGCTATCGCCCGCAGCCGCTCGATTACGGCCGGGCCGAGGTGCGCGGGCGGCTGCGTGCGGCGATGCGCCCGTCCGAGCGGGCGATCGACTGGGAACTCGACACCGCCGCGGTGTTGGCGCGGGTGCGCAGCGCCGACAGCTATCCCGGCGCACGCGCCGAACTGGCCGGACTGCGCTGCCAAGTGTTCGGCGCCCACCCCGAACGTTCGCTGCGCGGGCGGCCGGGCGAGTTGCTCGGTTGGCGCGAAGGCGCCATTTGCGTGGCCACCGGCGACGGCGCGGTCTGGCTGAGCCATCTGCGCGAGAAGGACGGGATCAAGCTGCCGGCGACCCAGGTGCTCGGCGAACGGCGCATGCAGGAGGTGATCGAGCGCGCGTCGAGGCCGGCGCTGTCGGTCGCCGGTCGCCGCGACCACGGCTACCGTCAGATCCGTTACCGCGAAGCCGGCGCGGTCGGCTATCTGCATTTCGATTTCTACAACGGCGCGATGTCGACCACGCAATGCGATCAATTGCGCACGACCTTCCTGCAGGCGCGGCAACGCCCGACCCGGGCGATCGTGCTGATGGGCGGCGCCGACCTGTGGTCGAACGGCATCCACCTCAACACCATCCAGGCCTCGAACGATCCGGCGCTGGAGTCGTGGCGCAACATCCTGGCGATGAACGCCCTGGTGCGCGAGATCGTGCTGACCGACAGTCATCTGGTGATCTCGGCGATGCAGGGCAACGCCGGCGCCGGCGGGGTGATCCTGGCTTTGGCGGCGGACCAGGTCTGGGCGCGGCGCGGCGTGGTGATGAACCCGCATTACAAAAGCATGGGCGGGCTATACGGTTCGGAGTACTGGACCTATCTGTTGCCGCGGCGGGTCGGCGACACCTTGGCCCAGGAGCTGACCGAAGGTTTGCGCCCGATCGGCGCCGCCGGCGCCGAGCGCATCGGCCTGATCGATGCCGCGTTCGGCGCCAGCGCCGCCGATTTCGTCGCCCATGTCGAACAGCGCGCCGAACGCGCCGCCGATCCGGCGAGTTGTCGCAAGGCCTTGGCGCTCAAGCGTCGCCGCCGCGCCGCCGACGAACGCCGCAAACCGCTGGAAAGTTACGGCGCCGAAGAACTCGCGCACATGTACCGCAATTTCTTCGGCGCCGACCGCAGTTACCACGAGGCGCGGCAGCGCTTCGTATTGAAGTGCGCGGCGGAGGTTTGCGAGGCGGCGCCGGTGGCGCAGCCCGCGGTGCGGGTGCCGGCCTGAGCCGGGCATCGGCGCGCGGTCGACCCTAAGCGCGCAAGACGCAAAACGCGACAGGCCGGGCGAACCCGGCCTGTCGTGGGATGGCGTCGGCTGCCGCATTGCGAGTGCGGCGGCCTGCTGGATCGTGGCGTGGAGCGATCCGCCGCGATCAATGCCCGCCGGCTGCGGCCGCGCCGCCGCCGAGCTTGGCGGTGAACGGCGGCTTGGCGAACCAGACGATGACGATCACCGCCAGGAACAGGATGCCGAGCAGGTGGAAGATCTCGTTGAAGCCGATCTGCGCGGCCTGCTGCGAAATCATCTGGTTGAGGCTCACCGCGCCGCGCTGCAGGTCGCCGCGGCCGAGCGTGTCGACGGTTTGCAGCACCGCCGGGTCGTAGGCGCCGATGTGTTCGGTAAGCCGGGCGTGGTGGATGGTGCTGCGCTGGTTCCAGCCCCAGGTGGTCAGCGATGCCGCGAAGCTGCCGCCGAGGGTGCGCACGAAGGTGGCCAGGCCCGAGCCGGCGGCGATTTCGTGCGGCTCCAGGTCCGACAGCAGGATCGTCAGCACCGGCATGAAGAACAAGGCCACGCCGAGGCCCTGCCACAACTGCACCATCGCGATGTGGTTGAAGTCGACGTCGAGGTTGAAGCCGGAGCGGATGAAGCTGGTGAAGGCCATCGCGATGAAGGCGAAGCTGGCGACCACGCGCAGATCGAAGCGGGTCGCATACAGGCCCACGAACGGGGTCAGCAGCACTGGCAGGATGCCGATCGGGGCGGTGGCGAAACCGGCCCAGATCGGCGTATAGCCCAGGTTGCGCTGCAGCCACAGCGGCACCAGCAGGCCGACTGCGAAGAAGGCCGAGTAGGCCAGCACCATCGCCGCGGTGCCGGCGGCGAAGTTGCGATGACGGAACAGGCGCAGGTTGACGATCGGGTCGCGCTCGGTCAGTTCCCAGATCACGAACACGGTCAGCGCGATCACCGAGACGATCGCCAGCACCACGATCTTGGTCGAGTTGAACCAGTCTTCGTCGTTGCCCAGGTCGAGCAGCACCTGCAGCGCGCCGACGCCGACGATCAGGGTCATCAGCCCCATGTAGTCCATCTTCGGCCGTTCCAGTCTCTCCGGCCGGCCGCGCAACTGACTGCCGACCACCAGGCTGGCGAAGATGCCGATGGGAATGTTGATGAAGAAGATCCATTCCCAGCTGTAGTTGTCGGTGATCCAGCCGCCGAGAATCGGGCCGGCGATCGGCGCGACCACCGTCACCATCGCCAACAAGGCGATCGCCTGCCCGCGTTTATGTGGGGGATAGATCGAGATCAGCAGCGCCTGGGTGACCGGATACATCGGGCCCGCGACGAAGCCCTGCAGCGCGCGCGCGGTGACCAGCAGGCCCATGCTGCTGGCCAGGCCGCACAGCAGGGACGCGACCACGAACGCCAGCGTCGCCCACATGAACAATTTGCGCTCACCGAAGCGGCGGGTGAAGAAACCGGTCAGAGGCAGCGCGATCGCATTGCTGACCGCGAACGAGGTGATGACCCAGGTCGCCTGACTGCTGCTGCCGCCGAGGTTGCCGGCGATGGTCGGCAACGAGACGTTGGCGATGGTGATGTCGAGCACCTGCATGAACGACGCCAGGGCCAGGCCCAGCGTGGTCAGCGCGATGTTCGGCGGGCGGAAGCCCGCTTGCGTGGACGCTGCGGGGGCGGCGCCGGCATTGGCCGTGGTGGCGGACATGGATCTGCCTGTCTGTTCGGGTGGACCGCGCGGACGCGGGACCAATAGCGGGAGCGAAAGTTTCCGATTCCCGTCATTCCGGCTTGCGCCGGAATGACGGTCTCGGAGCTCGCGGCGCATCGCCGGGGGAGGGGACGAAGCGGCGCCGATGGCGCGGCTGCTTCGATGCGATGCGTCGCGACAGACGAAGAACGACGTGGGGGAGGCGCTTCGTCTTTGCTGCGGGGCAGTGCGCGACCGGATCGCGTCTGGGATGCGGATCCGGTCGCGCGTTCGTCAACCGTGATGCGTGCCGGGCAGGTTGTCGCGGACGATGTTCGCGATCACCGCATCGGCTTCGGACAACTGCTTGGCATAGGCCTGCGTGCTCAGCAGCGGCTTGGCCGGCGGCGCGGCGGCGAGCACGCCGCCGCCGCGTTCGCGGATGCCGACATCGACATGCATGCTCAGGCCCAGGCGCAACGGGTGCTCGGCGAGCTGCTTGGGTTCGACTTCGATGCGCACCGGCACGCGCTGGATGATCTTGATCCAGTTGCCGCTGGCGTTCTGCGCCGGCAGCAGCGAGAAGGCGCTGCCGGTGCCCATGCCGAGGCTGACCAGCTTGCCCTGGTAGGTCACGTCGCTGCCGTACAGGTCCGAGTGCAGTTCGACCGGCTGGCCGATGCGCATATCGGCGAGCTGGGTTTCCTTGAAGTTGGCTTCGATCCAGACCTGCTCCAGCGGCACGATGGTCATCAGCGCGGTGCCCGGCTGCACGCGCTGGCCGAGCTGCACGCTGCGCTTGGCGACGTAGCCGTCGACCGGCGCGACGATGGCCGCGCGCTGCAGGTTCAGATAGGCCTGGCGCAATTGCGCGGCGGCCGCAGCGACCTGCGGTTGCTTGGCGACGGTGGTGGCGTCGACCAGCGCGCGATTGCGCGCCAGCGAACCGCGCGAGGACGACAGCGCCGCTTCCGCCGCGGCGAGTTCGTCGCGGGCGTGGGCGAGTTCTTCGGCCGAGACCGCACCGCCCGCGACCAGGCCTTCGCGACGCTTCACGTCGGCACGCGCCTTCTGCACCGCGACTTCGCGCGCCGACAGATCGGCCTGGCCGGCATCGACCGCGCTGAACAGACCGCGCACCTGGCGCACGGTGTTGGCGAGGTTGGCGGTGGCCTGGTCGTAGGCGACCTGGGCGTCGTTCGGATCGAGCTGGACCAGTACCTGGCCGGCGACGACCTTCATGCCGTCGTCGGCGCCGATGCTGACCACGGTGCCCAGGGTCTGCGGGGTGATGCTGACGACGTTGCCCTGCACATAGGCATCGTCGGTGTCCTGGTGCCAACGCAGCACCAGCATGTAGTACAGGCCCCAGGCGATCGCGACGACCGCGACCACGCTGAGCAGGATCAACAGCGCCTTGCGGCGCTTGCCGTTGGACGGCGGGGCGGCGGCTGCGGCGGCCGCGGCTTGCGGATTGATTTCGGTGGTCATGGCGTGGAGGCCTTGGCGATAACGCTGGAATCGGAAGTGGTGACGGGGTGCTTCGCGGCGACCGGATCGGGCGCGCGCAGTTCAAGACCGCCGCCGAGCGCGCGGTCGAGGTCGATCGCCGCGGCCAGGCGCTGCGCGCGCAAGCCGGCAAGCTGCTGGTCGAGTTGCAACAGCGGGCGTTGCGCCGACAGCACGTCGAGCTGCGTGCCCAGGCCGGCGCGGTAACGGGTGCTGGCGATCTGCCAGGCCTGTTGCGCGGCGTCGCGCGCCTGCTGGGCCGAAACCAATTGCGCATCGAGCGAACGCGAGGATTGCAGGGCGTCGGCGACTTCGCGCAGGGCGGCGATCAGGTTCTGGTTGTAGTTGGCGACGGCGAGGTCGTACTCGGCATCGCTTTCGGCGAGCTGGTTGCGCAGGCGGCCGCCGTCGAAGATCGGCAGGCTGAGCGCCGGGCCGCCCTGGATCAGCACGGCGTCGCTGCTGAACAGATCCGACAGACCGCCCGAGGCCAGGCCGAGCATGGCGCTGAGATTCACGCTCGGATAGAAGTCGGCCTTGGCCGCCTTGATCCCGTGCGATGCGGCTTCCACCCGCCAACGCGCGGCGACCACGTCGGGGCGGTGGCCGAGCAACTCGCTCGAGGTCACCGCCGGGATCGCCGGCGACTTCGCTTTCAGCAGGGACGGGCGCGCGATGTCGAGGCCGCGGTCCGGGCCCTTGCCGAGCAGCGCGGCGATCGCGTTGCGGGTCGCATCGATCTGTTGCTGCGCCGCTTGCATCTGCTGGTCGGCGGCGGCGCTGGCGCTTTTGGCGTTGCGGATCTGCAATTGGTTATCGAGGCCGGCCTTGACCCGCTGGCGACCGAGGCCGAGCAAATGTTCGGAACGTTGTTTCTCGGCCTGGGCGACGTCGAACCCGGCATGGGCCTGGGCCAGCGAGACGTAGGCGCGGGCGATGTTCGACGACAGGGTCAGGCGTGCGGCCTGCGACTCGACTTCGGCGGCGCGTGCCTGGCCCAATGCGGCCTGCCAGCGGGCGCGCTTGCCGCCCCACAGGTCGGGGCTGTACTTGAAGCTCAGCGACAGCACTTCCACGCCGCTGTATTTGCCGCCGAGCGGTTCGGGGGCGACCGTCTCGGGCAATTGCAGGCCGGCGTATTGGGCGCTGCCGCCGAGGGTGGCCTTGCGCGCGGCGTCGGCGAGGCCGGCCTGGGCGATGGCCTGGCGCACGCGCGCGTCGGCGGCGTCCAGGCCCGGGGTGCCTGCCAGGGCTTCGTCGATCAGCGCATTCAATTGCGCGTCGCCGAGCGAGGTCCACCAATCGCGTTGCGGAAAGGCGGCGTCGGACAACGCCGTCCCGGATTGCGGCGCGCCGGCGAAGCTGCGCTGGGTCGCCAGGTCGTCGGCATCGAGCGCGCGGCCTTCGGGAACCAGGCCGCGGGTGCTGGCGCAACCGGCGAGGATCAGAGCCGCGGCGAGCGGCGCTAGCGAGAGCAGCCCGCGGCGCGGGCGAGTGTCGATGGGGGACATGGCTCAGGAACCGGTAAGGGAGAGGTTGTCGCGAACCTGTTCGAGCAGGCGGTAGAGCTGGTCGCGGTCGTCGTCGCTGAGGCCGGCCATCGCGCGTTCGCGCACGCGCCGGCCGCATTGGTCGATATCGGTCCAGATCGCCGAACCGGCTTCGGTCAGATGGATGTTGATGGCGCGGCGATCGTCGGGGTCGGCGACGCGCGCGACCAGGCCGCGGCTTTCCAGCTTGTCGAGCAGACGCGTCATCGCCCCGGGATTGAGCTGAGCGGCGCGCGCCAGTTCGGTCACGCCGGCGGTGCCGATCGCGAGTTCCTTGAGGGTGATGAACTGGCTGAAGGTCAGGTCGTGGCCGGCTCGGGCCAGTTCGCGTTCCATCTGCGCCCACATCGCGTCGCGGACCTGGCGGAACAGCAGGCCGAGGTTCGAGGTCGAGCAGGGCTGGTTCGGGTTGGGGGTGGTCATGGCGCGAAATAATCTGCGCCTAGGCAATAGTTGTCAAGGCAAATATTGTCCCGGCAAGCGCCTATTCAGCCGGGCCGATGCTTCGTGCACAAGCGATGACGGTGCTTGCGTCGTGGCTGGGCAGGTATATGATTTATATGGATATTTGACTGGGCGGGGCGGGACCGCACAGAGGCCCGGCGGCCCCCTGCGGGCTCAGTGGGTGACGCCGAGCGCCAACAGGTCGAGGACGATATGGGCCACCACCAGCGGCCACAGCCGACCGGTGCGGGCATACAGCCAGGCGTACAGCAGCCCCATCGGCACGATCGAGACCACCCCGATGCTGCCCTGGTAGAGGTGGTAGGCGGTACGGATCGCGGTGCTCAGGTGGATCGCGGTCCACAGGCTGCGGCGCCCGCGCATGGCAGTGATCAGATAGCCGCAGACCAGGACTTCCTCGTAGAAGCCGTTCACCGCCGAGACCGCGATCACCATCGGCCAGCCGATGTCCTTGGCGACCGGTACCGCCTCGTCCACGCGCGGCAGGTTCAGGCCGAACGCGGGCGCCAGCGCCAGCAGCAGCGAGAACAGCACCGAGGTCAGCATGGCCAGGGCCAGACCCAGCGGCAGGTCGCTCTTGCCCGGCGCCGGCCCGAGCATGGCCAGGTTCCAGCCGCGCAGCGACAGGAATACCGCGATCACCGCCAGTACCGGGATTTCCAGGGCCAGGATCGAAGCCAGGCCGGCGCCGCTGATCGGTGTCGGCGGCTGCGGGTAAGCGACGGCGGTCAGGCTGGCGAACACCGGCCAGGCGAACGCCAGCACCAGCACGAAAACGAATTCATTGCGCGCCGAAAGCGACTTGATCCAGCGGTCCATGCCTGTGCCGGTGAGGGTGGTGCGGTCCGCCGCCGGGCGGACCCTCAGGTCCTGCGCAGGACCAGTTCGAGCACGAACTTACTGCCGAAGAAGGCCAGCACCAACAGGATCATCGCCGCCAGGGTCCAGCGCACCGCGGTGGCGCCGCGCCAGCCATAGCGCCAGCGCCCCAGCAGCAGCCCGCCGAACGCCAGCCACGACAGCACGCTGAGCACGGTCTTGTGGACCAGGTGCTGGGCGAACAGGTTTTCGACGAACAGCACCCCGGTCAGCAGGGTCGCGGTCAACAGGGCGAAGCCGACCGCGATGGTGCGAAACAGCAGGGTTTCCAGCTCCACCAGCGGCGGCAGGGCGCGCAACCAGCCGTGGAACTCGCGCCGGCGCAGGGCGCGTTCCTGCAGCCACAGCATCAGCGCGAACAGAGCGGCGACGGCCAGGGTGGCGTAGGCGAGCAGGGCGAACCAGGCGTGCAACTGCAGGCGCCAGTCCAGCGGCGCGGGGTGCTGGACATGGCCGGTGAACTGATAGGCGCCCAGCATCAGCGCGGCGAGCGGGAACACCACCACCCCGAGCGCGGCCATGCGCCCGGAGGCGCCGACGATCGCGGTCAGCGCGGCCATGCCCAGGCCGACCAGGGACAGCGCGGCGAAGAAGTGCAGGTCGGCGCCGCCGGCGTTGCGCCAGGCCAGGAAGTGCGCGGCGCCGTGCAGCAGCACCGCCAGATTGGCCGGCAACAACCACAATCGGGCCTGTCGCCCCGCGTCGTGGCGCACCGCTGCGATCAGCAGTCCGCTGGCGACGAGATAGAGTGCGACCGCGATGAGAACGATTGTCATCGCGGCAGTGTGGCATAGCGGCATGGCGATCTGCAGCGGCCGGATGGCGGATTCGCGCGCCGGGCTATACTTCGCGGTCTCATCAGACCCATACGGCAAGGCCGCCCGGCATCGTCCCGGTCGCGCCGGCCCCAACGCAGGTAGCGCGCGCATGTTCGAATCCCTGACCCAACGTCTCTCCGGCACCATAGAGCGCCTGCGTGGCCGCGGCCGTCTGACCGAGGAAAACATCCGCGAATCGCTGCGCGAGGTCCGCATCGCCCTGCTTGAGGCCGACGTCGCCCTGCCGGTGGTGCAGGCCCTGATCGAGCGCATCAAGATCCGCGCGGTCGGCCAGGAAGTGCTGAAGAGCCTGACCCCGGGCCAGGCCCTGATCAAGGTCGTGCGCGACGAGCTGACCACGGTCATGGGCTCGCAGGCCGCCGACCTGAACCTCAACGTGCCGGCGCCGGCGGTGATCCTGATGGCCGGCCTGCAAGGCGCCGGCAAGACCACCACGGTCGGCAAGCTCGCCAAGCACCTGCGCGAGCGCCGCAAGAAGAAGGTCATGGTGGTCTCGGCCGACGTCTACCGTCCGGCCGCGATCGAGCAGCTCAAGCAGCTCGCCGAACAGGTCGAGGTGTTGTTCTTCGCCTCCGATGCTTCGCAGAAGCCCGAGGACATCGTCCGCGCCGCAATCGCCGACGCGCGCAAGTCCTACGTCGACGTGCTGCTGGTCGATACCGCCGGCCGCCTCGCCATCGACGAAGCGATGATGAGCGAGATCAAGGCGCTGCACGCCGCCGCCGCACCGGTCGAGACCCTGTTCGTGGTCGACTCGATGACCGGCCAGGACGCCGCGATCACCGCCAAGGCCTTCAGCGAAGCGCTGCCGTTGACTGGCGTGGTGCTGACCAAGACCGACGGCGACGCCCGCGGCGGCGCGGCCTTGTCGGTGCGCTACGTCACCGGCCGGCCGATCAAGTTCATCGGCGTCGGCGAGAAGCCCGACGGCCTCGACGTGTTCCACCCCGACCGCGTCGCCAGCCGCATTCTCGACATGGGCGACGTGTTGTCGCTGGTCGAGCAGGTCGAGCAGCAGGTCGACAAGGACAAGGCGCAGAAGCTTGCCGAGAAGGTCGCCAAGGGCAAGAAGTTCGACCTCAACGACATGAAGGACCAGCTCGAGCAGATGCAGAACATGGGCGGCCTGCACGGCCTCATGGACAAGCTGCCGGGCATGGGCCAGATCCCGGAGTCGGTCAAGAACCAGGTCACCGGCAAGGAAGTGCCGCGCATGGTCGCGATCATCAATTCGATGACCAAGAAAGAGCGCCGCAACCCGGGCCTGCTCAACGGCTCGCGCCGCGCCCGCATCGCCAAGGGCGCGGGCCTGACCCCGGCCGACGTCAACAAGCTGATGAAGCAGTATCAGCAGATGGAAAAAATGATGAGCAAGCTCTCCGGCGGCGGCATGAAGGGTTTGATGCGCGGCATGAAGGGCATGATGGGTGGCCGCGGCGGCATGCCGTTCCGCTGATCGCGCGCCGCGCTGGCGGCGTCGACATGGCAGGCAAGAACGGCGGCCGCAGGGCCGCCGTTTTGTATGTGCCGGTTCGCGGCTGGCCGGGTGGGGCGGCGGCTCTGGCATATGCCGCCTGGGCCGAGCCATCCGGGGGGCGGCGTTATGGTCCGCCGCACGAGGTCTCGGGCTTCTTCGAGGGTAGGAGGCCCGGCGATCCGGGCCCGATCTGGACCGATCCGGGTGGCGGTTTGGGGTCGCGAAGGGCCCGGGTTTGCCCAAGCCGCGGAATCGGTTAAACTTGTCGGCTTACCCCGTCACTCCGACGGCTGGGCAACACAGGAAAGCAGACCCCATGGTCAAGATTCGACTGACCCGCGGCGGCGCCAAGAAGCGTCCGTTCTACCACATCATCGTTACCGACAGCCGCAGCGCCCGCGACGGCCGCAACATCGAGCGCGTCGGTTTCTACAACCCGGTCGCCAACGGCGCCGAAAAGCGCGTCGAGCTCAACGTCGAGCGCGTGAAGCACTGGGTCTCCCAGGGCGCGCAGCTGACCGAAAAGGTCGCCGACCTGTACAAGCAGGCCGTCAAGGCCGCTCCGGCCGCCTGAGCCGGCGGGCCGCGCGCCTGGCGCGCGGCCCGGTTACCGCACCGATGACAGATTCCACGCGCCGCATCCTGCTGGGCAGGGTGCTT
This sequence comes from Lysobacter sp. CA196, assembly GCF_052078695.1. Lineage (NCBI taxonomy): Bacteria > Pseudomonadati > Pseudomonadota > Gammaproteobacteria > Lysobacterales > Lysobacteraceae > Lysobacter > Lysobacter sp. CA196. The sequence continues at coordinate 461,999 of NZ_JBQJIN010000001.1, read as the reverse complement.
GGCGCTTTCGGTCTTCGCGGCGAAGCCAAGCTCGAGTCCTGGACCGAGCCGCGCGTTGCGATCTTCCGCTACCAGCCCTGGATCGTGCGCGACCCGCAGGGCCGCGAGCGCGAGCTTTCGGGCGTGCGCGGGCGCGAAAGCGGCAAGTACCTGATCGCCAATTTCCCCGAGGTCACCGACCGCGACACGGTCGAGGCCATGCACGGCACCGAGATCTACGTGCCGCGTTCGGCGCTGCCGCCGCCCAAGGCCGGCGAATACTACTGGGTCGACCTGGAAGGCCTGCGCGTGGTCACCACCGAGGGCGTTTCGCTCGGCACGGTCTCGCACTTGTTCTCCACCGGCGCCAACGACGTGCTGGTCGCGCGCGACGACACCCGCGAGCGCATGATCCCGTTCGTGCTGCCGCAGTACGTGACTTCGGTCGATTTCGATAGCAATACGGTCACCGTCGACTGGGATCCGGATTTCTAGAAATGAGTGCAGAGTAGTGAGGAGTGAGCGAAGGCTTCTCGCTTCTTCTCACTTCTCACTTCTCTTAGCTCACTCCTCGACATGCGCATCGACGTCATCAGCCTGTTCCCCGAATTCGTCGCCCAGTGCGCCGCGTTCGGCGTGGTCGGCCGTGCCGGCGAACGCGGGCTGCTGTCGCTGCACGGCTGGAATCCGCGCGATTACGCCGAGGGCAATTACCGCCGTGTCGACGAACGTCCGTTCGGCGGCGGTCCCGGCATGGTGATGCTGATCGAACCGCTGCGTGCGGCGATCCGCGCCGCGCGCGCGGCCGACCCGACCCCGGCGCGGGTGGTCTATATGAGCCCGCAGGGCGTGCGCCTGGGCCAGGCCAAGGTCCGCGAACTGGCCGCCCACGAGCGCCTGATCCTGCTGTGCGGCCGCTATGAAGGCGTCGACGAGCGCCTGATCCAGGCCGAGGTCGACGAGGAAGTCTCGATCGGCGACTACGTCCTGTCCGGCGGCGAGCTCGCTGCGGCGGTGATCGTCGACGCGGTCGCCCGGCTCCAGGACGGCGCCCTCAACGATGCCGAGTCGGCGGTCCAGGACAGTTTCGAGGATGGCCTGCTCGACTGCCCGCATTACACCCGCCCGGTCGAGCACGAGCTCGGCGGCGTGCCGGCGGTGCTGATGTCGGGCAACCACGCCCATATCGCGCGCTGGCGCCGGCAGCAGGCGTTGGGCCGGACCTGGCAGCGCCGGCCGGATCTGCTCGACGAAGCGGCCCTCTCCAAGGCCGACCGCAAGCTGCTCGAGGCCTACCGGGCCGAGCTGGCGGCCGCGCAGGCCGCCGCCGCGACATCGGTCGAGGGCGCGGCTGGAACCGTTTCCAGCGACGATCGGGCCCCGGCCGCGGGCCCCGGCCCGGGTTCGCCGGCCTGAAGCGGGTAGCCCAGGCTGGCAACCCAGGAAAAAATGCCGTTATAATTAGCCGCTTAGCTGTACCCATTTGCTGTACCAATGCCATGACGCGGGTCCACGTGCACTCGCGCAACAACTAATCCAACAGGCCGCACCCATGAACAAGCCCTCTATCCACACCCTGCTGCAGAACTTCGAAGCCGAACAGATCCAGCGCAAGCTGCCCGACTTCAGCCCCGGCGACACCGTCGTGGTCAACGTCAAGGTCAAGGAAGGCAACCGCGAGCGCGTCCAGGCCTATGAAGGCGTGGTCATCGCCAAGAAGAACGGCGGCCTGAACTCCTCGTTCACCGTCCGCAAGATCTCGCACGGCTTCGGCGTCGAGCGCGTCTTCCAGACCCACAGCGCGATCATCGACTCGGTCGACGTCAAGCGCCGCGGTAAGGTTCGCGCCGGCAAGCTGTACTACCTGCGCGGCCTGGAAGGCAAGAAGGCCCGCATCAAGGAAGACCTCGCTGCCTACGCGCGCGCCAAGAGCGCTGCCGCGGCTGCCGCAGCCGAGTAATCCCGTCGCCGCGCCTCAGCGCGCAGCGCATCGAACGGCCGCCGCAAGGCGGCCGTTTTCGTTTCCGGCGAGCGAACCCGCCGCAACCTGGCAACGGCCGGCGAAACGGGCTAGGCCTGCCGGCCACTCCGGCGCGGCGGCTACCTTGCGCGCGCGGCTGCGCGGGTCCACAGGATTGGCCGCAACCGCCCTGGTTTTCGGCCGCCGCGGCAATGTACGCCGAGTCCGGTTCGCGCTAGATTCCCGACGCGGCGCCGCCGCACGATGCCGCCCCCGCGGCAGGAGAGGGTCAGGTGAATCCGGGTTTGTCCGAAGGCGATATCTGCACTTATCTGCGCAGCGACGGTGCCTGGGGATTCTTCTGGGTGCAGCGCATCGATGCCTTGCCCGACGGCCGCGACGCCTTGTCGCTGCGCAAGTTCGATACCCACACCGCCGAGGAAGTGCTGCGCGAGCACGTCGATGAGGTCGCCGAACTCAAGAGCCTGCGGCTGCTCGGCCATTTCCCCATCGTCGGCACGCGGGTGGCCGAAGTCGAGCCGCGAGTGATCGGTCATATGCCGGTGCGCGAGGACGATCTGGAAGGCTACCGGATCTGGCGCGAGGCCTTCGACAAGGGTGAGGCCGGCGTGTTCACTCTCGCCTTGCAGGACATCTGAGCAGGCCGACGCTGATCGGCGACGACGGCTTGGCCGACTACGAATCTCCGAGCGTCTGCGCGTCGCAGTCGGCCTGATTGCACGCCACGTAACAGGCGTCGCGTCGCGCAAGGCCGCGAAGAGCTGTTGGCCCCGCCACCGGTTTGAGCTTGCTTGATGCGCACACCGCAAGACCGTCGCAGCGTGGTCGCGGCTCGCGCCGCTCCTACCCAACGGGTTTGCTGGCATCGGCGCGAGATTAAGACGTCGCAGTCGCGGCTCACGCCGCTCCTACAGGAGCGGGTTCGGCGTCAGAGTGCAGGGCGCTCGGGCGAGCCCGAGTCGGCATCGGCCATCGCGGCGATCTTGTCGATCTCGTCGATCTCCTCCGGGCTGGCGTCGGCCACCGGCGCCGGCGGTTGCGCGGCGACCTCGGCCGGCGTGGCGATGGTCTGAGTGGCGATCGGCGCGACCACGCGCTCGGGCGCGGCCATCATGCGCGAACGGCGCCAGCCGCCCCAGCGGTAATAGGCCATCGACATCAGCATCGAGCACAGCGCGCTGACCGGAAAACTCCACCACAGCGCATCGGTGCCGATCACCGGTTGCAGCAGGGTCGCGAACGGCACGCGGATGCCCCATAGCGCGAAACCCAGGATCAGCAGCGGCGGTACCACCGCGCCGGTTGCGCGCACCACGCCGGAAATCACGAAGGTCACGCCGAAGAACAGGAACGACCAGATCGCGATGTGGCTGAGATGGCGCGCGATCTCGAACGAGGCGCTGCCCTCGGGCAGGAACAGCGCCAGGGTGTAGCGGTCGAACAGGATCAGCGGCACGATCAGTGCGCCGGTCATGAGGAAGTTGAAACCGGTGCCGGTGCGCGCGGTCGCGTCGACCCGGTCCCAACGTCCTGCGCCCACACTTTGCGCGGCGATCGACGAACAGGCCGCGCCGATCGCCATGGCCGGCATCTGCACATAGGTCCACAGCTGCAGCGCGGCGCCATAACCGGCCGCGGTGCCGGTGCCGTGGGCGTTGACCAGGCTGATCATCGCGATCATCGCCAGCGAGATCAGCACCATCTGCAGGCCCATCGGCACGCCCTTGACGATCAATGCGCGCAACACGGTCGGGTCGATCTTGAGCAGATGCGCGTCCTGGCGCCCGAGCCAGAGCACGTGGCGCTTGCGCCGCAGGTGCAACAGCATCGCCATCAGGCTCAGGCCCTGGGCGAAGAAGGTCGAAGCCGCCGAGCCGGCGATGCCGAGCGCGGGAACCGGCCCCCAGCCGAAGATCAGCAAGGGGTTGAAGGCGATGTCGAGCACCACCGCCATCAGCAGGAAGCGGAACGGCGTGCGCGAATCGCCGGCGCCGCGCAGGGCCGCGGAGATGAAGGCGAACGCGTACAGGAACGGCATCGACAGGAAGATCACCCGCAGGTAGTCCTCGGCCAGCGGCAGCGCCGCCGCCGGCGTGCCCATCGCGCGCAACACCGGGTCGGCCATGAACCAACCGGCCGCGGCGATCAGCGCCGACAGGCCGATGAAGAAGGTCGCGCTGGTGCCCATGACCCGGCGCGCGCGCGCGGTGTCCTTGGCGCCGATCGCCTGGCCGATCAGGATGGTCGCGGCCATGCCGATGCCGAAGATCGAACCGATCAGGAAGAACATGATGTTGTTGGCGTTCGCGGTCGCAGTCAGCGCGGCCTCGCCGAGATAACGGCCGACCCAGATCGAGTTGATCGAACCGTTGAGCGACTGCGCGGCGTTGCCGGCCATGATCGGCAAGGCGAAACCGATCATCGTGCGTCCGATCGGGCCTTCGGTCAGCAGATGGCTGCCGCGTGCGGGGCTGGGGGCCATGACGGGATCCGTGCGGAGTGGGGGCAGTATGCCGGCTGACCGGTGAGCGGGTTGTAGCCATGCGTACGCAGGCCGGTACGACGGCGGGCGGCCTGCATTCCTGCCTGGCGATGCGACTCTGCGGACGATCGCGCAGGCCGGCCCGCGGCCCGCAGTTGCCGTAAACGAAGGCGGTGGTATCGTTCGCGCCGATGAGCAAACAAGAGATTCCTTCGCCGCCGCCGCAAGCCTCGGTCCGTCTGGATCTGTGGCTGTGGGCGGCGCGTTTCTTCAAGACTCGCAGTCTGGCGCGGCAGGCGGTCGAGACCGGCAAGGTCGAGATCGGCGGTCAGCGCGGCAAGGCCTCGCGCGCGCTGCGCGTCGGCGACGCCTTGCGCATCGCGCGCGGCGAGGAAAGGTTCGAGGTCGCGGTGACCGGGCTCAGCGACACGCGCGGGCCGGCGAGCGTCGCCCAGACCTTGTACGCCGAAACCGAAGCCTCGCGTCTCGCCCGCGAGCAGGCCCGGGCGATGCGCGTGGCCGAGCGCAACGGCTATCGCGCACCGGAGACCAAGCCCGACAAACGTGCGCGGCGATTGATCAAGGCGCTGGGCGATATCGACGCGCTGTGACTCGCGCGCGCTTCGCCGGTCGATAACGGCGCAAACGAAAACGGCTGCGCCTGGGCGCAGCCGTTTCCGATCCATCGAGAGAGCGGTTTAGCGTCAGCGCTGGCCGCCGAGCAGGCCGCCGCCGATCTTGAGCAGGTCGCCCAGACCCAACTGGCCGTCGCCGTCCTGGTCGAGCACCGCACCGAGCAGGCCGCCACCGAGGCCGCCCTGCTGGGAGATGCGCTGCTCTTCCTGGCCGAGGACCTGGCCGAGCGCCTGCGGCGATGCGGCCTGGTTGCCGCCCGACATCATGCGTTGGGCGAGGTAGGACAACACGATCGGCGCCAGCACCTTCAACAGGGTATTGGCCTGGCTGCCGCCGAGGCCGGTGGCCTGGCCGAGGCCTTCCGCCGCGGTTTCCTGGCGGCCGCCGAAGATGTGGCCGAGGATACCGGCGCCGTCGGTCTGCCGGCTTGCGCCGCCGCCGAGCACCGCACCGAGCACGCTGCCGATGTCGAGCCCGCTGCCGGCGCCGGCGTGGTCGCGTTGCAGCGCGCCGAACAGCGCCTCGGCGCCTTGCGGCTGGCTGGCGTTGCGGCCGAGCGCGCCCAGCAGCAAGGGCAGGGCGGCGCTCACCGCGGTCTGCGTCTGCGGCTGCGACAGCCCGAGTTGGGTGCCCAGTTGCGCCAGCGGCTGGCCCTGGAGTTGGTTGAGAAGGTCGTCGGTCAGCGAAGCGCTCATCGGGGTGGGTCCATTGCGAGGAACCCCGATGCTAGCGCCGGCCGATGAGCTTGGGGTGAGATTCGCGGGTTTTTTTCGATAGCACACTTATCCGCCGATAAGCGGGCGATAGGCAGCCGATAAACGACGATCCGGGGCGATCTATCGTTCGGACTGCCAGGCGCCGGTTCGCCCGTCCGCCGGCTTGGAACCCACCGGTTCGGAAACAAAACGGGCCGACCTCGCGGCCGGCCCGTTCGAGTCGAAGCCGAGCCGGCCTCGTCAGGCGAGATCGAAGCGATCCGCGTTCATCACCTTGTTCCAGGCGGCGACGAAGTCGTGGACGAACTTCTCCTGCGCGTCCGAGCTCGCATACACCTCGGCCAGCGCGCGCAACTGCGAGTGCGAACCGAACACCAGGTCGACGCGGGTCGCCGTCCACTTCAGTTCGCCGGTCTTGCGGTCGCGGCCTTCGAACACGTCCTTGGCATCCGAAACCGGCTTCCACACCGTGCCCATGTCGAGCAGGTTGACGAAGAAGTCGTTGCTCAGGGCATCGGCGCGATGGGTGAACACGCCGTGCTGGCTCGGGCCGACATTGGTGCCGAGCATGCGCAGGCCACCGACCAGTACCGTCAGTTCCGGCGCGCTCAGGTCGAGCAACTGCGCCTTGTCGATCAACAACGATTCGGCGCTGACCTCGTACTTGCCCTTGAGGTGGTTGCGGAAGCCGTCGGCGATGGGTTCGAGCGCGGCGAAGGAATCGACGTCGGTCTGTGCGGCGGTAGCGTCCGTGCGTCCCGGGGTGAAGGGCACCTTGGCCGGATGGCCGGCGTTCTTCGCCGCCTGCTCGACGCCGGCGGCGCCGGCCAGCACGATCAGGTCGGCCAGCGAAACTTTCTTGCCGCCGGATTGCGCGGCGTTGAAGTCTTGCTGGATCGCTTCCAGGGTCGACAGCACCTTGGCCAACTGCGCCGGCTGATTGACCTCCCAATCCTTCTGCGGAGCCAGGCGGATGCGCGCGCCGTTGGCGCCGCCGCGCTTGTCGGAGCCGCGGAAGGTCGAGGCCGAAGCCCAGGCGGTCGAGACCAATTGCGAGACCGGCAGGCCCGAGGCGAGGATCTTGCTCTTGAGTGCGGCGATGTCCTGCTCGTCGATCAGCGGGTGGTCGACGGCCGGCACCGGGTCCTGCCAGATCAGTTCTTCGGCCGGGACTTCCGGGCCGAGATAGCGTGCGCGCGGCCCCATGTCGCGATGGGTCAGCTTGAACCAGGCGCGGGCGAAGGCATCGGCGAGTTGATCGGGGTTTTCCAGGAAGCGGCGCGAGATCTTTTCGTAGGCCGGGTCGAAGCGCAGCGACAGGTCGGTGGTCAGCATGGTCGGCGCGCGGCGCTTGCTGGGGTCGTGCGCGTCGGGAATGCTGTCGGCGCCGGCGCCGTCCTTCGCGATCCACTGGTGCGCGCCGGCCGGGCTCTTGCTCAGTTCCCATTCGTAGCCGAACAGGTTCTCGAAGAATTGGTTGCTCCACTGAGTCGGGGTGCTGGTCCAGGTGACTTCCAGGCCGCTGGTGATCGAGTCGCCGCCGAGGCCGCTGCCGAAGCTGCTGCTCCAGCCCAGGCCCTGTTGTTCGAGTTCGCCGCCTTCCGGCTCGCGGCCGACGTGCGATTCGGGGCCGGCGCCGTGGGTCTTGCCGAAGCTGTGGCCGCCGGCGATCAGGGCGACGGTTTCCTCATCGTCCATGGCCATGCGCGCGAACGTCTCGCGGATGTCGCGGGCCGCGGCGAGCGGGTCGGGATTGCCGTTCGGGCCCTGCGGATTGACGTAGATCAGGCCCATCTGCACGGCGCCGAGCGGGTTTTCCAGGACGCGGTCGCCGGAGTAGCGCTTGTCGCCGAGCCAGGTGGTTTCGGTGCCCCAGTAGACGTGTTCTTCCGGTTCCCAGACATCGGCGCGGCCGCCGGCGAAGCCGAAGGTCTTGAAGCCCATCGATTCCAGGGCGACGTTGCCGGTGAGGATCATCAGGTCGGCCCAGGAGATCTTGTTGCCGTACTTCTGCTTGATCGGCCACAGCAGGCGGCGGGCCTTGTCGAGGTTGCCGTTGTCCGGCCAGCTGTTGAGCGGGGCGAAACGTTGTTGACCGGCACCGGCGCCGCCGCGGCCGTCGAAAGTGCGGTAGGTGCCGGCGCTGTGCCAGGCCATACGGATGAACAAGGGGCCGTAATGGCCGAAGTCGGCCGGCCACCATTCCTGCGAGTCGGTCATCAGCGCGCGCAGATCGTTCTTCAACGCGGCCAGGTCGAGGCTCTTGAAGGCTTCGGCGTAGTCGAAGCCCTCGCTCATCGGGTCGGCATGCGGGGTCTGTTGGTGCAGGACCTTGAGGTTGAGCTGGTTAGGCCACCAGTCGCGGTTGGAGGTACCGCCACCGGCGGTGTGATTGAAGGGGCATTTGCTTTCGTTTGACATGGCTACGTGCCTTTGAAGAGGTGGATCCGGCGACTGGGGACGTTCGTTTGTATGGCGCAACAGCGTGCGCACGGGCCCGGCAGCGGGTCCGTGCAAGGTTTGTTCAGGAAGGGGGCGACGGATCGTTCGACCGACCGTCGTGCGATGAAGGCGATCCGCGCAGGCGCGCCGAGGCAGCAACCGGACATTCGCCGACCCGAGCACCGAAGGCTGTGGGTGTCGAAGGTCGTCGGTTCTGCTGGCTCATCGCTGGCGCTCCGTGTCAGGTGGGGACGACGGAACGATAGGCCGGGATCATCCGCATGTGAAATCGATCCTTTCGACGTATCCGATAGGGAGTGGCTATGGATGGCGTTGCGGGACGGCGGCGCGGCCGCTTCATCCAGCACGGATCATGGAAGGCTTATCGCTGCCAGGCCGTGACCGCCTGACGGATTCGGAAGGGTCGAGCCGTCGCCGATTCGATCGCGGCCGACGGCGGGATGCCCCGAAACGATGTGCGGGCGCGAATCAACCGCCCATCAACCGCCCTGCATCACGTCGAATTCGCCGCCGAGTACGCGATCGAGGCGGCCGCTGCGCCAGCCGCGCACGCCGTCGCGCACCAGCGGCGAAGGCGATTCGCGGTAACGGCGGCTGATGCGCCGCTCGCCTTCGGCCGTGGCCTGGGCGACGCGCGCGCGGCCCGGCAGGTCCGGGGCGACCTGCACCGACAGCGAGACCCGACGGGTGACGCCGTCCTCCTGGTCTTCGAGTACGTGCAGGCCGGACTCGGCCTGCAGCAGGTCGAAGGCGCCGAAGCCGCTCACCGCCAGCCAGGCCTTGCAGCGCTCGGCATCCTGGCGCAACACCTCGACGCGCATGTTGCGGCGCTGCGCCCAGGCCAGGTACATCGCCAGCAGGCGCTGCCACCACAGGCGCAGGTCGGGGCCGTGGCGCAGGTGCGCGGCCTCGTCGGTATCGATTTCGATCAAGGCGTCCTGCGGGCGCTGCTCGCGCACGGCATCGACCGCCAGACCGAGCAGGAACAGCAATTGGGCGATGCGGCCGGCGAACTCGTCGTTGCCGCCGTCTTCGCGCAGACGCTGGCGCATGCGGTGGGCGGTATCGAGCGCACTCTCGATGCGGTCGCGACGCTCGATGCGGTCGAGCACCAGATGGCGGTCGCTCGCGTTCCAGAAGTCGGCTTCGGCCATGCGCGCGTAATCGGCTTCGCGCGCGCAGACCCAGTCCTGCGCAACCGCGGTCTGGTCGAGCTGTTGCAGGCGGGCATCGAGCCGCGCCACCGCCGCGGAGGACGCCGATGGGGCATGGACCAGATCGCGCAGATCGCCGGCGTCGGCGGGCGCGGCGACTTCGGTCTCGGCCGTTTCCTGTCGTCGCGCTGCGTTGGGATCGATGAACTGCACGTCGAGCTGGTCGCCGGCGCTGCGCACGAACAGGAACTGGTCGCCCTGCGGCGCGCGGTGCTCGACGATGCTGCGCGCCAACGGCGCCAGCAGGTAGTGCTCGATCGCGCGCCGCAGCGGCCGCGCGCCGAGGTCGGGGGTGAAGCCGCGGTCGAGCAGGAATTCGATCGCCGACGGCTCCCATTCCACCGCCCAGTCGCGATTGCGCAGGCCGCGCCGGGTCAGCACGCGCTTGAGTTCCTTGTGCAGGATCTCGCGCATCAGGCTGCGGTCGAGCGGATTGAACAGCACGATGCGGTCGAGGCGGTTGAGGAACTCGCGGCGGAAGGTGTCGAACAAGGCCTTCTCGACCGCATCGCGCGAATAGCCGCCGCGCGCCGAGGTGAAGCCCGGACCGGCGCTGCGCGAGATGGTCGAGCCGACGTTGCTGGTCAGGATGATGATGCTGTGGCGGAAGTCGGCGGTGTGGCCGCTGCGGTCGCTCAGGCGCGCGTCGTCGAACACCTGCAGGAACAGGTCCCAGACTTTCGGATGGGCCTTCTCGAACTCGTCCAGCAGCACCACCGAGAACGGCTGTTCGCGGATGCGCGAGGTCAGCGAACGCACGCCGCTCTGGCCGCCTTCGTCGGCGGTCAGGCGCCAGGCCGAGTCCTCCGACTGGAACTCGCTCATGTCCAGGCGCAACAGGCGTTCGTCGCTGCCGAACAACAGCTCGCCGAGGGCTTTGGCCAGTTCGGTCTTGCCGGTACCGGTCGGGCCGGCGAACAGGAACACGCCGATCGGCCGGCTGCTGTCGATCAGACCGGCCTTGAGCATCGCGATGCGGTCGAGCAGGGCATCGACCGCTTCGTCCTGGCCGATCACGCGCTGGCGGAAGAAGGCGCGCAGGCGGTCGAGGTCGAGGCTCTGGCGGTCGTCGATGACGTCGAGCGGCAGGCCGCTGCGCTGGGCGATGGTCGCTAGCAGGCGCTCGGCGTCGAGCGGCAGCGCCGGCGGCGTTTCGGCCAGCGCGCTCAGCAGGGCGTCGTTGAGCAGGCGCAGCAAACGGCCCGGCTCTTGTTGTTCGGGGAAGTACTGGGCGGCCATGCGCGCGCCCTCGGCTAGCGCGCGCGCGTCCGCCACCGGCCGGCCGAGACGCTCGCCTTCCAGGCGCGCCCACTCGGCGGCGATCGCCTCCAGCGCGTCGGCTTCGGTCGGCAACAACTGCACGATTTCGAGGTGGTGCTTGATGACCGGACGCGCGATCAGCAACTGCGCCAATTGGCGCGGGGTGATCTCGCCGATCACCCGCAGCTGGCCGCGCTCGATCGCCGGCAGCACCAGGTCGAGCAGGCCGCGCGGGTCGCGCGAGTGCGAGCCTTTGGCGAGCAGGTCGAAGAATTCCGGCGCGCGCCACACCGCGCGTTTGCGGTTGAGCACGCCCAGCATCTCGCGGACCCGCTCTTCGAGTTCGCCGATGTAGCTCTGGCCGGACAGGATCTCGGCCGCCGAGGCTTCGAACACCAGCCAGCCTTCGGCCTGCAGGCGCTCGGCCAGCAGGTCGATCAGCACGGTCTTGCCGACGCCGTGCTCGCCGGAGACCAGCACCGAAGCGGCGTCGTCGCCCGACAGCAATTCGTGCAGGCGTTCGAGTTGGCGGGCGAGAGCGTCGTGGACGATGCGCGTCTGCGGCTTGGCGCTCGCGTTGACTCGGCCGAAGGCGCCGAGCACGCGGCTTTCGCGGCGCGCGTTGGCGGCGTGTTCGGCTTGTTCGAGCAGGGGTTCCAACAGTGGCGACTGGAAGCGCTTGAGGGTGTCGCGCAACTGGGTCGCGGCGTGCTCCTCCAGTTCTTCCAGCACCGGAGCGGCCGGCGCCGGCCCGACTGATTCGGCCCATTGCAGGTAATCGCGCAGTTGCTGGCGCAGCGGGGCGAAGTCCCACCACCACGGCTGGGCATGGCGCAGGAGCTTGGGCAGGTCGCTGGCGTCGGGGCGGGTGCGCAGGTACTCGATCAGGAAGTGCAGCGGATAGCCGCCGAACTGACCGACGTGTTCGAACACCGGGTCGAGCGCGACGTCGCTGCGGCGCGGCAGCGCCTTGGTGATCATCGACTGCTGCACGTAACCGGTGCCGCTGAGCTGGCGCATCAGATCGGCGGCGCTGAAGGCCTCGCTTGCGACCAAGTCGACGCCCTGGTGGAATTCGGGCAGTGCGAGCAGATCCTGCGGACGCTGGATGCGTTCGTCGAGCGCGTCGATGGAACGGACTAAGCGAAGGAGTTGATCTTCCGGCGTTTCGCTCGTTTCCGAAGTCGGTTCGGCCGGAGTTTCGCTTTGGATTTGTTCGGCGCTCGGCAGCTGTTCCGCATCGGCCCGCGGCGCATCCACCACCGCAGCGGCGACCGCCGCCTGCGGCCGATAAAGACGCGCGAGAATCAGGCCGGCGATCAGGCCGACGACGAGTAATAAGGCTTCCACATGCGCTCCGGTGTCCGTTCCGGGCGCTAGTTTAGCGGTTCGCCCGATAGGGACCGTGCGCTATGACGGCTGACGGCGATGTCGTTTGATGCCGCTATCGATCTCTCAGCCGTCGTCCCGCGACGGCGCTCAGCAGCTTTCGATCTGTCAGCCCTTATCCCGGCGGATTTCGCAGCCGTCATCCCCGCGCAGGCGGGGCCCAGAGACTTCAGAGCGATGCTGCGGTAAAGCCCTGGACCCCCGCCTGCGCGGGGATGAGGCCGTAAGGCAGGCGCAGCTTGTCTTGGGGTAATGGCGAGGCAAGCGCATCCGCCACGAGCAACGAAACAGCAGCGGCCTGCGCCGCCGACAACGCTCAGACCAGCGCCTTGATCCGGTACAGCGCTTCCAGGGCCTGCTTCGGCGTCAGTTCGTCCGGATCGACCTCGGCCAGTGCGTCCAACGCGGCCGAGGAGGTGGCGAACAGGCCGAACTGTTGCGGCTGGTCGAGGGCGGCGGTGGCGAACGAAGGCTTGGGCGTGTCGCGGCCCTGCTGTTCGAGTTCGATCAAACGCCCGCGCGCCTGCTTGACCACCGACTTCGGCAGACCGGCGAGGGCGGCGACCTGCAGGCCGAAGCTGCGGTCGGCCGGGCCGTCCTTGACCGCATGCATGAACACTAGCTGGTCACCGTGCTCGACCGCGTCGAGGTGGACGTTGGCGATGCCGTTGCCGGGCTCGGCCAAGGCGGTGAGTTCGAAGTAATGCGTCGCGAACAGGGTGTAGGCGCGGTTGCTGTGGGCGAGGTGGCGTGCGCAGGCTTCGGCCAGGGCCAGGCCGTCGTAGGTCGAGGTACCGCGGCCGATCTCGTCCATCAACACCAGCGACTGGTCGGTCGCGTGGTGCAGGATGTAGCTGGTCTCGCTCATCTCGACCATGAAGGTCGACTGGCCGCGGGCGAGGTCGTCGCCGGCGCCGATGCGGGTCAGGATGCGGTCGATCGGGCCGATCAGCGCGCGCGAAGCCGGCACGAAGCTACCGATATGCGCGAGCAGCACGATCAGCGCGTTCTGGCGCATGTAGGTCGACTTACCGCCCATGTTCGGGCCGGTGATGACCAGCATGCGCCGACCGTTGTCTTCGTCGAGGATCAGGTCGTTGGGCTCGAACGGGTCCTTGCGCACCGCTTCGACCACCGGATGGCGGCCGCGTTCGATGCGCAGGCCCGGCGCATCGCCGAGCTCCGGTTGGGTCCAGTCCAGCGCCTGTGCGCGTTCGGCGAAGCCGCACAGCACGTCGAGCTCGGCCAGCGCGGCGGCGCAGTGCTTAAGCGGTTCCAAGCGTTCGTTGAGGACGTCGAGCAGTTGTTCGTACAGCAAGCGTTCGCGCGCCAGCGAACGCTCGCGCGCCGACAACACCTTGTCCTCGAACTGCTTGAGTTCCTCGGTGATGTAACGTTCGGCATTGCTGAGCGTCTGCCGCCGGGTGTAATGGGTCGGCGCCTTGTCGGCCTGGCCCTTGCTGATCTCGAGGTAATAACCGTGAACGCGGTTGTAGCCGACCTTGAGCGTGGCGATGCCGCTGCTGGCGCGCTCGCGCGCTTCCAGGTCGACCAGGAACTGATCGGCGTTGGTCGACAAGGTGCGCAGCTCGTCGAGCTCGGCGTCGTAGCCGGTCGCGAACACGCCGCCGTCGCGGGCCAGCACCGGCGGCTGCGGCACGATCGCCTCGGCCAGCAGATGCGCATGCGCGTCGTGTTCGCCGAGTTCGGCGCCCAAAGCGTTGAGGCGCGGCGAGTCGAGCGGGCTCAGGCTCGCGCGCACGTCGGGCAACAGGCCGAGGCCGTCGCGCAAGGTCGACAGGTCGCGCGGGCGCGCGCTGCGCAGGGCGATGCGCGAGAGGATGCGTTCCAGGTCGCCGAGCGCGCGGAAGCGTTCGCGGATGTCGTCGCCGGCGCGGCTGTCGATCAAGGTCGCCACCGCCTGGTGGCGATGGCGCAAAACGCTGCGGTCGCGCAACGGGCGGTGCAGCCAGCGCCGCAACAGGCGCCCGCCCATCGGCGTCACCGTGCTGTCGAGCACGCCGAGTACGGTGGTGCGGCTGTCGCCGTCGATGCGGCTGTCGAGTTCGAGATGACGGCGGGTGGCCGCGTTCATCGCGATCGCGCCGTCGCCGGATTCGATCGCGATCGAGGTCAAATGCGGCAGGCGCTGCTTCTGGGTTTCCTCGACATAGCCGAGCAGGGCCGCGGCGGCGGCGATCGCCAGCGGCTTGTCTTCCAGGCCGAAACCGCTGAGATCGTGCAGGCCGAAGAAACGCAGCAACTGGCGGCGGCCGCTGTCGACGTCGAACAGCCACGGCGGTCGGCGACGCATGCCGTTGCGTTCGGCCACGAACGGCGCCCAGCCGTCTTCGTCGGCGACCAGCAATTCGGCCGGCTCCAGCCGGGCCAGTTCGGCTTCCAGGGCGTCTTCGCTGGCGACTTCGTTGACCAGGAAGCGGCCCGAGGCCAGGTCGGCCCAGGCCACGCCGTAAGCGTTCTTGCCGCGCGCGACCGCCAGCAACAAGGTGTCGCGGCGTTCGTTGAGCAAGGCCTCGTCGGTGACCGTGCCCGGGGTGATGATCCGCACCACCTTGCGTTCGACGATGCCCTTCGCCAGCGCCGGGTCGCCGATCTGCTCGCAGATCGCCACCGATTCGCCGAGCGCGACCAGGCGCGCGAGATAGCCTTCGGCCGAATGGTGCGGCACGCCGGCCATCGGGATCGGTTGCCCGGCCGAATTGCCGCGCTGGGTCAGGGTGATGTCGAGCAGTCGCGCCGCCTTGCGGGCGTCGTCGTAGAACAGCTCGTAGAAATCGCCCATACGGAAGAACATCAGTACGTCCGGATGCTCCGCCTTGGCGGCGAAGAACTGGCGCATGAGCGGGGTGTGGGCGTCGAGATTGCGGGCGCTGGAGGAGTCTGGGGCGGACACGAAATACCGGTGTTCTGATGCGGAAGGAGCCTGCGCACTTGGGCTGCAGGCGGGCGCACAGTATGCCAGCCGGGCTGCAGACCCGCGCCGCGACGCGTGGCCGGCGCTCAGGCGAGTTCGGCTTGGCCCAGCTTGGTTCTCGTCGGTCGCAAACGGGCTCGGGGTCTATGCGGTCCGCACTCAGCGGCCGTTCGCAGTCCGATACAACAGCAAGCGTCCTGCTGTTTCGCCGACCCACCAACGGCCGTCGTGCGACACCGCGACCGGTTTGGCGGGCGTATCGGCGGGGGCGACGAATCCAGCCGGCACCGCCCGGGGCGGCCGGGTGTCCTTGCCGGCGATGCCGCCATCGTCGGCGGAGGCATCGGCGACGCCGGCCGGCAACGGCTCGGCCGGGTAGCGGGCGATGGCGCAGCGACGATCGATCCAGACCGGACGACGCAAGGGCCCGACGCCGTCGGATTGGCCGTAGCCGGCGGCGGCGAGACCGTCGTTCGCGGTGCCGAGCACCCGGCTCAGGTCGGCGGCGTCGCTGCGGCAGCCGAGCCGGTCGTCGCGCCAACGCTCGGCATGATCGGCGACCAGCCACAGGTCGCCATCGGGCGCGTAGCCGAGGTCGGCGATTTCGCTGTCGGTGGCGAAGTCGGCGACCCGGCGGCTGCGCAGGTCGAGCACATGCCAGCGCTTGCCGTCGCTCCAGGCGAGCAGCGGCCGGCTCGGGTGAAACGCGACCGCACCGGCTCCGGCGAGCAGACGCGGCGACGCGGCGGCTTCGGCAGTGGCCGACGCGGTGGGCGACACGGGGGCAGGGCGCGCGGCACCGGCCCGGCAGGCCGGCAACAGGGCGATCGCACAGGCGATCGCGAAACACGGGCGGTGCGGGTTCGAGTTCATGCGCGAACCAGTCTAGCCATCGCGAGGCGGGGCACCGCGGCCTCGGTCACGGTATCTGGCCGATCCCCATGCGGTCCCAGACCGCCTCCAGCCCGCCCTGGCGATGGCTCTGCACCATGTTGCGCGCATCGCCGGCGTCGAAGCCGGGGTGGTATTCGACGTGCGGACGGTCGACCAGCCCTTGCCAGTTGCCGCCCCATTCCAGCCCCTGGGCGACGGCGATCTCGCCGTAGCGGTCCCAGTTGTTGGTCTCGGCCCAGCTCGGCTGGCCGTTGGCGTTGTTGAAAACCAGGTCGACCGCGACGCCGTAGTTGTGCCAGGACTGGCCGGCGCGCGCGTTGGTGACCCGGTTGCCCGGTGCGGTGCGGCCCTGTGCGTACAGCGCGTCCTGTTCGGCGAAGGTGCGATAGGCGGTGTCCACGCGCATGTTCATGCCTTCGCGGCGCGCTTGCTCGATCACCGCGGTGACGCGATTGGCGACTTCCTGATTCAGATTGGGGTCGGCCAGGCGGCCGCGGGGATCGGCGGCATGCAGGTCGACCAGGGTCCGGGTCTGCGCGCCGACTTGTTCGGTCAATTGCACGCGGGTGCTGATGTTGTCGTAGACGCTGCGCGCGGTGGCTTCGCTGGCGAGCTGGACGCTGCCGTCGTTGCGGATCGTGCCGACGGTCTGGCCCTGGGCATCGAGCAGATTGCCTTGCTCGATGCTGTAGGTGACGCCGTCCAGGGTCAGGGTGCCGGCGTCCGGCGTCAGCGAGGACGGGGTCGCCTGGGGGTTCAAACTGACCTCGGCGGTGCCTTGCAGATAAGTCGCCGTCGCCGCATTGGGCGCGCTCATGAACGAATTGAGCGATTCGACTTTCTGTTCTTCGCTGAGCTGGGCGAAGTTGCGGTCGGCGACCAACTGGTCGAGCGCGGCGACCGCCTGCGGGTTCTGCGCCAGCTCGGTGCGGATTTCCTCCTCGCGCTCTTCGCTGATGCTCGGCGCGGTCTGGGCTTCGGTGGCCGAGGCGGTGGATTGCGATTCGCTGCTGTGCGATACGCCGTTGACGCTGTCCATGGACGTATTCCTTGTCGGGGGAACGGGCCGGAACTCCGCCGCTCGGGCGAGATTCCACGGAAGGTTCGCCTGCATTGCACGCCGCGGGCGGAGGGTACGCCACCTGGGATGGACCCTAGCGCGGGCGGACCGATGACGCAGTTTTCGTGCACGGCTGTGCAGTCGCGTTTGCGCAATCCGACACCGCAGCGTCGTGCGCTCGCGCGTTGAAAGCGCGAACGTTCGTTCGTTTTTAAGCCGTGAACCACGATGCGACGCGCTTGTTCGCTTCGGCGAGCGATTGCCGGTACAAAGGTGTTGCATCGCCGCATGACGTTCGTTAACAGCATGCTAATTTCCGGACGACGATTCGATTCGCGCCTCACGAACTCAGGCCGCAATCGCTCACGAATTACGTATCGAACAAGGATGTGGTCCGCGCAGGGGACGGGCGCGGCATCGCAGACACGGGTCGGCCCCCCGGACGCATGCCTTCATCTTGCGCACCCGCCGCACCGGACATCGAAGTCCAGCACGTCCCGAACGTATTCAAACTTGGGGGAAACCAGATGATCGCTCGCCAGCCGGGTCGCAAGTCCTTGTCTTTGGCCATCGCTTTGGCCGTGGCGTCGCTCGCCGCGACCGCACAGGCGCAACAGGCCGGCGCCACGCCCGCCGAGGAGGAGGCCACCACGCTGGCCGGCCTCACCGTGACCGCGCAGAAGCGCGAGGAGGCGATGCAGGACGTGCCGATCTCGATCACCGCGCTGCCCGAGCAACTGCTGCAGGACACCGGCGTACGCGACGTCAAGGATCTGCAGGTACTGGTGCCGGGCCTGACCGTGAGCAGCACCCAGAGCGAAGTGCAGACGGTGGCGCGCATCCGCGGCATCGGCACGGTCGGCGACAACGCCGGCCTGGAGTCCTCGGTCGGCGTGGTCATCGACGGCGTCTATCGCCCGCGCAACGGCGTCGGCTTCGGCGACCTCGGCGAAATCGAACGCATCGAAGTGCTGAAGGGTCCGCAAGGTACGGTGTTCGGCAAGAACACTTCGGCCGGCGTCATCAACGTCATCACCCGGCGGCCGAGCTACGACACCACGGTCGAGGGCGAGCTGACGATCGGCAACTACGGCGCGGTCGGCCTGGCCGGCTCGTTCAATACCGCGATCGGCGAGAACGCCGCGTTTCGCGTCTACGCCGGCAAGCGCAAGCGCGACGGTTTCACCGACGTCGAGATCGGCCGCGGCCCGCGCGGCGAGCGCGAGGACGGCGACCAGAACTTCCATACCTTGCGCGGCCAGCTGCTGTTGGAGCCGACCGAGAACCTCGACATCAACTTCATCGCCGACTACAGCAGCCGCGAAGAGAATTGCTGCGTCGGCCTGACCACGGTGCGCGGCCCGACGTCGGCGATCATCAATGCCCTGGTCGGCGGCACCGGCGTGGCGCCGGTCGCCGATCCGTTCGCGCGCGTGGCCTGGAGCAACCGCCCGACGACCCAGGACATCAAGGACAAGGGCGTCTCGGCCGAGGTCAACTGGATCACGCCGTGGTTCGGCGGCGCCACCCTGACCTCGGTCACCGCCTCGCGCGACTGGCAGGCGATGAACGGCCTGGATTTCGATTTCACCACCGCCGACCTGATCTACCGCAATCCGGACCCGGACGAATCCTTCACCGGCTTCAAGCAGTTCAGCCAGGAATTCCGCCTGACCGGCGCGACCGACAAGCTCGACTGGATGTTCGGCCTGTTCTATGCCGACGAAGACCTCAAGCGCAACGACTCCTACAGCCTCGGCGCGCATTACGAGCCCTACCTGTCGACCGCGGTGCTGAGCCAGATCGCCGCGCGCTTCCCGGCCGGGCTGATCAACACCGCCAACGCCGCGACCTTCTTGTCGCAGGCTTCGGGCCGCCCGTTCGGCAGCAGCTTCGGCGGGCTCGGTGCGCTCGACCGCTACCAGCAGAACAGCAAGAGCGTCGCCTTGTTCACCAACAACACCTGGCATGCGACCGACGCCCTCGATATCACCCTGGGCCTGCGCTACACCAAGGAGAACAAGGAACTCGACTCGGTCTACAGCAATCCCAACGGCGGCCTCGGCTGCGGCGCGGCGCTGGCCAACCCGACCCGGGTCGGCGCGGCCCTGGCCGCACGCGGCGTGCCGGCCGCGGCGCGCGCGGCGCTGGTCCAGCAGGTGGTCGGTTTCATGTGCCTGCCGTGGGCCAACACCTTGCACAACGGCCGGGTGACCAAGCAGGAACGCGACGAGAAGGAATGGTCGGGCACGATCAAGGCCGCCTACCGTTGGAACGAGCACGTCATGGGCTACGCCTCGGCCGCGCGCGGCTACAAGGCCGGCGGCTTCAACCTGGATCGCGTGCAGTCGTCCAACGGCCTGTCCTCGGGCACCGCCGGCATCGCCCCGGTCAACGACACCTCGTTCCCGGGCGAGTTCGTCGACAGCTACGAGTTGGGCGCCAAGACCACCTGGGCCGACGGCAACCTGCTGCTCAACGCGACTCTGTTCCACCAGACCTACACCGACTTCCAGCTCAACAGCTTTCTCGGCACCAGTTTCGTGGTGCGTTCGATCCCGGAAGTGGTTTCGCAGGGCATCGACACCGAGATCCTGTGGCAGACCGGGCTCAAGGGCCTGATGCTGCAGGGCGGCCTGATGTATGCCGATACCAAGTACGGTGACGACCCGCTGCCCGATGCCGACCTGGCCAAGTTGCCGGGCGCGCGGGCGAGCTTCGCGCCGCTGTGGTCGGCCTCGGCTTCGGCGACCTACCAGTGGGATTTCGGCGCTTCCTTGATCGGCCGCTTCAACATCGGCGCGAAGTACTCGTCCGACTACAACACCGGTTCCGACCTCGACCCGGAGAAGGGCCAGGAGGCCTACACCGTGGTCAATGCGCGCCTGGGCATCGGCGCCAAGAACCGGCGCTGGATGGTCGAGGCCTGGGCGATGAACCTGACCGATGAGGAGTACAAGCAGGTCGGCTTCGATGCGCCGTTGCAGACCGGCTCCTGGAATGCGTTCCTGGGCGCCCCGCGCACCTACGGCGTGACCTTGCGGGTGATGTACTGAGCGACCCGGGGGAGCGGCGGCGACGCCGTTTCCTTCGCGAGAGCGATCGACGCCGCTCCTACAGGGGATGCTGCGCTTCCGCGCTCCAAGGGTAGGAGCGGCGCAAGCCGCGACCGCGCCACCGCCACCACGTCGTCGCCCGATGCAACCCGGCGCCCCATAACGCGGTTACACCGTTGTGGGGGAGGGCCGCATGCCAGGGCAAGAGCGCCGTATGGCCGGGCTTCGGTCGTGGCGCTTACGTCGATCGCTTCGGTTGATCGCGGCTTGCGCCGCTCCTACCCCAAAGCGGTCGCGACGCGGTCAAGGGTAGGAGCGGCGCAAGCCGCGACCGCGTAGCCGCAACGGCGACGCCACCCGATGCAATCCCACATCGCATCGCTTTGGCTTCAAGGGTAGGAGCGGCGCAAGCCGCGACCGCGTGGCCGCAACGGCGACGCCACTTCATGCAACCCCGCATCCCCTGTCGCGGCTCACGCCGCTCCTACAGGGAGGCCCGCGCGCCAATCGGCCGCCCATCCCGACCGTCCAGGCAAAGCCACGCCCGCGACGCCCGTTATAGTGGCGCCATGACGCCCGATACCAGCGACACCGCCCTGCGTGGCCTCGCCGAACGACTCGGCGAGGCGGCACGCCTCAACCACCACATGCTGGTCACCGCCGAGAGCTGTACCGGCGGCTGGATCGCCAAGACCCTGACCGATATCGCCGGTTCCTCGGTCTGGTTCGGTTGCGGCATCGTGGCCTACAGCTACGAGGCCAAGCAGTCGCTGCTGAGCGTGCGCCCGCAAACCCTGGAGCAGTACGGCGCGGTCAGCCGCGAGACGGTGATCGAAATGGTTTCCGGCGCGCTGGCCAATACCGGCGCGACCATCGCGGTCGCGGTGACCGGCATCGCCGGCCCCGGCGGCGGCACCGAGGACAAGCCGGTCGGTACGGTCTGGATCGCCTGGAAACGCCGCGGCGGTTACCCGATGGCCGAGGTCTTCCATTTCGACGGCGATCGCGAAGCGGTGCGGCGCAAGACCGTCGCCGCGGCCCTGCACGCGATGCAATCGCTGACGAACTGACGCCGCGACGGAGGGCTGGGACGATTACGCCCGCAGCGGGCGTCCACGCTCGTCCGCCGATTCGCTCGATCGGTCGATCCGATCAATCCAGTTCGCGAGCCCAGACCTGGCCGACCAGGTCGTGGCCGAAGCTGTGGTGCGGCTCCTGCTCGATCAGGCCGAAGCCGCAGCCTTCGTAGATCTTGCGCGCCGAGCCCAGCACGTCGTTGGTCCACAGCAGCATCCGCCGATAACCGGCGTCGCGCGCGAACGCCATGCAGGTTTCGACGAGGCGGCGGCCGACGCCCAGGCCGCGGGCGCGTGGATCGACCAGCAGGCAACGCAACTGCGCGGTGGCGGCATCGTCCTCATTGCGGACCACGAACACACAGCCGACCCGTTCGCCGTCGAGTTCGGCGATCCAGCAGCGTTCGTATTGCGGGTCGTGACGGGTCGCGAAGCGCGCGAACAAAGTCGCGACCAAGGCTTCGAACTCGCCGTTCCAGCCGTACTCGTCCGCGTACAGACGCCCGTGCCGCTCGATCGCCCAGCCGATGTCGCCGATCCGGTGCTCGCGCAACAGCAGGCGCTGCGCAGCCGGCAGCGACGGTGTCGACAAGGCCTGTTCGGCCTCGCGGATCGCGCGCAACAGGCGGTCCCGATCCAGCATCGACAAGGCCGACAGCATCGTCGCGGTCGACTCGTGCGAGCTGCGATCGAGCACCGCGAAGGCCTCGCGGCCCTTCGCCGACAAGGTCAGCACGAAGCTGCGTGCGTCCTGCTCGGAGCGGGTTTTCTCGATCAGGCCGTCGCTGGCGAAGCCCTGCAGGATGCGGCTCAGATAGCCGGGGTCCAGGCCGAGCACCTCGCCGATGTCGCGCGCGGCCACCGGTTCGCGCTGGGCGAGTTCGAACAACACCCGCGCTTGGGTCAGCGGGAAGGGACTGTCGAGCAAGTCTTCCTGCAGTACGCCGATCCGGCGGGTATAAAAACGATTGAAGGCACGAACGGCATCGACGTCGGCGGTCTCGGCAACGGCGGTCATGTCGGGGCTCCGGGAGTAGAGCCTCAGACTAGGCGATTGTTTGACTTTGTCAATTAAATGGCCGGCCGAGACACTTGCTCCCATGGTTTGTTAGTAGTAATACTACTAACCATGAATCTCACCGACACCCAGCAAGCCATCCTCGCGCTGATCGCCGAACGGATCGACGTCGAGGGTTTCCCGCCGTCGCAGACCGAAATCGCCAAGGCCTTCGGCTTCAAGGGCGTGCGCGCGGCGCAATACCACCTCGATGCGCTGGAGACCGCCGGCGCCATCGAGCGCATGCCGGGCAGGGCGCGCGGCATCCGCGTGCTGCAGCCATCGCCGCAGGCGCAGCGCGAGCTGGGTCTGGTGTCGGCGAACGAAGAGGCGATCCGTCTACCGGTGCTTGGCCGCGTCGCCGCCGGGGCGCCGATCGGCGCGGACGCCGGCGCCGACAACTACGTCCTGCTCGATCGCAACATGTTCTTTCCGTCGCCGGACTACCTGCTCAAGGTCAAGGGCGACTCGATGCGCGACGAAGGCATTTTCGACGGCGACCTGATCGGCGTGCACCGCACCCGCGACGCCCGGTCCGGGCAGATCGTGGTGGCGCGCATCGACGACGAAATCACCGTCAAGCTGCTCAAGATCGGCAAGGACCGCATCCGTCTGCTGCCGCGCAACCCCGACTACGCGCCGATCGAGGTCCAACCCGATCAGGATTTCGCGATCGAGGGCCTGTACTGCGGCCTGGTCCGGCCGAATCGCTGACATGGCCCGCGCGAAGCCCGATCCCAACGTCGATCGCTACGGCTCGGTGCGCGCCTGTGCCGCCGTGCCTGCCGCGCAAGCCGCCCTGCAAGGCCTGGACGAGTCGATTTCCGCGGCGCTTTCGCGGAGAAATCCGACTCCCGCGCAGGCTTCCGCCCGGCTGACCGCCGCCGCGGCGAGCGATAATTTGCCTTCAGGCGCCGCGGTCTCAGTCTCTGCGATCCGCCTCCTCTAATTTCCCTCTCACCACGACACGACTTAAGGACACCACCATGGACGAGAACAAAAAGCGCGCTCTTTCCGCCGCTTTGAGCCAGATCGAGAAGCAGTTCGGCAAGGGCTCGGTGATGCGCATGGGCGACCGCCCGGTCGAAGCCGCCGAAGTCATCGGCACCGGCTCGCTGATGCTCGACATCGCGCTCGGCATCGGTGGCCTGCCCAAGGGCCGTGTCGTCGAGATCTATGGTCCGGAGTCCTCGGGCAAGACCACGCTGACCCTGCAGGCCATCGCCGAGTGCCAGAAGAAGGGCGGCACCGCGGCCTTCATCGACGCCGAGCACGCGCTCGACCCGATCTACGCCGGCAAGCTCGGCGTCAACATCGACGACCTGCTGGTCTCGCAGCCCGACACCGGCGAGCAGGCGCTCGAAATCGCCGACATGCTGGTGCGTTCGGCCGCGGTGGACATGGTGGTGATCGACTCGGTCGCCGCGCTGACCCCGAAGGCCGAAATCGAAGGCGAGATGGGCGACCAGCTGCCGGGCCTGCAGGCCCGCCTGATGAGCCAGGCGCTGCGCAAGCTGACCGGCAACATCAAGCGTTCCAACACCCTGGTGATCTTCATCAATCAGCTGCGCATGAAGATCGGCGTGATGATGCCGGGCCAGAGCCCGGAAGTGACCACCGGCGGCAACGCGCTCAAGTTCTACGCTTCGGTGCGCCTGGACATCCGCCGCATCGGCGCGATCAAGAAAGGCGACGAGATCATCGGCAACCAGACCAAGATCAAGGTCGTCAAGAACAAGCTGGCGCCCCCGTTCAAACAGGTCCTGACCGAAATCCTTTACGGCGAAGGCATTTCGCGCGAAGGCGAACTGATCGACATGGGCGTGGAAGCCAAACTGGTCGAGAAGTCCGGCGCCTGGTACAGCTGCGGCGACGAGCGCATCGGTCAGGGCAAGGAAAACGCCCGCCAATACCTCAAGGAAAACCCCGAGCTGGCCGCGCGTCTCGAGGCGACCTTGCGCGAGAAGTTCGTCCCGAGCGACGCCCCGCGCGACGAAGCCGTCGAGGAATGATCGCCAGGCTCTGAATGGTTCGGCTCTTAACGGTTAAGGCTCCATGACGTCGGATCGGCACGACGACGATCGGCATCGTGAAGGCGGCGCCGAAGACCCGGACGGGCAGGGCGGGCAGGCCAGGCCCAAGCCCGGCCGCGGTTCCGACTGCGACACGCAGCTTCGCGAGGAGCTGCGTGCGCGGATGCGTGCGATCGAGGCCGGCAGCGCGGTTGCGAAGTCGGCCCTGGGCCCGTTGGCCTCCGGTCCGGATCAGCCTGCAGTGCCGGACAGGTCCTTGGACATGGATGAGGGCACGGCCGGCCCGAGTTCGGGCCCGGACACCGACCGGCGCACCGGGTTCTCGGGCGGCGGCTTCGGCTCCAAAGGCTCGGGTTTGAAACCGTCGTCGGGTTCGAAACGATCCGGCTCCAACGGCTTCGGCTCGAAACCGTTCGCCTCGAAATTGTACGGAAGCGGTGGTTTTCGCGGCGGGGCCGGTCGTCAGGAGCGGTCCGAGCCGGCCGGGTCGGCCTGGCCCGAGGCCGACCGCTTCGAAGCGCAGCTGGCCCTGGGCGGCGCCGATCCGGTCGATTCGGCCTCCGAGGCCTCTGCGGAAGATCGACCCAGTGCACTGTTCGACGAAAGTCTAAGCAGCCCCGATGGCTCCGGTGCGGGCAAGCGCCGGCGGGCGCCGCGCGAGCAGAGCCCGACCCAGCGCGCCCTGGGCCTGCTGACCCGTCGCGAGCATTCGCGCAAGGAGCTGACCCGCAAACTGACCTCCCGCGGCCTCGATGCCGGCGAGGTCGAAACCGCAGTTGCCCAGCTGGCCGAGGCCGGCTGGCAGAACGACGTCCGCTTTGCCGAAAGCATGGTCAGAAGCCGCGCCGGCAATGGTTATGGGCCCTTGCACATACGTGCCGAACTGGCCAGCCACGGCCTGGACAGCCAGACCATCGCCGACGCCCTGGGCCGTTACGAGGGCGACTGGCTGCAGAACGCCCGCGATCTGGTCCGACGCCGCTACGGCGAGGACTTCGCCGCCGACCCGGCAAGGCGGCGCAAGGCCGCCGATCTGCTGATGCGGCGGGGCTTCGACGGCGATACGGCGCGTAATGCGAACCGTTCCGCCGTCGACGACTGAACGGTCGGACATATTTGCCGTACGGCCTTGCACATAAGGCCCCCGGGCCTGTTAGGCTACGCGGCTTTCGGGTCCCGGGTTGCCTGCTCCAGTCGATGCCTCCATCGTGGTGGCATGGGTTCGGTCGAGCGGCACCGCTCCCGACCAGGCAAATAATCCCAGGCATGAAAACCACCACTGAAATCCGCAGCGATTTCCTCGAGTTCTTTCGGGGCAAAGGTCACACCATCGTGCCGTCGGCACCGTTGGTGCCGGCCAACGACCCGACGTTGTTGTTTACCAACTCGGGCATGGTGCAGTTCAAGAACGTTTTCCTCGGCAGCGAAAAGCCGGGCTATGTGCGCGCGGCCGACGTCCAGCGTTGCCTGCGTGCCGGCGGCAAGCACAACGACCTCGACCAGGTCGGCTACACCGCTCGTCACCACACCTTCTTCGAGATGCTCGGCAACTGGTCGTTCGGCGACTACTTCAAGGAAGACGCCATCGTCTGGGCCTGGGAGCTGCTGACCAAGGTCTGGGGTCTGGCGCCGGAGCGCCTGTGGGTCACCGTCTATCACACCGACGACGAGGCCTACGCACTGTGGAACCAGAAGATCGGCGTGCCGGCCGAGCGCATCGTCCGCATCGGCGACAACAAGGGTGCGCCGTTCGCGTCGGACAACTTCTGGCAGATGGCCGACACCGGCCCCTGCGGCCCGTGCACCGAAATTTTCTACGACCACGGCGACCACATCGCCGGCGGCCCGCCGGGTTCGCCCGATGAGGACGGCGATCGCTTCATCGAGATCTGGAACCTGGTCTTCATGCAGTTCGACCGCCAGCCCGACGGCAGCCTGCTGCCGTTGCCGGCGCCGTGCGTCGACACCGGCATGGGCCTGGAGCGTCTGGCAGCGGTGCTGCAGGGCGTACACGGCAACTACGACATCGACCTGTTCCGCCACCTGATCGCCGCTGCGGCGCGCTTCACCGGCACCCAGGATCTGCAGAACAAGTCGCTGCGGGTGATCGCCGATCACATCCGTGCCTGTTCGTTCCTGATCGTCGACGGCGTGCTGCCGTCCAACGACGGCCGCGGCTACGTGCTGCGCCGGATCATCCGCCGCGCGCTGCGCCATGGCTGGATGCTCGGGCAGAAGAAGCCGTTCTTCCATCTGATGGTGCCGGCGCTGGTCGAAGTGATGGCCGACGGCTATCCGGAACTGGCGGCCAAGCGCGAGTTCGTCGAACGCGCACTGCTGGCCGAAGAGGAACGCTTCTCGCAGACCCTCGATTCGGGCATGCGCATCTTCGACGAAGTGGCCGAGCGCTCGACCGGGGTGATCCCCGGCATCGACGTGTTCCGCCTCTACGACACCTACGGTTTCCCGACCGACCTGACCGCCGACATCGCGCGCGAGCGCGGCCTGACCCTGGACATGGAGGGCTACGACGCCGCCATGGCCAAGCAGAAGCAGGGCGGCCGCGAAGGCGCCGACTTCGGCAGCAAGACCACGATGCCGGCGGAACTCGCCGCCAAGCTCGCCCCGACCGAATTCCTAGGCTACGACCGTCTGACCGAGGGCGGCCTGGAAGTCGTCGCCCTGCTGCGCGACGGCATGCCGGTCGACCAGATCGTGGCCGGCGACAACGCGGTGGTGATCCTCGAGCGCACCCCGTTCTACGCCGAAAGCGGCGGCCAGGTCGGCGACGCCGGCGAGCTCGACGAAGCCGGCACCCGCTTCCTGGTCCGCGACACCCAGAAGTTCGCCGGCCAGTTCCACGGCCACATCGGCGAGCTGACCGCCGGCACCCTCAAGCGCGGCGACCGCGTCCTGGGCGCCGTCGACGAGGCGCGCCGCGCGGCGACCGTGCTCAACCATTCGGCGACCCACCTGCTGCATGCGGCCCTGCGCCGCCTGCTCGGCGACCATGTGACCCAGAAGGGCTCGCTGGTCGCCCCGGACCGCCTGCGTTTCGACTTCTCGCACTTCAACCCGATGACCGATGCCGAGCTCGCGCAGATCGAGCGCCAGGTCAACGCCGAGGTGCGCCGCAACTACGAGGCCGAAGTCCACCAGATGGGCATGCAGGAAGCCCTGGAGTTCGGTGCCATGGCGTTGTTCGGCGAGAAATACGGCGACCGCGTGCGGGTGCTGCGCATGGGCGAGGCCTCGACCGAGCTCTGCGGCGGCACCCACGTCGCGCGCACCGGCGACATCGGCCTGTTCAAGATCGTCTCCGAGAGCGGCGTCCAGGCCGGCGTGCGCCGGATCGAAGCGCTGACCGGGCAGGGCGCGCTGGACTACGTGGCCGAAGAGGAGCAGCGTCTGGAACAGGCCGCGCGTCTGCTCGGCGGCAATGCCGCCGACGTGGCCGACAAGCTGCGGGCCCTGCTGGACCGGCAGAAAAAGCTCGAACGCGAGCTCGAATCGATCAAGGCCAAGGCCGCCTCCGGCGCCGCGACCGACCTGGCCGCCTCGGCGGCGCAGATTGGCGGGGTGCGGGTGGTCTCGACCCGGTTGGAAGGTTTTGACGCCAAAGCGTTGCGCGAGGCGGTGGACAGCCTCAAGCAGCAGCTCGGCGATGCGGTAATCGTGCTGGCGGGAGCCAGCGACGGTAAGGCGGCCTTGGTCGCCGGAGTGAACGGAAGCGCGGTTGGCAAGGTCAAGGCGGGGGAACTGCTCGCCCACGTTGCCAGTCAGATCAACGGTAAAGGCGGCGGCCGCCCGGATATGGCGCAGGGCGGCGGTGACGACGGCCCTGCGTTGTCGAAGGCTCTTGCGGGCGTGGCGCAGTGGGTTGAGAGTAGGCTTGTATGAATGGCGAACAGTGACTTCTATCGCTTGCGACCGGGTTTGACCGGTCGCTAAGATGGTTCACGTTTGTGTACAAATTGAAGCATTCTTCCTGATGGAAAAGAATGCCAACGCCGGCGCTGCGGTGCCGGCTCGAGGAGGTTTTCAATGCTGATCCTGACGCGTCGCGTCGGCGAAACCCTGATGATCGGCGACTCGGTGACTGTCACCGTGCTCGGCGTCAAGGGGAACCAGGTGCGTATCGGTATTACCGCACCCAAAGATGTCGCAGTCCATCGCGAAGAGATCTATCAGCGCATCCAGCGCGGCGAGGATGCGTCGGACGACTCGGGCAAGAACACCGGCAGCTGATAAAAAAAGTTTGCTGCGAATCGGGTGAGCCGTTATGCTTCCCGCCCGCACCGCGTTAAGTGATGCGGAGAGTTGCCCGAGAGGCTGAAGGGGCTCCCCTGCTAAGGGAGTATAGGGTCAAAAGCTCTATCGAGGGTTCGAATCCCTCACTCTCCGCCAGTTACAAAGAGCCGCTTCTGGCGGCTTTTCTTTACCGATTCATCGGGGTTTTCGCAGTCGATGAGGAGGTAAAGAGCAAAACAGAAAATGTTGACGAACAGAAAAACGTCCGTCATAATTTTTCAACTCAGCGCCCGTAGCTCAGCTGGATAGAGCACCAGGCTACGAACTTGGGGGTCGGAGGTTCGAATCCTTCCGGGCGCGCCATACAAAGAAACCCGGCAATCGCAAGATTGCCGGGTTTTTCTTTGCGCGAGATTTTGTTCGGCGTCGGTTGTCGATGACGGTTGTCGACGGCGGTCGTTCGCTTGCTTGCGCGCGAGCTTGCGCACGGGCCGATTAACTACGAGTCCAACCGAACATCGCGGATATCGGTCGCTCGCAGTATCCGCGCAGCGTCTGCGCGGGAGCGATACATCCATGAAGCGGCGTGGGGCCTTCCAGGGTAGGAGCGGCGCAAGCCGCGACCAAGGAATGGGTAGTCGCCGCACCGCCGTCGTCGGTGATCGATGCCGTGAACTGTCGCGGGGTAGGAGCGACACAAGCCGCGACCGCGCCGCCTCGACCTCGCGGCGCTACTGGCCGTACCCCTATAGGAGCGACGTAAATCGCGACCGCGTTGCTTGCCGTTGCCGCGCCTCTTGCCACTGAGCGGTGACGCAACATCAAGAGCAAAGCTTCCGTCCGCTGACGCGGCCGGGTTACTTTCTTTTGCTGGCCCAAAAGTCCCACAGGGAGTTCCTTCGGTCAAAGCTAACCAAAGAAAAGGGCTTTCCTTGACGAAGCTCCCCTGCGAGGTCGATACGTCCGCCGGGATTTTTCGATAGGACATCCTTGTCCTATCGAGTCATTCGGTCTAAACGCTGGGCGCACGTCCTGTGCGCCGCCCTCCGGGTCTACGATCGCATCGTGAGCTCGGGGCCGCGCCAAGCTTTCACGGCAACGGCAACTGTCGACGCAGCTCTTGGGTAGGAGCGGCGCGAGCCGCGACCGCGTCACCGCACTGGCGTCGCAACTGCGAGGTCGATGTCGCGGCTCGCGCCGCTCCTACCCCTTGAGCACGGTGGCGTGGTGGATTGCCGATGACCGCCGCTTTTACAGAGGCACGGACGCTAGCCCGACTCAACGCTTCTCGATGAAGCGCAGGCCCACGCCGGGTTCGGTCGCGATGTAGCGCGGCGCCGCGGCGTCGTCGCCGAGTTTGTGGCGCAGTTTGCCGACCAGGATGCGCAGGTAATGGGTGTCTTCCTGATGGGTCGGGCCCCACAGTTCGCGCAACAGCTGCGGCTGGGTCACGACCCGGCCGGCGTGTTGCACCAGCATCGCCAGCAGAGCGTATTCCTTGCGCGCCAGCACCACCGCTACGCCGTCCAGGCTTACTTCGCGGCGGGCCAGGTCGATATGCAGGCGGCCGTCGTCGAACACCGGCAGGGTTTCGCCTTGCGGGCCGTGCGCGCGCAGCAGGGCGCGTATGCGCGCCATGAGCTCCTGTACGCCGAACGGCTTGGTCACGTAGTCGTTGGCGCCGCCGTCGAGCGCGGCGACCTTCTCGGTCTCGCCGGCGCGCACGGTGAGCAGGATCACCGGCACGCTCGACCATTGGCGCAGTTCGCGTAGCACCTCGTGGCCGTCGCGGTCGGGCAGGCCGAGGTCGAGCACGACCAGGTCGGCGCCGCGCGTGGCCAGGGCCTCGAGGCCGGCGCCGCCGGTGTCGGCCAGTTCCACCGCATAGCCCTGCGCACGCAGGGCGATGTCGAGGAACTTGCGGATCTGCGGCTCGTCGTCGATCACCAGCACGCGCGCCGGCGGCGTCGTGGCGGAGGGTGGAACGCGATCCTCGGTCATGGGGAGGCGGGCACGGTGGGTTCGATGGGCGGCAGGGTAATCCGGATCGTGGTGCCGCGGCGACCCTGCTCGTCGGCCAGACCGGGCAGGGCGACTACGCTGCCGCCATGCGCGCCGATCATGCCCTGGCAGATCGCCAGGCCGAGCCCGGTGCCCTGGCGGCCGCGATCGCCTCGCTCGACGCTGTAGAACATGTCGAAGATGCGCGCACGCTCGTCTTCGGGAATGCCGGGACCGCGGTCGCTGACGTCGATGCGCAGCACCTGCGCTGGAGCCTGTCCGGGCTTTGGGCCCGGCTCGGGGCTGGGTTCGGGTTCGGCGTCGACCCGGCGCGCATCGATCGTCACTGCCGCGTCTGCCGGCGAGAACTTCACCGCGTTCTCGATCACGTTGAACAGTGCCTGCTCGATCAGGGCCGGATGCACCCAGATCGGGCCGAGCCCGGGTTCGATGCGCAGCTCGAAGCGCGCACGCGGCTCGTAGCGCTGCAGCCGCGTGACCGCCGAGCCGATCAATTCGTCGACACCGATCCAGTCGCGATTGAGCGCAAGCCCGCCGTGGCCGAGGCGGGTCATGTCGAGCAGGTTCTGGATGTAACGGTCCAGGCGCTCGCCTTCGATGCGGATGGTTTCGAGCAGGCTGTGCCGGTCTTCGCGCGGCATCGCCTCGGCATAACTGTCCAGGCTGCTGGCGGCGCCGATGATCGAGGCCAGCGGCGAGCGCAGGTCGTGCGAGACCGAAGACAGCAGGGCCGAACGCAGGCGTTCGGACTCGCCGCTGACGCGCGAGTCCTCGAGGTCGGCGACCAGGCGGGTGCGCAACACTGCCTGGGCGACGTCGTCGGTCATCGCCTCGGCCAGGCGCCGTTGCTCGGGCCCCAGGCGCGTCAGCGACGCCGGAAAGCGCAGCCCGACCACGCCCGCGGCCGGTGCGTCGGCGCCGCCGTCGCCCTTGAGCGGCAGCAGCCACCATTCCGAGCCGGCCAGGGTGTCGGTATAGCGCCCGGCGGATTGGCGATGCTTGAGGCTCCAGTCGGCGGCGGCGCGGTCCTTGTCGCCCATCTCCGGTAGGTGCTCGCCGCGCAGCGGTGCCGCGCCGATATAGATGAAAGCTTCGACGCCGAGCGAACGCTTGAGCGCATCGCGGCCGGCGCGCACGACCTGGCCGACGTCGGCCGCAGTCGCGAGTTCGCGGCCGAGGGTCTGCAGCTCGGTGGCGTGCGCGTTGGAGGCGCGCAGCGCCAGCACCTGCATGCGCAGCTTCGAGGCCAGGCGCCCGGCGACCAGCGCCGCGGCGAGGAACAGCAACACCGTCGCCACGCCCTGGCGGGCGCCGATCAACAAGGTGAAGCGCGGTTCGATGAAGAAGAAGTTGTAGGCGAGGAAACACAGGACCGAGGCGATCACTGCCGCGGTCATGCGGGTGCGTGCGGCGACCACGACCACGGCGACGATGAAGATCAGCGACAACTCGCCGAGCCCGATCCAGCGCTCGGCGATCCAGGCCAGCGCCGTGGCCACGGTTGCGGCCACGACGGCCAGGCCGGCGTCGCTGCGGGTCAGCAGGCTGCGCAGCAAGCTGCCGCTCTGGCGCAGCGAACGGCGGGCGCGGGCGCGCGCTTCGGGCGTGCTGACGATGGTCAGTTCGTAATGCGCGCCGCGCTGGATCAGTTGCTGGGTCAGGGTGCGGTTGACCATGCGCGCGAGCGGGCGCTCGCGGGTGCGGCCGAGCACGATGGTCGACACGCCGGCGCGTTCGCCGTGGTCGAGCAGCGCGTCGACGATGCTGTTGCCGTGCAGGACCGCGGTGTCGCCGCCGAGCCGCCGGGCCAGCGCGAAGGCGCGATCGAGCTCGGACTGGCGCGCTTCGTCGGGCGAGGCGCCGGTCTGCACGGTCACCACCAGCCAGGGGGCGTCGCGGCGTTCGGCGAGGCGTCGCGCGACACGGACCAGATATTCCGATTGGCCGAGACCGTCGATCGCCACCATCACCGCCCGCCGCAGCGGCACCCCGGGCAGGCCGCGCGCGGTCTGGGCCTCGCGCAGATCGCTGTCGACGCGGTCGGCGGCGGTCTGCATCGCCAGTTCGCGCAAGGCGGTCAGGTTCGACGGCGAGAAGAACGCCTGCAGCGCATGCGCGGCCTGCTCGGGCACGTAGACCTTGCCTTGTTGCAGGCGCTCGATCAGTTCGCGCGGCGGCAGATCGACCAGGACGATGTCGCGCAGGCGGTCGAACAGCGCATCTGGGACGGTCTCGCTGACCCGCACGCCGGTGATGCGGTGGATGACGTCGTTGAGACTTTCCAGGTGCTGGATGTTGATCGTGGTGTAGACGTCGATGCCGGCATCGAGCAGTTCCAGCACGTCCTGCCAACGCCGCTCGTGGCGGCTGCCCGGAGCATTGCGGTGAGCGAGCTCGTCGACCAGCGCGACCGCCGGCTTGCGCGCGAGCACGGCGTCGAGATCCATCTCATCGAGCGCACGCCCCTGATAGTCCAGGCGCTTGCGCGGTAGCACGTCGAGCTCTTCGACCAGCGCACCGGTTTCGGCGCGGCCGTGGGTTTCGACGATGGCGACGACCACGTCCACCCCACGCCATTGCAACTCGCGTGCCCGCCCGAGCATGGCGTAGGTCTTGCCGACCCCGGGCGCCGCGCCGAGAAAGATCGTCAAGCGCCCGGCGCCCTGGCGTTGCAGTTCGCCCATGAGGGCATCGGCTTGGGCGCTGCGCGGGTCGGTCATGAGGAGGATTGTGCGCTGGGTGGGTGAGGGAGGTGTAGTGATGGGGTCTCGCGGCGAACCCGACCCCAGACCCACAAACACATCAGCGCAGCGCATCCAAGGCCAGATTGAGCTTCAACACATTCACTCTAGGCTCGCCGAGCAAACCGAACTGCGGGGCCTCGGTATGGGCCGCGATCAACCGCTCGACTTGCGCGCTGTCGAGGCCGCGCACACGGGCCACGCGTGCGGCCTGGACTTGCGCGGCGCGCGGGGACAGGTGCGGGTCGAGGCCGCCGCCGGATTGGGTCGCCAGTTCGGCCGGTACCTGCGCCGGCGCGATGCC
This sequence comes from Lysobacter sp. CA196, assembly GCF_052078695.1. NCBI lineage: Bacteria > Pseudomonadati > Pseudomonadota > Gammaproteobacteria > Lysobacterales > Lysobacteraceae > Lysobacter > Lysobacter sp. CA196. The sequence goes on along the minus strand of NZ_JBQJIN010000001.1, from coordinate 428,450 downwards.
TTCGCGCTCGGCCACGGCCGCGGTGGTCTCGGCGATGCGCTTGCGCAGGTCGGGGTTGGTGCGCGCCAGGTTGCTGCCGGCGGCGGCCATGGGGTCGTAGTTGGCGGCCGAGGGCCGGGCCTGGAAATAGCCGGCGTCGGCGAAGGGTTGGGCGATCAATTCCGAGCCGACCGCACGGCCGCCGCGTTCGATCAGGCTGCCGGTGGCCTGCCACGGAAACGCGAGGCGCCCAAGCATGGTGGCGGTCAGCGAGTAGAGCAGGCCGAAGCCGAGCAGGGCGACGGCGGCGAACAGCAGCGGGGCGCGCAGCGGGATGCGGTCGTCGAGGTGGGGGGGCTGGATGGCGTGGGTGTTCATGTCGGTGTCCTGTGGTAGTCGGTGAAGCGCGTGAGGCCCTCATCGCAACCCCTCTCCCGCGGGCGGCATAGGGGCTTGGGTGGCGATGATTCAGAAGATCGCTACCAACGCCATGTCGATGAGCTTGATCGCCACGAACGGCAGCAGCACACCGCCGAGGCCGTAGATCAGCATGTTCCGGCGCAGCAGGGCGACCGCGGTCGCCGGCTTGAAGCGCACGCCGGCGAGGGCGAGCGGGATCAGCGCGGGGATGATGATCGCGTTGAAGATCAACGCGGCCAGCACGGCGTTGCTCGGGCTCGACAATTGCATGACGTTGAGCGCGGCCATCTGCGGAATCGCCGCGGCGAACAGCGCCGGCAGGATCGCGAAGTACTTGGAGACGTCGTTGGCGAGCGAGAACGTGGTCAGCGCGCCGCGGGTGATCAGCTGTTGCTTGCCGACTTCGACCACCGCCAACAGCTTGGCCGGATCGGAATCCAGGTCGACCATGTTGCCGGCTTCCTTGGCGGCCTGGGTGCCGGAGTTCATCGCCAGGCCAACGTCGGCCTGGGCCAGCGCCGGCGCGTCGTTGGTGCCGTCGCCGACCATCGCGACCAGGCGACCGCCGGCCTGTTCGGCGCGGATGCGGGCGAGCTTGTCCTCGGGGCGGGCCTCGGCGATGTAGTCGTCGACGCCGGCCTCGGCCGCAATCGCCGCGGCGGTGAGCGGGTTGTCGCCGGTGATCATGATCGTCCGCACGCCCATGGCGCGCAGGCGGGCGAAGCGTTCCTTGACGCCGTGCTTGACCACGTCGGAGAGCTCGACCACGCCGAGCACGTGGCGGCCCTCGGACACCACCAGCGGAGTGGCGCCGCCGCGCGCGACCTGTTCGATGCGGGCGATGAGTTCGCTGGTCGCTTCGCCGCCGAGCGATTGCACGTACTTGGAGATCGCATCGCCCGCGCCTTTGCGGATCGAACGCGCGCCGTCGACGGCTTCGGCCGGAAGATCCACACCGGACATGCGCGTCTGCGCGGTGAACTGGATGTAGTCGGCGCGCTCGGGCTCGGCCACGGCGCTGTGCAGCTCGCGCGCCAGGCGCACGATGGACTTGCCTTCCGGGGTCGGATCGGCGAGCGAGGACAGCAGGGCGGCATCGCGCAACTGCGCATGATCGATGCCGGCGAGCGGATGGAACGCGGTCGCCTGGCGGTCGCCGTGGGTGATGGTGCCGGTCTTGTCGAGCAGCAGCACGTCGACGTCGCCGGCCACTTCGACCGCCTTGCCGGATTTCGCCAACACGTTCGCCGACAAGGCGCGGTTCATGCCGGCGATGCCGATCGCCGGCAACAGGCCGCCGATGGTGGTCGGGATCAGGCAGACCAGCAGCGCGAGCAGCAACAGCGGGTCGAGCTTGGCGCCGACGAAACCGGCGAACAACGGCAGGGTTGCGACCACGATCAAAAAGGTCAGGGTCATCGCCGCGAGCAGCATGGTCAGGGCGATTTCGTTCGGGGTCTTCTGCCGGTTGGCGCCCTCGACGAGGGCGATCATGCGGTCGAGGAAGCTGTGGCCGGGTTCGGCGCTGATTTCGATCACGATTTCGTCCGACAGCACCTTGGTGCCGCCGATCACGCCGGAGCGGTCGGTGCCGGCCTCACGCAGCACCGGCGCGGATTCGCCGGTCACCGCCGATTCGTTGATCGTCGCCAGGCCGCGCACGATTTCGCCGTCGGCCGGGATCAATTCGTTGGCCGAGACGATGACGCGGTCGCCGGGTTTCAGGCTCGACGCCGGCACGCGGGTTTCGTTCTTGCCGACGGTGTCGAGCTTGCGTGCGACCAAGTCCCGCCGCGCCGCGCGCAAGGACGCCGCCTGACCGCGGCCACGCGCTTCGGCCACCGCTTCGGCGAAGTTGGCGAACAGCACCGTCACCAGCAGGATGACGGTAACCGCGGCGCCGAAGCCGAGGTGGCCGGGGACGAAGATCGTGATCAGCCCCGACAGGACCGTGCCGAGCAGTACCACGGCCATGATCGGGCTGCGCACGGCGTGGCGCGGCGACAGTTTGAGGAAGGATTCGACTATTGCAGCGCGTACGCCGACGGCGTCGAGGCCGGCGACCGCAGATTTGCGGCGCTGCACGCCGAGATGGGTTTGTTCGGTCACGATGGCTTACCTCAGAGAGCGGGGCTGCTCAGCGCCGGTACGGCGGCCGCAGACAGCGTCAGGTGGTCGGCGATGGGGCCGAGCACCAGCGCGGGCATGAATTGCAGGACGGTCAGGATCACGATCACCGCGATCAGGGTCAGGGCGAAGGTCGGCGTTTCGACGTGCAGGGTGCCGGCGCTTTCCGGCGAGACCCGTTTGCGCGACAGCAGGCCGGCGACCGCGAGCGGGATGATCAGCGCCGGGTAGCGGCCGAGGGCGAGTACGACGGCGCAGCTCAGATTCCACCAATAGGTCGCATCGCCGAGGCCCTCGAAGCCGGAGCCGTTGTTGGCGTAGGCCGAGGTGTACTCGTAGAACACCTGACTGATGCCGTGGAAACCCGGATTGGAGTTGCCGGTGATCGACGGCAGCGCCAGGGCGATCGCACTGAAGCCCAACACGACCAGCGGTTGCAGCAGGATCAGCAAAGCCAGCAAGCGCACTTCCGGCGCTTCGATCTTGCGGCCGAACAGCTCCGGCGTGCGTCCGGTCATCAGGCCGGCGAGGAACACCGACAGCAGCAGATAGACCAGGAACTGCTGCAGGCCGCAGCCGATGCCGCCCCAGATCGCGTTGATCAACATGTTGATCATCGCCATCGCGCCGGTCAGCGGCGCCAGCGAATCGTGCATGGCATTGACCGAGCCGTTGCTGCTCTGCGTGGTCAGCGCGGTCCACAGCGCCGAATCGTTGGCGCCGAAACGGGTCTCCTTGCCTTCCATCACGGCGACGTCGTTGCTACTCGACGAATAAGCTTCCGAACCGACGGTCAGGCCGGTCGAGATCACCGACATCAGCAGCATGCTGCCGAACACCAGGGCGGTGAGGCGCCGGCGGCCGGTGAACGGGCCGATCATGAAGGTCACCGCGACCGGGATCAGGATCAGCGCCAGGGTTTCGAGGAGATTGGCGAACGGGGTCGGGTTCTCCAGCGGTACCGCGCTGTTGGGGCCGTACCAGCCGCCGCCGTTGGTGCCGAGCTGCTTGGCCGCGACCATGGACGCGACCGGCCCCACCGGTATCGGCTGATCTTTCAGCCCGGCGCTTTGGTCGAGCGGCGCGACGCTGACCGCGCCTTGCAAGGTCGAGGGCACGCCTTGCGAAGTGAGCAGCACCGCCCAGACCAGGCACAGCGGCAGCATGAAGCGCAAAGTGGCGCGGGTTACGTCGACCCAGTAGTTGCCGAGGTCGCGCGGCGCGCCTTCGGCCGGCGCCGCGCCTGATGCGCCCATCGCTTGGCGACCGCCGAACAGGCCGCGCAAGGTCGCGACCACGATCGCCAGACCCATCATCGGCGTGACCACCTGCAGGCCGACGATACCGACCATCTGCGAGAGATAGCTCAGCTGCGCCTGGCCGGAGTAATGCTGCTGGTTGGTGTTGGTGAGGAAGGACACCATGGTGTGCAGCGCGGTGTCCCAGCGCAGGTTGGGGATGTGGTCCGGATTCAGCGGCAGCCAGGCCTGGGTCATGAACAACACCCAGACCAGCACGGCCAGCACGAGGTTGCTGAAGGCGAACGCGAGTGCGTAGCCGCGCCAGCTCATGCCGCGCGCGGCGTCGATGCCGATCAAGCGATAGATCGCGCGCTCCAGCGGCCCGAACAGCGCGTCCAGGCGCGAGAGGTCGCCGCGCATGACCCGCGCCAGGTATTGGCCGAGCGGCCAACCCAGGCCGATCGCCAGCGCGAATACGAGAAAGATTTCGATCATGGTGAAACACCGGGCGGTGATGGGTCCGTGGCGGCGCGTCCGGCGCCTTCAGGGATAGGGTGATGCGGATCGGTCCTGGTCCGCATGGCGGCTGCGCGGACTAGAAGTCTTCCGGACGCAGCACGACGTAGAGCAGGTAGGCGCCGGCCACCAGGACCGAAACCGCGCACAACATGGAAAGCCAGCCGGGCATGAGGGTTACTCCTGTCAGAAGGACGCTTGCACGGCCGCTTCGATGCGCGAACCGGCCAGCGAGTCGCCGAAGATGCGTTCGGCGTTGCGGTCGGTGGCGTGCGCGGTCAGGCGCAGTTCGACACTCGCTTTGGAAGCAGGGGCTTTAACTGCCCAAATCGCGCTGAGTTGACCGTGGCTGTAGCTGCGGTCATAGACGTCGTCGAGAAAGTAATGGCCGGCTGCGGCTTCGAAGCGCAGCGCGTCGTTGACCGGGAAGCGTGCACCGATCTGCGAATACAGGCCGCGCTGCTCGCTGCCGAGCGCTTCATTCGAGTAACCCAGCGACAGCCAGTAGTTGTCGCGGTAGCTCACGGTGCCGTTGAGCTCGGTCCAATTGAGGTCGCTGGTCGTCGAGGGATAGCGGTAGTGCAGGATGTTGACGTCCAGCGCCCAGTGTTCGGCGACCTGGCCGGCCCAGCCGACAGTGAAGTCGAACTCGCTGCTGGCATGCGTGTGCGGGGCGAACTCGACGTTCGAGCCCCACACCGAGCCGTAGAAACCGTTCGCCGCGGCGGCCTTGAAGCCGACCTGCACGGCCGGATCGCCCTGGGTCTGGGAGCTGCCGCGCCAGACGTAGTCGCTGGTGAGCGCGGCCGAGCCGCTGAATTGAATGGCGTCCTGCTCGGCGGCTTGAGCCTGGGTGCCGAGCGCAAGCAGGCCGATGCCGGCGCAGGCGGCCAGGATCGGCGGGAGGGCGGCTTCGCGGCTGCGAAAGAGGTGATGCGACGACATAGTGGAATCCGAGTGGGAGAGGCCTGTCTGGCCACATCGCCATTCTCGGAACCGGGGGCGTAAAGCCGCTATTTCGCGACTGCCGCCGCTGCGTAAATTCAGCGTAAAACTTAGGTGGTTCGGCGTAAATCGCTGAGCGAGGCAAGCCGCTTTCGGGGTGGGAGCGGCGCGAGCCGCGACCGCGATACCGCATCAACGGCGGCACCACACCGGCGACGGCGCTTTATCGGCGTGGTCGCGGCTCGTGACCGGAGGAAATCCCTGTGGGACGCCGCTCCTACCCCAAAGCATGGTCTATCGGCGCAACAGCGCCTCGACCACCGCGTCGGGCTGCTTCATCCAGGAAAAATGATCGGCGCGGGTGCCGAGATCGCGCTTGCCCAGCAACAGGCTCTCGCTGTGCGCACGCGGCAACTTCGACAGCAGATAACGCACTGACCCCGGCGGCACCAGCCAATCGTCGTCCATCGACACCGCGCGCGCGTCGACCGCGGCCTGCGCCATGCCGGTTTCGACGTCGGCGTCGATGCCGGCAGCGACATAACGGCCGCTCAGAGCGGTACGGCCCCAGTCGCGGATCAGGCTGCGCGCTTCGTTGCCGCCGAAGCCGATGCGGCGGCCGGGCAGGGTGCCGTTGACCTTGGCGAGCCAGGGCAGGAAACGGTAGATCGGCGGCATCGCGATGCGCTGCGGCATCGGGAAGGTACGCCAGTAGGGTGCGCCGCTGGCGACCAGCCACAGCGATGTCGGCAGAGTCGGGTCGTTGTGCAACGCAGCCAGACCCAGACGCATGCAGGCGAGCTGACCGCCCAGGCTGTGGCCGCCTATGGTGCGCGGTACTTGAGGCAGGGCCGCGGCGACCGCGGCATCGCTGACCGGCAGATCGTCGAGCAACAACTCGCGATAGCCCCAGTCGCTGTCGCGGCTGGCGCGCACGCTGCTGCTGCCGTTGCCGCGCCAATCGTGCACGTACACCGCGATACCGCGCGCCGCCAGGGCGTCGGCGAAGGGCAGGTAATGGCGAGCGGCGACGCCGAGTGCGGGCAGCCACAACAGGCTCGCGGTCGGTTCGGCCGGGACGCGTGCGTACAGGTTCCAGCGATGGCCGTCCCCGGCGCGCAGCGGCAGTCCGGACGGCTCGGGACGATCAGTCATGCGGCGCGGCGCCGAAGTGATCGAGCACCAACACCTCGCTGCGCCCCGGGCGATAGCCCAGGCGCAACGCGGCGTGCACATAGTCGGCTGCGGCCACGCAGGCCTCTTCGAGCGAGCGCCCGAGGCAAAGATTCGCCGCGACCGCCGAAGCCAGGGTGCAGCCGGTGCCGTGGGCGTCGAGCCGCAGGCGCGCATGCGCGATCTCGCGTACGCGCGTGCCGTCGGCGAACAGATCGACGACATCGCCTTGCCCGGGCAAATGCCCGCCCTTGAGCAGCACCGCGCGTGCGCCGAGCGCCGACAGACCGTCGAGGGCCGCGCGCATGCCGTCGAGATCGCCGATGGCGCTGCCCAGCAGCAGTTCCGCTTCCGGCAGGTTCGGCGTGACCAGGCTGGCCAACGGCAGCAAACGCGTACGCATGGCGTCCAGGGCCGAGGCTTCGAGCAAGCGCGCCCCGGAGGTCGCGACCATCACCGGATCGAGCACCACGTACTCGGGTCGGTAATGCTCGAGCGCATCGGCGACGGCGAGGATGACCTCGGCGTTGGCGAGCATGCCGAGCTTGACCGCGCGCACCTCGAAATCGTCGAAACAAGCATCGATCTGCGCGCGCAGGAATCCGGTGTCGGGCACGTGCACCGCGCTCACCCCGCGGGTGTGCTGGGCGGTCAAGGCCGCGAGCGCGCTGAGCCCGTGCACGCGATGCGCGGCGAAGGTCTTCAGATCGGCCTGGATGCCGGCGCCGCCGCCGGAGTCGGAACCGGCGATGGTGAGGGCGGAGCGAATTGACAGGCTCATAGAACGAGAATGTTTGCGATGGGACACGATCAAGCCAAAGGTCGTGATGTGATTTTCATCACGATATCTTATCGGGCCACAAGATGCCGTTCCATCGCCGAGTTATCGACTTCCTCGTTGCCTGGATGGTTCGTGCCCTCATCGTTCGATGGGGTAAGCGCGCGTGGTACCGCACGTTTTGGTTCGGCCGGGCTCGACATCTTGGCCATCAACGAAATCGTCGTGACCAGTTGTTTGCGTAACTGGAACGGCAGTTGTCGCAGAGAAACCAGGCATTCCTCTTCGATTTCGTCCTGGGCGTAGTCGCCCGGCCGCATGGCCGGTGTCCAGGCATCCTCGTTGGGACGAACCTGCCCTCGCCCGGTTCCGAGCCATTCCAGGCAAACGCCTGTAGCCATGGCGATCGCGACTAAGTGGAGCATGGATGGGCGGCTTCCATTGCTTCGCTCCCACTGAGCGACGGCACTGCGTTGTACGCCAACAGCTTGAGCCAGCGCGAGCTGGGAGGTTCGGGACAATGCGCGTGCTCGGCGTATGCGTTCCGGCAATGCAGCCATGACGATCCCCCGTTGGCGTCTAGTCGATCATGCATGAGCGAGTACTAACCTGATAGCGAAACCCGTCGCTATTGGTACAGATGGAATAACACTTGGTTAGGGATTGAGTAACTCGTCACATGAATGTGGCAGGTAAATGTGGCGAATTGGAGGCCCCCGATATCGGGGGCGCGACTCGTTAGCGAAAACGGATATTGATGGCGAGTCGGTATATGAACTATCCATACGTTGCGCTGTAAATGCGCATCGAACTAAGTGCTTGCCGAGCTCGCACCCCGCACGCTCAGAAACGTGCGTTTTTCTTACCTAAAGGAAAGGGCGATCCCTATGATTACGAAAGGGAAGATATTGGTCGGACTACTGGCGATTGGGTTGCCGGTCGTCGCTTTTGGTGTTGGCTGGGCTATCAGCGAGGACTCGGGGTTGGCGCCGGAGAAAATGCGCGCCGAACTGGGACGCAGCATCGTTTCTCGATGGACGCCTTACGTCGAAAAGACCTATGGCGTTTCGGGTCAGGGCTGGGGAGATCGGATGCAGTCGACCTTGAACAACGTCGACATCGCCAATCTCGAGCGAGCGGCCAGCGCGGATAATTTCAGGGACATGACTCATGTGTTGTTGGGCGGAGCTGGTTCGATCGATGGGGCCGCAAATACTCCTGAAACCACGACGGCAAAAGTCACGGTATCTTCTTTCGGAAGCCCCGGGTCGGACTTGGTTTATACGCCGGTCACGCCATGCCGCATCGTCGATACGCGCCTGAGGGGCGGCGCATTCGCAGCCGATTCCACCCGTAGCTTCGCCGCATTCACGGCAACCGATTTCGCCGAGCAAGGCGGCGACGCATCCAACTGCAATTTGCCAGCGAATGTTTCGGCAATCACCGTCAAAGTCGCCGCGGTTCAGCCGCTGCAGGTCGGTTGGTTCACTGCCTATCCCTATGACGAACCACGGCCGGTGGCATCTTCGCTCAACTACAATATTGGCCCCGTATTCTCCAATGACGCACATGTAAAGTTGTGCCGTCCCGGTTGTGCGAAACAGTTCAGTCTTTACTCAAGCGCACATACCGATCTCGTCGTCGATGTGACCGGTTACTTCAAAGAGCCACAGGCCACAGCTCTGGATTGCGCTTACGCTCAGCAAACCGGATTCCTCGATCTGCTCGGTGGTTTGCAGACCCGGACGATTGATTGTGCAGCCGGTTACACGGTGACCAGCGGTTCTTGCTCCGGCGCACTTGGCCTGACCATCAGTGGTTCGGAACCCAACGTGGTCGGTGGACAACTCACGGGTTGGAAGTGCGATCTGGTCGGTTCGATTCTCAGCGCGATTTCCTACAAGGCCACCGCGACCTGCTGTCGGGTGCCGGGCAGCTGAGTCCCCTCGTCTTTTGCGTAAACGAACAAGCCGGCGCATGCGCCGGCTTGTTCGTTTTGCGTCGCGGCGAAAGCCGCGCTTTGACTTACAACACTTCGGAAGCGTAATCCGCCAAGCGCGAACGTTCGCCGCGACGCAGGGTCACGTGCGCGCTGTGCGCCCAGCCCTTGAAGCGGTCGACCGCGTAGGTCAGGCCCGAGGTGGTTTCGGTGAGGTACGGCGTATCGATCTGTTCGACGTTGCCGAGGCAGACGATCTTGGTGCCGGGGCCGGCACGGGTGATCAGGGTCTTCATCTGCTTCGGGGTCAGGTTCTGCGCTTCGTCGAGAATCAGCCAGCGGCTCAGGAAGGTGCGGCCGCGCATGAAGTTCATCGAACGGATCTTGATGCGCGAGGCGAGCAGGTCGTTGGTCGCCGCGCGGCCCCAGGCGCCGCCTTCCTGGTTGTGGGTCAGCACTTCCAGGTTGTCGGTCAGCGCGCCCATCCACGGCGTCATCTTTTCCTCTTCGGTGCCGGGCAGGAAGCCGATGTCTTCGCCGACGCTGACCGTGGCGCGGGTCATGATGATTTCGCGGTAGCGCTGCTGGTCCATGGTCTGCGCCAGGCCGGCGGCGAGGGCGAGCAGGGTCTTGCCGGTGCCGGCGGTGCCGAGCAGGGTAACGAAGTCGATCTCCGGATCCATCAGCGCGTTGAGGGCGAAGTTCTGTTCGCGATTGCGCGCGATGATGCCCCATACCGCGTGCTGGTTATGACGGAAGTCGTCGACGATCTGCAACTGGACGCGGTCTTCGCCGACCTTGGTGACCTTGAGTTCGGACTCGTCGTCGCCGGGCAGGTAGAGGAACTGGTTCGGGTACCAGTCGTCGTTCTCGGTGCGGCTGATCTCGTAATAGGTGCGGCCTTTCTCGGTCCAGGACTTGAGGTCCTGGCCGTGGCGCTGCCAGAAATCCTCCGGCAACGCGGTCGCACCGGTGTAGAGCAGGCTGAAATCGTCGAGCGCGCGGTCGTTCTCGTAATCCTCCGACACGATGCCGGCGATCGAGGCCTTGATGCGCAGGTTGATGTCCTTGGACACGAACACCACCGGCACGCCGGGTTCCTGCTCCTGCAGGGCGAGGATCGCGCCGAGGATCTGGTTGTCGGGGATCACCGCGCTGAAGCGCTTGCCGGCGTCGAAGGAGCCGGTCTGGAAGCGCAGCTTGCCGATGCTCTGCGCGCCGCGCAGCTGCAGGCCCTGCGGGCGGTTGAGGGTGATGCCGGTACTGATCTTGTCGGTGCCTTCGGCCTGGATCAGTTCGTTGAGGAAGCGGCTGACCTGGCGCGCGTTGCGGCTGGCTTCGGAGGTGCCTTTCTTGCCGTTGTCCAACTCCTCGATGACTTGCATCGGCAGGTAGACATCGTGTTCCTGGAACTTGAACAGCGCGGTCGGGTCGTGCATGAGCACGTTGGTGTCGAGCACATAGATCCGCTTGCTTCTGGTCATTCGGAAGTCTCGTCGGAGATGATGGGTGGTGCGTTTCGTTGCGACGGCGGAACGGGGTGGCGCAACCTGCGAAGGCGCTGAAGCGAGTGTCCGCCAGCGGCCTCCGCCGGGGCGGGGCCTGGGTCGCACAAGTGCGGCGAACGGGAGCGGGAGGCGCGCGCGCACGGCCGCGCCGCCGTGGCCCGCGGGGCGGGACAGCGTGCGGACGTGGAGACGAGGGGCCTCACTGGGCGGCGTGTTCCTTGAGTGCGTCGAGTACGGCCTGGGCATGGCCAGCGACTTTCACCGGTCGCCATGACTGGGCGATGACGCCCTTGGGGTCGATCAGGAAGGTGCTGCGTTCGATGCCCATGTACTTGCGGCCGTAGAGGTTCTTTTCCTTGATCACGCCGAAGGCGTTGCACACCGATTCGTCGGCGTCGCTGACCAGTTCGAACTTGAAGCCCTGCTTGGCGCAGAAATTCTGGTGCGACTTGATCGAGTCGCGCGACACGCCCAGCACGGTCGCGCCGAGTTTCTTGAACTTCGGCAGCAGGGCGTTGAAGTCGAGGCCTTCGGTGGTGCAGCCCGGGGTGCTGTCCTTCGGGTAGAAGTACAGCACCAGCCATTGGCCGGCATAGTCCTTGAGCCTGACCGTCTCGCCGCCGGACAGGGCCAGGGCGAGGTCGGGGGTTTTCTTGCCGTAAGCGTGGTCGCCGGTATCGAGCATGGTCAGAACTTCATCGGGTCCATGATGGCGTCTAGGTTCAGATGGTCGCAGAACTCGAGGAAATCGTCGCGCAGGGCGGCGATGTGCATGCTCGAGGGCACGCCGATGGTGATCTGCGCCGAGAACATGTCGGCGCCGGTCTGCATCGCGCGGTAACGCGAGCAATGCAGGCTTTCGATGGTGATGCCCTGGCGGTCGAAGAAGTCGGCCAGCTGGAACAGGATGCCGGGCTTGTCGGCGGCCACGACCTCGACGATGTAGGGCAGCAGGTTGGACTGCACCTGCTTGGCGCCGGTGCGGTACCAGACCAGCTTCAGGCCTTCCTCGCGCTCCAGGCGCGTCAGCATGGCCTCGAGCTTGGCGACCGAGTCCCAGGAGCCGACCGCCAGCGCGGTCACCGAGACGTCGCGGCCGACCGTCGACAGGCGCGCATCGACGAGATTGCAGCCCGAATCGGCGATCCGGCGCGTCACCGACAATAGCGGCGACTCCGGATGCGTCGTATAGGCGTTGATCAGGAGGTGGTTTTCGTTCGGCGACGGCCGGGAAGCGGAATCGGTCAAGGCGGCGCCTGCAAGGGGAGCGTGATGCTCGGATATGAACGGCGGCCCGCGGACGGGCTGCGGCTGAAGGGAGCATACTTGCCCGCGCTTTCGGGCCGCAAGTAACATCGTCCCGTGCGTGGCTGCACCGGCGCACGTTTCCGCACCGGCCCGCCCGCTGGAATAATGGCCCCCGACCGCTCCACAGCACGGCTGCGGACGCGAACTCCACTTAGTAGGTCTTCACTTGCGACTTTCCGGCAGCATCACCGCGCTGGCGACGCCTTTCACCGCGTCCGGCGAAATCGACCTGGACGCCTGGCACCAGCTGCTGGCGATGCAGCTGGAAGGCGGCACCCAGGCCGTCGTCGTCGCCGGCTCGACCGGCGAGGCCGCCGCGCTTTACGACGCCGAATACGACGCCGTGCTGCGCGCCGCGGTCGAATTCGTCGCCGGCCGCATACCGGTCCTGGCCGGCACCGGCTTGTCCAATACCGCCAAAACCATCGAACTGACCCGCCACGTGGCCGCCCTCGGCGCCGACGCGGCGCTGGTCGTGACCCCGCCCTACGTACGCCCGACCCAGGCCGGCCTGATCGCGCATTTCCGTGCGATCGCCGACGACGGCGCCTTGCCGGTGGTGCTGTACAACGTGCCCGGCCGCACCGGCGGCGACCTGCTGCCGGAGACCGTGGCCGAGCTGGCCGGCCATACGCGCATCGTCGGCATCAAGGAAGCGGTGTCCGATCCGCAGCGGATGCAGGCCTTGCTGGCGCTCAAGAGCGAAGGCTTCGCGGTGCTCAGCGGCGACGACCCGACCGCCTGCCGGGCCATGCTCGCCGGCGCCGACGGCATCATTTCGGTCGGTTCCAATGTGCTGCCGGCGGCGTTCCGCCGTCTCGCCGACCTGGCCCGCGCCGGTCGCGGCGCCGAAGCCGAGGCCTGGGACGCGCGTTTGCGCCCGGCCTACGATTTCCTCGGCCTGGAACCGAACCCGATTCCGGTCAAGGCCTTGCTCAGCGCCCAGGGCATCGGCCATGGTCTGCGCCTGCCCCTGCAGTCGCTCTCGGCCGCCCATCAGGATGCCGCCCGGCGCACCGCCGGTCTCGTCGTCGAACTCGAACACGTCTGCCGCGACACCCTTGCGGCCTGAATCCCTGTAGGAGATGCTCATGCGTTCCAATGTTTCTCTGTCCCGCGCGGTTGTCGCCGGTCTGTTGCTGGCGATGGTCGCCACGTCGGGTTGCAGCTGGTTCCGCAAGGGCAACAAGCTCTACGCCGAAACGCCTGAGAACCGTCCGCTGGAAGTGCCGCCGGACCTCGACCAGCCGCGCACCGACGGCGCCATGGCCGTGCCGGGCGGTTCGGTGACCGCCTCGGGCCTGGCCGCGTCGCGTCCGACCCAGGTCGCTGCCGGCACCCCGGCTTCGTCGGCCAACGGTTTCACCGTCAGCGGCAACCGCGATGCGGTGTTCAACCAGGTCGGCGAAGCGCTCGGCAAGGTCGAAGGCCTCAACATCGCCAGCCGTGCGCAGTTGCTCGGCGCCTACGACGTGAACTACGAAGGCAGCAACTTCCTGGTCCGCATCAGTGCGGTCGAGGCCGGCGCCTACATCTCGGCGGTCGATCCGCGCGGCCTGCCGGCGACCGGCGCAGCCCCGGCCAAGCTGATCGCCAACCTCAAGGCAGCGCTCGGCGGCCGTTGATCGAAGGCTGCAGTCCTGCTTGCGAAACGGGCGCCGATGGCGCCCGTTTTCGTTTGCATGCCTGGGTGGCCTGGGCGGCCGGGCGGCGGCGTCAGCGCGGCGGCGACCAGCGGGTCAGGCCTTCGTTCAACATCAAACGCATCGCCGAGGCGCGCTGCGCGCGCGGCATGCTTTTAAGCGCATCGAGCAGCCAACCGAACGCCTGGCAGCGCGCCTCGCGACCGCCCGCTTCGGTGGCGTCGGCATTGAGCGCGCCCATGAAGCCGTCGTGCAGCAGCATCGCGGTGGTGCCGGCGGATTTGAGCGTCTGCTTCGCCGCGCCGGCGTCGTAAGGCTGGCGCGGGTTCTGCAAGCCGTTCGCGGCGATGCCGAGCAGGGCATTGGCGAAACTTTGGCGACTGGCGTCGCCGAGGTTCTGCGCCGCGGACGCGAGCGCCTGCGGGCTGCGATCGGCCGCCGGATCGAACAAGGCGCATAACGTGGCCGCGTCGCGCGGATTGCGCGAGGCCTGGTGCACGGCCTGGAACAAGTCGTCGATCGAGCCGTCGGGTGCGCGCATCAGGGTGTCGCTGGCGCCGGCGGCGATCGCGCCGGGGTCCAGCCGTGACAGGTCGACTTGGGACAGGTCGACTTGGGAGAAATCCAGCTGCGACAGGTCCAGCCGGGACAAGTCCAGTTGCGACAGATCGAGCTGGGCGAGCGCGAGCGCGAGCGTGCGCGGCTGGGCACCGGCGAGGATCGGTGCGGCGCAAAGCGCGAGGAGCAGGCTCAGGCGCAAACGGGCATGCGGCATGGCGTGGTTTCATTCGGACCGTGACCGGCCGAGTCTAGGTGCGCGCCGATGAATGCCAGGCGGCCGCGGGAGCTGGCGGCCTGTGGGCCCGGGCATGAGCCGGTACGGACGTCGCCGGCCATGTCGGGCGACCAGGGCAGGGTAGGTTGGCGTGGCCGAGTCGGGGGCCAGCTGGGTCGCTGTACAGGGCGGGGCGAGGCCCGCCCAGTCTTTAATGGGGGCTTCTGGCGAGCACGGCCAATGCCGGCCGGCGAGGCTCAGCGTTCGAGCAGGTCGAGCTTGCCGGGCTTGTTTTCCCAATCCTTGGCGTCGGGCGGACCGTCCTTGCGGGTGGTGATCACCGGCCAGGACTTGGACAGTTCGGCGTTGAGCGCGACGAAGGGCTCCTGGCCGGCCGGGACGTCGTCCTCGGGGTAGATCGCGTTGATCGGGCATTCCGGCTCGCACAGGGTGCAGTCGATGCACTCGTCCGGGTCGATCACCAGGAAATTCGGGCCTTCATGGAAGCAGTCGACCGGGCACACCTCGACGCAGTCGGTGTACTTGCATTTGATGCAGTTCTCGGTGACGACGAAGGGCATGGCGGGAATCCTGAGCTATGGTCCGGGGCGAACAGGCCGGGCAGCGATAGTGTAGCCATTCGCGCCGCGACGACCCAAGGCGGGGCTTGGCCGTTGGCGCGGATCGCGCTTCCGCCCGGCCCCGTAACGCGGCTGGCGCCAAGAAAAAGCCCGCGCATCGCTGCGCGGGCTTTTGGCGACCTGGTCGCGCATTGGCGCTCCCTACGGGATTCGAACCCGTGTTTTAGCCTTGAGAGGGCCACGTCCTAGGCCTCTAGACGAAGGGAGCAGGTTGAAACTCGGCCGGGAACGGGTTCCTGGCAGACCGCACGGACTCTCAACCCGATGCGGCCTGCTAGTATATGCGCCGCCGTTGCCACGGGCAACGGTTGAACCTTACGAACCTATAAGGCGGCACGCCCGCTCGATGCAAGCCAACTCTTCATTCCATACCTCGCTGCGCGTGATCCCGCGCGATCAGCACAATGTCTCGCGCAAGGAGATCAGCCCGAACGCGCTTCGCGTGCTGTATCGGCTGCGCGACAGCGGCTTCGGCGCCTTCCTGGTCGGCGGTGCCGTGCGCGACATCCTGGTCGGCGGCCATCCCAAGGATTTCGACGTCGCCACCGACGCCACGCCCGAGCAGGTCAAGGGGCTGTTCCGCAACTGCCGCCTGATCGGCCGCCGGTTCCGCCTGGCGCACGTGGTGTACGGCCGCGAGATCATCGAAGTCGCGACTTTCCGCGCCAACAGCGACGACGGCAGCGGCGACCGCGAGACCGACACCGGCGGCCGGTTGGTCCGCGACAACGTCTACGGCAGCATCGAGGACGACGCGGTCCGCCGCGACTTCACCGCCAATGCGCTGTATTACGCGGTCGAGGACTTCTCGGTGCGCGACTACGTCGGCGGCTTCGAGGACGTGCAGAACCGCCTGATGCGCCTGATCGGCGATCCGGAAACGCGTTATCGCGAAGACCCGGTGCGGATGCTGCGCGCGGTGCGCCTGGCGGCCAAGCTCGGTTTCGAGATCGAAGCGGCCACCGCCGCGCCGATCCCGCACCTGGCGCCGTTGCTGGCCGATGCCGCGCCGGCGCGCTTGTTCGAGGAATGCCTCAAGCTGTTCCTGTCCGGCCACGCGGTCGAGAGCTTCCTCGGCCTGGAGCGTTTCGGATTGCTGTCGGCGCTGTTGCCGGAAAGCGCCGCGGCCTTGAAGTCCAACCGCAGCGGCGCCCTGCGCCGGATGGTGCTGGAAGGGCTGAAGGGCACCGACGCGCGCGTCGCCAACGACGAGCCGGTTTCGCCCGCGTTCCTGTTCGCGCTGTTGCTGTGGCCGGCGTATTGCCGCGACCTGATGGGCCTGCAGGCACAGGGCGTGCATACCGCCGAAGCCCAGCGCCGCGCTGCCGACCGCGTCACCTTGCACCAGTTGTCGACCATCGCCTTGCCGCGTCGGTTCTCGCTGCCGATGCAGGAGATCTGGCTGTTGCAGTCGCGTTTCCAGCAGCGTCAGCGCAAGCGTGTGTTCCGGCTGCTGTCGCATCCGCGTTTCCGCGCCGCTTTCGATTTCCTCTCGTTGCGCATGGCCGCATCGGACGAGCACGCCGCCGACGTCGAGTTCTGGCGCGAGGCGCAGCAGCATCCGGGCGAACTGGTCGCGCACCAGGAGGCGCATGCGCAGCTCGACGACGACGAGGAGGGCGGCGAGGATCGCGCCCCGCGCAAGCGCCGTCGCCGCCGTCGCGGTGCGCCGACCGCGTCGGAGTGACCGCCGGGGCCTGCGTCGCTGGCGACGACAGGCCCGACGCCATCCCGGCGAGACGATGCTCCGGCGGCAATGCTCTGACGAGATCATGGCTCTGACGAGGCCATGGCTCTGACCAGACGACCCCGGTCGCGAGCGGCGTTCGGTGACCTTGAATCTGCAATGGCCTGAGCATGACCTGGACCGCATCCGCCTCGTTGACGGTCGCTTTCGTCGGCCTCGGCAGCAACCTCGGCGACAGCGCCGAGGTGTTGCGCTCGGCCGCGCGCGCACTCGACGCCGTGGCGCAGACGCGCTTGCTGCGCCTGTCCAGCCTCTACCGCACGCCGGCCTGGGGCGTCACCGAACAACCCGATTTCGTCAACGCCGTGGCCATGCTCGACACCGGCCTGAGCGCGCAGGACCTGCTGGCGGCGATGTTCGCGATCGAACGCGAGGCCGGACGCGCGCGCTGCGCCGACGGCAGCGATCGCTGGGGCCCGCGCACCCTCGACCTCGATCTGCTGCTGTACGGCGAGTCGGTGATCGACGAACCCGGCTTGCACGTGCCGCATCCGCATCTGCACGAGCGCGCGTTCGCCCTGGTGCCTTTGCTCGAAATCGCCCCCGAGGCGAGTATTCCGCGACGCGGATCGGCGCAGGCGGCCTTGCAGTGCATCGATGCCGGCTCGATCCGCCGGCTCGATCCGGTCGATGATTGACCGCGGCGTTGCGGCCTTGAGGCGGTCGGCTTGCCGTACCGTGGCGGGCCGACAGCGTTGCGCGCACGGCCGGTCGCACCCCGGCGCAACCTGTTAAGTTATTGCGCTCTCCCCAGCGGCGTCCGCGCGCCACCGCCCGGACGAACCCACACCATGTACACATCGGCCCCCACCGACAAGCCGGCCGCCAAGGCCTGGACCGTGCCCATGCTCGCCGACGCCAAGCGCGACGGCCGCAAGCTGGTCATGCTCACCGCCTACGACGCCAGCTTCGCCCGCACCATGGACGCGGTCGGCGTCGACCTGGTCCTGGTCGGCGATTCGCTCGGCATGGTCGTGCAAGGCCAGAACAGCACCTTGCCGGTCACCACCGCCGACATGGCTTACCACACCGCCTGCGTCGCCCGCGGTTTGGCGAAAGCGCTGCTGATCAGCGACCTGCCGTTCCAGTCCGACGCCACGCCCGAGCGTGCGCTCGACGCGGCGACGCAGTTGCTGCAGGCCGGCGCGGCGATGGTCAAGCTGGAAGGCGCGGGCCATAAGCTCGAAGTCATCCGTTTCCTGGTCGAGCGCGAGATCCCGGTCTGCGCGCATCTCGGCCTGACCCCGCAATCGGTGCTGCGCCTGGGCGGCTACAAGCTGCAGGGCCGCGACGACGCCACCGCGGCCAAGCTGCGCGCCGATGCGCGCGCGGTGGCCGAGGCCGGCGCGAGCTTGCTCGTGCTCGAATGCGTGCCGACCGCGTTGGCCGGAGCGATCACCGACGACCTCGGCATCCCGACCGTCGGCATCGGCGCCGGCCCGCACTGCGACGGCCAGGTGCTGGTGCTGCACGACCTGCTCGGGGTCAACTCGGGCCATCGCCGGCCCAAGTTCGTCAAGGATTTCCTCGCCGAGGGCGGTTCGGTCGCCGGCGCCTTCCAGGCCTTCGCCGACGCGGTGCGCAGCGGCGCCTTCCCCGACGCGGCCCATTCCTACGACTGATCCTTCGGTCGGTTTTCAGTATCCCTTCCGGCGTCGCCGCCGCTGCGCGGCGCGCTGGAAATCGCCGTCTTGCACCCTGATCTTGCTTTCATTTCCAGCCTTCATCGCGGACCCGGTCCGCATCGTCCTACCGAGTACCGCATGCAGACTGTCGATCAACTGAGCGCTTTGCGCTCGACCCTGGAAACCTGGCGCCTGGCCGGGCAACGCATCGCCTTCGTGCCGACCATGGGCAACCTGCATGCCGGCCATCATTCGCTGATCCGCCTGGCGCGCGAGCGCGCCGACCGGGTGGTCGCGAGCGTGTTCGTCAACCCGACCCAGTTCGGCCCGAACGAAGACTACGGCCGTTACCCGCGCACGCCCGAGGCCGATGCCGAAGGCCTGCGCGCGTCCGGTTGCGATCTGCTGTGGTTGCCTTCGGTCGAGACCATGTATCCCTTCGGCGCCGAGCGCACCGTGCAGGTGCGGGTGCCGCAAGTCACCGAGACCCTCGAGGGCGCGCACCGGCCCGGCCATTTCGACGGCGTCGCCACCGTGGTCGCGCGTCTGTTCAACCAGGTCCGCCCCGACGTCGCCGTGTTCGGCCGCAAGGACTACCAACAGCTCGCGGTGATCCGCTACCTGGTCCGCGACCTCGCGTTCCCGATCGAGATCGTCGGTGCCGACACCCGCCGCGAGGCCGACGGCCTGGCCCTGAGCTCGCGCAATCAGTACCTGTCCGAAAGCGAGCGCCCGCAGGCAGTGGGCATCCATGCCTGTCTGCAATGGATGCGCGAAGCCAGCCAGGCCGGGCAAGCGCGCGTAGCGGTCGAGGCCGGCGCGCTCGAGCGCCTGAGCGCGGCCGGCTTCGTGGTCGACTACGCCGCCATCCGGCGCCCCGACCTGAGCCTGCCCGAAGCGGGTCAGGGCGGGGCGGGTGAGGGCGGGGCGGGTGAGGGCGGCGCCCGGGTGGCCCTGATCGCTGCCCGGCTGGGTCGCACCCGGCTCATCGACAACCTCGAATTCGAGACCTGAACAGGCGCCCGGCACCCCCGAAACCCGCGCCACTGAACGGGAATGCTCCGTTCCGCCGGCTGCGCCCCCGACCCATGTTGCAGCGCGCCATGCGCTGCTAGACTTCTGGCCTTTCGCGCCCGCGCGTCTGCGGACGGAGTAACCGACATGCAACTGAACCTGCTCAAGGCCAAGATCCACCGCGCCACCGTGACTCACGCCGAGCTGCACTACGAAGGCTCCTGCGCCATCGATGGCCGCCTGCTCGACATCTCGGGCATCCGTGAGTACGAACAGGTCCACATCTACAACATCAACAGCGGCCACCGCTTCTCGACCTACGCCATCCGCGGGGAAGAGGGCAGCGGCGTGATCTCGGTCAACGGCGCGGCCGCGCACAAGGCCCAGCCCGGCGATCTGGTCATCATTTGCGCTTACGGTATCTGCGACGAGGCCGAGGCGGCGAAGTACAAGCCGACCCTGGTCTATGTGGACCGCGACAACCAACTCACCCATACCAACACCTCGATGCCGGCGCAGGCCGCCTGAGAACCGAAGACAGATGAGCGATGACGCCCGACTGACTGAGCTGCGCGCCGAAGTCGGGCGCGTCACCCAAACTCCGCTGCCGGCGTTGATCGCCGCCGATCCGGCCCGCGCGACGGACTTCACCGTCAAGGTCGGGCCGGTCTACGCCAGCTTCGCCCGCCAGCGCTACGACCGCGCCGCGCTGGACTGGTTGTTCGGCGCCGCCGGGGTCGTCGACAGCGTCGGCCGTCTGCGCGCGCTGTTCGACGGCGAGATCGTCAACGTCACCGAACGCCGCCCGGCGCTGCACAGCGCGTTGCGCAGCGACCTGTCCGCCAGCGACATCGCGCGCGCCGCCCACGCCCAGGCGCTGGAAGCGCGCAGGCGCATGCGCGCGGTGGTCGACGCGCTCGCCGCGAGCGAAGTCACCGACATCGTCAGCGTCGGTATCGGCGGTTCCGATCTCGGCCCGCGCCTGGCCGTGGACGCGTTGACCGGCGCCACCCCGGGCCGCTTCCGCGTGCATTTCCTGTCCAACGTCGACGGCCACGCCGCCCAGCGCGTGCTCGCCGGCCTCGACCCCAAGCGCACCGCCGCGCTGCTGATCTCCAAGACCTTCGGCACCCAGGAGACGCTGCTCAACGGCGGCATCCTGCGCGACTGGCTCGGCGACGACTCGCGTCTGTACGCGATCAGCGCCAACGTCGAACGGGCCGCGGACGCCTTCAACATTCCGTCCGAGCGCATCCTGCCGATGTGGGACTGGGTCGGCGGGCGTTATTCGCTGTGGTCGGCGGTCGGCCTGCCGATCGCGCTGGCCATCGGCATGGACGCGTTCGAGCAATTCCTCGACGGCGCCGCCGAGATGGACGCGCACGTGCTGCGCACGCCGCTGCAGAACAATCTCGCCGCCTGGCATGCGCTGACCGCGATCTGGAACCGCAACGGCCTGCGCTACGCGACCCAGGCCGTGCTCGCCTACGACGACCGCCTCAAGCTGCTGTCGAACTATCTGCAGCAGTTGGTGATGGAAAGCCTGGGCAAGTCGGTGCGCCTGGACGGTTCGGCCGTGGCCGGCGACACCGTGGCGGTGTGGTGGGGCGGCGTCGGCACCGACACCCAGCACAGCTTCTTCCAGGCCCTGCACCAGGGCACCTCGATCGTACCGGCCGATTTCATCGGCGTGGTCCGTTCCGACGCGCCGTATGCGCAGAACCATCGCGCGCTGCAGGCCAACCTGCTGGCCCAGACCGAGGCCTTCGCCAACGGCCAGGGCAGCGACGATCCGCATCGCGTCTACGCCGGCGGCCGCCCGAGCACGACGATCCTGCTCGATGCCTTGACCCCGCATTCGCTCGGCGCCTTGTTGGCGATGTACGAGCACAGCGTGTATCTGCAGTCGGTGTTCTGGGGCATCAACGCCTTCGACCAGTTCGGCGTCGAGCTCGGCAAGCAGGTCGCCAGCCGTCTGTTGCCGGCGCTGGCCGGCGAGGCCGAGGCCGACGACCCGGTGACGCGCGAATTGATCCGGCAGTTGCGCGGCTGAGGCTGCGGTCGGGTTGCGATGAATGGAACGGCGCTACGGCGCCGTTCTTCATTTTTGGGTGTGGCTTTGGTTCTCAGGGTAGGAGCGGCGCAAGCCGCGACGGCGAACCTTGATCGACGCGGATCTTTCACGGCGACGTCAACCAAATATCGCTGTCGCTGTCGTTGTCGCGTTGCTCTTTGCTTTTGCTTTTCCTTTGCCGTTGCTATGCGTCGATACGCACTCGCGAAGGCCATCGAAGACCCGGAGGGCGGCGCGCAGGGATGCGCGCCGTTTTTCATCGGGACATGGATGTCCCGTATGAAAAATCCCTGCGTCGGCACCGCTCGTGCGGGCCCGTGATTCAAAGCAAAGCATTTTTCTTTGGTTACCTTTCTTTTGTTGCTTTAGACAAAAGAAAGTAACCCGCCGCTTTAGTGGCGGAAGCTCTTAGCGTTTGATCTTGCTTCTTTAGAAGCCTCAAGCAGGAGCAAAGCTTCCGTCCGCTAACGCGGCCGGGTTACTTTCTTTTGCTGGCCCAAAAGAAAGCTAACCAAAGAAAAGGCCTTCCTTGACGAAGCTCCCCTGCGAGCACGCAGCTTGCGCCGGGATTTTCCGATAAGACGTCCCTGTCTTATCGGAAAACGCCGCACGTCCTGTGCGGCGCCCTGCGGGTCTCCAGGTGTTCTCGCAAGGTCGGTACCGCGCCAAGCTCTTCACGGCAACAGCAACAGCAACAGCAACAGCAACGGCAACGTCGTGGAGGGTAACGTCGGCTCATGGGTAGGAGCGGCGCAAGCCGCGACACGATAGTCAATGGTGACGTCGGCGCGAAGTCTTCGATGCGATTGGAAGGCGGCACGGTAGTTGCCGGTCCGCGGTCGCGGCTCGCGCCGCTCCTACCCTGGGTGCGCGGCGCGCCCTGCTACCGGGCTACGGCAGCCCATGCCGCGCCAGTGCCCATTCCACGTGCTCGCGCACGATCTCGCTGGGGTGTTCGCGACGCGAGCGCAGGGCAGCGAACACTTCGTCGGTGCCCGGGGCGTTGCCCAGGGCGACGGCGATGTTGCGCAGCCAGCGTTCGTGGCCGCTGCGGCGGATCGCCGAGCCTTCGGTGCGGCGCAGGAATTCGGCTTCGTCCCAGGCGAACAATTGCGCCAGGCTGGCGTGGTCGAGGTCGTTGCGGGCGCGGAAATCGGGCTCGTCGTTGCGCTTGGCGAATTTGTTCCAGGGGCAGACGAGTTGGCAGTCGTCGCAGCCGAAGATGCGGTTGCCGATCGGCGCGCGCAGTTCGACCGGTATCGAGCCTTCGTGCTCGATGGTCAGGTAGGAAATGCAGCGCCGCGCGTCGAGGCGGTGCGGAGCGACGATGGCCTGGGTCGGGCAGATGTCGATGCAACGCGTGCAGGTGCCGCAATGCGCGCTGGCCGGGCGGTCGATCGGCAAGGGCAGGTCGACGTAGATCTCGCCGAGGAAGAACCAGGAGCCGCCGTCTTTATCGATCAAACAGGTGTGTTTGCCGATCCAGCCGAGCCCTGCGTTGCGCGCCAGGGCGCGTTCGAGCACCGGTGCGGAGTCGACGAACACGCGATGGCCGAACGGGCCGACGAGTTCGGCCAGGCGGTCGGCCAAACGCTGCAGGCGCTGGCGCATCAGCTTGTGGTAATCGCGGCCGAGGGCGTACCGCGCTACGTAGGCGCGTTCGCCGTCGGCGAGGGTGACCCAGGCGTCGTCGTCGTCGCGGCGGCCGTAGTCGAGGCCGACCGAGATCACCCGCAAGGTACCCGGCAACAGTTCGTCGGGACGCGCGCGCAGACCGCCGTGGCGCGCCATCCAGTCCATCGATCCGTGCAGGCCCTGGTCGAGCCAGTCGAGCAGATAGGCCTCGTCCTCGGCCAGCTCGATGCCGGAAATGCCGCAGCGCTGGAAGCCGAATTCGCGGGCGATCTCGCGGATGCGCAGGGCCAGTGCCGGGTAGTCGGGCGCGGTTCCGGGCGCGTCGGCGGACACGGAAGACGAAGTGGGGCGGGCGTCGGGCTGGCTCACGATGCGGCAAGTATAGAATCGCCGGATGTCGCCGACCGCTGAAACTTCATCGCCGATGCCGCCGACGGCCCTGTTCGACGCCGCTGCATTGCGCGCGATCGAAACCGCGGCCGCGGCCGAGCTCGGCGACGCCTATGCGCTGATGGCGCGAGCCGGTGAGGCGGCATGGCGCGAATGGCTCGGCCATTGGCCGCAGGCGATGCGCCTGCTGGTGGTGTGCGGCCCCGGCAACAACGGCGGCGACGGCTACGTACTGGCCACGCATGCGCAGCAGGCCGGGCGCAAGGTGCTGGTGCTGCGCCTGCCGGGGCACGCGCCGCGCGGCGCGCTCGCCGAGCGGGCCGCGGCCGGCTACGCGCAGGCTGGTGGTCGTACGGTCGAGTTCGATGGCGCCTTGCCCGAAACCGAGGTCATCGTCGATGCGCTGTTCGGCATCGGGCTGTCGCGCGCGCCCGGTGCCGAGGCGTCGGCCCTGATCGATGCGATCAACGCCCATCCGGCACCGGTGCTCGCACTCGACACGCCGAGCGGCGTCGATGCCGACCGCGGTTACGCGTATCCGTCGGCGGTCAACGCGCAACGCACGCTCGAGTTTATCGCCGCCAAGCGCGGGCTGCGCAGCGGCGCCGCGCTGGATCGGGTCGGCGCGCTGTCGACCGCCGGGCTCGGTTTGCCGCGCGAGTTCTACGGCGTGCCGGCGAGCGCGCATTGGTTGCGCGCCGGCGATCTGCAACGCTGGCTGTCGCCGCGCCTGCGCGACAGTCACAAGGGCCGCAACGGCCGGGTGTTGTGCATCGGCGGCGATCACGGCCATGGCGGCGCGCTGTTGCTGTGCGCGCAGGCGGCCTTGCGCAGCGGCGCCGGCTTGCTCGATGCGATCACGCGCGAGGCGCATGTCGCGTCGATGCTGGCGCGATTGCCCGAAGCGATGCCGCGTGCGATCGGCGACGGCGACGATCCGCGTGCTGCCTTCGAAGCCGCGGACGTCATCGCGATAGGCCCCGGGCTCGGCCAACAGGCATGGGGGCGCAAGTTGTACCGATACGCGCTGGACAGCGGAAAACCCCTGCTTTTCGATGCCGATGCGTTGAACTTGCTCGCCGCCGCGCCGCGCACTTTGCCGGCGGATACGGTGCTGACGCCGCATCCCGGCGAAGCCGCGCGCTTGCTGGGCAGCGACACCGCCACGGTGCAAGCCGATCGTTTCGCTGCGGTGGGCGCACTGGTAGAGCGTTACGCTTGCGTCGTCGTGCTCAAAGGCGCCGGCACCCTGGTCGCCGCGCCGGATCGCATCGTGCGGGTGATCGGCGCCGGCAATCCGGGCATGGCGGTCGGCGGCATGGGCGACGTGCTCAGCGGTGTGATCGCCGCTCTTCGCGCGCAAGGCCTCGATGCCTTCGACGCCGCCGGTTGCGGCGCCTTGCTGCATTCGCTGGCCGGCGACGATGCCGCGCGCGACGGCGGCGAGCGCGGTCTGCTGCCGAGCGACCTGATGCCGTGGCTGCGCCGCCGCGCCAATCCCTAGCTCCCGCCAATACGTGTCCCGCCAATACGTATCGCGCCAATACGTATCGCGCGCCAATACGTAGAATTGGGCGGACATGAGCATGCATTCGATCAAACTGCATCTGGCCGAGGCCGAGGCCACCGACGCGCTCGGCGCCGCCTTGGCGCGGGCGCGACCGACGCACGACGGCGAGGCCTTGCACGTGCACCTGCACGGCGACCTCGGCGCCGGCAAGTCGACCCTGGCGCGCGCCTTGTTGCGCGCGCTCGGCGTTACCGGCGCGATCCGCAGCCCGACCTACACCTTGGTCGAGCGTTATCCGTTGGCCGAAGGCGGCGAGGCCTGGCACCTCGACCTGTACCGGATCGGCGATGCCGGCGAGCTCGAATTCCTCGGCCTCGACGGCGGCGAAGCGGTGTTGTGGCTGGTTGAGTGGCCGGAACGTGGCCGCGGCTGGCTGCCCGCGCCCGATCTGCGGGTCGAACTGGCCGTCGAAGGAGACGGACGCGATGCTCAGCTCAGTGCCGTGTCCGCCGTGGGTCAGGCCTGGCTTGCCGCCCTGGGAACGGCGACCGTCGGCTATGCGTTTGCGGCCGACTCCTGAACGATTCCATAGGAAGTGGCCCCAGGTGCCGGATTTGAAAGGGAAAAGTTCTTGCATTTACTGTGTCGCAGTGCTTGACTTACGCCCATGCGAGTCAAAGGCGCCACCGTCCAGAAATTCCTGCTCGGCATAGCGCTGTTGGCGGCGCTGGCCTGGAACCTCGCGCATGCCAGTGAAATCAAGGGTTTGGAGCTGCGTACCGGTGCCACGGGCACGCGCGCCGAGATCACCCTCGACAAGAACGCCGATTACAAAGTCCTGAGCCTCAAGGGCCCGGAGCGCCTCGTCGTCGACCTGCCGGCCTCCAGCGTCGGCAAGAGCGTCAAGCTCCCGGCCGGCGCCGGCATCGTCAAATCCGTCCGCACCGGCGCACCGCAGCCGGGCACCGTCCGTATCGTTTTCGATCTCGCCCAGCCGGTCGCCGCGCTCAAGCCGCGCATCGAGCAGGGGGGCTCGGGCCCGCGCCTGGTCCTGGAATGGCCCGGCGACGGCGTCGAACCCAAGGCCGCGCTCGCCGCTGCACCCGCGCCGCAAGCGCCGGCCGCCGCTGCGCCGACGGCGAATGCTCCTGCCGCTACGGTCGATCCTTCGGTCGAGTCCGCTGCCGCGACCAGCCGCCTGATCTCGGAACTCGCCGCCCGCAATGCTGCGGCGCCGGCGGCCGTGGCTTCGGCTCAGGCGCCCGCCGCGCCGGTGCCGCATCCGGCCGCCCCGGCTTCGAACCTGCAAGCGGCGAACGCACAGGCTCCGAACGTCCCGCTTCCCAATAACAGCCACGTTGCGGCGCCTGGCGGCACCGCACCGGGCGCGATTGCCGCGCAACCGACTGCGCCGCCGCCGGCCGCCAACGCCCAGCAACTCGCGGCCCAGCAGGCCGCGCGTCAGGCCGCGCGTCAGGCCGTGTTCGAGCAGGCCGCACAGGCACCGATGCCGACCACGGTCGCCACCGGTGTTCCGACCCGCATCGCCACCGGCGTCCCGACCCGGGTCGCGACTGGCGTACCGACGCCGATGCCCGGCGCCACGGCGTCGGCTCCGGCCGCAGCGATGCCGGAAAGCGCGCCGCCGGCCGGCGCGGTCAAGACCCTCAAGGACGTCATGCGCGGCCGCGGCATGCGCCCGCTGGTGATCGCGATCGATCCCGGCCATGGTGGCCAGGACCCCGGCGCGATCGGCCAGACCGGCAAGCGCGAGAAAGACGTGACCCTGGCGATCGGCCGCGAACTCGCGCGCCAGATCAACGCCACGCCGGGCCTCAAAGCCTATATGACCCGCGACACCGACGTGTTCATCCCCTTGCCGCGCCGCGCCCAGTTGGCGCGCCAGGCCAAGGCCGACATGTTCATCTCGATTCATGCCGACGCCGCCGAGAACCGCTCCGCCAAGGGCTCGTCGGTGTACGTGCTGTCGCTGAAGGGCGCGTCCTCGCAGCGCGCGCGGTGGCTGGCCGACAAGGAAAACGCCTCCGACCTGGTCGGCGGCGTGCGCCTGCAACAGACCGACAACACCCTGACCTCGGTCTTGCTCGACCTCACTCAGAGCGGCCACATGAAGGCCTCCGAAGACGCGGCCGGGCACGTGCTCAGCGGCCTCAAGGAAGTCGGCTACAACCATAAACCGCATATCGAGCGGGCGAACTTCGCGGTGCTGCGCACCTCGGACATGCCGGCGATGCTGGTCGAGACCGCCTTCATCTCCAACCCGGAAGAAGAGCGCCGTCTCACCGATCCCTCGCACCAACGCGCGCTCGCACGTGCGGTGCTCGACGGCGTCAACACCTATTTCACCCGCCAGCCGCCGCCGGGCACGATGTACGCGGCCCGCGCCGAGGCCCAACTGCCTTCGCCGGGCGGGTTCGGAGGCGGCGGCAGCCCCTGAGGCTCCGGCGTTCGTCCCGCGTCACTATGGATCGACGGCCCTTCGGGGCCGTTTTCGTTTGCCCGCCCAATCCGTAGTTGAATCCTTCTCCCGCTTGCGGGAGAAGGCGCCCGCAGGGGCGGATCATGGATGCTCCCGCTTGCGGGAGAAGGCGCCCGCAGGGGCGGATCAAGGATGCCCCCGCTTGCGGGAGAAGGCGCCCGCAGGGCGGATCAAGGATGCCCCCGCTTGCGGGAGAATGCCCCGAGAAGAGCGGATAAGGGCCGGGCGCTAGCATCGGAACCGCCAGCACGCCCGAAACCGCAAGCTGCGGATCGCGGCTGCCGCACCCCAGCGGCTATCATCGATCCCCATCCCCCCCGACGGTGCCTGCGCACCGAATGCCGCCTGTGAGCATCCGCCAACTGCCCGACACCCTCATCAACCAGATCGCCGCCGGCGAAGTGGTCGAACGTCCTGCCTCCGTGGTCAAGGAACTGGTCGAGAACGCGCTCGACGCCGGTGCGCGCCGGGTCGACATCGATCTGGAAGAGGGCGGCGTGCGCCTGATCCGGATACGCGACGATGGCGCCGGCATCTCGCCGGAAGAACTGCCGCTGGCGATTTCGCGCCACGCCACCAGCAAGATCGCTTCGCTCGACGACCTCGAAGGCGTGACCACGCTCGGTTTCCGCGGCGAAGCCTTGCCTTCGATCGCTTCAGTCAGCCGTTTCGCCTTGTCCTCGCGCCGGATCGGCGAAGACCGCGGCGCCATGCTCGAAGTCGACGGCGGCCGGGTCGGCGAGATCGCGCCGAAGCCGCATCCGCAGGGCACCACGGTCGAAGTCCGCGACCTGTTCTTCAACGTGCCGGCGCGGCGTAAATTCCTCAAGGCCGAGCGCACCGAGCTCGGCCATATCGAAGAGTGGCTGCGCCAGCTCGCGCTGGCGCGTCCCGATGTGGAGCTGCGCGTCTCGCACAACGGCAAGCCGACGCGGCGCTGGAAGGGCGAGGGCGATCTGGTCGACATGGGCTTGTCGGACACCCGCATCAGCGAGGCGCTCGGCGAAGAGTTCGCCAAGAACGCCCTGCGCGTCGAACACAGCGGCGCCGATCTGCGCCTGCACGGCTGGATCGCGCAGCCGTCTTACAACCGCGCCAGCGCCGACCAGCAATATCTCTACGTCAACGGCCGTGCGGTGCGCGACCGCAGCATCGCCCACGCGGTCAAACAGGCGTATGCCGACGTGTTGTTCCATGGCCGCCAGCCGGCCTATGTGTTGTTCCTCGAACTCGATCCGCGCCGCGTCGACGTCAACGTGCATCCGGCCAAGCACGAAGTGCGGTTCCGCGATGCGCGCCTGATCCACGACTTCGTCTATCGCACCCTCAACGATGCCCTGGCCGAGACCCGCGCCGGCATGGCCCAGCAGGCGCCGGCCGGTGCCGAGCCGAATGCCGCCGCCGCCGGCTCGATGTACGCCTGGCGTCCGCAGGCGCCGCTCGGCTTGCAGGTGCAGGAAACCCGCGCCGGTTATGCCGCGCTGTACGGCAACGGCAACGGCAACGGCGGCGGCGGCGGAGCGGGTTCCGCGGGGGGGTCGTATGCCGGCGGCGGTTACGGCGCCGGTGCAGGCAGCGGCAGCGCCTATGCGATGCCGCCGCGCGAAGCGAACGATGGGTCGCAGTCGCCGGGCGCATTGCCGCACAGCGACGACCAGACCTTGCCGCCGCTCGGTTATGCGATCGCGCAGTTGCACGGCATCTACGTGCTGGCCGAAAGCGCCGAAGGCCTGATCGTGGTCGACATGCACGCCGCCCACGAACGCATCGGCTACGAGAAACTCAAGACCGCGCACGACGGCGAAGGCCTGCGCACCCAACCCTTGCTGGTGCCGGCGAGCCTGGCGGTGTCCGAGCGCGAGGCCGAAGTCGCCGAGCGCGAGGAAGCCACCCTGGTCGCGCTCGGCTTCGAAGTCACCCGCAGCGGCCCGCAGTCGCTGACCTTGCGCGCGGTGCCGGCGTTGTTGGCGCATGGCGACGTCGAGGCCTTGCTGCGCGACGTCCTCGCCGACCTGCGCGAACACGGCGAATCGCGCCGGGTCGCCGCGGCGCGCGACGAATTGCTCTCGACCATGGCCTGCCATGGCGCGGTACGCGCGAACCGACGTCTCACTTTGCCGGAAATGAATGCCTTGTTGCGCGAGATGGAGGCTACGGAACGCTCCGGTCAATGCAATCATGGCCGCCCCACCTGGGCGCGCTTCAGCCTGCCCGAGATCGATCGCTGGTTCCTGCGAGGCCGTTGAGATGACCGCTGCACGCTCCTTTGCACGCACTTTGTCGGGCGCGATGTCCGCGCCGGCGCTGTCGGCCTTGCTGTTGTTCGGCCTGGCCGCTTGCGATTCGCCCGAACAACAGGCCGCGCAGAAGCGCGAAGTCGCGCGCGCCGCCGCGGTCAGCGACACCTTCGCCCGCGACCAACAACTGTGGCGCCAGCAACGCAAGGACGAGTTGTTGAAGCCCGACGGCTGGGCCAGTCTGGTCGGTCTGTATCCGATCGACGCCGGCTCGCATTATTTCGGCAGCGATCCCGACAACGGCATCCGCCTGGGCGTCGGCCCGGCTCATTTCGGCCTGCTCTCGCTCAACAAGGGCCGCCTGCGTTTCATCCCCGAGCGGGGCAATTCGCTGACCCTCAACGACCAGCCGCTCAAAGGTGCAGTGAACCTGCTCGCCGACGATTACCCGGCCGGCCCGAGCAAGATCGGCTTCGACGAGGGTAAGGGCATCCTGACCGTGATCAAGCGCGGCGACCGCTATCTGTTGCGCGCGCGCCATGCGCAGGCGCCGACCCTGACCGGTTTCAAGGGCATCGACTACTGGGAGCCGCAGCAGGAGTGGAAGCTCAGCGCGAAGTTCGTCGCCCATCCGGCCGGCAAGAGCATCGACATCGTCAACATCATCGGCACCATCGAAGCGACGCCGAACCCGGGCGCGATCGAGTTCGAGCGCGACGGCAAGACCTATCGCATCGAGGCCCTGGACCAGGGCGGCGACGAGTTGCTGCTGGTGTTCGCCGATCGCACCAGCGGCCATCAGAGCTACAGCGCCGGCCGTTTTCTCGACGTCGCGCGGCCGAACCTGCAAGGGCTGGTCACGGTCGATTTCAACAAGGCCTACAACCCGCCGTGCGCGTTCACGCCGTTCGCGACCTGTCCGTTGCCGCCGGCGGAAAACCGTCTCGACCTGGAAGTCGCCGCCGGCGAAAAGACCTATAAGCACGACGACCCCGCACCGGCCGCGA
This sequence comes from Lysobacter sp. CA196, assembly GCF_052078695.1. NCBI lineage: Bacteria > Pseudomonadati > Pseudomonadota > Gammaproteobacteria > Lysobacterales > Lysobacteraceae > Lysobacter > Lysobacter sp. CA196. Next base: position 397,718 of record NZ_JBQJIN010000001.1, on the reverse strand, counting down.
GCGCCACCGCGCAGGCCCCGTGACGCGTTCGGCTTTATCGCGGCATTTCGCCGTCGCCTTTCACCCGAGTCCGACGCCTGCGTCGCCGACCCAAGGATCAGTTTGCCCATGCGGTTCCTGAAGCTGTTCGTCCTGCCTTTGTTCACCGCCTCGGTGCTCAGCGCATCGTTGACCTCCGCGACCGCGATCGCCGCCGGCGACGTACCCGCGGCGGCCGCGAAGGCGCCGCCGGTGCCCTTGCTGTGGAAAGTCTCCGACCAGGACAACGCGGTCTATCTGCTGGGCTCGTTCCATCTGCTGCGCGCCGACGACTACCCACTGTCGTCCGACATCGACCAGGCCTTCGCCGGCGCCGGCAAGCTGGTGTTCGAGGTCGCGCCGGAAGAGATGTTCGACCCGACCGTGCCGCAGCGTTTCATGGCGCGTGCGCGCTACGACGACGGCCGCACCCTGAGCAAGGTGTTGCCGGCCGATCTGCGCGAAAAACTCAACCGCGTGCTGGCCAAGAACGGCAGCTCGCTGGCCCAGCTCGACGCGCTCGAACCCTGGTTCGTCAACTTGTCGCTGGTGCTCGGCGTTTCCCAGTCGATGGGCTTCAGCCCGCAATTGGGCCTGGACCAATACCTGATGCGGCAGGCGGCCGAAGCCGGCAAGCCGACCTCGGGCCTGGAGACCATGGAGCTGCAATTGCAGGTGATGGATTCGGGCCCGCTGCCCGAGCAGATCACCGCGCTGCGCGAGTTCGTCGACAAGCCCGAGGACGTGCCGGGCATGCTCGACGAAATCCATGCGGCCTGGCGCAACGCCGACCTCGCCAAGCTCGACGAGAAGGCGCGGGTGGAGATGGAACAGAAGACCCCGGAGACCTACCGGATGGTCAACGTCGAACGCAACGAAGCCTGGGTGCCGCAGATCCAGAAGATGCTCGACGAGCCCAAACAGGGCGACGCTCTGGTCGTGGTCGGCTCGCTGCACTTGCTCGGCAACGACGGTCTGGTCGAGCGCCTGCGCAGCAAGGGCTATACGGTCGAGCGCGTGTGCTCGGTGTGCGCGCCGACCGACGGCGTGTCGGCGGAGGGCGCATCCGCGGGGGGCGCGGTGCCGGTGATCGGCGCCGAGCGTGCCTTCGCCGCCAAGGACGCCGCCAAGCCGGCCGACGGCAAGCGCGGCAAGGACAAGCCCGCCAAGGACGCCGCGAGCAAACACGATACGAGCAAGCACGACGGCAGCGAGGCCGAGGCGGCCAAACAAGAGCCGACCAAACAAGAGTCGGTCAAGTAAGCGTCGATCGGGCAGGAGCCAGCGCGTCGTGGACTTGCCGACCGCAGCGAGATTTCTGTCTATCTTCATTCCCGCCTTCGCGGGAATGACGGCGGGAGAAGGGCGGATGCTTCGCCGCTCTCGGCGATGTATCCACCTGCTTGTCTTCCCCCTTTGTAGAAGGGGGATCAAGGGAGCTGCTTCTGACGACGAACCCGCCGGCGACCCGAACCAGCGCGTCGCGCTACTGAGTGGCAACGACGCCTGCGTCGGGCGCCGCAACCAGCACGATGCAATCGACCGGGCAGGCCGGCACGCACAGCTCGCAACCGGTGCACAGCGGCTCGATCACCGTGTGCATATGCTTGGCCGCGCCGATGATGGCGTCGACCGGGCAGGCCTGGATGCACTTGGTACAGCCGATGCAATCGGCTTCGACGATCAACGCGACCGGCGCCGGCTTGTGTTCGCCACGGCTGCGGTCGTAAGGCTGCGCCGGTACGCCGAGCAGACGCGCCAGGGCGCGTGCGCCGGCGTCGCCGCCGGGCGGGCAGTGGTCGATCCCGGCCTCGCCGCGCGCCATCGCTTCGGCGTACGGGCGACAGCCAGCGTAGCCGCACTGCCCGCATTGGGTCTGCGGCAGAAGGCGGTCGAGGCGTTCGGTCAGATCCATGGGCTAGAAGTGAGGGCGCAGGAGTGAGGAGTGAGTAAAAGCAGCCGTGTTTATCGGCTTTGTTGAAGCGCTTCGTAGCCAGGACTCGCTTCTCACTCCTCCAAACTCATTTCTCGCTCGCCCTCACTTGACCGGCATGCCCGCTGCGGCGCCGCCGTCGACGTCGAGCAGGTGCAGGCCGTCGCCGTCGAAGCCGGCCGATAGGATCATGCCTTCGCTGATGCCGAAGCGCATCTTGCGCGGGGCCAGGTTGGCGATGAACACCACCTTGCGGCCGACCAGCTTGTCGGGCTCGGCATAGGAGCCGCGGATGCCGGAAAAGATCTGGCGCGTGCCCAGTTCGCCGGCGTCGAGTTCGAAGCGCAGCAGCTTGTCGGAGCCTTCGACGAATTCGCACACGCGCACCGTGCCGATGCGCAGGTCGAGCTTGGCGAACTCGTCGATGCCAACCGTAGCGACGACCGCTGCATTCGAGCTCGAGGACACGACAGCCGGCGTTGAACTCGCAGCGGCGACGGCAGTACCCGGGTTTTTGCCATTGGCATCGGCGACGACTGCCGGGGCCGAGGCGGCGAGGGATTCTTTGCTGGCTTCAATCATGGTGTCGATCAGTTTCGTGTCGATGCGGGTGAAGAGCGCGACGTAGGCGCCGATTTTGTGGTCGAGCAGCGGCTCGGCGAGGTCCTGCCACAGCGTCACCGGCGCGGCGAGGAAGGCCTCGGCTTCGCTCGATACGCGCGGCAGCACCGGCTTGAGCGCGGCGGCTAGCACGCGGAACAGGTTCAGCCCTTGCGTGCACACGGCCTGCAGATGGGTTTCCGCGCCTTCCTGCTTGGCCAGCACCCAGGGCTTGTGCTCGTCGATGTATTTGTTGGCCTCGTCGGCCAGCGCCATGGTCAGGCGCACCGCGCTCGCGGCTTCGTTGCGCGCATAGGCTTCGGCGATCGGCGTCAGCTGGGCGACGAAGCGCTGGTACATCGCCGCGTCCGGCAACACCGCCGAAAGCTGGCCGTCGAAACGCTTCTCGATGAAGCCGGCGCAGCGGCTGGCGAGGTTGACGAACTTGCCGACCACATCGGCGTTGACCCGGGCGACGAAGTCGGACAGGTTGAGGTCGATGTCCTCGACGCCGCCGCTGGTCTTGGTGGCGAAGTAATACCGCAGCGCTTCCGGGTCGAGGCCGACGTCGAGATACGTGCGCGCCTGGATGAAGGTACCGCGCGACTTCGACATCTTCTCGCCATTGACCATCAGATAGCCGTTGACGTGCAGGCGGGTCGGCGCGCGGAAACCGGCGCCGTGCAGCACCGCCGGCCAGAACAGGCCGTGGAAGGTGACGATGTCCTTGCCGATGAAATGGTGCAGTTCGGCCTCGCTGTCGCGCGCCAGATAGGACCAGAAATCCAGGCCTTCGCGCTCGCACAGGGCCTGGAAGCTGCTGAGGTAGCCGATCGGCGCGTCGAGCCAGACATACAGGTACTTGCCCGGGTGGCCGGGAATCTCGAAACCGAAGTAGGGCGCGTCGCGCGAGATGTCCCAGGCGCGCAGGCCGCCGTCGACGTCGAGCCATTCGTGCAGCTTGGCCTTGATGCCGGGCGTGGCGACGTCGCCGGCCAACCATTCGCGCAAGAAGGCCTCGAAATGCCCAACCTCGAAGAAAAAGTGTTCGGACTCGCGCAGCTCCGGCGTCGCCCCGCTGACCACCGAGCGCGGTTCCTTGAGTTCGGTCGGCGCATAGGTCGCGCCGCAGTTTTCGCAGTTGTCGCCGTACTGGTCGGGGGTGTTGCAGTTCGGGCAGATGCCCTTGACGTAGCGGTCGGGCAGGAACATGCCCTTGACCGGGTCGTACAACTGCGCGACCGAGCGGCGGGTGATGTGGCCGCTGTTGTCCAGGCGCGCGTAGAAGCCCTCGGTCAGGGTGCGGTTGCCGGCCGAGTGGGTCGAGTCGTAGTGATCGAACTTGACCCCGAAGTCGGCGAAGTCGCGCTCATGGCTGACCTGGACGCCGGCGATGAAGGCTTCCGGGGTCATACCGGCTTTTTCGGCGCCGAGCATGATCGGCGTGCCGTGGGTGTCGTCGGCGCAGATGTAGTGGACGCGGTGGCCGCTCATTCGCTGCGCGCGGCACCAGATGTCGGCCTGGCCGTAACCGACCAGATGACCGAGGTGCAGCGGCCCGTTGGCATAGGGCAGGGCGTTGGAGACGACGATTTCGCGGGACATGAGTGCGGGTGCCGTGGGTGGTCGTGAATTATGGCATGGGCCTGCGCGCCGGCCGTGGCGGACCGCAGGGTCTGGGGCCGGTGTCGGCGCAAAAAGAAACCCGGCGCACAGGCCGGGTTTCGGTGGATCGCGGACCGGCGCTGCGCTTACTGCTGGCGCATCCAGGTCTGGGTGCGGCCGAGCAGCGAGAAGCCCATGAAGCCGCGGACTTCGAGTTTCTTGCCGCTGTCGATCGGGGTGACCTTGACCGAATAGATCTTGCCGGTGGCCGGGTCGAGGATCTGGCCGCCGTCCCAGGTGGAGCCGTCCTTGCGGATGCCCCACAGGATCACCATGCCCTTGACCGGCTTGTTCTTGCGCTCGCCCGAGCATTTGTCGCAGGTCGGGTTCGGGCCGCGATCGGATTGCAGGACTTCGTTGACGCGGCCGGCGAGGCTGCCGTCCTTGGCTTCGTAGATCTCGACGACCGACTTGGGCTTGCCGGTCTTGTCGTCGACCGTGGTCCAGGTGCCGACCGGGGTGGACTGGGCGAATGCCGCGATCGGCAGCGCGAGCAGCAACAGTGCAAACAGTTTGGTACGCATGGGTCCCCTCCCAGGGATTAGGCGTGATCGGACCGCGTTCGGACCGCTCGACAGGCCGGCCGGTGTTCGCGGTTGCAGCCTTTATACCGCATCCGCCGGGGTATGGAAGTCGACCCGGGCCGCCGTTCAGGCGGGCAAAAAGAAGCCCGGCCGAGGCCGGGCTTCCTGCTGACGCGGTACGGCTTGGAGCGAGGATCAGAACTTGTAGGTGGCGCCGGCGTAGACGTAGCGGCCGATGCTGTCGTAGTTCGCGTTGTCCTCGGTTTCGCCGAAGTAGTTCAACGGCGGATCCTTGTCGAACACGTTGTCGGCGCCGATGTACAGGTCCAGCCCGGTGTTCGGGACCTTATAGCCGATCTGCAGGTTGTGGTAGGTGTAGGACGGGTTGCGGATCGGCGAGACCTGGCCCGGGTTGCTGTTGTAGCTTTCCGGAACCACGCGCAGGTTGCCGTCGATGTAGCGCATGTCCCACGAACCGCGCCAGTTGCCGCGCTTGTAGCTGGCGTTGAGCGAGGCGCGCCAGCGCGGATCGCTGACATAGGTCACGTACTCGTCGTACTCGGCCGGGAAGTCCTGGAACGGCCACTCGCGCGAAGAGATCAGGCGGGTGCCGACGAAGCGCAGCGCGGCCTGGCCGCCCAGCATCTCGAAGCGGTAGTCGGCTTCGATGTCGACGCCGGCGCGGCGGGTCTTGGCCAGGTTCTCGTTGATCGCCTTCCAGCTGTAGATCGAGTTCGCCGGGAAGGTGCGGCCCTGCGAGTCGACGTAGCCGGCGGCCGGCGCGCGCTGGATCAGGGCGCAGAAATCGTTGCCGATGCCGCCGGGCGAGTCGACGCAACGGGTGGCGATGGTCTGCGCGGTGACGGCGCCGATGGCGTCGGTCAGGGTGACCCGCCAGTAGTCCACCGACAAGCCGAAGCCTTCGATGAATTCAGGCTGCCAGACCAGGCCGTAGGACAGCGAGCGGGCTTCTTCGACGTTGAGGTCCGGGTTGCCGGCGCTGACGCCCGGGCGGTTGCCCGTGTAGGTGTCGCGGTAGTTGGCCGGGACGCCGAGGGCGGCGCAGTTGCTGGCGCGCAGGGCCGGGTCGGCTGCGGTCGAGACGCCGTTGGCGACGCCCGGACGGGTGTCGCAGGGGTCGGCGATGGTGGCGAAGTTCTGCGTCTGCGGGTTGAACAGTTCGCCGATGTTCGGCGCGCGCACGGCCTGGGCGACGCTGCCGCGGAAACGCAGCGAATCGTTGATCGCCCAGTCCAGGCCGACGTTCCAGGTCTTGGTCGAACCGACCGTGTCGTAGTCGGAGTAACGACCGGCCAGGTCCATGCTCAGGCGCTGCACGCCGGGCAGGTCGGCCAACAGCGGCACGGTGGCTTCGGCGAAGATTTCCTTGACGCTGTACTCGCCCTTGCGGCTCGGGATGGCGTTGAGGAAGGTCAGGCCCTGCGCGGCCAGCGGATCGGTGATCTCTTCGCTGGTTTCCTTGCGGTATTCGACGCCGCCGGCGAAGCCGACGCCGCCGGCCGGCAGCTCGAACAGCGCGCTGTTGGCGACCGAGGCGCTGAACACGCTCTGGGTGATCTTGCTGCGGTTGATCGCGTCGTAGTTGAACCAGGCCGCGGCCTTCGGGTCGACCGCACCGTTGCCGAACACGCTGAAGGGCACGCAGCCGGCGCGCGAGATGTCGAGGTAGGCGCGGCCGGTGTTCGGGTTGATCGCGTTGGGATCGACCGAGACGCGGCAGGCGAGGTTGCCGCTGGCGTCGCGCACCACGTCCATGCCGGCCTGCCAGCGGTCGTTGATGCGGTTGTTGAGGTTGAGGCGGTCGATTTCGGTCTTGCCGTAAACGCCGGACACTTCATAGGTCCAGTGCTCCGACAGATAGCCTTCCAGGCCGGCGACATAGCGCTGGGTCTTGCGGTCGACCTTCTCGCCGCGACGGCCGGCGTCGACGTTGAAGCGGCTGATCTGCAACTGGCTGGCCGGCGAGGCCAGACCGTTGGCGTCCATCAGCGCGCCGAGCTGCGGCGAGATCAGGGCGTTGTCGCGGCGGATCCGGAACGGCTGGTCGAACGGCGGCTGGCCGAGGAAGTCCGATTCGGTCTTGGTGTACTTGCCTTCGAAGAAGAACTTGTGGTTCTCGTTGATCTCGAAGTTCGCCATGGTGTTGACGCTGTAGCGGTCGAAGCCCGGCTGCAGGTCGGCCACGCCGTTGAGGTCGGCGAAATCGCAGTCGACGCAGGTGTTGGGTCCGTCGCGCGGGCCGTCGTAACGGTTCGGGCGGAAGCTGCCGTCGTCGTTGAACAGATAACGCTTGCCGCCGAGGTTGAAGGTGCCGCCGTAGGACAGGCTGGAGTTGCCGCCCGGGCCCATGAACACGCGCTGCGGGTTGGTCTGGCTCGACGGCTTGCTCGGGTCGAAGTTCGGGTTCGGCATGCTGACGTTGAACTCGCGGCCGATCTTGCGATCGCCGCGGCCGAAACGGTCCTGCTTGCTGTACTCGGCCGAGTACACGATGTTGCCGCGGCCGCCGGCGAATTCGTTGCCGCCGGTGGCGCTGATGAAGGAGCGGCTGAAATCGCCTTCGCTGGCGTCGCCGGTCTGGGCGCGGATTTCGTAGCCGTCGAACTTCTTCTTCATGATGAAGTTGACCACGCCGGCGACGGCGTCGGCGCCATACACCGCCGAGGCGCCGCCGGTGATGACTTCCACGCGCTCGATCAGTTCGACCGGGATGGTGTTGACGTCGACCGCGGTCGAGCCCGAGGTGCCGCCGACATGGCGGCGGCCGTTGACCAGCACCAGGGTGCGCGCGCTGCCCATGCCGCGCAGGTCGAGCAGGCCGAGGCCGGCGGTGCCGATGGCGCGGGTCGAGTTGCCCAAGGTGTAGGTCGCCGACAACTGCGGCAGGGTGGTCATGAGGTCGGCGATGGTGACCGCGCCGGTCGAGCGGATTTCCTCGGCGCTGATGCCGACCACCGGCGAAGGCGTGACGAAGCCGATGCGCTTGATGCGCGAGCCGGTCACGGTGACCGCGTCGATGTCGGTCGCCGCGGTGGCGGCGCCGTCGGCCGGAGCCGCGTCCTGGGCATGACCGGTGCCGGCGACCGAGATCAGCATCGCGCTGATCAGCGCCGCCGTCAGCCTGCTGCGCTGCAGGCCCTGCGAGTTGCGTACTGCCATTGAGTTTGTCCCCTAGCGGAAAGAGCGTAAGTGCATGTTTCGGGTGCCTTCCTGGCGAATTAACAATCCATTTACAAACCTGAACTTAACACGCACGTAATATCTCTCTGCTTGGCGCGGGGTGGTGTTTGGTTTTGCCGAATGCCACCAATCAAGCCATTGATTGCAATGCGGTTTCGCGTTTGTTGCCGGGCCGTGGCGGGTTCCGGAAAGGGCCGCCCGGCGCCGATCGGCGCGACCGCGATCGCCGGATCTGTAACAGCGTGCGGTCACGATATGCAATTTAAGATTGCATATTGAGCGCCCATGTTGCCGGCGCCGGGACTCGCCGATGGCCAGCGCCGCCGGCGCGGCGACACCGCCGCGAGCGCGGTCGCAGCCCGTGGCCGGGCAGGACGCTGCCAGGCGCAGGCCTTACCATGTGCGTTGGCCGCTCAGCGGCCCGACCCCCATTCAGAGTCCCCATGCGCAATCAGACACCCCGTACGGCCGGATGGCCGCTATGAGCGAGACCTTGCAGGCCGCGATCGCGGCGCTACTCATCCCGGAGACCGAGATACGCCTGGGCGACAGCGAGGCGCGCATCCGCGCCGGCATCGCGGAGGGCCGTGCCGCGGTCTCGATCACCGCCGGTTATCCGCTCGACGGCTTGCGCGCGGCGCTGGAAGCGTCGATCGGCGAACTGCTGGCCGGCCAGGGCCTCAGCCTGGCGAGCCTGGAACTCAACACCCGCATCGTGTCGCATACGGTCCAGCCGAAACTGTCGCCGCTGCCGAGCGTGCGCAACCTGATCGCGATCGGCTCCGGCAAGGGCGGCGTCGGCAAATCGACCACCGCGGTGAACCTGGCCTTGGCCCTGGCCGCCGACGGCGCCCGCGTCGGCGTGCTCGATGCCGACATCTACGGCCCCAGCGTGCCGATGATGCTCGGCCTCAGCGGCCGCCCCGACAGCCCGGACGGCAAGAGCATCGAGCCGATGCGCGCGCACGGCCTGGAAGCGATGTCGATCGGCCCGCTGGTCGAGCAGGACACGCCGATGATCTGGCGCGGCCCGATGGCGACCTCGGCGCTGACCACCTTGCTCAACGACACCCGCTGGGGCGAGCTCGATTATCTGATCGTCGACCTGCCGCCCGGCACCGGCGACATCCAGCTGACCCTGTCGCAGAAGATCCCGGTCGCCGGTGCGGTCATCGTGACCACGCCGCAGGACGTGGCCACGCTCGACGCCAAGAAAGCCCTGCGGATGTTCGAGAAAGTCGAAGTGCCGGTGCTCGGGCTGATCGAGAACATGGCCGTGCACGTGTGTTCGAACTGCGGCCACGCCGAGCATTTGTTCGGCGAAGGCGGCGGCGCGCGCATGGCCGCGCAGTACGGCGTGCCTTTGCTCGGCAGCCTGCCGTTGGAAATCGGCATCCGCGAGCAGGGCGACGCCGGCGTGCCGATCGTCGCCGCGGCGCCGGACTCGGCCGCCGCGCGCGCCTATCGCGCCACCGCGCGCCGGCTCGCCGTGCAGCTCGCGCTGCGCGCGCGGGCGACGCCGTCGATCTCGGCCTCGCTGCTCGGCTGAGCGCGGCCCGCACCCCCTCCCTTACCATCGGCGGCCTGGCTGCCCTTACTGGAACATCGCAATGAGCATCAAGTCCGACCGTTGGATCCGCCGCATGTCCGAGCAGCAGCGCATGATCGAGCCGTTCGAGCCCGGCCAGGTCAAGCACGCCGCCAACGGCGAGCGCATCGTCAGCTACGGCACCTCCAGTTACGGCTACGACGTGCGCTGCTCGCGCGAGTTCAAGGTCTTCACCAACATCAACTCGACCATCGTCGATCCCAAGCACTTCGACCCGGGCAGCTTCGTCGACATCGAGAACGACGTCTGCATCATCCCGCCGAACTCGTTCGCCCTGGCGCGCACGGTCGAGTACTTCCGCATCCCGCGCGACGTGCTGGTGGTCTGCCTGGGCAAGAGCACCTACGCGCGCTGCGGGATCATCGTCAACGTGACCCCGCTGGAGCCGGAGTGGGAAGGCCACGTCACCCTGGAGTTCAGCAACACCACGCCGCTGCCGGCGCGCATCTACGCCAACGAAGGCGTGGCGCAGATGCTGTTCTTCCAGTCCGACGAAGTCTGCGAGACCTCCTACAAGGACCGCGGCGGCAAGTACCAGGGCCAGGTCGGCGTGACCCTGCCGCGCACCTGAGCGCAGCCCGCCGCCGCGGCGGACGGGGCGACAGCGACACCCGACGGCCTGGCGCGGATGCGTGCCAGGCCGTTCGCGTATGCGTCCGGCGGCGCCGGCTCGCCGTCGGTCGCCTGCGCAAAGCGGCGAATCGATCGAATGGATGCGTACTGACGTCGCCGGCCTGTTATCGTTCGCCGTCACAATTCACCAGGCGTCGGGGCAGGGGGCCGTCGACGTCATCTCAACCAAAGGAGCAAAGGAATGGACCCGCAGAACCCGTATCAAAGCCCGCAATCCTCGCTGACCGCGCCCGAGCACGACGGCGAGGAATTGGCAGATCGCGGCATCCGGCTGGTCGCCGCCATCATCGACACCGTGATCTTGCTGGTCTTGCTGGTGCCGGTGATGTTCGTCGGCGGCTACTTCGAGCAGGTCATGACCGCGGCCCAGAGCGGCGAGCAGAGCTTCGGCCTGCAGGCGATGTGGGGCTTGATCGGCATCGTGGTGTTTTTCCTGGTCCAGGCCTATCCGCTCAACGCCAGCGGCCAGACCTGGGGCAAGAAGGTCATGAAGATCAAGATCGTCGACATGGACGGCCTGCAGCCGAGCCTGGCCGAGCTGCTCGGCAAGCGCTACCTGTTCTCGCAGGGCATCGGCCTGATTCCGTGCCTGGGCGCGATCGTCCAGCTGGTCGACGTGCTGATGATCTTCCGCGACGACCGCCGCTGCCTGCACGACCAGATCGCCGGCACCAAGGTCGTCGTCGCGCGCTGATCCCAGCCGCGTCCGCGCCTTATGAAAACGCGCCGATGCTTTCGCATCGGCGCGTTTTTTTATGCATCGAGGATGCTCTTGTGCAGGAGCGGCGTCCCACAGGGATTTCCTCCGGTCATAAGCCGCGACCGCGCCCCCTCCCGACGCCGAGGCTCTTAGGGTAGGAGCGACGCAAGTCGCGACCGCGCCACCCCGACCGCCAGCGTCACTGCATCAAAACGGCCCGACTCAACGCCGCTGATAGGTCACGAAAAACCCCTGCAGATCGCCGTTCTCGATATACGGCTCGACGCTGACCACGTCGTAATCGCGGGTGGTGAAAGCCTGGTGCGCGCGGCTCAGCGCATTGGCCGCGCCCTGGTTGCGGAAACCCCAGCTCGCATCGACCCACAGGGTCACCGCGATCAGGTTCTTGTTGACGGCCTCGGTGGCGACTTGCTCGGGGTTCTTGTCGAACAGACCGGCATGCGCGGGCGCCGCAATCGAGCCGGCGACGGTGGCGGTGGCGAGCAGGGCGGCGAGCAGCAGGCGATGCATGGGATTCTCCGTCGGATATGTCTTGAGGTGAGCGGCTGCGCAGCGAACGTCGGATCAGTGTTCGGCGCCGCCGGCGATGCGTCGGTCGACCTGGGTGGTCAGCGCCGTTTCCAGCGCCACCCGCAGGCCGTGCACGACGGTGTCGATCGCCAGACTCGGCGCACCGGCATGGCGCGCAGCCTGTGCCGGAGCATACGGAATGTGGATGAAGCCGCCTCGAACGCCGTCGTGGCCGCGCAGGGCGTGCATCAGCCCATAGAACACGTGATTGCAGACGTAGGTGCCGGCGGTCTGCGAGACCTCGGCCGGGATGCCGGCCGCGCGCAGCGCCGCGAGCATGGCCTTGATCGGCAGATCGGTGAAGTACGCGGCCGGGCCGTCGGCGACCACCGGCTCGTCGATCGGCTGTGCGCCGCGGTTGTCGGCGATGCGCGCATCGTCGACGTTGATCGCGATGCGCTCCAGCGACAGCTGCGAGCGTCCGCCGGCCTGGCCGACGCACAGCACCAGCGCCGGTTGCAGGCTTTCGATGGCCTCGTTCAATTGACTCAGGCATTGGCCGAACGCGACCGGCAGGCAACGCGCGACGACGCGATGTTCGCGGCCGTCGGCGCCGGCGATGACGGCGCCGTCGAGCCGGCGCACCGCGTCCCAGCTCGGGTTGTCGCTCTCGCCGCCGAACGGCGCGAAGCCGGTCAACAGGATCGGCGCCTGCAAAGTCGTTGCCTGCAAGACCGGTGCGTGAGCCTTCACCGGAATGCGATCCAGTACATCAACGCCACGTTGCAGGCCAGCAGCACCACGCCGGTCGGCCACTGCGCGCGGATCACGCCGTAGGGGTCCTTGAGTTCGAGCAAGGCCGCCGGCACCAGGTTGTAGTTCGCCGCCATCGGCGTCAGCAAGGTGCCGCAATAACCCGAGAGCATGCCGATCGCTGCCAGCGAGGCCGGTTCGGCGCCGTGGTGATGGACCAGCAAGGGCAGGGCGATGCCGGCGGTCATGACCGGGAACGCGGCGAAGGCATTGCCCATGATTATGGTGAACAAGGCCATGCCGAGTGCGTAAGCCGCGACCACCACGAAGGCGTTGTCGACCGGAATCACCGCGCGCACCACGCCGGCCACGGCCTGGCCGACGCCGCCGGCCTCGAACACGCTGCCGAGCGTCGCCAGCAGCAGCGGCAGCAAGGCCGCCCAGCCGATCGAATCGACCAGGCGCCGCGATTGCTCGACGCCGCTCCACGGCGTCTGCCTGGTCAGGCGACAAGCGGCGGCGAGCGCTATGAGGCAGGCGATCGCGAGCGCGATCAGGGTCACGTTGGCGGTCTGCAACAGGGGCGTGTCGCCGATGCGCACGTACTTCAGGCCGAGCGCACCGACCAGGGTGACGCTGGGGATCAACAAGGCCGGCCAGAACAGCCGGTTGCCGAGCCGCTGCGCCTCGTCCTGTTTTTCTTCGGCGGCGGTTTCGTCGTAGCCGCCCTTGCCGAGGCCGCCGAAACCGGCGAGCACCGCGAGCACGACCACGCAGGCGCCGACGAGCTTGTTCGGCAGATGCTCGGCGGTGAACATCAGCAGGGCGATCAGGCCCCAGAACGCACCGTTCGCGAGGCGGCGCGGATTGGTGCGGTCGCGCAGGCCGCGCCAGGCGAGCAGGCCGAAGTAGACACCGAGCACCCAGTAGACGAAGGTCAGGCTGATCATGGCGACGAAGGCTCCGTCGCAGCGGTAACGGCGCGGCGTCGCGCCAGCCTGCGTTCGAAGCGGAAGATCCGCACCGAATGGATCAGGAAGGCGCAGATCGCGGTCGGAATGCCCCACAAGGCGATCTGCAGCGGATCGAGCTTGAAGCCGTGTTCGGCGAAGAAACTCTGGATCAGCAGCACCGCACCGAAGGCGATGAAGATGTCCTCGCCGAAGAACATGCCGACGTTGTCGGTGCCGGCAGCCAGGGCACGGATGCGTTGGCGCTCGTCGTCGTCGAGCTCGCCATGACGGGTCTGCGCCGCGCCCTCGGCCATCGGCGCAAGCAGCGGGCGCACCGTCTGGGGATGCCCGCCGAGGCTGGTCAGGCCGAGCGCCGACGACAGCTGGCGCATCAGCAGATAAGCGACCAACAGCCGCGCCATGGTCGCGCCGCGCAAGCGCGCGACCCAGTTTTGTGCGTGTTCCTTCAGGCCGTGGCGTTCGAGCAGGCCGATCACCGGCAAGGTCAACAGAAACAGCAGCAGGAAGCGTTTCTCGGTGAACGCCTTGCCGAGCACTTCGAGGATGTCCAGCGGCGACAACTGCGCGGCCAGCCCGGTGATGAAGCCGGCGGCGACCACCACCAGGGCCGGGTTGAGCCGCAGTACGAAGCCGATCACGACCGCGGCGACGCCGATCAGGGGCCAATAATTCATGCCACGCCCTCGCTCAGGAAAAACGGGTGCTTGTGGGCGGACCGCTGCCTCGGCCGCGGCGCGCAGGCGCTCATGCGATCGGCAGGATCCGGATGCCGTCGGCCTCGAGCGCGGCGCGCACCGCGCGCGCGAACGCCGGCGCGTCGCTGCGGTCGCCGTGCAGGCACAAAGTGTCGGCGCGCAGCGCGATGCTGCCGCCGTCGGCGGTGGCGACTTCGCCGCGCACCACCAGGCCATGGACCTGGGCGATCGCCGCGTCGAGCGACTCGATCACGGCGCCGGGTTGGCCGCGCGGCAACAGCCGGCCGTTGCGGGCATAGCCGCGCTCGGCGAAGACCTCGTGGGCGACGCGCAGGCCGGCGGCTTCGGCCGCTTCGGTGAGTTGCGATTGCGACAGGCCGTAGACGATCAGGTTCGGATCGAACGCCGCGACCGCGCCGACGATGGCCTCGGCGACGATGCGATCGTCGGCGGCGAGGTTGTACAGCGCGCCGTGCGGTTTGACGTGGCCCAGGCGCACGCCTTCGTCGGCGGCGACCGCGGCGAGCCGGGCGAGCTGGTTGAGCATCAGCATGCCGATCTCGTCGCGGCTCAGCGGCAGGGGGCGGCGGCCGAAATGTTCGGGGTCGTCGTAACCGGGATGGGCGCCGGCGGCGACCCCGTGTTCGCGGCACAGGCGCAGGGTTTCGCGCATCGTCGCCTCGTCGCCGGCATGGCCGCCGCAGGCGATGTTGGCCGAGCTGACATAGGGCAGGATCGCGGCGTCGTCGCCGCAGCCCTCGCCGAGATCGCAATTGAAATCGATGCGGTCTTGCATGAGGCGAAACTCCGCGCGGCTATTTGCCGCGCTTGAACAGCAGACCCAGGCCGACCGCGATCAGGATCGCCGGCCACCAGGTCATCAGCAAGCGGGTCAGGCTGACGTTGGTGAGGCCCAGATTATTGAGCAGAAACAAGGTGCCGATGACGATCAGGATCAGGGCGCCGACGACATGGGATTTCATTGATGCGGTCTCGTACAGGTGCAGGGCGCCGGGCCCGGGGACGCAAGGAGTCTAGACGGGTTGGGGCGGGGCACCAAGCGCCGGGGAGGCTTCAGTCGCAGACGAGCGAATGAGCGCGAGAGTCGCCCCCCTTTGAAAAGGGGCGGGCGCTTGCGTGAATCGGGGGCGACTAGAGCGACTGCGCGCGGGGCTGTTGCTGTTGGAGCGAAAGCAAATCCCCCCTAGCCCCCTTTTCCAAAGGGGGGAATGCAGATGCCTGTTTCGGGGGATGGAATCTGCATTGGCAGATCGCAGAAGAGCGAACGAGGCGATCGCAGAAGAGCGAACGAGCAGAGCCAGCGGGTGCAGGACAGTGAGCCCCCTTTGGAAAGGGGGCTGGCGCTTACGTCGCGGGAAGTCCGATGAAGCCGGCTGCGCCGGGGGATTTGCCTTTGCTGTACAGCGAGAAGCAAATCCCCCCTAGCCCCCTTTTCCAAAGGGGGGAATGCAGATGCCTGTTTCGGGGGATGGAATCTGCATTGGCAGATCGCAGAAGAGCGAACGAGGCGATCGCAGAAGAGCGAACGAGCCTGCGGGTGCAGGACAATGAGCTCCCTTTGGAAAGGGGGCTGGCGCTTACGTCGCGGGAAGTCCGATGTAACCGGCTGCGCCGGGGGATTTGCCTTTGCTGTACAGCGAGGAGCAAATCCCCCTTAGCCCCCCATTTCCAAAGGGGGGAATGGAGCCTACGGACTCTCGTTGACTCTCGCGGCGCAGTCTCAATCGAGGCCGACGCGGCGTATTACTGCTTCGTTGCGGCAGCGTCCCCTGCGGGCGGTTGCGCGGTTGCCGGCGTTGCCGCCGCCGGTGTCGTTGCGGCAGGCGCCGCGGCCGCTTCCGGCTTGACCGCTCCGGTCCACAGCTTGGTTTCCGGCTTGCTGCCCAGCATCTGGCCGCGCAGCAGCGGGATCGGCGGGCCGCCGTAGCTCAGGAACTGGTCGTGGAAGCCCTTCCATGCGCTGCGGCCGCCGCGCGTAGCGGTCCAGTCTTCGCGCAACTGCATGATCATCAGCTTGCCGAGGGTGTAGTTGAGGTAGGCCGGATCGTAGGTGCCGCGCGCCGCCTGCTGGCGTGCGTTGCCGGGGTCCTGGAAGGCCTTGTCCTTGAACATCTGCTCGGACTGAGCGACGGTCATGCCGCCGGTGTGCAGGCCGATCGCCGACAGATAGCGCACGTTGCGCAACAAGGCGTTGGTGAGCTGGCCGATGTGGATCTCCGGCGTCGCGCCGTCGAGGCCGGCGTCGAACATCATCTCCTCGGTGTAGTGCGCCCAGCCTTCGGCGTAGGCATAACCGACGAACAGCTGGGCGAACTTCCACTGCGAACGGTTGGCGTGCAGGAACTGCAGGAAATGGCCCGGCCACACTTCGTGCGCCGAGGTGAACAGCAGGTCGGCCTTGCCCGGCACGTAGGCGTCCTGCTCGGCCTTCGGCCACTTCGGATCGGGCGGGGCGATGTAGTACACCGACGGCAGGTTCTTCTCGTACGGGCCGGGAATCTCGATGTAGGCGAAGTTGTTGCGGTTGAACGGCGGCGCTTCCTCGACCTTGGCCTGCTCGGTGCCGGGAATCGTCACCAGGTCCTTGTCGACCAGGAACTGGCGCAAGCCGACCAATTGCGCACGCGCGCCTTCGACCGCGCCGCCGACCGGTTTGTCGTCGTTGACCCGGGTGATGCAATCGTTGAGCGACTTGCCCTGGGCGTACTGGTCGCAGGCGCTCTTCAGCGCGGCGAGGTTGCGTGCCAGGTCGGCTTCGCCGGCGGCCTTGAGCTGGTCCAGCGGCAGGTCGACGCCTTCGGTGGCCTTGAGCATCTTCGCGAACTTGTCCGCGCCCAAAGCGAAATCCTGGGTGGCCTGCGCCTTCTGCGAGGCCATGTGTTCGGCCAGTTCGCGCATCGCGGTCGCGGCCATGGCGTTGGATTTCTTGAAGCGCGCCTGCAGCGCATCGTCCTTGACCTCGGCGAAGATCTTCGGCACGTCGTCGTCGAAGAACTGGGCCAGGCCGCCGAACACCGCGGTGCCGAGCTGGATATAGGTGTCCGGGAACGGGCCCTTGAGGTTGGCGCGGATCTGCGCGACCGCCTTGGGCAGGTTTTCCTGATAGGTCACGAACGCGGCCATGCGCTGCGGCAAGGGCGCGTAGGGCCGGGTCAGGTACATGCTCGGCGACAGGTCGCCGGCGTAGAAGGCCGGGTTCTTGCTGGAGAAACCGGACTCTTCCAGCCAGAACAACTGGCCGTCGATGACCGCGCGCACATAGTCGCGCTGATAGCGCTGGGCGGCGTCGAGGCGGTCGTCGCCGAAGGCGTTGACCGCGTCGCGCTGCTGGTGCAGCCATTGGATGTTGCGCTGCAGGCCTTCGACCGAGAAATCCGGCAGGCGGCCGTCGAATTCGTGCTTGCCGGCGTTCGCGCCCCAGGTCGGGAAATGTTCGAAGAAACCGCTGAGGAAGCCGTCGACCGCGGCGTTCCATTCGGCGCTGGCCGGCGGGGTCGCGGCGGGTGCGGTATCGGCGCCGGCGGCGGGCGCGGCGGTTTCGGATTTGCAGCCGGCGGCAAGCGCGGCGACGACACAGACGGACAGCGACAACAGACGCAGGGAACGCATGCGGAATCTCCAGAAGGCGATGACGGCGAAGCGGTTCGATGGGCGGTCGATCTCGACCGGTGCGCGGCGAGATGCGCTGTCGATCGTCGCGGCAACCGGGCCGGAAGCGATAGTGCCTTTTGCCCTAGCTGGGTGCCGAATTCGGCACAGTGGCGAGTGCCCGCGAGGCCGCTAGCGCATGCCCTGCAAGCGCGCCGACACCGCCAGACGCAGACGCACCATGCGTTCGCGCCGATGCCGCAGCGCAGCAATCGCCGCCGGCGCATCGCAAGCCTGGAAGCGCAGCCGCGCATGCGGAGGCGCCTGCGCCAAGCGCGGCAGATCGGCGGCGATCACATGGCCCAGGCGCGCATAACCGCCGACGGTCTGGGCGTCGGCGAGCAGGACGATCGGATGGCCGTCCGCCGGCAACTGGATCGTGCCGGGCGCGACCGGCTCGGACAGGCCGCTGCCGCCGACGGCGGGCAAGGGCGCGCCGTCCAGGCGCAGGCCTTGGCGGTTGCTGGCGGTGGCGACGGTCCAGGGTTGGCGGGCGAGCGCGGCCGCGCTGTCCGCCTGCGCTGCGTTCGCGCTGGGCAGGTAGCGGATCGGCAGGTCCGGGTCTTCGTCGAAATCGGGGTCGACCCACCATGGCGCGATGCGCGGCGAGTCGATGCGCAAGCTCGGCGACGCGCCGAGCGGCAGACGATCGCCGGCCTGCAGGGCGCGTCCCTGGTGGCCGCCGAAGCCGCCGCGCAGATCGGTGCTGCGGCTGCCGAGCACTGGCTCGATATCGAAACCGCCGGCGATGGCCAGCCACGCGCGCACGCCGTTGCGCAGGCCGCCGAGCCTGAGCGTGCCGGCCGGCAGTTCGATCGGCCGCGCCATCGGCAGTGGCAAGCCCTCGAAGCGCGCGTCGACCGAGGCGCCGAGCAAGGCGATGCGCGATGGCCGCGGCAGATGCAGGCTCGGGCCGTGCAGACTCAGTTCGAGTACCGCGGCGTCGTCGCGATTGCCGACCAGATGATTGGCCAGCGCGGCCAGCTCCGGATCGAGCGCGCCGCTGCGGGCGATGCCGAGATGGCGCCAACCGTGGCGGCCTTGGTCCTGCACGCTGGTCAGCGGGCCGGGCGCGATCACTTCGATGAAGTCGTTTCGCCTGTTTTCATTTCGCATGTTCATGCCGACGCCTGCGCTTGCAGGCGCGCCAGTTCGGCGAACTCGGCCGCGTCGATGGCGACGAAGCGCACCCGGTCGCCGGGTTGCAGCAAGCTGGGCTCGGCGCGGGCGACGTCGAACAAGGGCAGGGGCGTACGACCGAGCAGCCGCCAACCGCCGGGGCCGGGGCGCGGATAGATGCCGGTCTGGGCGCCGCCGATGGCGACGCTGCCGGCGGCGACCTCGGTGCGCGGCGTCGCCAGGCGCGGCAGGGCGAGCGCCGGGTCGAGTCCGGACAAATACGGAAAGCCGGGGGCGAAGCCGATCATCGCCACGGTGTAGTCGCCGCCGGCGTGGCGAGCGATCAGTTCGTGCGCGGACAGGCCCAGCTCGGCCGCGCCGCTGGCGAGGTCGGGCCCATAGTCGCCCCCGTAGGCGACCGGGATCTCGACCAGGCGCTGCGGCGCGCACGCTTGTTCGCTGGCGGAATCAGGCTCCCCGCATTGCGCGCTGAGCCAGGTCTTCACCGCCAGCGCATCGATCGCGCTTTCGTCGAAGAACACCGCCAGGCTGGCGTAGGCCGGCACCAGGTCGCGCAGCCACGGCGGCGCTTGCCCGCGCAGCCGCGCGGCGAGGCGGTGTACGCGTGCGTTGACCGCGTCGTCGATGCCGTCGCCGAGCCGCAACAGCCAGGCATCGTCGGCAAGCGCCTCGAACACGATGGCCGATGGCGCCGACGCCGTAGCCGCGCTCACGCCGGCAACGCGTCCTGCAGGCGGCGGATGCGTTGCACCAGGATCTCGGGCGAATACGGTTGCGCGCTGGCCATGCCCCAGACCGGGCGCGGCCAGGCGATGTCTTCGCGGTAGCGCGCGATCACGTGCACGTGCAACTGCGGCACCAGGTTGCCAAGTGCGGCGACATTGAGCTTGTACGGCTTGAACGCGGTCTGCAGAGCGCGACTGGCGCGGGCGACCTCTCGGGTGAGGGCGAGCTGTTGCGGCTCGTCGAGGTCGATCAGTTCGACCGCTCCGTCGACGCGCGGCACCAGGATCAGCCAGGGATGGTTGGCGTCGTCCATCAGGCGCAGTTCGCTGAGTTCGAACTGGGCGACCGGATGGGTGTCGTCGGCGAGTTGCGGGTGCAGGTGCCAGGGGTTCATTTGAGGCTGTCCGCTAGAAAATCGAGCGTGCGAGTCCAGGCCAGCGCGGCGCTGTCGGCGTCGTAGTCGGCGCGCAGGTTGCAGTTGAAGCCGTGGCCGGCTTCGTAGAGGTGGATCGGTGCGGTCGGCAGGGCTTGCCGATGCTGTTCGATCGCTTCCGGCGGGATGCTGCCGTCGTGGCGGCCGAAGTGGAACAGGATCGGCGCACGGACCGGTGCGCGCGGCGGTTCGGCCAGGAACGGGACGGTGCGCGCGCCGTAGTAGCTCACCGCCGGCAGGCCGAGGCGGGTATTGGCGAGAAAAGCGACCGAGCCGCCCCAGCAGAAGCCGACCGCGCCGGTGCGCAGGCCTTCGCCCTGCAGCACATGGGCGGCGGCGCCGACGATCTCGGTGGCGCGGTCGAAGCCCACCGCATTGCGCAATTCGACCCCGCGCGAGGCCGCCGACTGGTCGTAGCCGAGCTCGACGCCGCGCTCGACCGGGTCGAACAGGGCCGGCGCCAGCACCGCGTAACCGGCCTGGGCGAAGCGTTCGGCGACGTCGCGGATATGCGCGTTGACCCCGAAAATCTCTTGAATCACCACCAATCCGCCGCGCGGAACCGCGCTGGGGTCGGTGCGCCAGGCAGCGACCGTGCCGGCCGGGGTGTCGAGGTCGATCCAGTGGCCCATGGCCTGCTCCCGAACGAATTCATCCAAACCGCGGCCAGTTTAGCCCCGGAGGCTATAATTCGCGCGCCGGCGGTTCCCGCTCGGGCCCGGCCGCCCCCTGCGGCGTCCGGCTCTCTTGTTCAGGTCTCCTCGTTCATGTCTTCCGCCAGCGTCTCGCCAGCCAATCCCAAAGTCGGTTTCGTCAGTCTCGGTTGCCCCAAGGCGCTGGTCGATTCGGAGCGCATCCTCACCCAGCTGCGGGTCGAGGGTTACGACATCGTCCAGACCTACGACGCCGCCGACGTGGTGGTGGTCAACACCTGCGGCTTCATCGACTCGGCGGTGACCGAATCGCTGGACGCGATCGGCGAGGCCATCGCCGAGAACGGCAAGGTCATCGTCACCGGCTGCCTCGGCAAGCGCTCGGAGCTGATCCGCGAAGCGCACCCCGGCGTGCTGTCGATCAGCGGCCCGCAGGACTACGGCAGCGTGATGAGCGCCGTGCACGCGGCGCTGCCGCCGAAGCACGACCCGTTCATCGACCTGGTGCCGCGCCGCGACGATGGCATCGGCGTCAAGCTCACGCCCAAGCACTACGCTTATCTGAAGATTTCCGAGGGCTGCAATCATCGTTGCAGCTTCTGCATCATCCCCTCGATGCGCGGCGACCTGGTCTCGCGCCCGGTCGACGAAGTGCTGCGCGAAGCCGAAAAACTGGCGATGGGCGGGGTCAAAGAACTGCTGGTGATCTCGCAGGACACCTCGGCCTACGGCGTCGACGTCAAGTACGCCGAGCGCGAATGGCGCGGCAAGTCCTACCAGACCCGGATGAAGGCGCTGTGCGAAGGCCTCAGCGAACTCGGCATCTGGACGCGCCTGCACTACGTCTACCCGTACCCGCACGTCGACGACATCATCCCCTTGATGGCCGACGGCAAGCTGCTGCCTTACCTCGACATTCCGTTCCAGCACGCCAGCCCGCGCGTGCTCAAGCTGATGAAGCGCCCCGGCGCGGTCGACAAGACCCTAGAGCGCATCCAGCGTTGGCGTTCGATCGCCCCGGACATCGCGATCCGCAGTACCTTCATCGTCGGCTTCCCCGGCGAGACCGAGCAGGAGTTCGAAGAACTGCTCGACTTCCTCGATGAGGCCCAGCTCGACCGCGTCGGCGCCTTCGCTTATTCGCCGGTCGACGGCGCCAAGGCCAACGATCTGCCCGACCCGGTCGACGAAGACGTCAAGCAGGAACGCCTGGCGCGTTTCATGGAGCGCCAGGCCGAGATTTCCGCGGCCAAGCTCGAAGCCAAGGTCGGCAGCATCCAGCGTTGCCTGGTCGACGCCATCGACGGCGACCTCGCCATCGCCCGCTCGATGGCCGATGCGCCCGAGATCGACGGCCTGGTGCAGATCCAGAACGGCCTCGAAGCGCAACTGCGCGTCGGCCAGTTCGTCGATGTCGAGATCATGGGCAGCGACGAACACGACCTGTTCGGCGAAGCCGTCGAACAGGATTGAGGCGGGGCGCCGAACCCCAGGGCAGGAGCGGCGCAAGCCGCGACCGCGCCAATGGAATTACGGCGCAACCGCGGTTCTGAGGCCGCGGCTCGTGCCGCTCCTACAAAATCATCGCGTCGCAACCCCCTGTAGGAGCGACGCAAGTCGCGACCGCGCCAATAGGACTGCGACGTAATCGCGGTTTCGAGGTCGCGGCTCGTGCCGCTCCTACAAAATCATCGCGTCGCAACCCCCTGTAGGAGCGACGCAAGTCGCGACTGCGGCAATGGGACTACGACGTAACCGCGGTTTCGAGGTCGTGGCTCACGCCGCACCTACATAAGGCGAACACGCACGCTGCTCAAACCGCCTGACCGGCCGCGTGCCCGGACGCCCAGGCCCACTGGAAGTTATAGCCGCCGAGCCAGCCGGTGACATCGATCGCCTCGCCGATGAAATACAGGCCCGGCACGCGCTTGGATTGCATCGTGCTCGACGACAGCTCGTCGGTATCGACGCCGCCCAAGGTGACTTCGGCGGTGCGATAACCCTCGGTGCCGCTGGCGATAAGCGGCCATTCGCTCAAGCTCGCGGCGAGCTGCTTCAGCTCCGGCAGGTTGTATTGCTTCATCGGCTTGTTGCCTAGCCAGACCTCGCACAAACGCTGGGCGAAACGTCGCGGCACCACTTCGCCGAGCACGGTTTTCAACTCTGCTGCGGAACGCTCGCGCTGCTGGGTCTGCAGCCATTCCAGCGCATCCTGCCCCGGCAACAGGTCCAAGCGCAGATCGTCGCCGGGCTGCCAATACGACGAGATCTGCAAGATCGCCGGGCCGCTGATGCCGCGATGGGTGATCAGCATCTGGTTGCTGAAACTCTGGCCGTTGCAACTGGCGGTCACCGGCAGGGCGACGCCGCTGAGTTCCTGCAGGCGTTCCTGATGCTTGCCGCTGAGCGTCAGCGGCACCAGGCCGGCGCGGGTCGGCAACACCGTGTGGCCATAGCGCTTCGCCAATTCGTAACCGAAGCCGCTCGCACCCATGCTCGGGATCGACAGGCCACCGCTGGCGATGACCAGCGAGCGCGCCGCGAACCCACCGCGCGCGGTGTGCACGCGGAAGCCGCTGTCGCCTTCGTTGTGGACGATGCGTTCGACCGCGCAACCGATCTCGATGCGCACCCCGGCCGCCTGGCATTCGTCGACCAGCATCTGCACGATCAGCTTCGACGACACGTCGCAGAACAGCTGGCCGAGTTCTTTCTCGTGATAGGCGATGCGATGGCGCTCGACCATCGCGATGAAATCCCACGGCGTGTAGCGCGCCAGTGCGGATTTGCAGAAATGCGGATTGCCCGAGAGGTAGTTCGCCGGGGTGGTGCCGGTGTTGGTGAAATTGCAGCGCCCGCCGCCCGACATCAGGATCTTCTTGCCGACCTTGTTGGCGTGCTCGATCACCACCACGCGCAGGCCGCGGCGGCCCGCGGTCAGGGCGCACATCAGGCCGGCGGCACCGCCGCCGACGATCAGCACATCGACCGCTTCGGTCATGCTCAGGCGGCTCGCGCGTCCGCGCTCTGGCGCACGCCCGGGGTCAGCACCATCGCGGCCTTGTCGGTGCTCAGCGACACTTCGCCGTCCTGGATCTGGCAATCGAGGCGGAAGCTGCGTTCGACCAGCCCGGCCATCGCCTCGACCGAATCGCTGTCGATGTCGAGCACGGTGAGGTTCTTGAGCCGGCGCAGGATGGCGACGTTCTTGTCCCACCAGATGTCGGCGGCGCGACCGCCGTAGTTCACCACCACCACTTGGCGCGCGCGGCCGCAGGCCTTGCGGATGCGCGACTCGTCGGGCTGGCCGACGTCGATCCACAGCTCGATATCGCCGGTGTAGTCGCGCAGGACCACGTCGGGCTCGTCCTCGCTGCTCAGGCCCGGGCCGAATTCCAGCCGCTCCTGTGCGTTCAGCGCGAACGCCAGCATCCGCACCATCAGCCGCTGCTGGGTTTCGGAGGGGTGTTGCGCCAGGGTCAGGGCGTGGGCGGCGTAGTAATGCCGGTCCATGTCGCTGATTTGCAACTCGATCTTGACGATGGTGGCATTGGGCGCCATGGGCTGAGCTCGCAGGAAAACAGCGCGCATTCTAGGCGTTGGCGGCTTCCGCGTCCGGTTCGGGGTGCCCGGGCTGGTTCAGGCTGGTCGGGTCGTCGTCCGGCTGGCTGCATCTTGGCTGGGTCTTGTTAGATCATGGCTGGATCGGGCACCAAGCCGCCGTTCTCCGGCGTGGGCGAGGGCAGTGAAGTCGGCGATGATGCCGGCATGTCCACGAACGAACCGAATGCGCCCCTCGACGGCGTCGCCCCGAGCCGACTGCAACTTCCGCCCGGCCAGTGGACGAACCTGCTCGACGGCCTGTGCGCACGCTTCCCGGCCATCGCCCGCGAACGTTGGCTCGACCGCTTCGCACGCGGGCGCGTGCTCGACGCGCAGGGGCGAGCGTTGGCGGCCGACGACGCCTATCGGGTCGGCATGGAGATCCTGTATTTCCGCGAAGTCGCCGAGGAACCGCGCATCCCGTTCGAAGAGCGCGTATTGCATCGCGACGCGCATCTGCTGGTGGTCGACAAACCGCATTTCCTGCCGGTGACCCCGTCCGGCGGCTTCGTCGCCGAGACCCTGCTGGCGCGGCTGATCCGGCGCTACGACGAACCCGATCTGGTGCCTTTGCACCGGCTCGACCGCGGCACTGCTGGGGTGATGCTGTTCTCGCGCGACCCGGCCTCGCGCGCGGCCTATCAAAGCCTGTTTCGCGAACGCCGCATCCACAAACGCTACGAAGCTTTGGCGCCGGCGCTGCCGGAGCTCGAATTCCCGCTAGTGCGGCGCTCGCGCTTGGTCGCCGGCGAACCCTTCTTCCGCATGTGCGAGGCCGAAGGCGAACCCAACAGCGAAACCCGCATCGACGTCATCGACCGCGATGGCCCGGTCTGGCGCTACGCCCTGGAACCGGTGACCGGCCGCAAACACCAACTGCGCGTGCACCTGGCCGCCCTTGGTGCGCCGATCCTCAACGACCCGTTCTACCCCTTGTCGCCGCAAGCGCTCGCGGACGACTACGCGCGGCCGCTGAAACTGCTGGCGCGCTCGTTGCGGTTCGTCGATCCGGTGGAGGGGGGCGAGAGGTGGTTTGAGAGTGGGTTGGGGTTTTTGAGTCCTTGATCAACCGTTTCCTTTTAGTCAGTAAGTCACTGATCGCAAAGCAAAGTGGAGCTTGGTGGCCAATGCCCGTTTCTGCATTGGGGGGACGCCATCGATGGTCATTTCGGGCGCTTACGGTGGTAAGCCCATAACCAACGGGTGGCCGATTCCTGTGCTGCTCGATCGATTCGGGTGCCGTTGATGTATCCGGATACGTTGTCGCAGCGGATCGCGTCAGACTTTCCGCGCCATTCGATGATCTGTCCCTGAGCCCCGATCACACGTGCCGATGGCGGCGACAGGTCGACCTCGATGTCCAGCCCCCCCGCCGTACGGGCGCCTGTCCATGTCGAGAATTCATAACTTCGTTGTCTTTCCGTATCTGGGTGTGCTGTTCACTCACCCGAGCAAGGAGGCATCGACGCGGCTCACGCCTCCGACTCCATCGCGGCGCGGAAGAATGTCTGCCGAATGACGGGAGTTCTCGAACCCATGTTGCGATCCTAGATTAGCGGTGTCGGATTGGTCGGCCTAATCGATGCGCCGCCACCTCATCCACGATTCGATCACTGTTGGCGGGATCGACGGTGTATTCAACGACCGCTTCGGGAGATTTTCCAATGAGACTGCACCTGATCGCTTCAGCGTTGCTCGCTGGCGGCATCGCTATCATCGCTCCTGCCCACGCAGGGCAAGCCGTGTCGGCGCCGGTATCTCAATCCGGCAGAGGTGACCCGTCTGGACCGCAGAAGCCGGGGGCGCCTGCACGCACGCCCTACGCGGACATGCCGAGTATCGCCCCGATAGGCGTCCGGATTGGCAAGTACATAGACGTGCCTGCCAATGCGCGAGGGCCTGCTGTCGACCCTGCGAAAGGCTACCGCCTACAGGATCTCGGGCTCGGTTTGTACATGGTGACGGACAACATTTACCAGTCTATGTTTCTTGCCTACGACAAGGGCGTCGTCGTCGTGGATGCACCGCCGAATTTCGCCGCGAAGTTGCCCAAAGCGATCGCGGAAGTGACCGACAAGCCGATAACCCACGTGATCTACAGCCATTCGCACAAGGACCACATCGGCGGCACGAAGGGATTGGGCGGAAACCCGACGATCATTGCGCAAGAAGAGACATTGCGCCTGCTCGAGCGCGACCGCGATCCCGATCGTCCGCTCCCGACCGTGACGTTCAAGGATGCCTATACCCTGCAGGTGGGCGGCAGGAAGCTAGAGCTGACCTACCACGGCAGCGGGCACGAACCCGGCAACATCTTCATCAGCGCGCCCGAGCAGAAGGTGTTGATGGTGGTGGACGTGGTGTTCCCGAGGTGGATGCCATGGCGTCGCTTTGCCGTTGCGCAGGATGTGCTGGGCTCCATCGCGCAGGTCGACGAGATCAGCAAGATGCCTTGGGAGACACTCGTGGCCGGCCACGTCGAGCGCGTAGGCACGCATGCGGATGTGGACCTGCAGGCCGAGTTCTATCGCGACCTGAAACAGGCAGCTTCGGATGCACTGGCCTCGACCAGGCCGGGCGAAGGCGTCGATCCGGCAGACATGAAGAACCCATGGGCGGTCTACGACAATTACATCGATCGCGTCGTGGTCCAGTGCGTCAACACCGTAACGCCGAAGTGGTCGACTAAGCTCGCCGCCTACGACGTTTACATATGGGACCAGTGCTACGCAATGGAACAGGCTTTGCGGATCGACTGATCGGGCTGCGATCGCAGGTAATGCTCCGACGCTGGTAAGCATAGGAGCATCTGCCATTCGGTCGTCATTGGCGGCGCGGCCGGAAGCGACGCGGTCGCGGCTTGCGCCGCTCCTACCCTTGGAGCAGATCTGCGCAGCTTGAAAGTCGGGTGGGCTCAGATCCACTCGCGCGAGGGCAGGGTGTAGCGCCGTTGCGGTTGGCCGATGAGGTCGAGGAAGTTGTTGAACACCGCGTCGGCGCGGGTCTGCATGGCGTGGATGTGTTCGAGCGTATGCGCGCGGATCGCCGCTTCGCTGGTGTCGTGGCCCAGTTCGGCCAGTTCTTCGCGATAGACCGGGTTGGCCAGCCAGCGTTCGATCAGCGGCACGTCCATCTCTAAATGAAACTGGAAGCCGTAGGCGTTGTCGCCCCAGCGGAAGGCCTGTTGCTCGCAGGTGTCGGTGCGGGCGAGGTGGTGCGCGCCTTGCGGGACTTCGAAGCTGTAGCGATGCCACTGGAACACCGGCGCAGTGCCGGCCAGCGGCGCGAGCACGGGGTCGTCGTGGCCGGCCTCGGTGGTCTGCAGCGGGTACCAGCCGATCTCGGGGCGATGATGTTTGCGTACCGGTGCGCCGAGCACGTGGGCGAGCAGTTGCGCGCCGAGGCAGATGCCGAGCACCGGCTTGCCTTGTTCGAGCATGCGTTCGATCGCGAGCAGCTCGGTGCGCAGATGCGGGCGCTGGGCCTGGTCTTCGACGTTCATCGGCCCGCCGAGCACGATCAGGCCGCGGTAGCGGTCGACGTTCGGCTGCGCGTGCGGGTCGCGGTCGAAGTTGGTGAAACGGATGCGATGGCCGCGACGCCGGATCAGGGGATCGAGCGTGCCCAGCGGTTCGGCGGCGACGTGTTGGAAGACCAGGATGCGGGGCATGTGCGGCGGCGTAGCGACTACGTTGCGACTATGCCAAAGATCGGCGCCGATGCGCGATGGCCGGCTTATGACTTCTGGTGTGGGTGCTGCCGCGGGTGCCCTCATCCGGCCTTCGGCCACCTTCTCCCGCTAGCGGGAGAAGGGAAGGGCATGGAGATACGGGCGATCGGCTGTGATGCGACTGCTCCCTCTCCCGCGTGCGGGAGAGGGTTGGGGTGAGGGCATGGGGCAGTGGCGCTAAGCTATGCCAGCTCGTACGCCCTCATCCGGCCTTCGGCCACCTTCTCCCGCACGCGGGAGAAGGGGACATCAAACCTCAGCTGGACTCAGCGCGGCGGGCGCGGCTTGAACGGCTTGCGCGGGCCGCCGTGCGACTTCGGGCCGCCGGGGCCGCCAGGACCGCGCGGGCCACCGGGACCACGCGGGCCGCCCGGGCCGGGGCGACGGCTGCGGCCGCCTTCGGTGTCGCCGGGGCTGGCGTGCTGGATGCGCAGCGGGTGACCGGCCACGCGCACCTTCTTCAGGTGCTCCATCAACTCGCGCGGCATGCCTTCGGGCAAGTCGATCAAGGTGTAGTCGTCGCGGATGTCGATGCGGCCGATGTAGCGGCTTTCCAGGTCGGCTTCGTTGGCGATCGCGCCGACGATGTTGCCGGGCTGGACGCCGTGGGCGTGGCCGACTTCGATGCGGAAGGTTTCCATGCCGACTTCGGGCGCGCCGCGCGGGGCGCGCTCGGCGCGCGGTGCCGGCGACTCGTCGTCGAACAGCGATTCGGCCTTGTTGGACGGGCGCGCCGACGGCGGGGTGTACTGGCGGTCTTCGCGACGCGGCGCCGGAGCGCGCTCGCCGTCGCGCGGCGGACGTGCGTCGGTCTGGCGGAATTCCTTGCGGTGCGCGCCGGAGTTGGAGGCGTTGTCGCGTTCGACGAACTTGCGCGTCGCCGCGCCGCGGTGTTCGCGCGGGCCGTCGCGCTCTTCGCGCTCGTAACGCGCCGCCGGCGCCGGGGCCAGCAGCAGCGGGCTGTCGCCCTGGACCACCTTGGCCAGCGCCGCGGCGATCTCGACCGCCGGCACGTTCTTTTCGCGCTCGTAGCGTTCGACCATTTCGCGGAACAGGCCGAGGTCGGCGCTTTCCAGGGCTTCGGTGATGCGGCCGAGGAAACGCGCGACGCGCTGTTCGTTGACGGTTTCGACGCTCGGCAGTTCCATCGCTTCGATCGGCTGGCGCGTGGCGCGCTCGATCGCGCGCAGCATGCCGCGCTCGCGCGGGGTCACGAACAGGATCGCCTCGCCCTTGCGTCCGGCGCGGCCGGTGCGGCCGATGCGGTGGACGTAGCTCTCGGTGTCGTAGGGGATGTCGTAGTTCAGCACGTGGCTGATGCGGTCCACGTCGAGGCCGCGCGCGGCCACGTCGGTGGCGACCAGGACGTCGATCTTGCCGTCCTTGAGGTTCTGGATGGTCTTCTCGCGCTGCGCCTGCTGCACGTCGCCGTTGATCGCCGCCGCCGACAGGCCGCGCGCGCACAGCTTCTCGGCCAGCTCTTCGGTGCCGAGCTTGGTGCGCGAGAACACGATCATCGCGTCGTAGGGCTCGGCTTCGAGGATGCGGGTCAGCGCATCGAGCTTGTGCACGCCGCTGACCGACCAGTAGCGCTGGCGGATGTTGGCGGCGGTGGTCGTGGTCGACTTGATCGCGATTTCGACCGGGTCTTTCAGATAGGTCTGGGCGATGCGCTTGATCTGGCTCGGCATGGTCGCCGAGAACAACGCGACCTGGCGCGATTCCGGGGTCTTCTTGAGGACGTTCTCGACGTCGTCGATGAAGCCCATGCGCAGCATTTCGTCGGCTTCGTCCAGCACCAGGCAACGCAGCTCGGACAGGTCCAGGGTGCCGCGGTCGAGGTGGTCGATGACGCGGCCGGGCGTGCCGACGACGACGTGCACGCCGCGCTTCAGGGCCTGCAACTGCGGGTAATAGCTCTGGCCACCGTAGATCGGCAACACGTGGAAGCCGGGCAGGTGCACGGCGTACTTCTGGAAGGCCTCGGCGACCTGGATCGCCAGCTCGCGGGTCGGCGCCAGCACCAGGGCCTGCGGCTTGAATTGCTTCGGATCGATCTGGGCCAGGATCGGCAGCGCGAACGCCGCGGTCTTGCCGGTGCCGGTCTGGGCCTGGCCGAGCAGGTCGCGGCCTTCGAGCAGCGGCGGGATGGTGGCGGCCTGGATCGGCGAGGGCGACTCATAGCCGACGTCCTTGAGCGCGCGCAGCAGCGGCTCGGACAGGGCGAGGTCGGTGAATTTCGGGGTATCGGGAGAGGTATTGGTCGGGTCGGCGCTCATAACGAGGCTCAGCAGCGCCGGCGATGCCGGTCGGAAGACCCACCAGTTTACTCCTATGAGTGTGGAGCTACGGCTCGGTCGCAGGATCGGCGCGCATCCTGGGTACAGGTGGGGCGCGGTCGCATATGCGGGCGGGATGCGGGATGGATGAGGGCGAGGTGTGGTTTGGGCAGCTCCGGGCTCGCGGCGGGCGCGGCTGTGCCGGATCGGTCCTTTGCCGGGCCTTGCCGGGTAGTGGCTTGCGTCGTTTGCACGTTTGTGCACAATTGAGCTCAATCATTAACGATTGAGTTCGCCATGTCCGCTGAGGAACTGCTGCCGCAACAGCGCCACCGCCTGATCCTGGAGCGTTTGCTGGCCGAAGGCCGGGTGATCGCGGTCGACCTGGCCCGCGAACTCGAGGTCTCCCACGACACCATCCGCCGCGACCTGCGCGAGATGGCCGCGGCCGGGCAATGCCGGCGGGTCTACGGTGGCGCCTTACCGTTGGCGCCCGATCACGGCTCGCTGAGCCAGCGCCTGGCCCAGGCGCCGACCCGCAAGGCGGCGCTCGCGCGTGCCGCGCTGGCCTTGATCGAACGCGGCCAAGTGCTGTTCCTCGATGCCGGCTCGACCAACATCGCCATCGCTGAAGTGCTGCCGCGCGACTACAGCCTGACCGTGGCGACCAATGCACCGGCGATCGCAGCCCTACTCGCGCAACGCGACGACATCGAGCTGATCGTGATCGGCGGGCGCGTCGATCCGCACGTCGGCGCCAGCCTGGGCAGCGGCGCGATCCGCGACGCCGCGGCGATCGCCAGCGATGTGTATTTCGTCGGTGTCTGTGGCGCCGATGCGCAGGCCGGCATCAGTGCGATCGATTACGAGGATGCGCAGTTCAAGCGCGCCGTCGCCGCCGCCAGCCGCGCCGTGGTCGCGGTGGCGACCGACGACAAACTCGGCACCGCCGCGCCGTACACGGTGTGGCCGGCCGAGGGCGTGCACGCGCTGGTGATCGAGCACGGCGGCGATGCCGGCGAAGCCGAGGCCTTCGCCAAACTCGGTGCGCGCGTGCTGCGCGCCGAGCCACCCATCGACCGCGCGCGCGTGCCGCGCGCCGAACCAGCCATCGACCGCGCGCGCGTACCGCGCGCCGAACCCGGCGCCTAATGCGCCCATGACCAGCAGCCTGGGCGCCGATGCCTTCCGCCTGTCGCGGCCACGCGCCGCCACCGAACCGAGAACGACCATGAGCGAATTCGAACCCGCCGACGCCACTGTCGACGATTCCACTGTCACCACCGCCGGCCAGCGCGAGCCCGTGCGCGGCAACACGACAAACGACGAAAACCAGGGCGCCACCATCGGCGCGAGCGAGCGCCTGTCGACCCGCATCGCCTTCTTCATCGCCGGGCTGGCGATGGCGGCCTGGGCGCCGTTGGTGCCGTATGCGAAGGTCCGCACCGGCATCGACGAGGGCATGCTCGGGCTGCTGTTGCTCGCACTCGGCGCCGGCTCGCTGGTGACCATGCCGCTGACCGGCGCCATCGCCGCGCGTTACGGCTGCCGCCGGGTGATCCTGTTGGCCAGCGCGGTGGTCTGCGCGGCCTTGCCCTTGCTTACCCATTTCTCCGGCGTGCCGGCGATGGCGCTGACCCTGTTCGTGTTCGGTGCCGCCATCGGCACCATCGACGTCGCCATCAACATCCAGGCGGTGATCGTCGAGAAGGCCAGCGGCCGCGCGCTGATGTCGGGTTTCCACGGCTTTTTCAGCGTCGGCGGCATCGCCGGTGCCGGTCTGGTCAGTGCGCTGTTGTGGCTGCAGGCGGCGCCCTCGGTGGCGGCGATGAGCGTCGCGGTGGCGCTGGCGCTGTTGATGCTCGCCGGCAGCCGCGGCCTGTTGCGCTTTGGCGACGACAGCCAGGCCGGCTCGATGTTCGTGCTGCCGCACGGGGTGGTGATCTTGATCGGCGCGTTGTGTTTCATCGTGTTCCTCGCCGAGGGCGCGATGCTCGACTGGAGCGCCTTGCTGCTGGTGTCGCAGCGCGGCGTCGAGGCCAGCGTGGCCGGCATCGGTTACGCGGTGTTCGCCCTGGCGATGACCATCGGACGTTTCAGCGGCGACCGCATCGTGCATCGCTTCGGCCCGCGCCCGGTGCTCGTGGCCGGCGGCGCCTGCGCTGCGACCGGCTTCGCCCTGGCGGCGTTGGCGCCGGGGGCCTTGCCGACCTTGATCGGTTTTGCCCTGGTCGGTTTCGGCGCCTCCAACATCGTGCCGATTCTGTTCAGCGCCGCGGGTCGGCAGACTGCGATGCCGGCCGGTGCGGCGATCTCGGCGGTCAGTACCCTCGGTTATGCCGGCATCCTGATCGGGCCGGCCGCTATCGGCTGGATCGCCAAATTCAGCAGCCTGGCGGTGGCCTTCCTGCTGCTCGGCGCGGCCTTGGTCGCGGTGGCGGCGAGCGCGCGCATCGCCGCCGCGCGCGATTGATCGCAATTGATCGCTACTGATCGCGACCGATTAGGGGAACCTCAGCGCGGCCGCTGCGCCAGCCAACGGTCGAGTTGCGCGGCGAAGGCCTGGCGGTCGCGCGCATGCAACACCGTCGGGCCGCCGGTCTGCACGCCGGCGCCGCGCAACTCGTCCATGAAATTACGCATCGACAGGCGTTCGGCGATGTTGTCGCGGGTGTACAGCTCGCCGCGCGGATTCAGCGCGACCGCATGCTTTTCCAGGGCCAGCGCCGCCAGCGGGATGTCCTGGGTGACCACCAGGTCGCCGGCGACGACGCGCTCGACGATCTGCGCATCGGCGACGTCGAAGCCGCCGGGCACCTGGATCGCACGGATATACGGCGAGGGCGGCGTGCGCAGCCATTGGTTGGCGACCAGGGTCAGCTGCACCCGGGCGCGGTCGGCGGCGCGGAACAGGATGTCCTTGATCACGACGGGGCAGGCATCGGCATCGACCCAGATCTGCGGCGCGGCGGTGTCGGTCATAGGCGGGCAGGGTCGGGTTGGCTGTGATCCGGCATTGTCGCGCCAAGCCCTGCGCCGCGTCGCCTGCGGCCGGCTACCATGGGGCCCGTGTTGCCGCAGCGGTCTGGCGGCCATCTCCCCGGAGCGCCGCGCATGATCAAGGTCCATCACCTCAATAATTCCCGCTCGCAGCGTGTGCTGTGGTTGCTCGAAGAGCTGCAACTGCCGTACGAGATCGTGCATTACCAGCGCGACGCCAAGACCATGCTGGCGCCGCCGGAGCTGCGCGCGATCCATCCGCTCGGCAAGTCGCCGGTGGTCGAGCTCGACGGCCAGGTGCTGGCCGAATCGGCGGCGATCATCGAAACCCTGGCCGAACGCTACGACAGCGGCCACCGGCTGTCGCCGCCGCTGCAGCCGCTGCAGGGCGAGGAGCGCCTGCGCTATCGCTATTGGCTGCATTACGCCGAAGGTTCGGCGATGCCGCCCTTGCTGTTGAACCTGGTGTTTTCCAAATTGCGGCGCGCGCCGATGCCGTTCTTCGCCAAGCCCATCGCACGCGGCATCGCCGACAAGGCGGTGTCGGCCTTCGTCGGGCCGCAACTCGCCCTGCATCTGGACTACATCGAAAGCGAACTGGGCAAGCACGAGTGGTTCGCGAGCGATCGTTTCACCGCCGCCGACATCCAGATGAGTTTCCCGGTCGAGGCCGCGGTTGCCCGCGCCCGGGACCGCGACCGGCCGCGCATGCAGGCCTTCGTCGAGCGCATCCAGGCGCGGCCGGCCTACCAGCGCGCCCTCGAGAAGGGCGGGCCGTACTCGCTGCTGAGCTGAGCTGGCTTGCTTTCGGCCCGCGTCGGGCCCACTGATGGGGAACGCGCCGCTGCGCCGGCGCGGCCATTCCGAATCCCTCGTCCCGAGCCGTAGCCCCGCATGCATTCGCCGCATTTCGACAACGCCTTCGTCCGTGAGCTTCCCGGCGACCCCGACACCGCGCCGGGCATACGCCAGGTCCATGGCGCGCTGTATTCGCGGGTCGATCCGACCCCGGTGGCGGCGCCACGGCTGTTGGCCTGGTCGGCCGAGATGGCCGAACGCTTAGGTTTCAGCGAGGACGAGGTCGCCAGCCAAGCCTTTGCAGACGTGTTCGGCGGCAATGCCTTGCTCGACGGCATGCAGCCCTACGCGGCCAACTACGGCGGCCATCAGTTCGGCCACTGGGCCGGCCAACTCGGCGACGGCCGCGCGATCTCGCTCGGCGAAGTCGTCAATGCCGCCGGCGAACGCTGGGAACTGCAGCTCAAGGGCGCCGGCCCGACCCCGTATTCGCGTACTGCCGACGGCCGCGCGGTGCTGCGTTCGTCGGTGCGCGAATTCCTGTGCAGCGAGGCCATGCACCATCTCGGCGTGCCGACCACGCGTGCGCTGAGCCTGGTCGGCACCGGCGAGAACGTGGTCCGCGACATGTTCTACGACGGCCATCCGCAGGCCGAGCCCGGCGCGGTCGTGTGTCGCGTGGCGCCGTCGTTCATCCGCTTCGGCAATTTCGAGCTGCCGGCCTCGCGCGGCGAGACCGAACTGCTGCGGCAATTGGTCGACTTCTGCATCGCCCGCGATTTCCCGCACCTGGTCGGCGAGGGCGAGGCCCTGTACGCCGCGTGGTTCGGCGAAGTCTGCGAACGCACCGCGGAGACGATGGCGCACTGGATGCGGGTCGGTTTCGTCCATGGCGTGATGAACACCGACAACCTGTCGATCCTCGGCCTGACCATCGACTACGGCCCCTACGGCTGGATCGACGACTACGACCCGGACTGGACGCCGAACACCACCGATGCCGGCCAGCGTCGTTACCGCTACGGCCAGCAGCCGCAGGTGGCGTACTGGAACCTCAGCCGCCTGGCCGGGGCTTTGTCGCTGTTGCTGCCGGTCGAGGCCTTGCAGGACGGCCTGCGCCGTTATGTCGACGCGTATAACGTCGCCGAACGCGACAGCATCGCGCGCAAGCTCGGCCTGCGCGAATGCGGCGACGACGATGTCGAACTGATGCAGGCGCTGCGCGAGTGGCTGCATCGGCATCAGGTCGACATGACGATTTTCTTCCGCACCCTGGCCTCGGTCGATATCGCGCAAGCGCAGCCGGATGTAGAAGGTTTCGCCGAGGCCTATTACGACGCCGAACTGGGCGCGACAGGCGAACCGGCCCTGCGTGCCTGGCTGACGCGCTACGCCGAACGCGCGCGCGCCGACGCCTGGCCCGCGGAGCAGCGCATCGCCCGCATGAATGCCGCCAACCCGCGCTATGTGATGCGCAATTACCTGGCCCAGCAGGCCATCGACCGTGCCGAGCAGGGCGACCCGCAAGGCATCGCCGAATTGCTGGAAGTGATGCGCCGACCGTACCAGGACCAGCCGGGACGCGAAGCCTATGCCGCGCGCCGCCCGGAATGGGCCCGCGACCGCGCCGGTTGTTCGATGTTGTCGTGCAGTTCTTGAGCGCGTAGTTCATCGCCACGCAGGTCATGACTGCGAAGGTCATGACTGCGAAGGTCATAACCGTGAAGGTCATATCCGTAAAGGTCATATCCGTAAGGATCAGCAGCGTGCCCGGCTGAGGCGCAGTTCAGTCGCCGCCATCGCGAACGAGCGGCGCTTGCAGCACAATCGGCCGCCATGAATCCGCTACCCGAACTCCGCGTCGTCGACCACGACGACATCGCATGGCATGGCGCGTACTGCGACTACGTCTCCCTGGTCTTCCGCCAGGCAGATTTCCGCCGTTGGTGCGAATGGCGGCAGTGGGGCGAGGATTATCGCGCGTTCTGCATCGTCGGCTACGACGGCCGCGTGCTCGCCAATGCCTCGGTGTCGCGCATGCGCCTGCGGGTCGAAGGGCGCGAGGTCGTCGGCTATCAGCTCGGCGCGGTCGGCTGCCTCCCGCAAACGCGCGGGCAGGGGCTGGCGCGCAGGGCGATGCAGGCCGCGCTCGGCTATTGCGGGTCGACGCCGGTATTCCTGTTCGCCAACGACAGCGTGCTGGATTTCTATCCGCGCTTCGGCTTCGCAGCGGCGCCGCAGAGCTTGTTCGAGGCGAGCCTGCAGGCCGAACCGGCGGGCGACGGCCGCGGCGCGACGCTCGACCTGTCCGATGACGACACCCGCGCCGACTTCCTGCGTCTGGCCGCCGCCGCATCTGCGGTCAGCGAGCGTTTCGCCGCCTGCGACTACGGCCGCATCGCCACCTGGTACGCCGCCAACGGTTACGCCAGCCCGTTGATCCGGCTCGACCACGACACCTGGGTGTTCGCCGAGGTCGAGGACGGTGTGTTGACGATCGAAGACGTATTCGCGACCCGGCCGTTCGACCTGTCGGCCGCATTGCCGCATTTGATCGGGCAGCCGATCCACACGGTCCGGTTCGGTTTTACCCCGGAACGCCTGTGGCCGCAGGCTCGTGCGGTCGGCGCAGAGGCCGACGCCGACCTGTTCGTGCGCAATCTGGTCTTGCCGGCGGGGCCGCACCGGTTTCCCTTGCTCGCGCGGACCTGAGGCTGGCGCGGACCTGATCGCGGCGAGGCCGGCGATGGCTACCGCTGACGGCGCTGGCCGGCCTTGCTGCCAGCCTCGCTTGCTCCCAACCTCGCTCTTGCCTCCCAGGCTCGTTAGGGTCCGGGGCCGATTAGGGCAAGGCTGATTAGGGCAGGGCTCGCCAGGGACCCAGGCCCGCTAACGCACAAGGCCCGGCTGCGCCGCGCCGACGACTCGCATCGCGCGGCGGCCGTGGCCTGTTGACGGCCGGCGCCGCGGCGCGGCCGCAGTCGCCGGGCCGGTCGTTCAGACCGGGGCGAAGCCCTTGGTGGTCTTCTTTTCGTTCTTTTCGGCGCGCTTTTCCTTCATGGTCTTGGCCGGTTTCTTCTTGGTTTCCTTCTTGCGGTCCATTCCCTTGCTCATGATCCGATCCTCGTTCGATGGCGGCGCGTCGCGGCGGATGCCGGGCGCCCGTGGCCAAGTATGCGCCGCCGGCCGCATCGGCGCCTGCGTCCGTCAGCCGCCGCCCGCTGAGTCCCCGGCATCGGCTCGTGCCTGAGCCGCGGCACCGTCGGCCGGCCGCGACCCGTCGCACGACCTGCCGATTGGCGCGCCGCGCCCGGTAGAATGGTCGGATGCCCCTGATTACCGTACAGAACGCCGACTACAGCGTCGGCGGCCCGCTCCTGCTCGAAAACGTCGAACTGTCCATCGAACCGGGCGAACGCATCGCCCTGATCGGTCGCAACGGCGCGGGCAAGTCCACTCTCATGAAACTGCTGGCCGGCGAATTGCAGGCCGACGACGGCGAAATCCGCCGCGAATCCGGCGTGCGCGTCGCCCGGCTCGAACAGGAAGTACCGCCCGGCGCCAGCGGCACGGTGTTCGACGTGGTCGCCGACGGCCTCGGCGAACTCGGCCACTGGCTGGCCGAATACCATCACCTCAGCCACGCCGAACCCTTCGACGGCGACGCCCTGGCCGACGTGCAGACCAAGATCGAGGCCGCCAACGGCTGGGGCCTGGATCAGCGCGTCACCGAAACCCTCGACCGCCTCGGCCTCGACGGCGAAGCCGCGTTCTCGGGCCTGTCCGGCGGCATGAAGCGGCGCGTGCTGCTGGCGCGCGCGCTGGTCTCGGCGCCCGACCTGCTGCTGCTCGACGAACCGACCAACCACCTCGACATCGAAGCCATCGACTGGCTCGAACAATTCCTCAAGTCCTGGCAGGGCGCGCTGCTGTTCGTCACCCACGACCGCCGCTTCCTGCGTTCGCTCGCCACCCGCATCGTCGAGATCGACCGCGGCCAGGTCACCAGCTGGCCCGGCGACTGGGACAACTACGTGCGCCGCCGCGAAGAGCGCCTCAACGCCGAGGCCCAGGAAAACGCCCGCTTCGACAAGCTGCTGGCGCAGGAAGAAGTGTGGATCCGCCAGGGCATCAAGGCCCGCCGCACCCGCGACGAAGGCCGCGTGCGCCGGCTCAAGGCGATGCGCAACGAACGCCAGGCGCGCCGCGACACCGTCGGCAACGTGCGCATGGACTTCGCCCAGGCCGAGTCCTCGGGGCGTAAGGTCATCGAGGCCAAGGACGTCAACTTCGACTACGGCGGCAAGCCCTTGCTGCGCGATCTGTCGACCACGATTTTCCGCGGCGACCGCATCGGCCTGATCGGCCCCAACGGCAGCGGCAAGACCACCTTGCTCAAGACCCTGCTCGGCGACCTCAAGCCGCACACCGGCGAAGTGCGCGAGGGCAGCAAGCTGCAGGTCGCCTATTTCGACCAGTACCGCGCGACCCTGCGCGAGGACTGGAATGCGATCGAGAACGTCGCCGAAGGCCGCGAGTACGTCGAAGTCGGCGGCAAGCAGAAGCACATCATCGGCTACCTGCAGGACTTCCTGTTCACCCCGGAGCGCGCGCGTGCGCCGATCACCCGCCTGTCCGGCGGCGAACGCAACCGCCTGCTGCTGGCCAAGCTGTTCGCGCAGCCGTCCAACCTGCTGGTGATGGACGAACCGACCAACGACCTCGACGTCGAGACCCTGGAACTGCTGGAAGAACTGCTCGGCGACTACACCGGCACCTTGCTGCTGGTCAGCCACGACCGCGACTTCCTCGACAACGTGGTCACCTCGACCTTGGTCATGGAAGGCGATGGCCGGGTCGGCGAATACGTCGGCGGCTACAGCGACTGGGTGCGACAGCGCGCCAATGCTGCGGCCAGGAGCGTCGCCAACAAGGCCGCGGCGTCGAAGCCGGAGGCCGAAGCGGCCGCGCCGGTCGTCGCCAAGCGCAAGCTGAGCTACAAGGACGCACGCGAACTGGAGCAACTGCCGGCGAAGATCGAGGCTTTGGAAACACGTTTGGCCGAACTCACCGCGCAGATGAACCAGCCGTCCTTCTACCAACGCGACGCCGCCGCGATCAACGCCCACAACGCGACCCTCGCCGAGGCCCAGGCCACGCTCGATGCGGCTTACGCGCGCTGGGCGGAACTGGACGGCTGAGAGGCTAGGGGGCAGTCATCGGGCTTGGGTCATGGTCCATGCTGCCCCCGTCGCTTTGCTGGAAGTGTCCGAGAGTTAGAGTGATCTTCCGCCGGCCAAGTGCTTCGTGCGGAACTGCCTGTTGCTGTTCCTGTGCGAACGAAACAAGCGGCATCGCGCCCGGCCGACAGCTCACGGATCACGCCGAGGCGGCCGCTCCGCGAAGGCATCGAGGATACGGATCACGCGGCCGAACGGCAGGTCTTCCTCCAGCAGCTCCTGAAGCTGAGTCGGCGACATCTGTCGATCCAATGCGACCAACTGCCAACTGATCCGATCCGATCCGGGGCGTCGAATCGCCCCGTGGCGAGCGCGTCCGATCCGCCCCAAGCCTCTATCAACCTGTCTAGCAGGTCACGCGCGTAACCGATCTCTTCGTCATGTCGGGATTCTCGCCACTGGACGACCACACGTTGGGCCACGGCCGTCTCGCCGGGCTCTAGTTCCTGCACCTGAAAACGCCGCCCGCCACGCAGCTTCAGTCGGGGCGCCCGCTCGCTTCGACCGCGAAGTCTTCAACCCGCGCCCGGTGCCGACCTGGGCGGCGAGCGGGGCTTCGCCGGCCTGTCCCAGATTAAGACAGACGCCGAAGTTCAAATCGTGTCGCGCGCGCTCGCGCAACAATCCGATCCACGATTCGGCTAACTCAAGTTGGATTATCGCACCGGGAATCAATACAACCGCGAGCAGCAAAACTGAAAATTCGGCCATTGGCGATACTCAAAGTAGCGGTCGATAGTGATCAGTGCGTATTAAACGAGATGCGACCTTGGTCAAACAGTCGCGACTACACACGCCTCTGAGCGATACTCGACGCATGCGGAGTGTTCACGGAGCCTGGAAATGCCATTTGTAAACGAATTCATTCCTGCCGAGGACGTAGAGAAGTACGGGATCAAAGCCATCGACGAGAAATTTATCGTTGGTGGGACCGATGCTCGAGATTGGACAGTGGATCGTGATCGAAATATCTATCTGCGCAATGTTGCGATGGGCGCAGGGGCTGAACTCGAACTACGTAATCAATTGACTTGGTCGTTCTACTGGCGCGGCGATCTGTTGACGCTTCGCCTCGACCTCCTTGCTGCCACGGGTGGCCCAGGTGAACCTGGTTGGTCGCATTGGAAGCTGGTTTGGCTCAATGGCAGTAACGGACTGCCACAGCACCTGCGGCAATACAAAACACAGGTCATTGAGGATCTGAAAGCCGCCCTGACGATATATCAGGGATCTGGCGTCTACTCCGCTGACTACTCCGGCTACAGCATCGCCTTGGAGATTGGAGAGGGGTGCGTTATATGACCGATGCGCTGACTGTCAGTAAAGTGATTGCGCTTCTGCGTATCAATCGACTCGCGACTCAGCTAACTAGAGCTGGATCGCTGCATTCTGAATCAGCGCAACTAGAAGCAATAAAACTGAAACTCTGTCGTGGGCGCTACTTTAAGTAGCGGTATGAGTCTAATGCGTGCCAAACCGCATGGCTCCAAGTGCGAGCTCATTAGTAGAGTGACGGACATGCATCGTCAGTGCTTCGCGGTCGCCAAGTCGATGGCACATTAAAATATGGTCGTTGCTGAAATGTTTCCGCAGAAACAAGTAGACAGTCTTGACTCCTGCGTGGCGCGCGGTCCAAGCTTCGCCTATTCTTCGGACCACCAAATGCCGGTGCGTCGGTTGACCCGAATCCTTGACCAGACCCTATGGCTGGCATGCAGGTGCTCATCGCGCATGAAGTGCGGTGGGTTTGCTTACACGGGACCAACACGGACAGTTCATGCGCCATCTCTGCTGCCAACGTCACGTCAGTTTGCGCCGCCCCCTTTTTGTGCGCGGAAGAACGTTCCCGCGCCTACGAGTAGCGACGTTTGGAGGCGATCAATGTTAAAGATTTTATCGATTTTGTATGTGGCAACAGCGTGCCTATTGATGCCGTTCACCATCTGGAAGTTCGACTGGCCACTAGGAATTATCCTGGCCTTCGGCGCCGCAATCGTTGTCATGCCAATCTTGCTACTCATACTTCTACCTAGGGGCAAGCACTGGCACTAGGGGAGAGCTGGTCGAGATCACTGTCCCGTGACAACGTAGTTACCAACGAACCTGATGCATCTCTTGCATCAACTTCTACAAGGCAATAACGATGAACAACCAGGCCCCGAGCAATTCCACCCCGATGCCCTGGCCACTAACCTTCGATGAGTTTTCGTTCGGCACACGGGTATACAACACGCTTCGCTGCAACATCATCTTCGAGAGGCATCAATTCGCCCTAAAAAGCGAGTTGGATCAGCCATCCGGTGGGCCCCATGTCCCTGATTGGAAAGAGGATTGGGCCGCTAGCTTCATCGTCTCGGACTACAGGATGCCCCCGGGGCCGGTGGAGGTCCAATGGACCTCGTTGGATGGCGTCGAACATCACGTTGAAATCGATCTGATCAAGGAAATATTTCCTGAACAGGTGGTTCTGCACAACGTAAACAAAGAGGATGTCAACGAAGATTGGGCGCGTTACGAGGGCGGTAAGACTCGCCCTCCCGAAATCCTTATGGAAATAAACGACCTAACCATCAATGTCTATATGAGTGCAATGGTGCTCACCAAGCTCCCCCCGAATCCTGATCGGCCCGACATTGTGGGCTGTCAAGACTTAATGCTGGCTTGGTCGAAGACGTACTAACGGAGCGGCACGTCATGGATGACAACAATAGAAAGAAGCATGTAGTTCATCTCGCCGAGGACGGACTTCCGAAGGCGGACGTTTCGTACTACGCGGCGACAGCAGAGCATCTGAGCAGCTACGACCGGGCTGCTGATGAACTGTATAAGTTCAAGGTGCCCGCGTTGTACGACGCCCAGGATCGCCACTCGTACCTTTTGATCGGGCTGATGGACGGTACCGGTAACGATGT
Organism: Lysobacter sp. CA196; assembly: GCF_052078695.1. Taxonomy (NCBI): domain Bacteria; kingdom Pseudomonadati; phylum Pseudomonadota; class Gammaproteobacteria; order Lysobacterales; family Lysobacteraceae; genus Lysobacter; species Lysobacter sp. CA196. Next base: position 355,699 of record NZ_JBQJIN010000001.1, on the reverse strand, counting down.
CGCGAAAGACCCACTGCATGCCACCAATGTTGCCAAGTTCAACGATGAGGTCCTTAACCTCAGGCGATCAGGCCATAAACGAATCTTTGTCGAGTACGAAGCCGGTCCCGGGACGCAGGAAAGCATCCTTGCAAAAAATATAGACGCGGCTACCGGGCGTTCTAGTGAGTCAATCGCCGAGCGCACCTACCAAAGTTTGGTAGATCGTGCGCAGAAGATCTACAAGATTGATCCTGACGCGAAGATTGCTATCCATGCTGAGGGATTCAGTCGAGGGGCTAGCCAAGTTCCATTGTTGGCGCAAATGATTCACGACCGTGGCATTCCCAACTTATACCGTCCTGAGTACGTCCAAGACGAGCACGGAACTCTCACGAAGGCCTACCCGCACTTCCATCAAGCCCCCGGGTACACGCCGATGTCGGTGGGTCTCTACGACCCGGTGCCGACCGGTGCGATGGAAAAGCTGGATCGGCGTTTGCCGCCCTCGGTCGTGTCCGGCTTCCAAATCAACGCCGCCGACGAGAAGCGCACCAAGTTTCCGGTTGACCGCATCATTCCTCAGGGGATGTCGGAGGATGGACGTTTTCTCAGCGTCAGCGTAGCGGGCGCGCATTCCGACATTGGCGGCAGCTACCTGCGCAACGGCCTCGGTACGCGCAGTCAGAACCTGATGACGGACTACCACAACGCACTGTTCAGCGAACCGCTATTGCGGCGATTGCCGGAGACCTACGATCCACGTCTCAACGTGATTCATCGCTCCGAAGAAGGCAGTATCTTCAAGTACATGCCGAAAACACAGCGCGACTTGCCGGCAGGTGAAGTCACCAAGCTGGTGCCCGACGACGGCAGCCCGAAACCGACCGATCCGGTGGTCGCAGCTACCCTGCATCGACCGAAGCCGATGGCTGCGACCGTAGCTGAACTTGCTCAAGGCGCTACGCCCGTGGTCCGTGCTGTTCCCGAACAGATGGCGGCACCGCCTGCCGAAGAGGCGATAGCGGAGTGGCACAGGAAAGTTGGCAATGTCGAAGTCCGGCCGTATCAGCCGCCGATGCAGCTGAGCCCGGGTGCCAAGGTAGCGGCAGCAGCCGGCGTCGCCGGCATCGCCGCGAGCGTGGTCGACGCCAAGGCCAGCGCCGATCGAGCCAGCACGTTGCTGTCGCAAGACAATCCACTGGCCGCGCAATCCGAGCTGACCCACTACGCCGCGCGCGGTACAGGCGGTTGGATCGGCGGCGCCTCGGCCGGCCTGGTCGCCACCGCCGCCGCGACCGGCCCGGGCGTAGTCGGCTTCATCGTCATTGGCGGCGCGGCCGTGGCGGGCAGCCATGTGGGCGAGCACGTCGCCACGGTTCTGGACAGCTACAAGACCTTCAAGCAGACCGACCGACAAGGCGTTCATTGGGCGTCCAACGGGCTGCAATGGGTCCGGCAGGACCTGGGCGATATGCTCGACGATGGCCAGAACAAACCGGTGGTGCAGACCTTCTCCGCCGATCCGGAAAAGGCCGAGGAGCTGAGTTACCGGGCCAGCAATTCCGCAACGGAACTGGCCATGGGCAAGCTCGACCCGCCGCGTAATCCGTACTCGCTTCCGGCGGCCGACAACGACCCGGTGAGCCTGCGGCGGGCGGATTGGGAGCGCAATCCGCAATCCGGCGCATGGGACCGCAGAGTCGTCGTGGGCTTCGAGCAAGCCGGCGTGCCGATGTACCGAATCGACCACGCGAGTCCCGAGCGCGTGGCCGAACTCGATCGCGCATCGGACCAGGTGATTCGCGACAACATCGCCAACGGTCCCGCCCCGATGGCGGCGCGCTACCAGATGGTGCATCGGAGCGCCGGCTGGGAGCGATTCGGCGCGATGCCGCCCTCGGTGCAATCGGCATTGCAGGACAATGCGCTGATGGCGTCGGATGGGAAGTTGTATTTTCGCGATGCGCAGGGGCAATGGCAGCGCGATGGCCAGCCCGCGGTGGTCGAAGCCAATCTGCGCCAGGAACTGGAGAGCACGCGGGCGGCCCTGCAACCGCAATTGGCGCTGCATCAGCAGCAGGTCGCCGAGATTCCGAAGCGGCAGCCGCCGACCCTGGAAGATGTCGAGCGGGCCGATTTGTTGGCGACCTACAGAGTCCACAAGCTCGACCCGAGCCCGGAACAGCTGGAAGCGTCCCTGGAAGCGGTAAGGCGCACCCAGCAGGAGCATGGCGTCGCTCCGCTGGCGACTTCGCTGCACCTGGGGCTCAACGCGCATGGCAAATTCGATATCGACAGCCCGATCGAGCACATTGGCCGCGACGCTGACGGCGCGAACCGTGTTCATGCGGTCACGAGCCCGCTTGAAGTGCAACTGGCAATGCTGGATCTGCGCTCGCCACCGCCCACGGCGCCGGACCCTCCGGAACTGCGAATCGCCAACCTGTCGCCGCAGCAACACGAAGCTTTGGAACAAGTCGTGCGCGAGGCGAACCGTTTGGGTTTGAAGCGCGACGACGTGCAGTCCGCGGCAAAGCAAGCGGTGGCTGGAGCGATCGCAGCGGACCGCGCGCCGGAGCTTGCTCTCGATCTTGCCGATGCCGACAGCGAGCGGCTGCCGCGGTTGCCGCAAGCGCCTCGCGATTCGAGCGCACCGTCGCCCGCGGCAACAAAGTCGCCTGTAGCGGCGCTCGCATCCGAAAGACCCGAGGAGCCGCGTAACCCGCAGGGCGAGGGCGAGCGGACGAAAGCCGAGTCGCTGGCTGGCGTGCGGCCCGTTGCCGCCTCTTCCGCCGATTCGCTGGTGGCGCCTCCCGTTCGCGAAGCACAGCCCACCCGCGCGATGACCGAGCCGGCACCGACCGATGGGGTGGCCACCAAACCACCTGAGCCGTACGCAGCCAAGCCCCAGCCGGCGCCCGCGCCCGACGCGCCAGCCCAGCTCGAGCCCCAGGTCGCGCCGCCGGTTGTGCCGCCGGCAGTGGAAGCCGCGCTGGACGACACCGCCTTGCGCCGCGGCGACCGCGGACACGATGTCGAGATGCTGCAGTTCCGTTTGCAGCGTGTCGGCTATGGCGGTGGCGAGGGCGATCCGACTCCCGAGCCGGGGCACTTCGATGCCACGACCGAGCAAGCCGTTCGCCGATTGCAGCGCGACCACGGCCTGCCCGATACCGGGCGTGTCGACCCGGACACCGTCCAGGCGCTTGCGATTGCGCAGCAGGCCAGGATCGAGTTGCAGAAAACCGCAAGACCAGACAACGAAGCGCTCACTCCCGAGAAGACTCCGAAGCCAATGGAACCGGCGCTGGCAGTACGCGACGAGCGCGTCGCCGAGCCAGCCGCGGCGTCGATTCCCGCGCCGCCGCCCGACACGCGGCCGAACCAAACCGCGACCGCGACCGCGACCGGCCGCGCCGAGCCTTCAAGGGCGGCTGGCGAAACGCACTCGAACCAGCGCGAGCCGCCTTACGCACGGAACGACGAAGCTGTCGGCAGGGCGATACCGGAACGGTCGGCAGCGGCCCAGGATCTGTCGCACCTTTCTCCTGCGGATAAGGCGATGTTCGCGAAGATTCGCGGGAACGTATCGGCCGAGGTGCCAGACGAAACGGTGGCGGCGGCGATGCTCGCGGCCAAGCGCAACGGCATACCGGATGCCGAGAGCATCGGGCCGGTCGGCGTCGCTAACGGCAAGCTCTGGGTCGGCTCGAATATTCCTGGCTTCCACACCGGTGTATCGATTTCCGAGCCGGCTCCCGCCATGCGCGATACGGTGCGCGAAACGCAGGCGTTCAATCAGCAGCGGGATAGACAACTCGTCGAAGCCCAGCAACAACCGGACGAACAGCAGCGGAGCGCTCGCAGCATGTAAGCAGAGTTCCTGCCCGGCCTGGCACGAGGGTTGCCGATGGTCCGGCTCATCTGCCTTCGGGCGCTTGAGCCGATAGGTGTAGCAATGCTTGGCATTACCCGGAGCTTGCGGCCTTGGAAGTAGGGCGTTCGATACAACGAATCAATCCGGAGCGTTGCAAGCCCGGCAGCGGCAGTAGGTCAGGCGCGATCCAGGACAACGGATTTCGTGGAGGCCGCTGGTCCGCCAGGAGGCAATCGTCGTGCCAGCGGGGACGCTTGGCCGAGGCCATACAACAGTGATTGCCAGATCATTCCGCTTTCGATTGCCGCAGCTCCGCACCGGCTTTTTCTGCTTCCAGCATGATCCAGCCATGAAACGCGCCGATGCGAGCTTCTTGCAGCCGGTCTTTGCGACACACGATCCAGTACGAATACGGATCCGGAATGCCAAGGGCGAACGGTTTGGCGAGGCGGCCGCTACGAATCGCCTCTTGCACGAGCATGGCTGGAGCGAGCGCAACGCCGCGTCCCGCCATCGCGGCTTCAATCGCCAGTTGGGTGCTGTCGAAGAGTGGGCCGCGCTCCAGCAGACGGGTCGCCTCGGTCCCGCTCATGCCCGCCGCGGCCAGCCAAGCCAGCCAATCGGGTCGTCCGGCGATGCCGGCTCCAAGCGGGGGCGCCGTTCGCAGCAGCGGGTGATGAGCCAATGCCTGGGGCGCATCGAGGCTTCCGCTGGCGAGCAAGGACGGCGCACATACCGGGAACACCTCGCCCGAAGGCCAGAGCTTGTCCGCGTCCAATGCGTTGCCGTAAGGGCCGGGGCCGTAGCGCAATGCGATATCGATGCTGGCGTCGTGCGCCAGATCCACCACCGTGCTGTCGGCCGCGAGCCGGATTTCGATCGCCGGATACAAGGCCTGGAACAGATGGATCCGTGGCGCCAGCCACATCGCGGCGAATGAGGCCGCGGCGCTGATGCTCAAGGTCGCAGGGCCTGCGCTAAGCCCGTCGAGCTTCAACTCGTCCAGCGTTCGGCCGATGTCCTTGAAAGCCCGCTGCGTCGTGGCAGCCAAGCGCTCGCCGGCGCTGGTCAGCCGCACGGAGCGGTATAACCGATCGAATAGGTTAGCCCCGAGATATGCCTCCAGTGCCTTGATCTGATGGCTGATCGCTGCCGGCGTGACAGAGATTTCCTCGGCCGCCGCTTTCAGGCTCCCCAGGCGGGACGCCGCCTCGAAGGCGCGAATCGCGGCGAGCGGCAGGTTCGGAAGCGGGGCGCGGGGTTTCATTCGCTGCGGTCTTCAAGTTAGCTCAGCTAACTTTAGTCCGAAAAAAGATCGTTTGGCGGGCGAGCTTCGCGCAGGCACGCTCGTACCTGGATTCGAAGCCCTGTTCCTTCACCCATTCGGGAGCGCCATGAGCCACCTCAACTTTGCCGTCATCGACGTATTCGCGGAGAGCCCCTTGAGCGGTAATCCCCTTGCCATCGTCAGCGGCGGCGACGATTTGTCGGACGACGTGCTTCGCGCAGTGGCGCGGGAGTTCAATCAGGCGGAAACGACGTTCGTGCTCGATCCCGTGGCGGCCAATGCGGACCGAAAGTTGCGTTCCTTCACCGCCAGCGGCGCCGAGGTGTTCGGCGCGGGCCATAACGCGCTGGGCGCATGGCTGTGGCTGGCCGAAACCGGACAACTCGGCGATTTGAGCACGCAGAAGGAGTTCTGGCAGGAGATAGGGCCTGCGGTGCTGCCGGTGCGCATCAAAGTAGAAGGCGGACGCGCCAGCGCCGTCATGACCCAGGGCCGGCCGGAGTTCCTCGCTAAGGCGCAGGACCTGGCTGGGCTCGCGACGGCGCTAGGGCTCGATCCGCAGGATATTTGCGACCCTGCGCCGCAGGTGGTGACCACCGGAGCGCAGCACTTGCTCGTGGCCGTGCGTAAACGCACGGACGTGGACAAGGCGCGCCCCGATTCGCAGCGCCTGCTGGCCCAGCTTCGCCAGGCCGGTGGCGAGGGCTGCTATCTGTTCTCGATGGAGCCTCATGCAGACGGCGTCACTGCGTACGCACGATTCTTCAATCCCACCGTGGGTTTATGGGAGGACTCCGCAACCGGCACCGCGGCCGGACCGCTGGCGGCATTCCTCGACGCTCATGGGTTGGTAGGAACCGAGCGGGCGATCGTCATCGAGCAGGGCCGGTACATGGGCCGCCCGAGCAGGCTCAACGTCGATCTTCGCGATGGCGTGAAGCTTTCCGGCAGCGGTGTAATCGTAATGGCCGGCACTCTATTCCTTTAGCACCCAAGGCTGGTACGTCGGCCAGCCCGTGCCGCCATGGGCGCTGCACCCCGCCCATGGCGAGTTCGGGAACGTCTTCTCCATCGTCTTATCGCAACCGAAGTATCGCGGCGTGTCAGCCGGGCCGATAGCGGAACCCGCGAGCGGGTGCGAGGCGGAGCGCAGACACGGCTTCGCCGATCGGCGGCCCGGCACCTCCAGCAATACCGAATCAAGAAACGCATCCATGCGACATGGATGCGGACTACCGCCGTTCTTTTGCAGCGGGGTCGGCTGCCTCGGCCAATAGCCGTTCGGCTCCCGCTATCGCTTTTTGAAGTTTCATGTCCTTGGCGACGGCCAACATCGCTTCGGCTTCCTTGCGCGCTTCAGCCGGCTTGCCCTGCGACAACTTCATCCTGGCCAGGTTCCGCAGCACCTCAAGCTTCAACCCGCGCGGGTCGAATTCCCGGGTTTTTTCCAGATAGTGCAATACGGCGTATAGCTCTTGCTCGGCGTCTGCGTCGTCATGTTGAGCGAGCTTTATGTCGGCCAGTTGCAGCCGCGCGGCGACCACCGCTTTGGCGCTGCCCAAGGCGCGCGCTTCGGCCAGCGCAAGCTCGGCTTGCTGCTTGGCTTCGCCAACCCGACCCAGGATCAGCAAGGACGCAATGTACGGGCGCCGCCAGCGAGCCTTGGCGATCCCTTTGTCGGCCCCGACATCGAGAACTTCTCTGAGCAGCCTTACGGCTTCATCAGCGGCCTTTTTACGTGCATCGTCGTTCGTTTCGGCCGCTGCCTGCTTCGACATCAGCGAAGCCAGGGCGAATTTAGCCTCCAGTACGCGATGATGACCCGCGGGTAGTGCACCCTGTTGAATGCGCAGGCTTTCGCGTGCCAACGCGATCGCGCTCTCGGTATCGCCGAGGCCGTAGCGCGACAAGGCCACGATCCGCATTGAATTGGCGGTTCGTATGCTCGTCTCGCCATAGGCCTTGCGATAGATGTCCAGGCCGCGTACCGCCGCCGCCTGGCCCTCTTTCAGGTTCCCGTTCGCCGCGAGCGCATTGCCCAGGGTCATCCAATCCCCGCCTGTTTGCGGGTGTTCGCTGCCCCAGCGCTTCTCGTCGCGCGAAACGGCTTCCTGCGCAAGCCGGACGGCTTCGTTCGCGTCGATGAAGGTCAAGGATATGATCAGACCGTCGCGTGCCTTCTCGGCGACGTCGGTCCGATTCTTTGCCAGCGCTTCAGCGCGTTCCGACAGTTTCGCCGCTTCGGAAAACCTGTCCTGGTTGTGCAGCCGTTTGGCGCGGATGATGAGCAACTGCGCCAATGGAACAGGGTCGTGCTCTGCCTTGTGTTGCGCTTCGGCTATCAATTTGTCGAGCAGTCGCTCGGCGTCCTGATAGCGGGCGCGGTCCCACAATACTTCCGATAGCTCCACCAGCAAGGCAGCCTTCGTCTCATCGTCGGCTTGTGAAAAGTCCGAACTCGCAATTTCGCGACGGGCGGTTTCCTCGGCTCTGGTGATGTCGCCCTGCTCGCGCAACAGCGCTGTCAGCAGCGTCGAATTCGCCAGGCGCTGCCGAAGATCGCGATTGCCCAGTGCCTCAGCTTCGCGGGCCAGTGCCGTGGCTTTTCGATAGTCGCCGATCGCCAGGTAGCTCCGCGCAAGCGCAGCCAGGCCGTGCGAGAGAACGATCGTGTCGCCGCCCAGGTCCAGCTGGCGCAGGCGGCGTTCGGTGGCTTGGAGCAAAGCGATCGGCTGAAGGCGCGCGCTGCCGATGTTGGAGCGGGTCGCTTCGCCCAGGGTCTTCTCGAACAACTCGCCTACCGCGCGATACGCGGCAAGCTCGTTCTGTGCGCGCAGATACTGCCAGCCGGTGGCAGCGGTGCCAGCCACGAGCGCGAGCACGAGCACTGAGGATATGGCGGCCGCGACCCGGTGCCGTTGGATCATTCGGCCCATGCGGTAGGCCCGGCCGCCTGCTCTGGCCGATACCGGTCGGCACCCCAGCCAGCGCTGCAGGTCGTCATGCAATGCCTCCACCGAGGCGTAGCGCTGTTCCGGGTCTACGGCAACGCAACGCATGGCGATGGCATCCAGATCGCCCCGCAGCCGCCGGGACAGCCTGCGGGCATCGGGTTCGCCACGCTCGGCAACGGCGGTGCTGCCCAGTTGCAGCGCAAGCAGGCTCGGTGCCCGGGGGGGGAGCGCCGTGCCGCGTCCCCTGAGCGGGAGCGCGTTCGCCTGCTCGGCGACCGGCCATTGCCCGCATAGCAAGCGATACAGCACGACGCCCAGAGAGTACACATCCATGGCCGGAGTGGGCGCCGAGCCGTGAAGGATCTCCGGTGCGGCATAACCGGAGCTGATCGCTATCGGCACGCCGGGCGTGGTTCCGCCTGCCTGCAGCAGAATCGCCAGCCCGAAATCCAGCAGCCGTGGCTTGCCTTCCGGGGTCACGAGCAGATTGGAGGGCTTCAGATCCTGGTGCAGAATCCCGCGGCGATGCGCGAATGCCACCGCGTCGCAGGCGGATGCGAGTAGCTGCACTCTCTGGCGCAAGTCGAGCTTGCGCTGATCGCACCAGGCATCGATCGGCGCGCCTTCGACTTTCTGCATGACGAACCAGGGCACGCCGTCGGCATCGACACCGGCGTCGAGCAGCGGCGCGATGTCCGGATGGACCAGGCGCGCCAGCACGTTGCGTTCGATCAGAAAGTTGGCGCGGGTCGCCGGCGACAGCACCGCCGCGCTGATCGTCTTCAACGCCACTTCCTGCTCGTACTGTCCATCGGCCCGATGCGCGCTGTACACGGTTCCCATGCCGCCGCGGCCGAGCACGCCGTCTATCTGCCAGGCCCCCAGCCGGGTCCCGATTCTGCGCTCCATCTCCGGGCTTGGGTCGGAGGAGGGAGCCGACGAATGGGAGGGCAGCAGGGACAGCGGCGACGAATCCAGCGGCGAATGGCTTGCGTCCGCGCAGAGCATTTGCGTAAGCGCGTCGTGCAGCGGCGGATCGTCGAGCGAAAGCTGCTGGAGGATCGCGCTGCGTTGCGCGGCGCTGGCCGAAACCAGCTCGCCGAAGAGATCGAGCAGACGCGCAGAGAGCTTCGAACCCGAACCGCCGGGCGAAGTGCTTTCGTCGTCGGAGTGGCCCATCTCGGCCTCAGAGCGGAATCGGCGCTTCGCTCAACTGCGTCTGCAGCCATGCGCGCGCCGTTCGCCAATCGCGGGTGATGGTGCGGGTCGTCACGCCTTCGAGCGCGGCGACTTCGGCTTCGGTCAGCCCACCGAAGTAGCGCAGCTCGACCACGCGTGCCATGCGCTCGTTGACCTTGGACAACTCGTCCAAGGCCTCGTTGAGGGCGATCAACTGCTCGCCCTTGCCGATGTCCGTCTCGGCCATGGCCACGGCTTCCTCCAAGGGCAATTCCTCTGCGCCTTCGCCCCGCTTGATGGTCTGCACCCGGCGTACCTCGTCCACTAACACGAAACGCATCGCCCTGGTCATCAGCAAGGTGAGGTGGCGACGGTTGCTGGGATTCAAGTCCGTGCCGGCCAGCTTCAGCCAGGTTTCGCTGACCAGCGAGGTAGGAGAAAACCCCGACTGTTGAAGCTTGCGCAACTGCGAGCCGGCGATCCGACGAAGGTCGTCGTAGAGCAGGGCGTAGATGCGCTCCCAGGTCGCGGCCTCCTGCCCAGCCGTCTGCCCCAGCAGCCGTGTGATTACGCCCGCCGTGTCGTCGTTCGGAGCTGTAGAGGGGGCAGGAGTAGTCATCTCAGCTCTCTATGAGAACGTGTCGCGCGTCACAGGAAAGTGAATGTCTGAATTGTGCCTCGTATCACGAACTTTGATGACAAGGCAGGCAGGAGCAATCGCCTGATCCGTCGGTTCGGATGACGGGCCAAACGTGTACATCGCCGAAAAATTTCCGGTAAGTCTTTGACATACATGAGAAATATTTCAGCTCTGTCAGAACATTCCTCAGCTACGAAAGATCACTCAAAGACTTATGAACAAATTCTTCAGTCACATCTGGAATCCGAGCCTGAACCAATGGGTGGTGGCATCGGAACTGGCCAGCAACGGCCGCAACAGAGCTGTCGGCGGTAAGCGTCGCTCTGGTCACCAGCATACGGCGCTCGCTGCCGCTTTGGCCTCCGTATTGATGTCGTCGGGCTGGCTGATGCCAGCGGCATCGGCATGGGCTGCGGATGCGGTATGTAGGGACGCTATTACGGGTCTACCTGTAGGCACGGCGTCGGGCAGCGGCGACGAGGTGGCTTGTGGTCAGGGCGCTGTAGCCTCTGGCGCGAATGCGATCGCTATCGGGCGCAACGCGGTAGCCGCAGGTACGAATGATCTCTACGTGGGCGATGGCGCCGGGGTAGGGGGACTGGCTTCCAATGCGGGCAATATCGGCATCGGCGCCGGCGCCGGCAATGGCGTTAGCGGAAACTATAACGCCGCCGTCGGATTCGAGGCAGGGCAGCGGATAAAGGGAGATACGGCCGCCGCTGGCGAATACAACTCGGCTTTCGGTTTTCGTGCCGGGCAGGATGTTACCGGTCATTACAATACTGCTGTCGGATCGTACGCTGGGCGCTACGTCACCGGACGGAACAATAATTCGCAGGGTAGTCTGGCAGGCAACAATGTTGCCGGCGACTACAACAATGCGATAGGCAGCTCGGCGGGCCAGAATGTGGCCGGCAGCTCGCAAACTGCGGTGGGAAACAATGCCGGCAGCAATATCGTGGGCGCTCACAATACGGGTGTCGGAGCCGACTCCGGCAGGTACGTTGCAGGCGACGACAACTCCGCTTTCGGTTATGCGGCGGGCAATGATGTCAGGGGCAGCAATAATTTAGCTGTAGGTGCCTTCTCGGCAGACAGCATCAACGGAAGCAATAACACGGCGTTTGGCGCTTATGCGGGGCGCGGCGTTTTCGGGTCGGACAATACCGCGATCGGCACCTACGCGGGATGGCAGGCTAATGGCGACAATAATGTCGCGATAGGCCGGGAATCGGGCCAGCGGGCCGGGGGCAGTTTCAATGCCGTCATGGGCTATCAAGCGGGTCGAGATGTAAAGGGCAATAGCAACTACGCTGCTGGCACGTTTGCCGGCAATAGCGTAGTCGGCAATAACAACATAGCTGTCGGCAATGGCGCCGGCAAAAATGTTTCTGCCGACGATACGATCAGCTTGGGCAGCAATGCCAGGGCTAGCGCAAACAAGGCCGTCGCTATCGGCGCCGACACGCAGGCCTTGGGCGTCAACACGATTGCCATCGGTACCGGCGCCGTCGCCAAGGCTTCAGTTGCCGTTGGTGCGGGCGCACAGGCGGGTGGAGGTGGGGCCGCTTTTGGCGATGGCGCTATCGCGACGTCCAATGGCGGCAGCGGCGGTGCTGCGTTCGGCAAGAATGCGAGCGCAGACAACGTCGACAACGGCACCGCGCTTGGCTCGAATGCAGCGGTGACAACCGCCAACAGCGTGGCGTTGGGTGCGAACAGCACGACGATGACCGCGGTGGCCACGCCGAGCGGCGTCATCGGCGGCAGGACCTATACGTACGCAGGCGCAGTGCCAGTGGGCGTAGTCTCGGTCGGTTCGGTCGGAAACGAGCGCCAGATCGCTAACGTGGCCGCGGGCCGCGTCAACGCGACCAGCACCGATGCGGTCAACGGTTCGCAACTGCACGCCACCAATCTGGCCATCGAGAATGTTGCAGGTCAGGCGACCCACTATTACAGCACCAACGATGGCGGGACACCTACTGGAAACTACAACAATGACGGTGCGACCGGCATCAGTTCCTTGGCCGCCGGCATCGGTGCGACCGCGGCCGGCAGTCATTCGGTAGCAGTGGGAGTGGGAGCCAACGCAGCCGGCTCATTGAGCGTGGCCGTTGGCAGTGGCGCCGGGTCGGGCACCACAAATGAAAAAGGGAGCACGTTCGTAGGTGCGATAGCAGGATCGAATTCCAGCGGGAACAACAACACGGCGATTGGTATCAGCTCTGGGCAATCGGTTCGCGGTGAGAGCAATACGAGTATCGGCAGTGGCGCCGGCTCGTTTCTGACTGGCGACCGAAACACGAATATCGGCCTCCTCGCGGGCCTCCAGTCGACGGGCAGCGGAAACAGCTATCTGGGTTTCGGTGCGGGTGCGGCTGCGGCCGGCGACAACAATGTTGCATTCGGCCCAGAGGGACGATCGTTCTCTACAGGCAACAGCAACATCGGCATGGGTCAATATTCGGGGTTTTTCTCCCAAGGCGACCACAACGTCGCGCTGGGCGCATATGCCGGGAACGGGGTGCAGGGCAACGGTAACGTAGCGCTCGGCAAACAGGCCGGCGCTGACGTGACGTTGGACGCCGACGGTTTTATCGTCGGGTTGAACCCGGTAATCGCCAACGACACCGTGGCGCTCGGAACGCAGGCGCTGGCCAGTGCGGATGGGGCGATCGCGCTGGGCAAGAACTCGAAGTCCAGCGGCGTCGACGCCGTCGCGATCGGCACCGGCGCCACCGCAACCGGTTCGGTAGCCATCGGTGCGGGCGCGTCCGCCGGTGCCGGCGGCACCGCCTTGGGCGACGGCTCGGTCGCGACGGTTGCGGGCGGCGTGGCATTGGGTAAAGGCTCGGTCGAGGCGGCGGCGGTCGGCACTGCTTCGACCACCATTCTCGGCAAGGTCTATAACTTCGCCGGGACCGCCCCGCAAAGTACCGTGAGCATCGGTAGCGTGGGCGCCGAGCGCACCTTGACCAACCTCGCCGCAGGCCGCATCGGCGCCACCAGCACCGATGCGATCAACGGCTCGCAGCTGTTCGCTACCCACCAGGCCATCGACGCGCTGGGCGACCAGGCGGTGCGCTATGACCTGAACCCGGACGGCACGGTCAACTACAACAGCGTGACCCTCAATCCGGGCGGTACGGGGCCGACCACCATCACCAATGTCGCGGCGGGCGTGAACCCGAGCGATGCGGTGAACGTGAGTCAGCTGACCCAGACCAGCATCGAACTGACCTCCAAGGGCCTGAATTTCACCGGCAACGACAACGCCGCCGGCGATGTGCATCGCGACCTGGGCCAGACGCTGGCGATCAAGGGCGATGCGACCACGGCCGGGACCTACAGCGGCGGCAACCTGAAGACGGTGACCGACCCGGCTACGGGTGCGATCCAGTTGCAGATGGCGGATGCGCCGAAGTTCGGCAACGTGACGATCAACGAAGGCGGCACGGGCAAGATCGGCGGCGTGACCGCCGGTACCGCGGACACCGACGCGGTGAACGTGTCGCAGTTGAACGAGGTCAACACCACCGCCAACAAGGGTTGGAACGTGAGCGCGCAGGGCGCCAACAGCAGCAACGTGGCGCCGGGCGAGACGGTGGACCTGAGCAACAGCGATGGCAACATCGTGGTCAGCAAGACGGCCGACAGCGACAACGTCAGCTTCAATCTCGCGAAGGACCTGAAGGTCGACAGCGTGACCGCCGGCAACACCACGATCAACAACCAAGGCCTGACCATCGTCGGTGGCCCGAGCGTCACCAATGTCGGGATCGACGCCGGCGGCACGAAGATCGTCAACGTCGCCGCGGGCACCGACCCGACCGATGCGGTCAATGTCTCGCAGCTGACCGACGCGGTTGTCGCGAACAAGACCAAGTACTACAGCGTCAACTCCAGCGGCGGCGGCAACGAGAACAACGACGGCGCCACCGGTGCGGATGCCATCGCCGCGGGCAAGGATGCCGAGGCTACGGGCGAGGAGAGCGTGGCGGTAGGCCTGGGGGCGAAGGCAAGCGATAAGGACGCCCTCGCGTTCGGTTCGGGCGCGCAAGCCTTGACCCTCAACAGTCTGGCCATCGGCGCAGGCGCGCAAGCCACCCATGCCAACAGCGTGGCGCTCGGTGCCGGTTCGGCCACCACGGTCGGCGCGCAAAGCGGATACAACGCCGCCTATGTCGGCAGCAGCAACTCGACCGGCGAAGTGAACATCGGCGGGCGCACGATGACCGGCGTGGCGCCGGGCATTGCCGGTACGGATGCGGTGAACGTCGACCAGCTCAAGGCCGGCACGGATTCTTCCATCCAGTACACCAACACCCAGATCAGCACCGTCAACACGCGCATCGACAACCTCGACAACCGAGTCACCAACGTCGAGGGCGACATCACCAACATCAAGACCGATGTCGCCAACATCGACAACCGGGTGACCAACGTCGAAGGCTCGGTCACCCAGATCGGCGACACGGTGAACAAGTTCGATAACCGCGTTACCAATGTCGAGAACGGCGCCTCGGGCATGTTCCAGGTCAGCCAGGACCACAACTCGCCGCCGCCGCGCCCGACCGGGACCAACTCGGCCGCGGGCGGTGCCGGTGCGGCCGCGGCCGGCAACAACGCGTTGGCCGTCGGCAACGGCAGCAGCGCTTCGGGAGGCAACAGCTCGGCCATCGGCACTGGCGCCTCTGCATCGGCCACTGCGAGCACGGCGGTCGGCTACGGCGCCCGCGCGACCCACGCCAACAGTGTTGCGCTCGGCGCCGGGTCGGCTACGACCGTCGGAGCCCAGGCCAACTACAACGCAGCCTATGTGGGCCGCAGCACTTCGACGGGCGAAGTGAACATGGGCGGGCGCACCGTGACTGGCGTCGCGCCGGGCATCGCGGGTACCGACGCGGTCAACGTGAGCCAGCTCAACGCAGGCGTCAACCATGCGATCACCCAGGCCAACAACTACACCGACAGCCGGATCAACCAGATCGAGAACGACGTCTGGACGCTGAACCGTAATTACCGGGGCGCGACCGCCTCGGCGATGGCCATGGCGGGTTTGCCGCAGGCCTACCTGCCGGGCAAGAGCATGCTCGCGGTCGGCGTCGGCGGATACCAGAGCGAAGTCGGCCTGGCGGTCGGCCTGTCGGGCGTTACCGAGAACGGGCGCTACGTCTACAAAGCGCAGGCCAGCGGAAACACCGCACGCGAGTGGGGGTTCTCGGTGGGCGCAGGCATCCAGTGGTAACGGCAGAGCTGCCCAGGCTCTAAGCGGGCTTGCGTCGCCAGGACGCGACGCAGGCTGCTAAACAAACACATCCAGGTAAAAACAATGAAAAGCGCTCTTCTCCATCGGCTGGGGTTGTTCACCCTGGCCGTCTCGATTGCCGCAGTCGGTACCGGGTGCGGCACCCGCCATGTCAGCCGCGACATCGCCCCCGACGGCACCGCGCGGGATGTCGTTTTTCCCGATAGAAACCGCATCGTTCTCAAGGACGGCACCTTCCCGAACATCGACAACCTGCGCACGATCGGCCCGGGGGTAACGAAAGACCAGTTGTCCGCCCTGGTCGGCAGGCCCCACTTCCGCGAGGGCTATGCGGGCGTACGCGAATGGGACTATCTGTTCAACTTCAAGATGGCCGACGGCGAAATCGCGCAGTGCCAATACAAGGTCATATTCGATAGCGGCTACAAGGGACGAAGCTTCCATTGGTCCCCGGCTTCCTGCGCCGACATCCTCAAGCCGGTGGCCGATGTGGACGACCTTCCGACCCCTTCGCGGTCGGTGACGCTATCGTCCGATGCGCTGTTCCAGTTCGGTCGGGGCGACCTCGCCGGGATGAAAGAACAAGGCCGCGCTGAACTCATGGAGATGGCTGGAAACCTCAAGGGCCTTCGCTCGGTGCGCGAAATCCGGATCAAAGGCCATACGGACAGAATCGGCAGCGACCTTGCCAATAAGACCCTGTCGACGCTGCGCGCGTCGACGGTCCGTCGGTTTCTGCTGGACCAAGGCGTCGGCGCACCGATCTCCGCAATGGGCGTCGGCAGCGACGAGCCCGTGAAAGCCTGCAGCCTGCGCGATCGCGCCGAGCTAATCGGATGCCTGGCGCCGAACCGCCGCGTCGAAGTGCAGGTTGACGGGGCGAAATAGAACTGGATGGCTGTGCGGCTGCAATGCGCGCGCAAGTTCAGTGCTTTCAATGGGTCCCGCCTGCACGAAAAACGGCGGGGCGCGTTCTCAAGCCGGGAACGGCGTAATGCACTGCGTTTCGAACGGGCAGAGGCATGTCGTTCAGTCGAGACAAGAAGGGCCAGATGAAGAAGACGAAAGGTCGATTGGTTCAGTTGAACGACGAGCAGTGGGCCCTGTTCGTCGCGATGTTGTCGGGAAGAAGGGCGGCCATAGCGACGAATCGGCCGGCCATCTACCGGGACTTCGTCAATGCGGTGCTCTGGGTCCTGTCTACAAGAAGTGCATGGACCGAGCTGCCGAAAGAGTTCGGCTCGTCGCGTGCGGTGTATGTGCGCTACCTGCGATGGAACGAGCGACGCGTCTGGAACTCCCTGGGTGCGGTTTTCGGAGAGCACAGCGCCGTCCACAGAGAGGTGCTCAGGCGGGACGGAGGCCTGACTCGAAACAGAGAGCGGATCAGTCGTGCGGCTTCCAAATGCCAGGAAAATTACGGGAAGGCGCAAGGCGAACGGGGCAATGAGAACCCTCGCCAGCAGTACGGCACTCGTCGCGAACACGATGGCCGCCACGCAAGTTCGCCTCCCCATGCCGAGGGAATCGGCGAGAGCGACGCCGCTACCCAAGAGAAACGACACGCGCTTTGTGGAAACGGATTCGTTTGAACCGCAGAGGGCTCCAGTCGACGACTGGGGTGCCGCAAGTGCACGGGCCGGAGGCCTTGTTCGAATGCCATTAATCCCCGTATGCAGTTGTACCCCGTCGATTGTTTCGGATCTCTTCTGTGATGCCTGCGTCGGCTCTTTCGGCGAGGGCGAATAGCGTGGTTCTGGACGAAAAAGACGTCGTTGAGTTCGTGGTGGTCAGCACGATCGACACGGTGCTGGGGTCGATTACGGTGTCTGTTCGTAGCGAGACCGATGAGGCGGCAAACATGCTGCATGGTCTCTGCGGGGCCTGGATACAGCATGCGCTCGGGTCGTTCGCTCCCATTGTCGAGCCCCACCGCTCAGATAGAGATTCATAGAGCCCTGGCCGGGTAGGTGGAGCAAGTGGCCGTCGAGAAGCGATGCGAGTACCACGAGTGCAAGTGAATGATCGAGCTGTACGGGCTGCTGCTCGCTGCTCGATTGCCGGTCGATATGAATATTTTGATCAATCAATCCTCATCAAGCAGAAGGTTCCGGATGAAATTCAACTATCAGTATGTCGTGGCCTGCGTCGTGGCCGTTGCTTTGGCGTCCTGCGTCAACGCGTTGGACAAGGGCAAGAAGAGCGAAGGCACAGAGCTTGTTCCCCGTGTCGGCGTGGCCAATCCCGCATCCGTTCATTGCGTGAAGCTCGGCGGAAAGTTGGAGACGAGGAAGGACAAGGACGGTGGCGAGTACGGCATGTGCAAGCTGCCTGATGGCCGGAAATGTGAAGAGTGGTCGCTGTTTCGCGACGCGAAGTGTGTGGACGGCGCGGCAGAGTGAGTCGCAACGACTGCTCGACAAGCACGGTCATGCCCGAATAAGGGCTGTTGCCAGCGGATGTTCCAAGCGAACTGTCCTGCTTCCCGCCCTGTCTCTGCTGGCTGCTTCTGGCGGGATGTCGGCTAGACGATCCAATCAAGAAGGAAGGAATGCGCCATGTCAGTCCAGCGGTTCAGTTTGCGCATCGGCGTACCGCCGGTGCATTTCGCCGCGCGTGTCGATGCGGTTGTCGACCGAGCTCTCGCCGACCAACGTCTGGTCGGTGCGGTAGTGCTGGTCGCCAAGGACGGCGAACTTATCCATCGGCGTGCAGCCGGCAGCGCTGATCGCGAAGCGATGCGGACGATGACCGAGGACACGCTATTCCGCCTGGCCTCGGTGAGTAAACCGATCGTCTCCACGGCGGCGATGGTGCTGGTCGGGCAGGGGCGGCTCAAGCTGGACGAAGGCATCGAACGCTGGCTGCCCGATTTCCAGCCGCGTTTGCCCGGCGCCGGGGCGGTACACATTACGCCCCGGCATCTGTTGAGCCACATGGCCGGTCTCGGCTATCGCTTCTTCGAGGCCGACGACAGCGGCCCGTATGCTCAGGCTGGCGTTTCCGATGGTATGGACATGACCGGCATCACGCTCGCTGAGAACCTGCGGCGCCTTGCCAGCGTACCGCTGTTGTATGCGCCGGGAACTTCGTGGGCCTACTCGTTGGCTATCGACGTGCTGGGCGCAGTGATCGAGCGGGTCTGCGACCAGCCGCTGGACGAGGCCGTGCAAGCGTTGGTGACCGGGCCGCTGGGTATGAACGACACCGGCTTCGTTGCGCGCGATGCGGACCGACTGGCAACGGCTTACGTCAACGACACTCCTGCGCCGCGTCGCATGCGAGAGCTGGAGGTCGTCTCTGCCTTCGAAAGCGCGGTCGGCATCCGTTTCGCACCGGCGCGTGCCTTCGATGTCGGCGCGTTTCCATCCGGCGGAGTAGGCATGGTCGGCAGTGCTGGGGATTTCCTGCGCTTGCTGGAAATGCTGCGCAAGGGTGGTAGTCCCTTGCTGCCGCCTGTATTGGTAGAGGAAATGGGTCGTGACCAGACCCATGGATTTACGCTGCCGGATGCCCCTGGGTTCGGTTTTGGCCTGGGCTTTTCGGTGCTGCGGGATCCGCGCGCCGCCGCCTCGCCTGAGTCGCCAGGCACTTGGCGCTGGGGTGGTGCGTACGGGCACTCATGGTTCGTCGATCTTGCACAGGGCCTCAGCGTGGTGGCTTTCACCAACACCCTGTACGAAGGCATGTCCGGGACTTTCGTCACCGACCTGCGGGATGCGGTCTATGGCGCCGACACGAAGGCGGGCCGCGGGTGACTGCCGGGCGTCTGTTTCCTCATCGTGCGGGGATCTATTGATTTGTGGGTGGTGGATTCGCCGAGAACACAAGCTAACGTAACCCGAACGCATCGCTGGCCGCAGGTTCATCGATCTGGACGGCTCTGGGGCCGTTTCTCCCGGTTCGGCGAGAGAGGCCGGCCCCGGACCCCAACTTTCGTCGCTTGCGCGGGCCTGGGCGGCGGTTCCTAATCTCCTCGACAGCCGGCGCGGCCGGCGAGGGGAGAGCGGCGATGCGCAGGCTCGGACTGGATCGGATCGGGTTGGGTCGAATCGTATGGGGCGGGGCGATGGCGTTCGCCTTGCTGGGCGCGGGCAATGCCGCGGCTGCGGTCAAGGAAGCGGCGCCCAACGGTTTCACCGTCGAGAACGAGCAGGTGGTCGCGGTCGACCCGGATACCGCATGGAAGGCCCTGGTCGAGGACGTCGACCGCTGGTGGCCCAAGGACCACACCTGGTGGGGCGCCGAATCGACTCTGTCGATCGATGCCCGCGCCGGCGGCTGCTTCTGCGAGATCGGTCGCGACGGCAAGCGCCAGGCCCAACACATGACCATCGGCTTCGTCGACCCGGGCAAGACCCTGCGCATGCTCGGCGGCCTCGGGCCGCTGCAGGGCATGGGCCTGAGCGGAGCGATGGAATTCCGCCTGAGCCCGGCCAAGGACGGCGGTACCCGCATCGTCCTGTACTACCGCGCCGGCGGTTATACGCCCGACGATCTGAGCAAGTTCGTCGCGGTGATCGACCGGGTGCAGGGGCTGCAACTCGGCGGCCTGGCCGACTATCTGCGGCGTGGGCACGAGCAGCCCAAGGCCGGCTCCGACCGGTGAGTTCGGACGTCGCCTATCCCACTCGCCACGATCGCGGCGCGATCCTGGCGACCCATCGCCACCAAGCGCCGTACGCGGCCTTGGTGCTGGACGGCGACTACACCGAATCGAGTGTCGACGGCCCCTTGTCGTGCAGCCCCGGCACCCTGGTGCTGCATCCGCCGTATCACGCCCATGGCGACCGCTTCGGCCGCCTCGGTGCGAGCGCGATGAACATCGAACTGCCATCCGACCACTTCGCCCTGGCCGCCAGCGCCTGGCAGGTGCACGACTTGCGCGAAGCCCGGGAAGTGTTCGCGCGTTGCCCGCAGCGCCTGCCGGAGCTGCTGGCCTGCGCGACGCCGCAAGCGGCCGTGGTCGTACCCGACTGGCAGGGCGAATTGCTGCGCTCGATGGCTATCTGCGACGACGAGATCGGCACGCTCGCCCGCACGCTCGGCGTGTCCGCCGAACACGCCAGCCGCGCCTTGACCCGTACCTACGGCATGTCGCCGCAGGCGCTGCGGCGCGAGTTGCGTTGGCGCCAGGCGCTGCAGTTGATGGCCGGCAATACTTCGCTCGCCGAGGTCGCCGCCAACGCCGGTTTCAGCGATCAGAGCCATCTGCATCGCGTCGTCCTTGCCCATGCCGGCTGCACGCCGGCGCGGTTGCGCGAGCAGATCCGCCAGCGGCTCAGGCAACAGATCAATTACGTACAAGACCGGACCCTGGCCCTGGCGGCTTAATGGCTCCAACGCGCCGCCGGCGCACAAGGAGCCACGCCATGAACCTGACCCGACTTGCCGCCGCCACGGCCTTGCCCGTCCTGCTCGCCTGGGCGGCGACCGGCGCATCGACGACGGTCCCCGCCAGCGGCCCGATCGCGGCCAAGGCGGTCAACGATGCCATCGGCGCTTCGCTGCGCGCCGACATGCCGACCGCGCTCAGCACCCTGAAGGCGGCGCCGCTGGCCGAATTCAACGCCAGGGACACCGAGTTCCGCGCCTGCATGCTCAGCCGCCACGACCGCAGCGCGCCGCCGTACCTCGCCGGCACCGTCGCCGACCCGTTCGCGCGCAGCGTGCTCGAGCTGTACCAGCGCTACTGGTGGCAGGCGTTGCGCGATCCTGCGGTGCGCCCGGGCGAAGAAACCCGCCTGAAGACCGATCTGGCCGCATTGCTCGGCGAGCCCGCGCCGACGCCGACCGAAGAGGCGTTCGAAGCCTTGAGCGAACGCATCAACGTCGAACTGCGCAAGCGCGGCTTCCATCCGCTGCAAGGCCGCACCCCGCCGTTGTACGACCTGATGCTGTGGGGCGAGCAGGAAGAGCGCCCGTATACCGTCGATCTGCCCAGCGGCGAACGGCAGCCGGTCAAGGTGTTCGTGATGGACGCCTGGGTCAGCCGCGGCTGGGCCCACTACACCTCGTGCGAGCGCACCGGCGCGGCCGGTTGGGCCAAGCCCGAAGGCCTGTATGCGGTGCGCAGTTCCTACGGCGACATGAAGGGCGAGAACTTCCAGGTCAGCTTCCTCGGCCACGAGGCCCAGCACTTCGCCGACATGAAGCGTTGGCCGGACATGCCGGCCTGGACCCTGGAGTACCGCGCCAAGCTGGTCGAACTGGCCCAGGCCGATACCACCCGCGAAAAACTGCTCGACCGTTTCTATCGCAGCCAGGACGACGAGCCCGATCACCCGCATCCCTACGCCAACAAGCGCGTCACCATCGAGGTGGCGACGAAACTCGGCCTGGCTGCGGACGCCGATCTGCGCAAGGCCGATCCCGAAGCGGTGCGCCGTACCGCGCGCGACGTGTTGATCGCCGACACCCAGCGCCGCGAGGCCGAGGGCGATGCGAAGACCGGCGTTACGAAGCCGGACGCCGCATCCGAACCGGCGCCGGTCAGCCGGCCATGACGAAGGCCTGCGCGCGCGGCGACGGCAGTTCCTGCGCCGCGCGCGTCTGGCGACGTTCGACCCGGGCGACCCGGCCTTCTTCCATCACGATCAACTGATCGGCGACATCGAAATAGCGGTCGTCGTGGGTGATCGCGACGATCGCCTTGCCGCGCGCCTTCAGCGCCGGCAGGATCTCGTGATAGAACACGGCCTTGAAGGTCGGGTCCTGGTCGGCGGCCCATTCGTCGAACAAGTACAGCTCCTTGTCGTCGATGATCGAGGCCAGCAGGGCCATGCGCCGGCGCTGGCCGTCGGACAGGGCCAGGGTCGAAAAGCGGCCGTCGCGGTAGCTGACCTTGCGGTCCAGGTGCAGCGCCTTGAGGTAGTGGTCGACCGTCGCCTTGAGCCGGTCGTCGTCGGCGCCGAGGATCTGGTCGAACAGGTGATAGTCCGAATAGATCGCGCTGATCGACTGGCGGTAGGTACCGATCGAATCGTCGCTCACCGCGTGCTCGCCGAAGCGGATCGTGCCGCCGACCGCGCGGTAGTGCAGGGTCAGCAACTTGCTCAGGGTCGACTTGCCGGAGCCGTTGCCGCCGACGATGAAACTGATCTCGCCCTTGCGGAATTCCAGGTCGAGCGGACCGACCCGGAAACCGTCGTCCTTGTCGTCCTTGCTGCCGTGGCGATAGCTGACCTGCTCGAAGCGGACGCTGTCCCAGTCGCGCGCCGGCTCCTGCACGGCCGAGATGGTTTCCTGCGGGATTTCCTCGAACAGCTTGGCCACGCGCTGGATCGACACGCGCGAGATCGAGATCTGCGGCAGGAAACCGAGGATCGCCGAGATCGGCCCGGCGATGTACAGCAGCGCCATGATCACCCCGATCAACTGCTCGTTGCTGATGGTGCGGTAGTTGACCACGATGAACACGATCGAGCCGATCACGAAGAAGCTCAGCAGGTCGCCGTAGTTGCTGGCCGCGCGCAGGATCGTATAGCCGGTCTTCTCGTCCTTTTGCACCGAACGTTCGCAGTGCATCAGCACCTTGTCGAAGAAAGCCTCGCGCTTGGCGTCGTCGAGCTTGAGCTCCTTGATGCCGTGGATCAGGCCCTGGATCGATTCCTGCAGGTGGTCGAAATGCTGGCGCGCGCTGTTGAAATAGCGCCCGCCGATCAGCATCGGGATCTGGTAGGTGACCACGCCGAAGGCGATGCAGCCGAGCACGAACCAGAACAGGTCGGCGTTGAGCACCAGCAAGAAGCCGAGCATGCCGAGCAGCATCACCAGGTTGATCAGCATGTCCGGGAACATGCGCGCGCCCAGCACGATGCGCGGCACGTCCGAGGTCAGGGCGGCGATCAGGCGCGAGTGGCCGATCTTCTCCAGCGCCGACAGCGGCGCCTGGGCGATGCGGTCGTACAGGCGCGTGCGCAGGCTGGAGGCGACGTCGATCGCGACCCGGGTCAGCACCACTTGCGACAAAGTGCGGGTGACCAGGATGAACACGCACACCAGGGTGAACACCAGGGCGAACGGCGCGTTGGCGATCTCCAGCGACAGCAGCCGGGTCGGTGCGGCGGCGACCGTGTGCAGGCGCGGGTCGCCCTGCTTGAGCACGTTCATCACCAGCGGGATCAGCATCGAATAACAGATGCCCGACAGGCCGCCCAACAGGATCGAGAAGAACACCTTGTTGGGCGCGCGGCGCGAATACTCGGCGAACAATTTCATTCGGCGGCTCCTGTGGCCTGGCCGGCCCGTGCGGCGGTGGGGCGGTCGTAGGCCGCCTCCAGCTTGCGATATTCGACGTTGCGGAAGGCTTCGATGCTGTCGTCGTAGTGTGGGCTGAACACGTTGCCGGACTGGCCGGTCGAGTTCATGTAATGGTGCTGCACCGCGTCGCGGCGCAAGGCGATCACCTGGCGGAAGCCGGCGCCGAAGGCTTGCAGATACCCGTCCGAGCCGGCATAGGTGGCGCCGGCGACGTTGATCGAGTTCGGCGAGCCGCCGTTGCCGATGCGGCGCTCGAACAGTTTGTCGAACGGCTTCCACTGGCTGAAGGGCGTGTGCCGATACACCGTGTGCTGGACCTCGCCCCAGCGCCAGCTGTCCATGCTCCAGTCGCCTTTGAGTTTGTACAGCTCCCACAACGCGCGATCCTGCGATACCGCCAAGGCCTGGTCGCAGCTTTCGCGTGCGGCGGTGGCGCGCCGGTCGCACCAGCCATCGGCATCCTTGCGCAACAGCGCGGTCAACTGGTCCAGGCCGACGCCCTCGACCAGGCCGTCGAGAATGTCCTCGCCCTGGGTCTCGCCCCACTTGGCCTGCAGGCGGTCGGCGTAGACGCGCTCGCGAAAATGGCGCATCCAGGCATGGAAGATCGCCGCGGCCTGGCTGTCGGCACGCATGTCGCCGTTCCAGTCCTTGAGATGGCGGGCCGCTTGCTCTGCATGTTCGCCGATCTTGTTCGAGGATTTGTTGTCCGAAAGCCTGCTGTCCGAAAGCCCGGGCAGGCGCTTGCGCAACTCGCCGATCAGCGCCGCCGCTTCCAGGTCCAGGGTGTCGGCCTGGATGCGCTGCATGTCGGCCACGCCCAGGCGCTTGCCGGCGTCGATGCGTTCGCGCAGCAGTTGTTCGATGCGTCGCGCGCGCGCCGGCGAAGCCCAGTCGTGCGAAACGAAATACGGGTAAGCGTCGCCGGCGACTTTGTTGTTGGCGGTGACGATATAGCCCGACGGCGGGTTGTAGCTTTGCGGCCATTGCGCCGGCGGCACTTCGTCGGACCAGCCGTAGGCCTCGTCCCAGCCGGGCGAGGGCAGGGTGCCTTCGCCTTGTTTGCGCAGCGGCAGGCGGCCGGCGCCGAGGTAACCGATGTTGCCCTCGCGGTCGGCGTAGACCATGTTCATCGCCGGGGCGACGTGGAAGGCCAGCGCTTGCCGGAAGCCGTCCCAGTCCTTGGCATAGCCGAGGCGGAAGAACGCTTCGTAGCTGGTGTCGCCGGGGTCGAGCCCGGTCCAGCGCAGCGCCACCGGTTGATCGAACACGCCGTAGCGATCGCTGATGATCGGCCCGTGCCGGCTGGCGCGTACTTTCAGCGCCACCGGCGCGTACTGCTCGCGCAACTGGCGCGGGAAATCGGCGCGCACCTCGATGCGCTCCTCGCGCACCGCGAACGGCTGCCAACCGGCGCCGGTGTCGTAGTGTTCGCTGCCGCGGTCGACGCGCTCGAAGAACAGGTCCTGGGTGTCGGCCATCATGTTGGTACCGCCCCAGGCGAGGCGGTCGTTGCGTCCGAACACCACCACCGGCAGGCCGACCAGGCTCATGCCCGAAGTCTTCAGCCCCGGCGTCTGGATGCTGAGCGGATACCACAAGGACGGAATCTGCAGGCCCAAGTGCGGGTCGTTGGCGAGCAGGGCGGAGCCGTCGGCGCTCAGCCGGCCGGCCACCACCCAGGCGTTGCTGCCGGTGTTCGGCACTGCCAGGCCGTAATCGCGTTGCAGACGCGATTGCAGGCGGCCGAGCGCGGCCAGCGGCGCGGCATTGCGTTCGCCCAGGGCCGCCACCGTGGTCGGCGCGTCGGCGGGGTAATCGGGAAAGAACGGTTTCAGCTGCGCTTCGTCGAGGCCGCGCAGGGCGACGTAGCGCGCCAGTTCGCGCTGGAAATTGCCGCCGAGGTCCAAGGCGAACATCTTGATCCAGGCCAGCGAATCGCGCTCGGTCCAGCGTTCCGGGGCGACGCCGAACACGCGGAACTCGCTCGGCAGCGGATGGCCTTCGCCGATCCAGGCATTGATGCCGGCGGTGTAGGCGGTCAGCGACCGCTGCGCCTGCGGGCTCAGCGCCGGCCATGCGGTGGCGGTGGCGTCGTACAAGCCGAGGGTGCGGAACCAGACGTCGGTGTCGACGCTGTCCTTGCCGAATATCTCGCTGAGACGGCCGCGCGCCAGGCGCCGCTGTAATTCCAACTGCCACAGGCGGTCTTGCGCCTGCGCATAGCCGACCGCGAAGAAAGCGTCGTCGTCGCTCGCGGCCTGGATATGCACCATGCCGTCGGCATCGCGCCGGATCGTCGCCGGTGCCGTTGCGCCGCGGCCGAGCTGCCCACGACTGATCTGCAAGGTGGCCGCTTGCGGCAAGCTCGCCTTCAGCGACGACCAGGTCCAGACCGAAGCGGCCAGCAACGGTACGACGACGATGGCCAGGAACCGCGAGGCGAGCGGAAAGGAACTGAATAATGCAAAAAACTTCACCGATGCTCTCGCCATGATCGTGAAGGGGACGACTCCTTGTCTCCGCCGTCGACGCCGTCCCCACGGAGTGCCGATGCGTACCATCCTTGCAGCCGAAGCGTTCGGCTTCGGTCCGCATCCCGTTTCGGGATGCGATGAGTGCTTGCCGTAGCGCGGCTTCAGCAGCCTGGTACGGTCCGCCCTGGTACGGTCCGCGATGACGCCGCACTCGCGCGTGAGCGGCCATCGCCCTGGGCGGCTCGGCCATGCTCGTGGTCGGGCGTTGCACGCAACGAGACGCGCCATCGCAGCGGGCGAAGCTTACGGGTCCGTGCGGGTAGCTAACGTCGCGCCGGCCTCGATCAGGCCAGTCGGAGCGGGCCGAAGTCCCGGCATGCCCGCCCGCGGCCCATTGCGGCCGTCGACGCACGTCGTGTCCTGTACATCCCCCGGATGCC
This sequence comes from Lysobacter sp. CA196, assembly GCF_052078695.1. NCBI lineage: Bacteria > Pseudomonadati > Pseudomonadota > Gammaproteobacteria > Lysobacterales > Lysobacteraceae > Lysobacter > Lysobacter sp. CA196. The sequence goes on along the minus strand of NZ_JBQJIN010000001.1, from coordinate 329,328 downwards.
GTTTGCTGTGTTTCGGATATTTCCCTGTTCCTTGGGGTTTCGATCCTTTCTTTGCAGATTCTTGAGTGCGATCACGTTGTCGGCTATCGCAATGATCATGCGCCTATGGCGTCCCCGGATCGTTGCTGATAGGGGGCGATCGAGTCGACGGAAATCGCCGTCGATGAAAGACCAACGTCACACAGCAATAGCTTAATGAGGATGTCGCGTCAATAAAATGACTCTCGCTCATCTATGTGAATCGGATTTAATGAATCGGAGTTGGCGAAAAATTCGCCAGTGCACTCGAAAGTGGTGTTTTCCCTAGGGATTTACCCAATACATCGCCTTCACATCGGATCAGGGCGCGAGCAATCGAGTGTGTAGGCTGCACGTACCTGGCCGTATTTTTTATGTGATCGCGTTTCAGTTTTGTGTGGTTGTAGAGACCAAGTGCACAGATTCCATACGTACATTTGACGCGCTTGAGACGCCAAGCGTATAAGCCTCGCGAGGGCCGATTACGCAAGATGCAGTGGCAAGCGTCGTCGGCCCCGGAGATGCGCGGATCGCGTTGACGACCGTCGCAACGAGTGCGAACCGGCAGCACTAGGCTCGCACCGTCCGAACCGAATCGGCTCGGACTCAGGGGGAAATCGAAAGGAAGTACCAGCGGCGGCGCGCGGAATTCGCGCGCCGATGGAGGATTGTTGGTCCGCATATCGCATGAAGCGAAGCACGCCATACATGGGGTCTTCGAACGGAAGCAGTTCAGTCAAGCAAAGGTTTGCTCAAGGAAGTCAGTGTGCAAAGTTTTCCCGAGATCATGCTTCACCGTGCCCGAACCATGCCCGACGCCGTGGCCTGCCGCTTCTTCAAGGGCGCCTCGTTGGAGCCGGAGGTATTCACGTTCGGCGGCCTGTTCGAGCAGGCCGCCGGCCTGGCGGCGCGGTTGCAGCAGCGCGGCCTGTCGGGCCAGCGCGCCGTGCTGGTATGCAAGTCGCAGCAGAGTTTCGTAGTCGCTTTCTATGCCTGCATGCTGGCCGGCGTGGTCGCGGTGCCGTCGGCGCCGCCGCGCCGCCAGGTGATGCAGAGCCGCCTGCAATTGATCGTCGGCGACGCCCAGGCGCGCGCGCTGCTGTTCGACGGCGACGAATTGCTCGACACCGAGCTCGAATTCGACGGCGAGCGTTTGCTCAAGATCGACCTGCGCGAATACGACGCGGCCGGCTTGCGCGCCGATGCTGCGCAATGGAAGCAAGTCTTTCCCGAGCCTTCGGCGCACGCCTTCTTCCAGTACACCTCCGGTTCCACCGGCGACCCCAAGGGCGTCGTGGTCAGCCACGGCAATCTGGTCCACAACTGCGCGGCGATCCAGGACGCGATGGAACTGTCGCCGGATTCGGTGCTGTTCACCGCTTTGCCCCTGTTCCACGACATGGGCCTGGTCGGCGGCGTGCTGCAGCTGATGTACAGCGGTTGCCCGGCCGGCTTCATGTCGCCGTCCGAATTCGTGCAATACCCGGAACGTTGGCTGCAGATCATTTCCAGATTCGGCGTCACCGTCAGCGGCGGGCCGAATTTCATGTACGACCTGGCCGGACGCGCGATCAAGCCCGAACAGATCGAAGGCGTCGACCTGTCGTCGTGGCGGGTCGCGTTCTGCGGCGCCGAGCCGATCCGCGCCGCCACCGTGACGCGTTTCGCCGAGCGATTCGGCGAGTATGGCTTTCGCGCCGAATCCTTCTATCCCTGCTACGGCATGGCCGAGTCGACCCTGCTGATCACCGGCGTGCGCTGCGGCAGCGCGACTGCGGTCGATCGCCGCGACGGTGCGGCCGTGGTCGGCTGCGGCACGCCGCGGGTCGGCATGCGCCTGGTCATTGTCGACCCGAAGACCCACCGCCTGGTGGCGGACGGCGAGGGCGGCGAAATTTGGGTGCACGGCGCCAGCGTCGCCCAAGGCTATTGGCAGCGCCCCGAACTCAATGAAATCGCCTTCCATGCGCGCATCGCCGGCCAAGCCGAGACGGTCGCGCCCGGCGGTTATTTGCGCACCGGGGATTTGGGCTATCTGCACGACGGCCAGTTGTTCGTCACCGGCCGGCTCAAGGACCTGATCATCGTCAACGGCCGCAAGTACGTGCCGCAGGACATCGAGGACGAATGCGAGCAGAGCCACGAAGCGTTGCGCCAGTCCGGCGGCGCCGCGTTCGACGTCGCCGAGGGCGACAGCGGCCGATTGGTGGTCGTGTTCGAACTCAAGCGCGAGTGGTTGCGACGCCATCCGCAGTGGAACGACGTGATCGGCTCGATGCGTGCCTCGGTCAACTCCGCGTATGGCCTGCCGGTATCCGAGGTGGTGCTGATCAAGCCCGGCACTTTGCCGCGTACGTCGAGCGGAAAGGTGCGGCGCAGCCAGTGTCGTATGGATTATCTCGCCGGTGCCTTGCAGCGCGCGGGATGACCGACCGGCCCCGACAGAGGGCTACGCGGACCGCGTCCGCGATAACAAGAAACGTAGCGCCAGTGAGTGCAGCGCCGGTCCTCGCGGACCGGAAGACATGGAGCAGTTGGGGGTAAGGCTATGAGCAAGCGTGAACCGTGGTTGATGGATGCGATGGCCGAAGTGCTGGAGGTGGACCGTTCGCAGTTGTCGGCGACCGAGTCCTTCGCCGAACTCGGCGTGGATTCTCTGTTGGGACTGCGCCTGACGCGCAAGTTGGAAGACCTGCTGGGCAGCGAAGTCGAACTGGAATGGCTGTTCGACCACCCCAGCGTGCGCCAGCTCGCGCGTTTCCTCGACGAGCGCTTCGGCGAGATCGACGCCGCGCCCGTCGGCACGGGTTGAAGCAGCCGACCCGACGAACCAAACCCTCCGCAGGCTGGTCATGGACGGTTCCGCGATCCGGAACCGAGCGGCCTGCTCAACGCGTCACGAAAGGAATCAGCGACATGAGCGAATTTCCGGTATCGCCCGCGACTCGCCACTGGCATAGCGCCGCGCCGCTCGCACTCGAACTCGGGCAGAGCCTGCCCGGCTACAGCCTCGGTTATCGCACCTGGGGCCAGCTGTCCGCGGCCGGCGACAACGCCGTCGTCGTCTGCCATGCATTGACCGGCTCGGCCGACGCCGCCGAATGGTGGGAGCCGCTGTTCGGCGCCGGCAAGGCGCTTGACCCGCAACGCGATTTCATCGTCTGCAGCAACGCCCTGGGCAGCTGCTACGGCAGCACCGGGCCGGCCTCGCCGCACCCCGACGGCGGCCATTGGGGCTCGCGCTTTCCCAAGCTGACCATCCGCGACCAGGTGCGGGCGCAGATGGCGCTGGCCGATGCGCTCGGCATCCGCCGGATCAAGCTGGTGATCGGCGGTTCGATGGGCGGCTTGCAGACCCTGGAGTGGGCCTTGCTCGATCCGCAACGCGTCGAGTCGATCGCGGTGATCGCCGCGAGCGCGCGCCACTCGGCCTGGTGCATCAGCTGGAGCGAAGCGCAGCGCCTGTCGCTGCGCGCCGATCCGAAATTCTGCGGCGGCGATTACCCGCGCGAGGACGCGCCGCATGCCGGTCTCGGCGCGGCGCGCGCAATCGCGATGGCGACTTATCGCAGCCCGGGTTCGCTCGACGACCGCTATGGGCGCGCCAACGGCGCCTCGGTGTTCGATGTTCACGCCAAGCTTCCCGACGATTTCGCCGTGCGCGGCTGGATGCAGCATCATGCCGAGAATTTCGTCCGCCGATTTGACGCCAATTGCTATCTCGCGCTGATCGACGCGATGGATCAGCACGACGTCGGCCACGGCCGCGGCGGCATCGACGCGGCCCTGGCGAGCATCCGCCAGCCGGCCCTGATCGTGGCCATTTCCAGCGACGGCCTGTATCCGCCGGCCGAGCAGGAACTGCTGTGCGAATCGATTCCCGGCGCGCACTTCCTCGAGATCAATTCGCGCCACGGCCACGACGGCTTCCTCATCGATGCCGGCGCGATGGAACGCAGCATCGCCCAATTCCGCGGCGTCGCCGCAACACCGGGCCACGGCGCCCGCTTCATCAACGCAGCGGAGGTCGCAACTTATGCTGGCTGATTACTCGCCCGTACGCATCCAGGCCCGCAACAGCGTGGTCGATGCCCATCGCATCGACCTGGTGCTGATCGGCGCCCGCGGCAAAGTCGGCAGCGCCTTCCGGCGCCAGCTCGGCAATCGCCAGCCGGCGCTGTTGTCGGAAGCCAATCTCGATCTGCGCCTGCTCGCCGGTTTCGACCGTCGCGGCTTCGCCTTCGACACCCACGGCATCGTCCCGGAGTCGATCGACGAGCACATGCCCGAGCGCGGCGCCGACGACGTCGAACGTCTCATGTCGCACGTCGGCCGCCATGGTGCCGTGCGCACTTTGGTGGTCGACTGCACCGCCAGCGACGAGATCGCCGATTTCTATCCGCGCCTGTTGATGGGCGGTATGGGCATCGTCGCGGCCAACAAGCGCGCCAATGCGCGCAGCCTGTCGAGCTATCGCGATCTGCAGCACGCCGCGCGCGAACGCGGCGTGCCCTACCGCTACGAGACCACGGTCGGCTCGGCGATTCCCTTGCTCGGCCCGCTGCGCGACCTGCGCCTGCGCGGCGAGCGGGTGATCTCGGTGCAGGGGGTGCTGTCGGGTTCGCTGAGCTACATCCTGCATCGCATGCACGAAGGCTGCCTGTTCTCGGCCGCGGTCGCCGAAGCGCGCGCGCTCGGCTACACCGAGCCCGACCCGATGGAGGACCTGCGCGCGATCGACCTCAGCCGCAAGCTGCTGGTGCTGGCGCGCGAGGCCGGCTTCGCGATGGAACTGGAAGACCTGGTCATCGAGCCCTTCGCCGACCTCGACATCGCCTCCGACGATCTGATCCCGGCCCTGCAGGTCGCCGATGCCGGCTGGAAGGCGCGCATCGCCAGCGCCCTGGAGCAGGGCGAGCGCTGGGTGGTGCTGGCCGAGGCCAGCCGCGAAGGCGGGCGCATCAACCTGCGCCGGGTGCCGGCGCACTCCTCGTTCGCGCAGCTCGAACCGGGCCAGAACCTGATCTCGATCCGCACCGAACTGCAGGACCGCATGCCCTTGTGCGTCAGCGGCCCGGGTGCGGGGGTGGAGATCACCGCCGCCGGCGTGCTCAGCGACGTGGTCGCGGCCGCGGCGCACTGGACGCGCCAGGACTGAGGCGCAACGACACAGGACCGGGCCGGAGTTTCCGGGCCGGTTTCCGCAGGACGCGAATCGACAGGACGCGATAGATGAATTTGGAGAGGGCCATCGACATGGAGCGAAACGAGGACATGGACGCCTGGTTTCCGCTGTCCGCTGCGCAGCAGGGGCGGTGGTTCCTGTACCGTTTCGACCCGGCCGGGCGCGGCAATCACAACAACGTGTTCGCCGTGGCCCTGCAGGGGCGGGTCGAGCCGTCGGCGATCGCGCGTGCGCTGGAAACCCTGGCCGGGCGTCACCCGATGCTGCGTGCGCGCGTGCGTTGCCTGGATGGTCGCGAGCCCGAGCAGTGCATCGCGGCCGACGCGCAGGTGCCGCTGTCGATCATCGATGCGGGCGGGCTGGACGAAGACGAGTTGAAGACGCAGGTCGGCGCCGATGCGCTGCGCGCGTTCGACGACGAGCGTGCGCCGCTGGTGCGTGCGGCCCTCTATGTGCGCGATGCGCGCGAATCGGTGTTGGTGCTGGCCTTCGATCACCTGGTCTGCGACGGCTGGTCGTACTGGCGTCTGCTCGAAGAGTTCGGTGCGCTGCTGTCCGGCGCCGCGGCCGAGATTGAAGCGAGCGCGACCGCCGCCAGCTATCGCGACTACGTCGCCTGGCAGCGCGACTGGCTCGGCAGCGCCGAGGCCGAGCGCCAGTTCGCCTATTGGCAGGACCGCTTCGCTACGCCCGCGCCGGTGCTGGACCTACCGGGCGACCGTCCGCGTCCGGCGCGGCCGAGCGGGGTACAGGCAGTGGTTTCGTTGTCGCTGTCGGCGGCGACGACGCAAGCCTTGACGGCCCTGGCGACGCGCCAGGCGGGCACCCTGTTCACCACGTTGTTGGCCGCTTACCAGATTCTGTTGCACCGCCTCAGCGGCCAGGACGACATCGTGGTCGGCTCGCCGATGCCGGGCCGCAGCCGCCCGCAGTGGGACGGCGTGGTCGGCGACTTCGTCAACATGGTCGCGCTGCGCGCCGGCTTCGCCGAGCGCCACAGCGTGGCCGACGTGCTACGCCTGGCCCGCAACGCCGCGCTCAAGGGCATGGCCCAACAGGATTATCCGTTCTCGCGGCTGGTCGACCGCCTGCACGCCGGCCAGGACCGCGGCGAGCATCCGCTGTTCCAGAGTGTGTTCGTGTTCCAGAACGCGCGTCGCAGCCAGGACCTGGCGGCGCTATGGAAGGCCGATGCATCCGACGCGCCGGTGGCGCATTGGGGCGAGATCGGCCTGCGCCCGTTCCCGCTGCCGCAACGCCTCGGCAGCGACCGCATCGGCCTGGCCTTGCAGGCGATGGAGTTCGACGACGGCTTGCGCTGCGATTTCGTCTACGACACCGATCTGTTCGACGAGGCCACGGTCGCGCGCTACGCGCAGTGCTTCGAAGTGCTGCTCGACGGCATGATCGCCGACGCCCAGTGCCCGGTCGCTCGTTTGCCGCTGCTGCCCGCGGCCGAGCGCAGGCAGGTGCTGGAAACCTTCAACGACACCGCGTTCGATTACCCGCGCGAGCGCTTGCTGCATCAGCCGTTCGAGGCGCAGGTGCGCTCGACGCCGGAAGCGTCTGCGTTGGTCTGCGGCGCTGAGCGGTTGAGCTACGCCGAACTCAATCGCCGCGCCAATCGCATCGCCCATCGTCTGATCGCGCGCGGCGTGCGTGCCGACGGCCGCGTTGCGATCTGCCTCGAACGCGGTCCGTCGCTGGTCGCCGGTGTGCTCGGCATTCTCAAGGCCGGCGCCGCCTACGTGCCGCTGGACCCGAACTACCCGCCGGATCGCCTGGCTTACATGCTTGCCGACAGCGCGCCGATGGCGTTGTTGAGTCAAACGTCCCTGAGCGGCTTGCTCGGCGAGGTGGAGGTGCCGGTGTTGTTCGCCGACGATTCCGCGTTGCTTGAGCAGCCCGAGCACGATCCGAAGGTCGACGGCCTGACTGCCCGCCATTTGGCCTACGTGATCTACACCTCCGGTTCGACCGGCCAGCCCAAGGGCGTGGCGATCGAACACGCGAATGCGGCCAACTTCATCGCCTGGGCCAACGCCAACTTCAGCCGCGAGCAGCTTGCCAACACGTTGTTCTCGACCTCGATCAACTTCGACCTCGCGGTGTACGAGCTGTTCGCGCCGCTCAGTGTCGGCGCCACCATCACCCTGGTACGCGACGTGCTGGCGACCGATCCGGCCAGCCGTCTGAGCCTGATCAATACCGTGCCTTCGGGCATCAACGCCTTGCTGCAGAGCGGCGGGGTGCCGGCGACGACGCGCACCGTCAATCTGGCCGGCGAGCCGCTCAAGCGCGCCCTGGTCGAGCAGTTGTTCGCCCAGACCGACGTAGCGACGGTCGCCAACCTGTACGGCCCGACCGAAACGACCACCTATTCGACCTGCGTGGCGATGGATCGCAACGATGGCTTCGTCGCCCATATCGGCAAGCCGGTCGCGAATACCCGTATCTATATCGTCGACGCGCACCTGCAGCCGGTGCCGGTCGGCGTGGTCGGCGAGCTGTACATCGGCGGCGAAGGCGTGGCGCGTGGCTATCTGCATCGCCCTGAGCTGACCGCGGAACGTTTCGTCAACGATCCCTTCGTTGCAGCCTCCGATGCGCGCATGTACAAGACCGGCGACCTCGGCCGCTGGCGCGCCGACGGCACCATCGAGTACCTGGGCCGCAACGACTTCCAGGTCAAGATCCGCGGCTTCCGCATCGAGCTGGGCGAAATCGAAACCAAGCTGGCCGCCTGTGAGGGCGTGCGCGAAGCGGTGGTGGTGGCGCGCGAAGGCGAGGGCGGCGACAAGCGCTTGATCGCCTACGTGGTATCTGAAGATGGCGTCGAGTTGTCGGCCGGGAACCTGCGCGAGCAGCTGTCGCGCAGCCTGGCCGAGTTCATGCTGCCGAGCGCCTTCGTGACCTTGGTTGCACTGCCGCTGACCCCGAACGGCAAGCTCGACCGCAAGGCGCTGCCGGCACCGGGCGACGATGCGGTGATCCGCCGCGATTACGAGGCGCCGCAGGGCGACACCGAGACCGCGCTCGCCGCGATCTGGTGCGAACTGCTGGGCCTGGAGCGGGTCGGCCGCCACGACCAGTTCTTCGAACTCGGTGGGCATTCCTTGCTGGCCTTGCAGGCGGTGTCGCGGATCCGTCAGACGATCGGCGTCGACATCGCCCTGCGCGATCTGTTCGCGCGTCCGACGCTGTCGGCGCTGGCTGCGCACGCCGACACGCTGGACGCGCCGCGGGTCGCCTCGTTCGAACCGATCCGGCCGGTCGCACGCGACGCCGCCTTGCCGCTGTCGTGGCCGCAGCAGCGCCTGTGGTTCCTCAATCAACTCGACCCGGCCGCCGGCGCCGCCTACCACATGTGCGCGGCCTTGCACGTGCGCGGCAAGCTCGACCGCGGCGCCTTGCAGGCGGCGCTGGACCGGGTCGTCGCCCGCCACGAAAGCCTGCGCACGGTGTTCGTCGAGCAACAGGGCGAGCCGCGCCAGTCGATCGGCCCGGCCGATACCGGCTTCCAACTGGTCGATCACGACCTGCGTCATCTCGACCCCGGTTCGCGCGCCCTGGCCGCAGCCGAGCACGGCGCAGCCGAAGCGGTGGCGCCGTTCGACCTCGCCAGCGGCCCGATGATCCGCGGCCGTTTGCTGCTGCTGTCCTCGGACGAACACATTCTGCTGTTCACCCAGCACCACATCATTTCCGACGGTTGGTCGATCGGCCTGCTGGTCAAGGAAGTCAGCGCGCTGTACGCGGCGCTGCGCCAGGGCCAGCCGGACCCATTGCCGCCGCTGTCGATCCAGTACGCCGACTATGCCGCCTGGCAGCGCGAGCAATTGCAGGGCGAGCGGCTGCGCGAGCTCGGCGAATTCTGGCGCGCGCAACTGCGCGGCGCGCCGGTGCTGCTGGAACTGCCGAGCGACCGGCCGCGCCCGCCGCTGCAGAGCTATGCCGGCGACAGCGTGCCGCTGGTGGTGCCGGCCGCGCTCAGCGCCGAGCTGCGCACCTGGGCGCAGGGGCAGGGCGCGACCTTGTTCATGGCCTTGTTGACCGCCTGGTCGACCCTGCTGTCGCGGTTGAGCGGGCAGGACGAGGTGGTGGTCGGCACGCCGGTCGCCAATCGCCAGCATCCGCAGACCGAGCCGCTGATCGGCTTCTTCGTCAACGCCCTGGCCCTGCGCGTGAGCCTGCGCGAAGACCCGAGCGCGGCGCAGTTGCTGGCGCGGGTGCGCGCGGTCGCGCTCGATGCGTACGAGCACCAGGACCTGCCGTTCGAGCAGGTCGTCGATGCCTTGCAGCCGGCGCGCACGCTCAGCCATAGCCCGCTGTTCCAGGCGATGCTGTCGCTGGACAACACGCCCGGCGGCGCCACCCTGAACCTGCCGGGCCTGAGCCTGAGCCCGCTGGCGACGGCGCAGAGCACCACCCGCTTCGACCTGTCGCTGGCGCTCAGCGAGTCCGGCGACGAGATCGTCGGTGAGCTGGAATACGCCACCGACCTGTTCGAGCGCGAGACCATCGAGCGCTATGCCGGCTATTTCGTGCGCCTGCTCGAAGCGATGGTCGCCGACGCCCAGTGCCCGGTCAGCCGCTTGCCGCTGCTGCCCGCGGCCGAGCGCGAGCGGGTGCTGGAAACCTTCAACGACACCGCGTTCGATTACCCGCGCGAGCGCTTGCTGCACCAGCCGTTCGAGGCACAGGTGCATTCGACCCCGGAAGCGACCGCGTTGGTCTGTGGCGATGAGCGGTTGAGCTATGCCGAACTGAATCGTCGCGCCAATCGCATCGCCCATCGTCTGCTCGCGCGCGGCGTGCGTGCCGACGACCGCGTCGCGATCTGCCTGGAACGCGGTCCGTCGCTGGTGGCCGGCGTACTCGGCATCCTCAAGGCCGGCGCCGCCTACGTGCCGCTGGACCCGAATTATCCGCCGGACCGTCTGGCCTACATGCTCGCCGACAGCGCGCCGATGGCGTTGCTGAGTCAAACGTCCCTGAGCGGATTGCTCGGCGAGGTCGTTGTGCCGGTGTTGTTCGCCGACGATTCCGCGTTGCTTGAGCAGCCCGAGCACGATCCGAAGGTCGACGGCCTGACCGCCCGTCATCTGGCCTACGTGATCTACACCTCCGGTTCGACCGGTCAGCCCAAAGGCGTGGCGATCGAACATGCCAACGCGGCCAACTTCATCGCCTGGGCCAACGCCAACTTCAGCCGCGAACAGCTCGGCAACACGCTGTTCTCGACCTCGATCAACTTCGACCTGGCGGTGTACGAGCTGTTCGCACCGCTCAGTGTCGGCGCCACCATCACCCTGGTACGCGACGTGCTCGCGACCGATTCCGGCAGCCGTCTGAGCCTGATCAACACCGTGCCTTCGGGCATCAACGCGCTGCTGCAGAGCGGCGGGGTTCCCGCGACCACGCGCACGGTCAATCTGGCCGGCGAACCGCTCAAGCGCGCCCTGGTCGAGCAGTTGTTCGCCCAGACCGACGTAGCGGTGGTCGCCAACCTGTACGGCCCGACCGAAACGACCACTTATTCGACCTGGGTGGCGATGGACCGCGCCAACGGTTTCGCCTCGCACATCGGCAAGCCGGTCGCGAATACCCGTATCTACATCGTCGATGCGCACCTACAGCCGGTGCCGGTCGGCGTGGTCGGCGAGCTGTACATCGGCGGCGAAGGCGTGGCGCGCGGTTATCTGCATCGCCCCGAGCTGACCGCCGAGCGCTTCCTCAACGACCCCTTCGTCGCGGCCTCCGATGCGCGCATGTACAAGACCGGCGACCTCGGCCGCTGGCGCGCCGACGGCACGATCGAATACCTGGGCCGCAACGATTTCCAGGTCAAGATCCGCGGTTTCCGCATCGAGCTCGGCGAAATCGAAACCAAGCTGGCCGCCTGCGAGGGCGTGCGCGAAGCGGTGGTGGTGGCGCGCGAAGGCGAGGGCGGCGACAAGCGCTTGATCGCCTACGTGGTGCCCGCTGAAGGCATCGAACTGTCGGCAGCAAACCTGCGCGAACAACTGTCGCGCAGCCTGGCCGAGTTCATGCTGCCGAGCGCCTTCGTGAGCCTGGCGGCGCTGCCGCTGACCCCGAACGGCAAGCTCGACCGCAAGGCGCTGCCGGTGCCGGGCGACGATGCGGTGATCCGCCGCGATTTCGAAGCGCCGCAGGGCGAGACCGAGACCGCGCTCGCCGCGATCTGGTGCGAACTGCTGGGCCTGGAGCGCGTCGGCCGCCACGACCAGTTCTTCGAACTCGGCGGCAGCTCGCTGGTCATCACCCGGCTCGGCTTCGAGATCCGCCAGCGCTACGGCATCAACGCCAACGTCGGCGAGCTGTACGGACGCCAGGCGCTGAAGGACATGGCCGCCTACGTCGAGCAGCAATCGCCGCGCCTGCGCCGCGAGGCCGACGACGCCACCGTCATCGAATTCGACCTGTAGCCGCGGCCGCCGCGGCCATACGCACTGAACGAACGACCACATTCTGGAATGGAAACGGCAAGGACATGAGCATGCAGCAGCGCTATTACCTCAAGGAGAACGTCTATTTCGAGCCGCTCGTGCTCAAGTGGTACGCCTGGCCCTACCTGCTGCCGCCGGTCAGCGCGGCGATGAACATCACCGGCCGCAGCCTGCGCCTGATGAAGTCTTTCGTCGCCAATCATCAGTTGCACCTGGCCGCGAGCAAAAACCCGGAGCTGTCCGGCGGCGACTTCGTCAATTGCAGCGAAGACCAACTCGACAACGTGCGCGGCCTGATCCACGACATCGAACATACCCACCAGGACTACCTGGACCTGCGCAAGGCGGTGGCGAAGCTCAACGAAATGCTGGAGCAGGCCAAGGGCCTGTCGCTGGAGCCGCTGTACGCGCAGGTGCCGGAGGCGCTGCGCGGTTACGTCGAGCTGATCTACGACATGAACCACAACGCCTCGTTCCGCCTGATCGAAGGCTTGATCTACGAGAGCCCGCTGTACAAGCCGCTGGCGCAGAGCGTCTCGCTCGGCTTGCTCGGCAAGGTCAAGGAGCGTCCGTTCGTGCTCAGCTCGCCGCGCCTGCCCGACGAGAACCACCTGCACGTCGAGGTGCCGTTCGCCCACGACTTCATCGACGGCCTGTTCGCCGCACGCGGCACGCCGATCAAGCGCGAACAGATCGACCAGCTGTTCGATGGCGTGGGCCTGCAGGGCGGGCTGACCGTCGACGAGCTGTTCACCACCGAGCCGCCGCGGCTGACGCGGGCGCCGCTGCAGGGGCGGCTGCGGGTCAGCTACCTGGGCCACGCCGGCCTGCTGCTGGAGACCGACCGCACCAGCATCCTGGTCGACCCGATCATCGCGGTGCGCGACGAGGCCAACGGCGACCGCGTGCTGAGCTTCAGCGAACTGCCCGAAACCATCGACTACGTCTGCCTGACCCACACCCACATGGACCACGTCTGTGTGGAGACCCTGCTGCAGCTGCGCCACAAGATCGGCGAGGTGCTGGTGCCCAAGAACGGCGGCGGCAGCATCGTCGACCCCTCGATCAAGCTGATGCTGCAGACCATCGGCTTCAAGGTGCGCGAGTTCGAGGACATGGAGATCCTGGACTGCGTCGACGGACGCATCCGCGCGATCCCCTTCCTCGGCGAACACGCCGACCTGCACATCCGCTCCAAGACTGCGTGGTACTTCGAGTTCGCCGGGCAGAAGATCTTCTCCGGCGCCGACTCCTCGAGCCTGGATGAGCGCATGTACGAGCGCATCCAGAAGGTGATCGGCCATATCGACCTGCTGTTCATCGGCATGGAATGCGTGGGCGCGCCGATGAGCTGGCTGTACGGCTCGCTGTTCACCAAGCCGATTCCGCGCGAGATCAACGAGTCGCGCCGCTTCAACGGCTCCGACTGCGCCTCGGCGCAGAAGATGATCGAGATCTTCAAGCCCTCGCAGGTCTACGTCTACGCGCTCGGCATGGAGCCGTGGTTCAAGTACTTCATGGGCATGGACTACACCGAGGACGCGCGCCAGATCCAGGAATCGAGCCAGTTGCTCGAATTCTGCGCCGCCCGCCAGGTGCAGTCCGGGCGTCTGTTCGCCAAGCACGTCTGGAACTTTAGTTGATGCGCACGCCGCGGCGGCCGACAGGCGCGTCGCGGCGGCAGGGAATGCAACGTCGAGCGGTCGCCGGTAGCGGCGACCCCACAGGATCACAGGGAATTAGCTAATGTTTCTTTTCGAGCTGGTGCAGTACGTCGAACAAAACGGCATCGACATCAAGGTCGTCGACGGCAAGTTGCGCATCACCGGCGACCAGGCCTTGCTGACCGACGAAGTCAAAGCGACGATGAAGCGCTATAAAGCCGAGCTGTCGGCCTATTACACGCGCATGTCGCAGGATGCGATCCCCGCGCGCGTTGGCGAAGGCTCCTATCCCTTGTCGTTCGCCCAGCAGCGCCTGTACTTCCTGTACCAGTACGAGCCGGAGCTGACCAGCTTCCTCCTGCCGATGGAGCTGGAACTGCGCGGCGAACTCGACGTCACTGCCTTTCGCGACGCGGTCGCGGCGGTGGTCCAGCGCCATCCGATCTACCGCACCACGTACCGGGTCGAGGCCGGCGTGCCGCGCCAGCGTTTCGACGCCGGGCGCAGCTTCGAGGTCGGTTTCCGCGACCTCAGCGAGGCCTCCGAGGCCGCGCGCGAGGCCGGCCTGGCCGAATGCCGCCGCGACGTCTCCGAGCGGCCGTTCGACCTCGGCGAGGAACTGCCGCTGCGCGTGCATCTGCTCAAGCGCGGCGCCGGCGCCTACACCTTGCTGGTCGGCTTCCACCACATCGCCACCGACGAGTGGTCGATCCAGCAGTTCGTCCACGAAGTCTCGCGGATCTACCGCGACCGCGGCCACGCGAGGGTCGCGGTCGAGCCGGTGTCCTACCTCGATTACGCCGCCTGGCAGGTCGAGCAGTACGAGGCCGGCGGCTACGAGGTGTCGCGTTCGTACTGGCAGCACCAGCTCGACGGCATCAAGGGCGTGCTGGAACTGCCGCTGGATTTCCCGCGCCCGGCGTTGCAGAGCTACAACGGCGCCCAGCTTGCCCGCCAGCTGCCGAATGAACTGAGCGGCAAAGTCGGCGCCTTCCTGCGCAGCCGCGGCCTGCCCGAGTTCGGTTTCTATCTCGGCGTCTGCCATCTGCTGCTCAACAAGCTCAGCGGCGAGAACGACATCGTGGTCGGCACCGACGTGTTCGGCCGCGACCACGCCGACCTGCGCGACATGGCCGGCTTCTTCGTCAACCAGCTCGCCCTGCGCAGCCAGATCCATCCGGAAACGCCGGTCGGCGAGTATCTCGGCCAGGCCGGCATCGCCGCGATGGACTCGCTGCGCTACCAGGACATGCCCTTCGACAAGGTCGTCGACGCCCTCGGCATCGAGCGCGACGCCGCCTATTCGCCGGTGTTCCAGGTCAAGTTTTTGTACGAGCGCGCGGCGCGCAAGCTGGAGCTGTTCGACGAGGTCGAGGCCAGCGAACGCGCCTCCTTCGGTACCCGTTCGCAATACGACCTGACCCTGAAAGTGCAGGGCGACCAGGTCATCGCCTACTACAACACCGACCTGTTCCGCGCCGGCACGGTCGAGGCCTGGCTGGATCTGTACCTGGCCTTGCTCGACGAAATCGTCGAGCAGCCGCAACGCCCGGTCGCCGAGCTGCTGCAGGGCAGCCTGGCCCAGCGCTATGCCGACTTCACCCAGGGCGAGCAGCGCGTCGTCGACCCCGCCGACTTGTTCGCCCGCATCGACGCCGCGGTGGCGGCGAACCCGCAGGCGATCGCGGTGCGCGCGGTCGACGGCGAAGCCAGCTACGCGCAGTTCGACGCGCGCGTGCGCCAGATCGCCGCGCGCCTGTTGGCGATGGGCATCGCCAAGGGCGACAAGGTCGCCGTGCACCTGGACCGTTCCATCGACCTGGCCGCGGCGGTGGTCGCGGTGATGCGCGCCGGCGCGGTGTTCGTGCCGTTGGACCCGAGCTATCCGCGCGAGCACATCGACTACACCCTCGGCGACAGCGGCGCCGGCGTGGTGGTGACCCAATCGACCCTGGCCGATCACCTGCCGGAGTTCTACGGCTTCGTGCTCGATCTCGACACCTTGCCGACGCCGAATGCCGACATCGCCGCGCCGGCCTATCCGGCCCTGGGCGCCGAAGACATCGCCTATCTGCTCTACACCTCCGGCTCGACCGGGCGGCCGAAGGGCGCGCTGGTCCCGCACGGCGCCTTCGCCAACCTGTGCGACTGGTACATCCGTTTCTGCGATCTGGACGCGAGCAGCCGGGTGCTGCTGATGATCCCGATCGGTTTCGATGCCTCGATCAAGAACATCTTCGCCCCGCTGATGGCCGGCGGCACCCTGGTGCTGGCGCGCCCGGACCTGTTCGATCCCGAGTCGCAGCTGCGCCAGATCGAACAGACCGGGGTGAGCCTGATCAACTGCGCGCCCAGCGCGATGTACGCCCTGGTCAAGCACGATGCCGGTCATGGCTATCGCTCGCTGCGCAGCCTGCGCCTGCTCGCGCTCGGCGGCGAAGCCCTGGACCTGAGCCTGCTGCGGCCGTGGCTGGCCAGCGAGGCCTGCCAGGCTGCGCTCGCCAACATCTACGGCCCGACCGAGTGCACCGATATCTCGGTGGTGTACAAGGCCGGCCGCGAGGAATGGTTGCAGCGCTCGCAAGTGGTGATCGGCCGGCCGATCCAGAACGCGCAGGCCTATATCGTCGACGCCGGCTTGCGCCTGTGCGCGCCGGGCGTGTCGGGCGAGCTGGTGATCGCCGGCCGCGGCGTCGCCGCGGGCTACCACAACCTCGACGAGGCCAGCGCGCGCAGCTTCGTGCGCGCGCCACTCGCCGATTCGCCGATCTACCGCACCGGCGACGTCTGCCGCTACGACGAAGACGGCCAGATCGTTTACTTGGGCCGTCGCGACGGCCAGATCAAGATCCGCGGCAAGCGCGTGGAGACGGCCGAGATCGTCGCCCAGCTCGCCGCCTTGCTGCCGGCGCGCAAGATCAGCGTGCAGCTGTACGCCGCCAACGGCATGGAACTGCTGCTGGCCTTCGCCGACGGCGGTGC
This sequence comes from Lysobacter sp. CA196, assembly GCF_052078695.1. Lineage (NCBI taxonomy): Bacteria > Pseudomonadati > Pseudomonadota > Gammaproteobacteria > Lysobacterales > Lysobacteraceae > Lysobacter > Lysobacter sp. CA196. The sequence continues at coordinate 313,009 of NZ_JBQJIN010000001.1, read as the reverse complement.
CGCAGCCGCGACCGGGGTCGACGAACTCAAGCAGAGCCTGGCCCAGCGGCTGCCGCGACACATGGTGCCGGCGCAGATCCTGTTCGTCGAACGCATGCCGCTGACCCCGAACGGCAAGATCTGCACCAAGTCGCTGACCGCGGTGTTCGAGGCGCAGCGCGCCAACGCCGAAGCGGTCGACGAAACTCTCGACGAGACCGAGCGCCTGATCGCCTCGGTCTGGGAGCAATTGCTTGGCGTGCAGGGGATCGAGCGCGGCTCGGACTTCTTCTCGCTCGGCGGCGATTCGATCTTCTCGATCCAGCTCGTGGCCGAACTGCAGGCGCACGCGATCAAGGTCTCGGTCGCCGACATCTTCAAGCATCCGACCCTGGGCCAGCTCGCGAGCCTCGCCGCGCGCAATGCCGCTGCCGCGGTCGCGGCAGAAGCCGACGACCAGGCCGGCGCCGCCGCCGAGGACGCCGTGCTGGCGCCGTTCGCGCTGTTGTCCGAGGCCGACCGCGGCCTGCTGCCGGACGGCCTGGAGGACGCGTATCCGGTCACCTCGCTGCAGCACGGCATGATCTTCCACGGCCTGCTCGATACGAGCGGTTCGACCTATCACGACGTGTTCTCGTTCGAACTCAGCTTCGATGCCTTCGACGTGCAGGCCTTCGTGCGCGCGATCGGCGACGTCGTCGCCCGCCATCCGGTGCTGCGCACCGGCTTCGACCTCGGCCGTTATTCGGTGCCGTTGCAACTGGTGCACGCCCAGGTCGCCCCGAACATCGACCAGGCCGACCTGCGCGGGCTCGACGAGCCGGCGCAGGCGCGCGAAGTCGCGCTCGTCATCGCTGCGATCAAGGCCAAGGGCTTCGCCCTCGAAGGGCCGAGCCTGATCCGCTTCACCGTGCTGCGCAAAGCCGAGCACTGCATCCAGTTGGTGATCGACGCCCACCACGCGATCCTCGACGGCTGGAGCATGGCGACCTTGCAGCGCCAGGTGTTCGAGTGCTATCGCGCCTATCAGGCCGGCGCCGAGACGCCGCCGACCTTCGACAGCGGCCGTTCGCGTTTCGCCGACTACGTCGCCCAGTTGGCGCGGGAACAGGCCGACCCGGCCAACCGCGCATTCTGGGACGATGCCGGCCGTCGTGCCGGCGAAGGCCGCCTGGCCGCGGTCGCCGCCTCCGCGCCGGCCCGCGAGCACCGCGAGATCCGTCTCGACGCCGCTCTGGCCGCGCGCCTGGACGAGCTGGCCGTGCACGAAGGCGTGGCGGTGCGCACGCTGTTGTTCATGGCCCATGCCTGCACCCTGCGGGCGATGATCGGCAGCGACCGCGTGGTCACCGGCCAGACCGACAACGGCCGCCTGGAAGCGCGCGGCGCCGAGAACGTGCTCGGCCTGTTCCTTAATGTCTTGCCGCAGACCGTCGACCTGCGCGGCAAGCGCTGGCGCGAACTGGCCGCGGCGGTGCACGAGGCCGAGAGCGCCAGCCGCGCTCACCGCCGCTATCCGCTGGCCTCGATCCTGCAGCGCCATCCCGCGCTCGCGGTCGATTCGTTGTTCACCTACACCAATTTCCGCGTCTCCAATCCGCTGACCCGCGAAGCCTCGTTGCGGGTGCGCGAAGGCGAGTTGTTCGAGGAGGTCAACTTCGGTCTGTCCCTGCACGCCAACGGCAACCGCGAGGACGGCTACACCGTCATCCTCGATGCGCGCCTGAACCTGCAGCCGATCCACATCGAGGCGCTGCTGCGCACCTATGTCGATGCGCTGGAGGCGATGACCGCCGATTTCGACGCTGTCATCGCACCGCTGCCGGCGCACCATCTGCCGGTGTTCGGCCACGGCCAGGACGGTGCCGCGCATGCGCTGCTGCGTTTCGACGCCGCGCTCGACGCCGCCGCGCTCGACGCCGCCGCGACCGAGGTGGTGCAGCGTGCCTTCGGTGCCGGCGCCGCCGGCCCGGCCCTGCATCTGCTGAGCCCGGCCTTCGCCGCCGGCCACGACGAACAGGCCGGCATCGACGTCGCCCTGAGCCAGATCGGGGCCACCGATGCGCCGCTGACCGTCGCCGCCTATCGCCGCGACGGTGCCCAGGTCCTGGCCCTGCGCCTGTCGCCCGCGTTGACCGCAGCCGATCCGGCCGCGGCCAGCGCCTTGATCGCGCGTTACCGCATGTTGATCGGAGACCGCGCGGTGTTGTCGGCGCGCGCCGGCAGCGCCGCGCCGTGGCGCGAGGCCGGGGTGTTCGATCGCGACCGTGCCTACTGGCAGGCCCAGCTCGACGATGCGCCGATAGCGTTGGCGTTGCCGAGCGATCGTCCGCGCCGTGCGCAGGCCGAGCGCACGCAGGTCGAGCGCACGCAGGTCGAGCGTGGCTGCGGTTCGGTCGAGATCGCCTTGCCGGCGCAGACCACGGCGGCTCTGCGCGCGCTCGCTGCGCAACAGGCGGCGCCGTTGCCGGCCGTGGTGCTCACGGCATGGACGGCTGCATTGACGCGCTGGAGCGGGCAGGGCGAGGTCGTGACCGGCCTGGCCTCGACCGCCCTGAGCAACGAGGTTGCGGCCCTGCGCCTGGACCTGCACGACGACCCGAGCGTCGCCGATGCGATCGCTCGCGCCGCAACTGTTTTCAATGAGGCCGCTGCGCATGCCGAACTGCCGTTCGCGCAGATCGCCGAAGCCGTGCGCGGCCGCGGCGAAGCCTTGTACGAGGTGCTGTTGTCACTCGACGGCGCGACGGTGGCGACATCTTCGTCGCAGGACCTGGCCTTGGCGCTGGAGCTCGCCGACGGCGCCGACGGCCTGCGCGGCCGTCTGCACTACGCACAAGCGCTGTTCGACGCCGCCAGCGCCGAGCGCATGGGCGCTCATCTGAGCAATCTGTTGAGCGCATTGGCGCAGGGCGCCGAAGGCCCGCTCAGCGCCTTGCCGCTGCTGTCGGCGCCCGAGCGCGAGCAAGTGCTGTTCGGCTTCAACGACACCGCGACCACGGCGGCGCCGGACGGCTTGCTGCATCGCCGCTTCGAGCGTCAGGCCGCGCTGCAGCCGGATGCGATCGCGGTGATCGACGGCGCCACCGCGATCGGCTATGGCGAACTCAACCGTCGCGCCAACCGTATCGCTCATCGCCTGATCGCCCTGGGCGTGAAGCCCGACGACCGGGTCGCGATCTGCGTCGAACGCAGCGCGGCGATGGTCGCCGGCCTGCTCGGCGTGCTCAAGGCCGGCGGCGCCTACGTGCCGCTGGACCCGGGCTATCCGTCCGAACGCCTGGCCTACATGCTCGAAGACAGCCGTCCTGTGGCCTTGTTGACCCAGGCCGGGTTGCGCGAACGCCTGCCGCTCGGCGAGCCGGCGCGCCTGCCGGTACTGACCATCGACGAACTGATCGCGGCAGCGGGCGAGGGCGAGTCGCAGGATCCGGATGCGCAATCGCTCGGGCTGAGCCCGGCGCATCTGGCCCAGGTCATCTACACCTCGGGTTCGACCGGCCAGCCGAAGGGCGTGATGGTCGAACACCGCAACGTCGCCGAGCTGGTCCGCACCCACATCGGCCAATGCGCGCTGCAGCCCGGCGACCGCATGCTGCAGTTCGCTTCGTATTCCTTCGACAGCTCGGTCGTGGAAATCTTCCCGACTTTGTCGGCCGGCGCCACGGTGGTGCTGCGTCCGCCGCATCTGCTCGCGCCCGATGCCGAATTCGTCGATTTCCTGGCCGCCCAGAGGATCAACATCGCCGACCTGCCGACCGCGTTCTGGCAGCAGTGGTCGCAGTCGGTGACGGAAGGCCGGTTGTCGCCGCCGGCGAGCCTGCGCCTGGTCGTGGTCGGCGGCGAGAAAGTCGAACGCCGTCACCTGGCCCAGTGGTTGGAGGCACCAGGCCTGCGCTGCGGCTTGCTCAATACCTATGGCCCGACCGAGGCCGCGGTGTATGCGACCGCGGCGGCATTCTCCGATGCTTCGCAACTGCCCGAACACGAAGTCTCGATCGGCCGCCCGGTCGCCAATACCCGGGTCTACATTCTCGATGCGCAGGGCCAACCGGCGCCGATCGGCGTCGGCGGCGAGTTGTGCATCGCCGGCGCCCAGGTCGCACGCGGCTACCTCGGCCGCGAGGCGCTCAGCGCCGAACGTTTCCTCCGCGATCCTTTCGTCAGTCGCGATTCCGACCCGGTGTTGGCGCGGATGTACAAGACCGGCGACCTGGCGCGCTGGCGCGCCGACGGCAGCCTGGAGTACCTGGGCCGCAACGATTTCCAGGTCAAGATCCGCGGCTTCCGCATCGAGTTGGGCGAAATCGAAGCGGCGCTGTCGGCCTGCGCCGGCGTGCGCGAAGCGGTGGTGATCGCCCGCGAGGACGTGCCCGGCGACAAGCGCCTGGTGGCTTATGTCGTGGTTGCGGTCGAGGCCGCAAGCGGCGTCGTCGCCGAGGCCGCGCCGAGCGTGGCGCAGTGGCGCGAGCAACTGGCGCGCTCGTTGGCCGATTACCTGTTGCCGTCGGCGATCGTGTGTCTCGATACGCTGCCGCTGACCGCGAACGGCAAGCTCGACCGCAAGGCCCTGCCGGCGCCCGACGATGCGGCGATGGCCGCGCGCGCCTACGCCGAACCGCGGGGCGCGGCCGAAGCGGCGTTGGCCCAGGTCTGGCAGGACCTGCTCGGCCGCGAACGGGTCGGCCGCAACGATCACTTCTTCGAACTCGGCGGCCATTCGCTGATCGCGGTGCAGCTGGTCACCCGCCTGCGCGAAGGCCACGGCCTGGAGCTGTCGCTGCGCGACGTGTTCGCGCGGCCGCAGCTCGCCGACATGGCGTTGAACCTGCGCGGCGCCAGTGCGGCGTCGCTGCCGCCGATCCTGGCCGCCGACCGCAGCGCGCCGCTGTCTTTGTCGTGGGCGCAGCAGCGCCTGTGGTTCCTCGACCAGCTCGACTCCGCCGCCGGCGCCGCCTATCACATGCCCGCGGCGCTGCGCCTCAGCGGCCGGCTCGACCGCGCGGTGCTGCAGGCTACCCTCGACCGCGTCGTCGCGCGCCACGAGATCCTGCGCACCTGCTTCGTCGCCGGCGACGGCGAGCCGGTGCAGTCGATCGCGCCGGCCGATTGCGGCTTCGTCCTCGACGATCTCGACCTCAGCGCGCTCGACGCGCCGGCGCGCGAGCGTGAGGTGCAGAGTCTGTCGGCGGCGGAAGTGCGCAAACCGTTCGACCTGGCGACCGGCCCGCTGATCCGCGGCCGCCTGCTGCGCCTGGCCGCGGACGAACACGTGCTGCTGCTGACCCAGCACCACATCATTTCCGATGGCTGGTCGCTCGGCGTGCTAGTCGACGAAGTGTCGGCGCTGTACGCCGCCTTCACCGAAGGCCGCGCCGATCCGCTGCCGCCGCTGCCGGTGCAGTACGCCGACTACGCGGTGTGGCAGCGCCAGTGGCTGCGCGGCGACGCGCTCGAAGCGCAGATGGGCTATTGGCGCGAGCACCTCAGCGGTGCGCCGGCCCTGCTGGAACTGCCGACCGACCGGCCGCGTCCGCCGGTGCAGCGCTACATCGGCAGCACCCGCCGGTTCCGCATCGGCCAGGACACGGTCGACGGCCTGCGCGCCTTGTCGCAGCGCCACGGCAGCACCTTGTTCATGACCCTGCTGGCCGGCTGGTCGTTGCTGCTGTCGCGCCTGAGCGGCAGCGACGACGTGGTCGTCGGTACCGCCGTCGCCAACCGCCGCCGCGGCGAGGTCGAGCCCTTGCTCGGCTTCTTCGTCAACACCCTGGCCCTGCGCGTCGACGTCGGCGACGACCCGACCATCGGCGAACTGCTGGCCCGCACCCGCGCGGTCATGCTCGGCGCCTACGAGCACCAGGACGTGCCGTTCGAGCAGGTCGTCGACATGCTGCAGCCGGCGCGCAGCCTGGGCCACAACCCGGTGGTGCAGAACATGCTGGTGCTGCAGAACACCCCGACCGGCACTCTGCAACTGCCCGAGCTCAGCTTGAGCCTGATCGACCAGCCGCGCGACGAGACGCTGTTCGACCTGTCGCTGGAACTGATCGAGAACGAAGGCGGCCTCGACGGCAGCCTGGAATACGCCAACGACCTGTTCGACGCCGCCACCATCGAACGCTGGTCGCAGCATCTGCAGACCTTGCTGCAGGCGATGGCCGAGGACGAACAGCGCCGCATCGGCCGCCTGTCGCTGCTCAGCGCCGACGACCGCCGGCTGGTGCTGGAACGCTTCAACGAGGTGGGCGGCGATGCGCCGGCTGCGGGTCACGAGGGGCAGACCGTGCACGGCCTGTTCGAGGCCCAGGTGGCGCGCGATCCGCAGGCCACCGCGGTCGAGTTCGAGGGCCGTGCGCTGAGCTATGGCGAGCTGAATCGCCGCGCCAACCGCGTCGCCCATCGCCTGATCGCGCTCGGCGTGGCGCCCGACGACCGCGTCGCGATCTGCGTCGAACGCGGCCTGGATGCGGTGGTCGCGGTGTTCGGCGTGCTCAAGGCCGGCGCCGCCTACGTGCCGCTGGACCCGGCCTATCCGCCGGAACGCCTGGCCTATCTGGTCGGCGACAGTGCGCCCAAGGCCTTGTTGACCCAGAACGCGCTGCGCGAAGCGGCCTGGTCGCTCGACGAACACGCCCCCGACATCGCGGTGTTGATGCTCGACGAAGACGAGACCTGGGCGGCGCAGCCCGAGCACGACCCGGTGGTCGGTGGTTTGTCGCCGTCGCACCTTGCTTACGTGATCTACACCTCCGGCTCGACCGGCCAGCCCAAGGGCGTGATGGTCGAGCACCGCAACGTGCTCAATCTGTGGTCGGCGTTCGAGCGCGAAGTGTTCGCCGAATGCGCGCCGGGCGCGCGCCTGGGCCTGGATGCGGCGCTGTCCTTCGACGCCTCGGTGCAGTCGCTGGTGCAACTGCTGTCGGGCCGCTGCATGGTGATCGTGCCGGCGGCGATCCGCGCCGACGGCGCGGCGTTGATCGAGTTCCTCGGTCGCGAGCGCATCGACATCTTCGACTGCACGCCGGCCCAGTTCGAGGCCTTGCTCGCGGCCGGTCTGCTCGACGATGCGGTCAGCGGCGGCAAACGCCCGGGCACCCTGCTGGTCGGCGGCGAAGCCCTGCCGGCGCGCGCCTGGGACGCGGCCGCGGCCTCGTCGATGCGTTGCTACAACGTGTACGGCCCGACCGAGTGCACGGTCGACGCCAGTTATGCGCGCATCGAAGCCGGGGTCGCGCCGCACATCGGCCGGCCGCTCGCCAATACCCGCATCTACGTGCTCGGCGGCGACGGCGAGCCCTTGCCGGTCGGCGTGGTCGGCGAGATCCACATCGGCGGCGCCGGCGTCGCCCGCGGCTACCTCGGCCGCCCCGAGTTGAGCACCGAGCGCTTCGTCCGCGACCCGTTCGCGGCCGGCGCCGAAGCACGCATGTACCGCACCGGCGACCTCGGCCGCTGGCGCAGCGACGGCAAGCTGGAATACGTCGGACGCAACGACTTCCAGGTCAAGCTGCGCGGCTACCGCATCGAGCTCGGCGAGATCGAGGCGCGCTTGTCGGCCTGCGCCGACGTGCGCGAGGCGGTGGTGATCGCACGCGAAGACCAGCCCGGCGAGAAGCGCCTGGTGGCCTACATCGCGCCGCGTGCCGCGGCCAAGGACGAAGCGTTGGAAGAACTGCTGGACGGCCAGGTCGCGCAGTGGTCGGACATCTTCGACGACCAGGGCGAGGAAGAAACCATCGAGCAAGCCGACTTCGGTTTCGACCTGACCGGCTGGAACAGCACCTACACCCGCGAGGCGATCGCCAGCGAAGGCATGCGCGAATGGCTCGACGGCACCCTGGTGCGGATCGAGGCGCTGCAGCCGCGGCGCGTGCTCGAGATCGGCGTCGGCACCGGCATGATCCTGTGCAACATCGCGCCGCGCTGCGAGCGCTATGTCGGCACCGACCTGTCGGTCAAGACCGTGGCCAAGGTCAACCATCTGGTCGGCGTCACTGCGGACCTGATCGGCAAGGCCGAGGTGTTCCAGGGCGAGGCCACCGACTTCTCGGCGATCCGCGGCGAGTTCGACACGGTGGTGATCAACTCGGTGGTGCAGTACTTCCCGAACCTGGCCTACCTGGAGCAGGTGATCGCCTCGTCGATCGGGGTCACCGCGGCCGGCGGCAAGCTGATGATCGGCGACGTGCGCCACCACGGCCTGATGCCCTCGTTCCATCTGTCGGTGCAGGCCTTCCAGTCGCCGGACAGCCTGTCGGCGACGCAACTGGGCGACCGCGCAGCGCAGAAGATGCGCGGCGACATCGAACTGCTGATCGACCCGGTCTGGTTCCATGCCCTGCGCGAGCGCTATCCGCGGATCAGCGCGGTGCGCGTGCTGCCCAAGTTGGCGCGTCACGAAAACGAGATGTCGGCCTATCGCTACGACGTGGTGCTGAGCATCGACGGCGAACGCGACGAGGTGTTCGCTGTCGATTGGCAGGACTGGGGCGACGAGGGCTTCGATGCGCAGCGCCTGCAGCAGCGCGTCGACGCCGCCGGCGAGGCGGTGCTCGGCCTGCGCGCGATCGCGCATCCCTGGGCCACGCCTTATCAACGCGCCTGGCAGCGGCTCGGCGCGGGCGCGGGCGCGGACGAGGGCGGGGGCGGGGCCTCGGTCGCGGCGATCAAGGCCCAGGCCGCGCTCGACGCGCGCCAGGGCGCGCTGTGCGCCGATCTCGAAGACTTCTGCCGCGAGCGCGGCTACAGCCTGGACCTGAGCTGGGCGCCGAACGCGCAGGGCGGCGAGTACCACGCCCTGATCGGTCGCGACGGCCAGGCCCTGCATTTCGACTGGCGCAGCGTGATCGCACAGGAGCAGTTGTCGAAGGACGAAGCCGGCTTCGCTCACGACCCGCTCGAAGCCAAGTGGCGCAGCACCTTGCCGGGCCGCTTGCGCGAAGTGCTGGCGGCGCAGTTGCCCGAGTACATGGTGCCGAGCGCGTTCATGCTGATCGACCGTTGGCCGCTGACCGGCAACGGCAAGCTGGCCCGCCAGGCCTTGCCGGCGCCAGATCGCATCGCGGTGACCGCGCGCAGCTACGAGCCGCCGCAGGGCGAGGTCGAGGAGACCATCGCGACGATCTGGCAGGAACTGCTGGGCCTGGAGCAGGTCGGTCGCCACGACCACTTCTTCGAGGTCGGCGGGCACTCGCTGCTGGCGGTGCAGGTGATGGCGCGGGTGCGCGAAGCCTTCGCCGTCGACGTGCCGGTGGCCGAGTTGTTCAAGTCGCCGGAAGTCGCGCTGCTGGCGCGGGTGGTGCTGGTCGCCAGCGTCGGCCGCTACGCCGACGAGGACGTCGAGCGCATGGCCGCCGACATCGACCAGCTCTCGGAAGAAGAATTGCGCGCCCTGCTCGAAGAGGAAAACCCGTGAGCCGCCGCGAGCACGCGGCCGTTGCGGGACGACACACCATGGAACAACTAGCGATGGAGATGCGGGATGTCTAAGGAATCGTCGGCGGACATCGAGCTGCTGAAACTGGAACTGTTGCGGCGCCGGCTCAACAAGTCGGCGACCCCGGCCGCGCAGCCCGACGGCGCGCGGCCGATCGCGCGCGCCGATCGCGACGGCGAACTGCCGCTATCGTGGGCGCAGCAACGCATGTGGTTCCTCGACCGCCTCGACCAGGCGGCCGGTGAGGCTTACCACGTGCCGGCGGCGCTGCGCCTGAAGGGGCGGCTCGACCGCCTTGCGCTGCAGTCCGCGCTCGACCGCATCGTCGCCCGCCACGAAAACCTGCGTACCCGCTTCGTCGGCGTCGACGGTTCGGCGCGGCAGGAGATCGCGCCTGAACAAATCGGTTTCGTCCTGGTCGATCACGACCTGCGCGCGTTGGCGCCGGCCGAACGCGAAGCCGAAGCCGCCCGGATCGGCCGCGACGAAGCGCTGGCGGCGTTCGATCTGGCCGCCGGCCCGCTGATCCGCGGCCGTCTGCTGCGGGTCGGCGACGACGAGCACGTGCTGCTGGTGACCCAGCACCACATCATTTCCGACGGCTGGTCGATGGGCGTGCTGGTGCGCGAAGTCAGCGCGCTCTACACCGCCTTCACCCAGGGCAGCGCCGACCCCTTGCCGGCGCTGCCGGTGCAGTACGCCGATTACGCGGTGTGGCAGCGCCAGTGGCTGCAGGGCGAGGCCTTGCAGAAACATATCGATTTCTGGCGTGGTCACCTCGGCGGTGCGCCGACTTTGCTGGAACTGCCCGGCGACCGTCCGCGCCCGCCGCTGCAGAGCTATGCCGGCGACCGCATCCCGGTCGCCTTGCCGGCGGCCTTGAGCACCGCTTTGCGCGCGTTGTCGCAGCGCCACGGCACCACCGTGTTCATGACCCTGCTGGCGGGTTGGTCGGCGCTGATGTCGCGCCTGAGCGGCCAGGACGAGGTGGTGATCGGCACGCCGGTGGCCAATCGCGCGCGCACCGAACTCGAACCGCTGATCGGTCTGTTCATCAACACCCTGGCCTTGCGCGTCGACCTGCGCGACGACCCGACCGTCGCCGAGCTGTTGGCCCAGGTCAAGACCACTACGCTCGGCGCCTATGCGCATCAGGAGTTGCCGTTCGAGCAAGTGGTCGAGGCGCTGGCGCCGGAGCGCAGCCTCGGCCACAGCCCCTTGTTCCAGGTGATGCTGACCCTGGACAACACCCCCGACAGCGGCAGCTTGGCGCTACCCGGCCTGGAACTGAGCGCAGTGCCGGCGACCAACGCCAAGGCGCATTTCGACCTGCGCCTGCTGCTCGGCGATGCTGGCGACGATCTCAACGGCGAGCTGGAATACTCCAGCGACCTGTTCGACCGCGCCACCGCCGAACGCATGGTGCGGCAGTGGATCGCGCTGCTGCAGGGCATGGTCGGCGGCGATGCGCGCAAGGTCGGCGAGCTGGCCCTGTTGACGAGCACCGAGCGCGAGCAGGTGCTGCGCGAGTTCAATGACCTGCGTGCCGATGCGGTACACGACCGTACGATTCATGCGTCGTTCGAGGCACAGGCGGCTTCGGTGCCGGAGGCCGATGCCTTGCTCGTCGAAGACGAAGTACTGAGCTACGCCGAACTCAACCGGCGCGCGAATCGAGTCGCGCATCGTTTGATCGCGCTCGGCGTGAAACCCGACGATCGCGTGGCGATCTGCACCGAACGCAGCGTGGCGATGATCGTCGGCCTGCTGGGCGTGCTCAAGGCCGGTGCGGCTTATGTGCCGCTGGACCCGAGTTATCCGAGCGAGCGCTTGGCCTACATGCTTGAGGACAGCCGTCCCATCGCTCTGCTGACCCAGTCGGCCTTGCGTGCGGCGATGCCGATGCTGGAAGGCTCGCCGCTGCCGCTGGTGGTGCTCGACGACGAGTCGCTGGCGGATCAGAGCGAAAGCAATCCGAGCGTCGAGAGCTTGAGCCCGCGCAACCTGGCCTACGTGATCTACACCTCCGGTTCGACCGGCCAGCCCAAGGGCGTGATGGTCGAGCACCGCTCGGCGGTGAACTTCTGGCGGGTGATGGGCGAAACCACTCATCGCGAGCTGACCCAGCCGTCGCGCGTGGCTTTGAACGCGGCGTTCTCGTTCGACATGTCGCTGAAGGGCATCCTGCAATTGCTGTCGGGCCATGCCTTGGTGCTGATCCCGCAGTCGATCCGCGCCAACGGCCCGGCGATGCTGGAGTTCATCGACCGCTACCGCATCGATGCCTTCGACAGCACGCCGTCGCAGTTGGAGGTGTTGCTGGCGGCCGGCCTGATCGGCAAGCCCGGTCACCAGCCGACCAGCTTGCTGCTCGGCGGCGAACCGATCGGCAAGGCGATGTGGGACAGGCTCAAGGCCTCGCCCAGCATCCACTTCCACAATATGTACGGCCCGACCGAGTGCACGGTCGACGCCACCATCGGCAGCATCCGCGATGCGGTCGGCGGCCCGAACATCGGTCGCCCGATTGCGAATACCCCGGTGTATCTGCTCGACAGCCGTGGTGAGCCGGTACCGGTCGGCGTGCCGGGCGAGCTGTTTCTCGGCGGCGTGCAGGTCGCACGCGGCTATCTGGACCGTCCGGAACTGACCGCCGAACGTTTCGTCCGCGACCCGTTCGCCACGAACGAAGATGCGCGCATGTACAAGACCGGCGACCTGGGCCGCTGGCGCGCCGACGGCAGCATCGAATATCTGGGCCGTAACGACTTCCAGGTCAAGATCCGCGGTTTCCGCATCGAACTCGGCGAGATCGAAGCGCGCCTGACCGCTTGCGACGGGGTGCGCGAAGCGGTGGTGATCGCCCGCGAAGACGACGGCGGCGACAAGCGCTTGGTCGCCTATGTGGTGGCGGAGCAGGGCGTCGAGATCTCGGCGGCCAACCTGCGCGAAGCACTGGCGCGCGACCTGGCCGAATACATGATCCCAAGCGCCTTCATGGTGCTCGACGCGCTGCCACTGACGCCGAACGGCAAGCTCGACCGCAAGGCCTTGCCGTCGCCGGACCAGTCGGCCTTGGCGAGCCGCGAATACGAGGCGCCGCAAGGCGAGACCGAACAGGCCATCGCCGGGGTCTGGCAGGACTTGCTCGGCATCGAGCGGGTCGGCCGCCACGATCATTTCTTCGAATTGGGCGGGCATTCGCTGCTGGTCATCAGCCTGATCGAACGCCTGCGGCAGTGCGGCCTCAACGTCGACGTGCGCACCGTGTTCACCACCCCGGTGTTGAGCGTGCTGGCCGGCAAGATCGCCGGTGAGGCCGAAGCGCCGGCGGCGGAAGTCGCGCCGAACCTGATCGTCGCCGGCACCACCGCGATCACCCCCGAGCTGTTGCCGCTGGTGACGCTGAACCAGTCCGAGATCGACGCCATCGTCGCCAGCGTGCCCGGCGGTGCGGGCAACGTCCAGGACATCTACCCGCTGGCGCCGTTGCAGGAAGGCATCCTGTTCCATCACATGCTGGAGAACGACAGCGGCGGCGATACCTATCTGCTGCGCACGGTGCTCGGTTTCGACGGCCGCGAGCGCATGGACGCTTTCCTGGATGCCTTGCAGCAGGTGATCGACCGTCACGACATCCTGCGCAGCGCGGTGATCTGGCAGGGCCTGCCGCAACCGGTGCAGGTGGTCTACCGGCAGGCGCCCTTGCCCCTGCACGAGGCCGAGCTGTCGGCCGATGCGCCGGCGTTGCCGCAACTGCTCGCCCACACCGACCCGCGGCGCATGCGCCTGGACCTGCAGCGCGCACCGATCCTGGCCGCGTTCCGCGCCCAGGACCCGGACAGCGGCGAATGGCTGCTGGCCTTGTTGCGCCACCACGTCAGCGGCGACCACGTCGCCATGGCGCTGATCCTGTCGGAGATCCTGGCGCTGCTGCAGGGGCGCGGCGAAGCATTGCCGGCCAGCCTGCCGTACCGCAACTTCATCGCCGCCACCCGCGCGGTGCCCGAGGCCGAGCACGAGGCCTGGTTCCGCGAACAGCTCGGCCATGTCGACGAGCCGACCGCTCCGTTCGGGGTACTCGACGTGCAGAGCAGCGGCGAGCAGGCGCGCGAAGCGCGGATCGTGTTCGACGACGCCCTGGCGCGGCGCATCCGCGAGCTCGCGCGCGAGCGCGGCGTGACCCCGGCCGTGTTGTTCCATGTGGCCTGGGCGCAAGTGCTGGCGCGCTGCAGCGGCCGCGACGAAGTGGTGTTCGGCACCGTGCTGTCGGGCCGCCTGCAGGGTTCGGAGGGCGCCGACCAAGTGGTCGGCATGTTCCTCAACACCTTGCCGATCCGCATTCCGGTCGGCGGCGAAGCCGTGGCCGAGGCGGTGCGCGACACCCACCGCCGGCTCAGCGAACTGCTGGCGCACGAGCAGGCCTCGCTGGCCCTGGCCCAGCGCTGCAGCGCGATCGCACCGCCGTTGCCCTTGTTTACCGCGTTGCTCAACTATCGCCATAGCCACGAACCCGGCAACGCCGCCGAGGAACAGGCCATGGTCGAGGCCTGGGACGGCGTCTACGTGCTCAAGGACGACACCCGCAACAACTACCCGCTGACCATGTCGGTCGAGGATCTGGGCCAGGGCTTCGGCCTGACCGCACTGTCGGTGCCCGGCATCGACGGCCCGCGCGTGGTCCGCTATATGCAGACCGCGATGGAGTCCTTGATCGCCGCGCTCGAAGCCGGTGGCGAGACGCCGTTGCAGGCGCTGCCGATTCTGCCGGTCTCCGAGCGGGAGCAGGTGCTCAAGGACTTCAACGATCTGCGCGCGGATGCGCTGCACGACCGCACCATCCATGCGCTGTTCGAGGAACAGGCCGCGTCCAAGCCGGATGCCGAAGCGCTGTTGGTCGAAGAAGAGGTGCTGAGCTACAGCGAACTCAACCGCCGCGCCAACCGGGTTGCGCATCGTCTGATCGCGCTCGGCGTGAAACCTGATGATCGGGTGGCGATCTGCACCGAACGCAGCGTGGCGATGATCGTCGGCCTGCTGGGCGTGCTCAAGGCCGGTGCGGCCTACGTGCCGCTGGACCCGAGCTACCCGATCGAGCGCCTGGCCTACATGCTCGAAGACAGCCGTCCGATCGCCTTGCTGACCCAGTCGGCCTTGCGTGCGGCGATGCCGATGCTCGAATCCTCGCCGCTGCCGTTGGTGGTGCTCGACGACGAGTCGCTTTTGGCGTACAGCGAAAGCAATCCGAGCGTCGAGAGCTTGAGCCCGCGCAACCTGGCCTACGTGATCTACACCTCCGGTTCGACCGGCCAGCCCAAGGGTGTGATGGTCGAGCATCGCTCGGCGGTGAACTTCTGGCGGGTGATGGGCGAAACGACCCATCGCGAACTGACCCAGCCGTCGCGCGTCGCGCTTAATGCCGCGTTCTCGTTCGACATGTCCTTGAAGGGCATCCTGCAACTGTTGTCCGGCCATGCCTTGGTACTGATCCCGCAAGCGATCCGCGCCAACGGCCCGGCGATGCTGGAGTTCATCGACCGCTACCGCATCGATGCCTTCGACAGCACGCCGTCGCAGTTGGAGGTGTTGCTGGCGGCCGGCCTGATCGGCAAGCCCGGTCACCAGCCGACCAGCGTGCTGCTCGGTGGCGAACCGATCGGCAAGGCGATGTGGGACAGGCTCAAGGCCTCGCCGAGCATCCACTTCCACAATATGTACGGCCCGACCGAGTGCACGGTCGACGCCACCATCGGCAGCATCCGCGATGCGGTCGGCGGCCCGAGCATCGGTCGCCCGATTGCGAATACGCCGGTGTACTTGCTCGATAGCCGCGGCGAGCCGGTACCGGTCGGCGTGCCGGGCGAGTTGTTTCTCGGCGGCGTGCAAGTGGCACGCGGCTATCTGGACCGTCAGGAACTGACCGCCGAACGTTTCGTCCGCGACCCGTTCGCCACGAACGAAGATGCGCGCATGTACAAGACCGGCGACCTGGGCCGCTGGCGTGCCGACGGCAGCATCGAATACCTGGGCCGCAACGACTTCCAGGTCAAGATTCGCGGTTTCCGCATCGAACTCGGCGAGATCGAAGCGCGCCTGACCGCTTGCGACGGGGTGCGCGAAGCGGTGGTGATCGCCCGCGAAGACGACGGCGGCGACAAGCGTCTGGTGGCCTATGTGGTGGCGGAGCGGGGCGTCGAGATCTCGGCGGTCAACCTGCGCGAAGCGCTGGCCCGCGATCTGGCCGAGTACATGATCCCGAGCGCCTTCGTCGCGCTGGAATCCTTGCCGCTGAACCCGAACGGCAAGCTCGACCGCAAGGCCTTGCCGTCGCCGGACCAGTCCGCGCTCGCCAGCCGCGAGTACGAAGCGCCGCTCGGCGAGGTCGAACAGACCCTGGCGACGATCTGGCAGGACTTGCTGGGCATCGAACGGGTGGGGCGTCACGACCACTTCTTCGAACTCGGCGGCCACTCGCTGCTGATCATGCAGTTGGCGATTCGGGTGCGCGAGCGCTTCGAGGTCGAGATTCCGCTGCGCACCCTGTTCGAGCAGCCGACCCTGTCCTTCCTCGCCGGGTTGGTGGTGTCGGCGCAGATCGAATCCTTCGCCGAGAGCGATGTCGCCGATATCGAGCAGTCGCTCGGCGAATTGAGCGAAAGCGAGTTGTTGGCCCTGTTGTCGGAGGACGCCGTCGATGAACGATGATCAAAGCCGCAAGCTGGAGCAACTGCGCCGCGCGGTGGCTCTGCAGCAGTTGCGCAAGCGCGAAGGCGCGCGCCGCGAGACCGCGGCGCTGCCGCCGATGCAGCGTGCCGAGCGCACCGCGAGCCTGCCGCTGTCGTGGGCGCAGCAGCGTATGTGGTTCCTCGACCGCCTCGATCACGCCGCCAGCGCCGCCTATCACATGCCGGTGGCGCTGCGTCTGCGCGGCCGCCTCGACCGCGATGCGCTCAAGGCCACCCTCGACCGCCTGGTCGTGCGCCACGAAAACCTGCGTACGCGCTTCGTCAGCGTCGACGGCACCCCTGTGCAGGCGATCGACCCGGCCGAGCGCGGTTTCGATCTGGTCGAAGAAGACCTGAGTGCCTTGTCGGGCGACGCGCGCGAAGCGGCGGTGGTAGAACGCGGCCTGGCCGAGGCGCATGCCTTGTTCGACCTCGCCACCGGCCCGTTGGTGCGCGGCCGCCTGTTGCGTCTGGCCGAGGACGAGCACGTGCTGTTGGTCACCCAGCACCACATCGTGTCCGACGGCTGGTCGCTCGGGGTGCTGGTCAAGGAAGTGACCGCGCTGTACACCGCTTTCAGCCAGGGCCAGGACGACCCGCTGCCGCCGCTGGCGATCCAGTACGCCGACTATGCCGCGTGGCAGCGGCAGTGGCTGCAGGGCGAGACCCTGCAGCAGGAAATCGAGTTCTGGCGCGAGCGCCTGAGCGGCGCGCCGGCGCTGCTGGAACTGCCGAGCGACCGGCCGCGCCCGGCCGCGCAGAGCTATGCCGGCGATCGCTTCGACCTGCAGATCCCGGCGGCGTTGACGGCGAGCCTGCGTGCGCTGTCGCAACGCCACGGCACCACCTTGTTCATGACCCTGCTCGCGGCCTGGGCCGCGCTGTTGTCGCGCCTCAGCGGGCAGGACGAAGTCGTCATCGGCACCTCGGTCGCCAACCGCCGTCGCAGCGAGCTCGAACCGCTGATCGGCCTGTTCCTCAACACCCTGGCGCTGCGCGTCGACCTGCAGGGCGAGCCGAGCACGGCCGAGCTGCTGCAGCGGATCAAGGCGACCACGCTCGACGCTTATGCCCACCAGGACCTGCCGTTCGAACAGGTGGTCGAGGCGCTGCAGCCGCAGCGTTCGCTCAGCCACAGCCCGATCTTCCAGACCATGCTGGCGTTCAACAACACCGCCGGCAGCGGCGTGCTGAGGCTGCCCGAGCTGGAGTTGTCGGCGATCGACACGCCGCGCCAGACCGCGCATTTCGACCTGGAACTGGCGGTCAACGACACCGGCGAGGCGCTCGAAGCCAGCTTCGCCTATGCCACCGACCTGTTCGACCGCGCCAGCATGCAGCGCTACGCCGGGCATTTGCTGAGTCTGCTTGAAGCGATGACGGCCGACGACAGCGTCACGGTCGCGCGTCTGCCCTTGCTCGATGCGGCCGAACGCGAACGCCTACTGCAGACCTGCAACGACACCGCGGTGGCTTATTCGCAGGACCGCTGCGCGCACGAGTTGTTCGAAGCGCAGGCGGCGCGCACGCCCGAGGCGCTCGCGCTGATCTGCGGCGAGACCCGGCTCAGCTACGCCGAACTCGAGCACCGCGCCAATCGCCTGGCTCATCGTCTGATCGCGCTCGGCGTGAAACCCGATGACCGCGTCGCGATCTGCACCGAACGCAGCGAGGCGATGGCGATCGGCCTGCTCGCCACGCTCAAGGCCGGCGCCGGTTACCTGCCGCTGGAGCCGGGCTATCCCGACGAGCGCCTGGCCTACATGCTCGACGACAGCGCGCCGGTCGCGGTGCTGGCGTCGCCGGCCTTGCGCGGCCGCATCGAGGCCTTGGCGCCGTCGGCGAACCTGCTCGCCCTCGACGAAGGGCAGTGGTCGGACGGCGACGAACAGGCACCGCAGGTCGCGGCGCTGACCCCCGCGCACCTGGCCTACGTCATCTACACCTCGGGCTCGACCGGGCGCCCCAAGGGCGTGATGGTCCATCACCAGGGCCTGGTGAATTACCTCGAACACGCGCGCCGCGAATACCTTGGCGAGGCGCTACAGGGCGCGCTGGTGGCGACGCCGTTCGGCTTCGATGCCACCGTGACCACCTTGTTGACGCCGTGGCTCGCGGGCAAGCCGGTGGTGCTGCTGGCGGAGGAAGCGCAGGTCTGCCTGGCGCAATTGCTCGATTACGCTGGCCAGGCGCAGCCGTGGTTGTTCAAGCTGACTCCGGCGCATCTGGATGCCTTGTCCAACCTGTCCGCGGCTGCGGTCTCACAGACCGCGCACGTGCTGGTGGTCGGCGGCGAACAGTTGACCCGTCGAGGCCTGCAGCGCTTCCGCGAACGCGTGCTGCCGGCCTCGCTGGTCGTCAACGAATACGGCCCGACCGAGACCGTGGTCGGCTGCACCGTCTACGTCAGCAAGGCGAACGAAGCGTCGTCCGCCGCCGATGCAGTGCCGATTGGTGAGCCGATCGCCAACACCCGCATCTACCTGCTCGACCGCCTCGGCGCGCCGGTGCCGGTCGGTGTCGCCGGCGAGGTGTATATCGGCGGCGTGCAGGTGGCGCGCGGCTATCTCGGCCGCGCCGAGCTGAGCGCCGAGCGTTTCCTCGACGACCCGTTCGCGGGCGTCGCCGGCGCGCGCATGTACCGCACCGGCGACCTCGCGCGCTGGCGCCCCGACGGCGAACTCGAATACCTGGGCCGCAACGATTTCCAGGTCAAGATCCGCGGCTTCCGCATCGAACTCGGCGAGATCGAGACCCGGCTCGCCGCCTGCGCCGGCGTCGCCGAAGCGGTCGTGATCGCGCGCGAGGACAGCCCCGGCGATCAACGCCTGGTCGCCTACGTGCTGCCGCACGACGGTGCGACGCCGCAGCCGGGCGAGTTGCGCGAAGCGCTGGCGCGCGAGCTGGCCGAGTACATGCTGCCGAGCGCCTTCGTCGTGGTCGAGGCCTGGCCGCTGACCGCGAACGGCAAGCTCGACCGCCGCGCGCTGCCGTCGCCGGACGCTTCGGCGGTCGCCGCGCGCGCCTATGAAGCGCCGCAGGGCGAGGCCGAACTCGCCGTCGCCGAGGTCTGGCAGGGCCTGCTCGGCATCGAACGGGTCGGCCGCCACGACCAGTTCTTCGCTCTCGGCGGCCATTCGCTGCTGGCGATGGTGCTGATCGAGCGCCTGCGCCAGCGCGGCTACAACGCCGACATCGGTGCGGTGTTCACCGCGCCGAGTCTGAGCGAGCTCGCCCAGCGCCTGGTGCCGGTGGCCGGCGCGGCCGCCGACGCCTACCAGGTGCCGGTCAATCTGATCCCCGACTCTTTCGCCGCTTCCGTTGCCGATGCGGACACCGAGGAATTCCAAGTATGAGTCTCCAGGAACTGCTGGCCCGATTGCGCGAACTCGACGTCGCCGTGCTGGTCAAGCAAGGCGAGTTGTCGATCCGCGCGCCGCGCGGCGTGATGGGGCCGGAACTGCTGGCGCAGTTGAAGCTGCACAAGCCGGCCCTGCTGGCGATGGCGGTGGAGGACGGCGTCGACCTGGTCGGCGGCGGTCGCGAGCAGGCACCGGCGAAGATCACTCCACAGATGCTGCCGTTGGTGAGTTTGAGCCAAGAGCAGATCGACGGCATCGTCGCCGCCGTGCCCGGCGGCGTGGCCAACATCCAGGACATCTACCCGCTGGCGCCCTTGCAGGAAGGCATCCTGTTCCACCATCTGCTCGAAGGCGAGGACGGCGGCGACACCTATCTGCTGCGTTCGGTCGTCGCTTTCGAGGCGCGCGAGCGTCTCGATGCCTTCCTCGGCGCGCTGCAGGCGGTGATCGACCGCCACGACATCCTGCGCAGCGCGGTGCGCTGGCAGGGCCTGACCGAGCCGGTGCAGGTGGTGCACCGCCGCGCGCCGTTGCCGCTGTCGGAACTGACCCCGGACGTCGGCGAGACCGCGATGGACTGCCTGATGCAGCGCAGCGACCCGCGCCGTCACCGCATCGACCTGCAACGCGCGCCGAACCTGGCCGCGCAGATCGTGTTCGACGCCGACAGCGGCGAATGGCTGCTGGCGCTGCTCAATCACCATATGGTCTGCGACCACGTGACCATGGAGCTGATCCTCGGCGAGATCCATCTGCTGTTGCAGGGGCAGGGCGCCTTGCTGCCGGCGCCGTTGCCGTACCGTAATTTCATCGCCCGCACCCGGGCCATGGGCGAGGCCGAGCACGAGACCTATTTCCGCGCGCAACTCGGCCACATCGACGAGGCCACCGCGCCGTTCGGCGTGCTCGACGTGCAGGGCGACGGCGCCGCCGTCGCCGAGGCGCGGGTCGAATTCGACGATGCGTTGGCCGCGGCGATCCGCGAGGCCGCGCGTAGCCAGGGCGTGACCCCGGCGGTGCTGTTCCACGTCGCCTGGGCGCAGGTCCTGGGCCAATGCTGCGGCCGCGACGAGGTCGTGTTCGGCACCGTGCTGTCGGGCCGCCTGCAGGGCGCCGAAGTCGCCGAGAACGTGGTCGGCATGTTCATCAACACCTTGCCGATGCGGGTGGCGCTGGCCGGGGTCGAGGTCGGCGACGCGGTCCGCGACGCCTACCGCGCGCTTGGCGAGTTGCTGGCCCACGAACAGGCGTCGCTGGCGCTGGCCCAACGCTGCAGCGGCGTGCGCGCACCGACGCCCTTGTTCACCACCTTGCTGAATTACCGCCACAGCCATCAGGAAAGCGCGGCCGAGTCGGAAGACACCGCTAGGGTCTGGGCCGGCATGCGCCGCATCGGCGGCGACGACCGCACCAATTACCCGCTGACGATGTCGGTCAACGACCGCGGCCAGGGCTTTGGTCTGTCGACCCTGGCGGTGCCGGGCATCGACGGCCCGCGCCTGATGGGCTACCTGGAAACCGCGGTGCGCGCCCTGGTCGATGCGCTTGCGCACGAGCCGCAGCGTGCGCTGCGCGGCCTGCCGGTGTTGCCGGCACAAGAGCGTGCGCAACTGCTCGACGGCTTCGGTGCCGCGCGCGGCGACTACCGCAGCGGAGACAGCATCCACGGCCTGTTCGAGGCGCAGGCGGCGCGCGACCCGCACGCGATCGCCTTGAGCTTCGACGGTGCCGAGCTGAGCTACGGTGAACTCAACCGCCGCGCCAACCAGATCGCGCATCGCTTGCTCGAACTCGGCGTGCGCGCCGACGACCGCGTCGCGATCTGCATAGGCCGCGGTTTCGACATGCTGGTCGGCGTGCTCGGCATCCTCAAAGCCGGTGCCGGCTACGTGCCGCTCGACCCGGTGTACCCGGGCGAGCGCCTCAGCTACATGCTCGGCGACAGCGCGCCGGTGGCGGTGCTGACTTCGACCGCCCTGCGCGACGCGTTGCCCTTGCTCGGCGACACCGGCGCGCCCGTGCTGGCGCTCGACGACGGCTCGCTCGCCGGCCAGCCCGGCCACGACCCGCTGATCGCGGTGCGCCCCGAGCACCTGGCCTATGTCATCTATACCTCCGGTTCGACCGGCCAGCCCAAGGGCGTGATGGTCGAACACGGCCATGTCGTGCGCCTGTTCGCGGCGACCCGGCCCTGGTTCGAATTCGGCCGCGACGACGTCTGGACCCTGTTCCATTCCTTCGCCTTCGATTTCTCGGTCTGGGAAATCTGGGGCGCGCTGTTCCACGGCGGCCGCCTGGTGGTGGTACCGGAGCTGTGCGCGCGCACGCCGGACGAGTTCTATGCCTTGCTTGCCGGGCAGGGCGTGACCGTGCTCAACCAGACCCCGAGCGCGTTCCGCGCCCTGATCGCGGCGCAGGCGCGCAGCGGACAGGCGCATGCCTTACGCAGGGTGATCTTCGGTGGCGAAGCGCTGGAGCTGCACACCCTGGCGCCTTGGATCGAGCGCAACGACTGCGAACGCACCCAGTTGATCAACATGTACGGCATCACCGAGATCACCGTGCACGCGAGCTATCGGCGCATCCGCGCCGAGGACGTGCGCCAGGCGAGCGGCAGCCTGATCGGCTGCGCGATCCCGGACCTGCAGCTGTACGTGCTCGACGAACGGCTGGAACCGGTGCCGGTCGGCGTGGCCGGCGAGCTTTACGTCGGCGGCGACGGCGTCGCCCGCGGTTATCTCAACCGCGCCGAACTCAGTGCCGAGCGTTTCCTGCGCGACCCGTTCTCGGCTTCGCCGCGGGCGCGCTTGTACAAGACCGGCGACCTCGGCCGCTGGTTGCCCGACGGCGATCTGGAGTACCTCGGCCGCAACGACTTCCAGGTCAAGATCCGCGGCTTCCGCATCGAACTCGGCGAAATCGAAGCCAAGTTGGCCGCCTGCGCCGGCGTCGCCGAAGCGGTGGTGATCGCGCGCGAAGACAGCCCGGGCGACAAGCGCCTGGTCGCGTACTTCATCGCCGCCGACGGCGCCGAGCCCGGCGCGGCCGAATTGCGCGAAGCGCTGGCGCGCGAGCTGGCCGAATACATGATCCCGAGTGCGTTCGTGCGCCTGCAGGCGCTGCCGCTGACCGCCAACGGCAAGCTCGACCGCAAGGCCTTGCCGGCGCCGGACCAGGCTTCGGTGTCGAGCCGCGGCTTCGAGGCGCCGCAGGGCGAGACCGAGCGCGTCATCGCCGGGGTCTGGCAGGAACTGCTCGGCCTGGAACGGGTCGGCCGCCACGATCATTTCTTCGAACTCGGCGGTCACTCGCTGCTGTTGATCGGCCTGATCGAACGCCTGCGTCAGCACGGCCTGTCGGTCGACGTGCGCAGCGTGTTCGCCGCGCCGACCCTGAGCGCGCTGGCCGCGCGCGCCGACGGCGCGAACGCACCCGGCGAGGCCGAGGTGCCGGCCAACCGCATCGCCGCCGACACCGTCGCCATCACCCCGGAGCTGCTGCCGCTGGTGGCGCTGGAACAGGCCCAGATCGACGCGATCGTCGCCGCGGTCCCGGGCGGGGTCGGCAACGTCCAGGATATTTATCCGCTGGCGCCGCTGCAGAAGGGCATCCTGTTCCACCACCTGCTCGAAAACCAGAGCGAGGGCGACACCTATCTGCTGCGCTCGGTGGTGGCCTTCGACGGCCGCGAGCGCCTCGACCGTTTTCTCGGCGCCTTGCAGCAGGTCATCGACCGCCACGACATCCTGCGCAGCGCCGTGCATTGGGACGGCCTGCCGCAGCCGGTGCAGGTGGTGCAGCGGCGCGCGCCGCTGCCGGTCGACGAATTGCAGCTGGTCGCAGGCGAGGCGGCCTTGCCGCAACTCATGGCGCACAGCGACACCAACCGCATTCGCCTCGACCTGAGCCGCGCGCCGGTGATGGCGGCGCAGATCGCTTTCGATGCCGAGTCGGGCGAGTGGTTGCTGGCGCTGTTGACCCACCACATCGTCGAAGACAACTACTCCAAGCAGCTCATGCTCAAGGAAGCCGAGCTGCTGCTGCAGGGGCAGGGCGATGCGCTGCCGGCGCCGATGCCGTACCGCAACTTCATCGCCCGCACCGTGGCCGCGCCGGAACAGCAGCACGAGGCCTGGTTCCGCGAGCGCTTCGGCGACGTCGACGAACCGACCGCGCCGTTCGGCGTGCTCGACGTGCAGGTCGACGGCGCCCGCGCCAACGAGTCGCGGGTCGAGTTCGCCGATGCCTTCGCCGTGCGCGTGCGCGACACCGCGCGCCGCCGGGGCGTGACCCCGTCGGTGCTGTTCCACCTGGCCTGGGCCCGCGTGCTCGGCCAGTGCAGCGGCCGCGACGACGTGGTGTTCGGCACGGTGCTGTCGGGCCGCATGCAGGGTTCGGAAGGCGCCGACCAGGTGGTCGGCATGTTCCTCAACACCTTGCCGGTGCGGGTCGGCCTGGCCGGCCGCGATGTCGGCCAGGCGGTGGGCGAAACCTACGCCTTCCTCGGTGAGTTGCTGGAACGCGAACAAGCCTCGCTGGCGTTGGCGCAGCAATGCAGCGCGATCCTGCCGCCGCTGCCGCTGTTCACCGCCTTGCTCAACTACCGCAATCGCCGCGAACTGCGCCAGGCCGACAACCGCGACGCCGATGCGGCCTGGGACGGCATGCGCCTGATCGGCGGCGATGCCCGCAACAACTACCCGCTGACTCTGTCGGTGGAAGACCGCGGCGAAGGCTTCGGCCTGACCCTGCTGTCGGTGGCCGGCATCGACGGCCCGCGTGTGGTCCGCTACATGCAGACCGCGATGGAGTCGCTGATCGGCGCGCTCGAAGCCGGCGGCGAGACGCCGTTGTTGGCGCTGCCGATCCTGCCGGGCGCAGAGCGCGAGCAGGTGCTCAACGGCTTCAACGATCTGCGCGCGGATGCGCTGCACGACCGTACCATCCATGCGCTGTTCGAGGCGCAGGCGGCTTCCACGCCGGATGCCGAAGCGCTGTTGGTCGAAGACGAAGCGCTGAGCTACGCCGAACTCAACCGCCGCGCCAACCGGGTCGCGCATCGTCTGATCGCGCTCGGCGTGAAACCCGATGATCGGGTGGCGATCTGCACCGAGCGCAGCGTGGCGATGATCGTCGGCCTGCTGGGCGTGCTCAAGGCCGGTGCGGCCTACGTGCCGTTGGACCCGAGCTATCCGATCGAGCGTCTGGCCTACATGCTCGAAGACAGCCGTCCGATCGCCTTGCTGACCCAGTCGGCCTTGCGTGCGGCGATGCCGATGCTGGAGTCATCGCCGCTGCCGCTGGTGGTGCTCGACGACGAGTCGTTGGTGACGTATAGCGATGCGAATCCGAGCATAGAAGGCCTGAGCCCGCGCAACCTGGCCTACGTGATCTACACCTCCGGTTCGACCGGCCAGCCCAAGGGTGTGATGGTCGAGCATCGCTCGGCGGTGAACTTCTGGCGGGTGATGGGCGAAACCACTCATCGCGAGCTGACCCAGCCGTCGCGCGTCGCGCTTAATGCCGCGTTCTCGTTCGACATGTCCTTGAAGGGCATCCTGCAACTGTTGTCCGGCCATGCCTTGGTACTGATCCCGCAAGCGATCCGCGCCAACGGCCCGGCGATGCTGGAGTTCATCGACCGCTACCGCATCGATGCCTTCGACAGCACGCCGTCGCAGTTGGAGGTGTTGCTGGCGGCCGGCCTGATCGGCAAGCCCGGTCACCAGCCGACCAGCGTGCTGCTTGGCGGCGAGCCGATCGGCAAGGCGATGTGGGACAAGCTCAAGGCCTCGCCGAGCATCCACTTCCACAATATGTACGGCCCGACCGAATGCACGGTCGACGCCACCATCGGCAGCATCCGCGATGCGGTCGGCGGCCCGAATATCGGTCGCCCGATTGCGAATACCCCGGTGTATCTGCTCGACAGCCGTGGTGAGCCGGTTCCGGTTGGCGTGCCGGGCGAGCTGTTTCTCGGCGGCGTGCAGGTCGCACGCGGCTATCTGGACCGTCCGGAGCTGACTGCGGAGCGCTTCGTCCGCGATCCGTTCGCCGCGAACGAAGATGCGCGCATGTACAAGACCGGCGACCTCGGCCGCTGGCGCGCCGACGGCAGCATCGAATATCTGGGCCGTAACGACTTCCAGGTCAAGATCCGCGGTTTCCGCATCGAACTCGGCGAGATCGAAGCGCGTCTGACCGCTTGCGACGGTGTGCGCGAGGCGGTGGTGATCGCGCGTGAAGACGATGGCGGCGACAAGCGCCTGGTGGCCTATGTGGTGGCGGAGCTGGGCGTCGAGATCTCGGCGGCCAACCTGCGCGAAGCACTGGCGCGCGACCTGGCCGAATACATGATCCCAAGCGCCTTCGTCGCGCTGGAATCCCTGCCCTTGAACCCGAACGGCAAGCTCGACCGCAAGGCCTTGCCGTCGCCGGACCAGTCCGCGCTCGCCAGCCGCGAGTACGAAGCGCCGCTCGGCGAAGTCGAACAGACCCTGGCGACGATCTGGCAGGACCTGCTCGGGATCGAACGGGTCGGCCGCCACGATCATTTCTTCGAGCTCGGCGGTCACTCGCTGCTGATCATGCAGTTGGCGATCCGCGTGCGTGAACAGTTCCACGTCGAAGTGCCGCTGCGCGAGCTGTTCGAACGCCCGCTGCTGTCGGTGCTGGCCGATGCGATCAAGGCCTTGCAGGTCGAGGTCTTCATCGGCGACGAACTGGGCGACATGCAGGACGAGTTGGATTCGATGTCGGAAGACGAACTGCGCAAGCTGCTGGAAAGGGAATCCGTAAATGAATAAGCAGGACCAGGCTCTGGAAGAGCTGAAACAGGCGATTTTGCGCAACCGGCTGAAGAAACGCATCGAACAGCGCGGCGACGACCTCGCCGCGACGACGATCCCGCTCGCCGACCGCAGCGCGCCGCTGCCGCTGTCGTGGGCGCAGCAGCGGCTGTGGTTCCTCGACCGGCTCGACCCCGCCGCCAGCGCCGCCTATCACATGCCGGTGGCGCTGCGCCTGCGCGGCCGCCTCGACCGCGATGCGCTCAAGGCCACGCTCGATCGTCTGATCGCGCGCCACGAAAACCTGCGTACCGGGTTCATCGAAGTCGACGGCGTGCCGACCCAAGTGGTCGCCCCGGCCGAGCGCGGTTTCGCTCTCGATGAACAAGACCTCGGCGCGTTGGCGCCCGAGGCGCGCGAAACCGCCATCGCCGAACTCGGCGGCGTCGAAGCGCGCGCCCCGTTCGACCTCGCCACCGGCCCGCTGATACGCGGCCGCTTGCTGCGCCTGGCCGACGACGAGCACGTGCTGCTGCTGACCCAACACCACATCGTCTCCGACGGTTGGTCGATCGGTGTGTTGGTGCGCGAAGTCACCGCGCTCTACAGCGCCTTCAGTCAGGGCCAGGCCGATCCGCTGCCGCCGCTGGCGATCCAGTACGCCGATTACGCGGTGTGGCAGCGCCAATGGCTGCGGGGCGAAGCCTTGCAGGGACAACTGGATTTCTGGCGCGGCCACCTCGGCGGCGCTCCGGCGCTGCTGGAACTGCCGAGCGACCGGCCGCGCCCGCCGGTGCAGCGCTATGCCGGCGGCCGCGTCGACCTGCGTCTGACCCCGCAGTTGACCGCGTCCCTGCATGCTTTGGCGCAACGTCACGGCACGACCATGTTCATGGTCTTGCTGGCGGCCTGGGCGACCCTGTTGTCGCGGCTCAGCGGCCAGGACGAAGTCGTCATCGGCAGCCCGGTGGCCAACCGCCGCCGCAGCGAAGTCGAACCGCTGATCGGTTTCTTCGTCAACACCATCGCCCTGCGCATCGACTTCCGCGACCGGCCCGACGTCGCCGCCTTGCTGGCCCAGGTCAAGGCCGCCACCCTCGGCGCCTACGCTCACCAGGACGTGCCGTTCGAGCAGGTCGTCGAAGCCCTGCAGCCGGCGCGCAGCCTCAGCTACGGGCCGGTGTTCCAGACCATGCTGGCGTTCAACAACACGCCCGGCAACAGCGAACTGACGCTGCCGGGCCTGAGCCTGGAGATGCTCGGCACCTCGCGCTACACCGCCCATTTCGACCTGGAACTGGGCCTGCGCGAGATCGACGGCGCGGTCGAGGGCAACATCGGTTACGCCAGCGATTTGTTCGATCACGCCACCATCGAGCGCTATGCCGGTTATTTCGTCAGCGTGCTCGAAGGCCTGGCCGCCGATCGCGCCGAGCCGGTCGCACGCCTGCCGTTGATGGCCGCGGCCGAACGCCAGCGCGTGCTCGAAGATTTCAACGACAGCGCGATCGCGTTCGCGCCGCCGCGGGTGTTGCACGAAGTGTTCGAGCAGCAGGCGCGCAGCACGCCCGATGCCTGTGCGCTGGTGTTCGAGGAACGCAGCCTCAGCTACGCCGAACTCAACCGCCGCGCCAACCGCGTCGCGCATCGCTTGATCGCGCTCGGAATCAAGTCCGATGACCGTGTCGCGATCTGCGCCGAGCGCGGGCCGGAACTGGTGATCGGCGTACTCGGCATCCTCAAGGCCGGCGCCGGCTACGTGCCGCTCGACCCGGCCTATCCCGACGAGCGCCTGGCCTACATGCTCGGCGACGCCGAGCCGCTGGCCTTGCTGAGCCAGCGCAGCCTGCTCGTCGAAGTGCCGGCGCTCGCTGCCTCGGGTGTACCGCTGCTCGACCTCGACGATGCCGCACTCGCCGCCGAGCCCGAACACGACCCGCTCGTGGCCGGGTTGACGCCGGATCACTTGGCCTACGTCATCTACACCTCGGGCTCGACCGGCCAGCCCAAGGGCGTGGCGATGCCGCAAGCGCCGCTGGTCAACCTGATCGATTGGCAGTGCCGCGACCAGGCCGGCCGCGCCGCCGGCGAGAAGGTGCTGCAGTTCTCCGCGCTCGGTTTCGACGTCGCTTTCCAGGAATTGTTCTACACGCTGGCTTCGGGTGGCTGCCTGATGCTGCTGCGCGAAGCGACCCGCCAGGACCCGTTCGCGCTGGTCGAGTTCATCAAGCGCCACGAGGTGCAGCGGATCTTCCTGCCGTTCGTGGCCTTCCAGGGCCTGGTCGCGGCGGCCGAGCGCAACGGCGAAGCCTTGCCCTCGCTGACCCGCGTGGTCACCGCCGGCGAGCAGTTGTTCGTCAACCCGGCGATCCGCAGTTTCTTCGCCCGCGTCCCCGGACGCGAGTTGCACAATCACTACGGCCCGACCGAAAGCCACGTCTGCACCGCCCACGTCCTGGCGGGCGATCCGACGGACTGGCCGGCGACGCCGCCGATCGGCGCGCCGATCGCCAATGCGCGCATCTATCTGCTCGACGGCGAGCGCCAACCGGTGCCGCCCGGCGTCAACGGCGAGATCTACATCGGCGGCGCCTGCCTGGCGCGCGGTTATCTCGGCCGCCCCGAACTCAGCGCCGAGCGCTTCCTGGCCGACCCCTTCGTCGCCGACGCCGATGCGCGCATGTACAAGACCGGCGACCTCGGCCGCTGGTTGCCCGACGGCACGGTCGACTACCTCGGCCGCAACGATTTCCAGGTCAAGATCCGCGGCTTCCGGGTCGAGCTCGGCGAGATCGAGGCGCGCCTGTGCGCCTGCGCCGGCGTGCGCGAGGCGGTGGTGACCGCGCGCGACGACCAGGCCGGCGGCAAGCGCCTGGTCGCGTATCTGTTGGCCGAGCGGGGCGCCGACGTGTCGGCGGCGAGCTTGCGCGCCGCGTTGGCCCGCGACCTCGCCGAATACATGCTGCCGTCCGCGTTCGTGACCCTGGACGCCTGGCCGATGTCGCCGAACGGCAAGCT
This sequence comes from Lysobacter sp. CA196, assembly GCF_052078695.1. Lineage (NCBI taxonomy): Bacteria > Pseudomonadati > Pseudomonadota > Gammaproteobacteria > Lysobacterales > Lysobacteraceae > Lysobacter > Lysobacter sp. CA196. The sequence continues at coordinate 283,698 of NZ_JBQJIN010000001.1, read as the reverse complement.
CGACCGCAGGGCCTTGCCGGCGCCGGACCAGTCCGCGCTGGCGCTGCGCGAGTACCAAGCGCCGCAGGGCGAACTCGAGCAGACCGTGGCGCGGGTCTGGTGCGAACTGCTCGGCCTGGAACGCGCCGGCCGCCAGGACCAGTTTTTCGAACTCGGCGGGCATTCCTTGCTCGCGGTGCAGTTGGTCACGCGCCTGCGCGAAGCGCTCGGCGTCGAGCTGGCCTTGCGCGAGGTGTTCGCTCACCCGAGCCTGGCCGCGATGGCGGCGGCCTTGGCCGAGGCCGGCCGCGCCGACGACAGCGCCATCGCCCGCGCCGACCGCAGCGGCGCCTTGCCGCTGTCGTGGGCGCAACAGCGCTTATGGTTCCTCGATCAACTCGATCGCGCCGCCAGCGCCGCCTATCACATGCCGGCGGCGCTGCGCCTGAGCGGCACGCTCGATCGCAGCGCGCTCAAGCGCACCCTCGACGGCATCGTCGCCCGTCACGAAAACCTGCGCACGAGTTTCGTCGACGGCGGCGGTACGCCGGTGCAGGTGATCGCGCCGGCCGAAGTCGGCTTCGCCCTGATCGAACACGACCTCAGCGACATCGTCGCCGAGGCGCGCGAGTCCGCGGTGGCGGCACTGGCCGCGCAGGAAGCGCAGGCGCCGTTCGATCTCGCCGTAGGCCCGCTGATCCGCGGCCGTCTGTTGCGGCTGGCCGAGGACGAGCACGTGCTGCTGGTCACCCAGCATCACATCGTCTCCGACGGTTGGTCGCTCGGCGTGCTGGTGCGCGAAGTCAGCGCGCTGTACGCGGCGTTCCATGAGGGCCGCGACGATCCCTTGCCGCCGCTGCCGATCCAGTACGTCGACTACGCCCTGTGGCAACGGCAGTGGTTGCAGGGCGAGACCCTGCAGGCGCAGCTGGACTTCTGGCGCGAGCATCTGCGAGGCGCGCCGGCCTTGCTGGAACTGCCGGCCGACCGTCCGCGCCCGCCGCTGCAGAGCTATACCGGCGACCGCGTCGCCCTGAGCCTGTCGCCGGCCTTGACCGCCTCGTTGCGCGCCTTGTCGCAGCGCCACGGCACGACCTTGTTCATGACCCTGCTGGCGGCGTGGTCGGTGCTGTTGTCGCGTCTGAGCGGGCAGGACCAGGTCGTCGTCGGCAGCCCGGTCGCCAACCGCCAGCGCGCCGAAGTCGAGCCGCTGATCGGTTTCTTCGTCAACACCCTGGCCCTGCGCGTCGACCTGAGCGCGGCGCCGAGCGTGGCCGCGCTGCTGGCCCAGATCAAGGCCACCACCCTGGATGCCTATGCGCATCAGGACCTGCCGTTCGAGCAGGTGGTCGAAGCGGTGCAGCCGGCGCGTACCCTGAGCTACAGCCCGCTGTTCCAGAGCATGCTGGCCTTCAACAACACTCCGGACGGCGGCGCCCTGGAGCTGCCGGGGCTGACCCTGGAAGCGATCGGCGGCGCCCGCCACACCGCGCACTTCGACATCGAACTGGCGGTCACCGACGCCGGCGCCACTCTCGAAGGCAATCTGGCCTTCGCCACCGACCTGTTCGAACGCGCCACCATCGAGCGCTACGCCGGGCACTTCGTTCGCCTGCTCGAAGCCATGGCCGGCGACGACGCGCGTACGGTCGATGCCTTGCCCTTGCTCAGCGCGGAGCAGCGCGAACAGGTGGTGCGCGGCTTCAACGCCACCGATGCCGACTATCCGCATGAGCGTTGCATCCACGAGGTATTCGAGCAGCGCGCGGCCGAGCGGCCGACGGCGATCGCCGCGCGTTTCCAGGGCCGCAGCCTGAGCTATGCCGAACTCGACCGCTGCGCGAATCGTGTCGCCCATCGCCTGATCGCGCTCGGCGTACGACCCGATGATCGCGTCGCGATCTGCGCCGAACGCGGCCTGGAGCTGCTGGTCGGCGTGCTCGGCATCCTCAAGGCCGGCGCCGGCTACGTGCCGCTGGACCCGCAGCATCCCGACGAACGCCTGGCCTTCATGCTTATCGACAGCGCGCCGCGTGCGCTGCTGGCGCCGGCCGCCTTGCGCGAGTCCGTGGCCGCTCTGGCGCAGGCCGAGGCCGCGTTCGTGGCCATGGACGGCATCGCCGATGCGCAATCGCCGTCGCCGCTCGATCTCGCTCCCGACGTGGCCGGGCTGGGTTCGCGTCATCTCGCCTACGTGATCTACACCTCGGGTTCGACCGGCCTGCCCAAGGGGGTGATGGTCGAGCACCGCAACGTGCTGCGTCTGGTGATCAACAACGAGTGCGCCCAGTTCGGCGTCGACGACGTGATCGGCCTGTGCGCGAACCCGGCCTTCGATGCCTCGACCTGGGAACTGTGGGGCGCCTTGCTCAATGGCGCGTGTCTGGAAGTGATCGCAGCCGCCGACGTGCTGCAACCGGCGCGCTTCGCCGCAGCCCTGATCGACGGCGGCGTGACCGCGCTGTGGCTGACGGTCGGCCTGTTCAACGAATACGTCGATGTCTTGGCGCCGGCCTTCGCCGGGCTGAACCATCTGCTGATCGGCGGCGACGCACTCGACCCGCGCAGCGTCGCGCGCGCGTTGAGCCGCGCGCAGCGGCCGCGACGCCTGGTCAACGGCTACGGCCCGACCGAGACCACCACCTTCGCGACCAACTTCGAGATCGCCGCGGTCGCCGAGGGCGCGCGCAGCATTCCGATCGGCAAGCCGATCGCCAACACCCGCATCTATCTGCTCGACCCGCGCGGCGAGCCGGTGCCGGTCGGCGTCGCCGGCGAGCTGTACATCGGCGGCCCCGGCGTGGCCCGCGGTTATCTCAACCGCGACGAGCTCAGCGCCGAACGTTTCGTCGCCGACCCCTTTGGCGATGAGCCGGGCGCGCGCTTGTATCGCAGTGGCGACCTCGGCCGCTGGCAAGCCGACGGCAGCATCGAGTTCCTCGGCCGCAACGATTTCCAGGTCAAGATCCGAGGCTTCCGCATCGAACTCGGCGAAATCGAAGCGCGCCTGGCCGACTGCGAAGGCGTGCGCGAAGCGGTGGTGCTGGCGCGCGAAGACCAGCCCGGCGACAAGCGCCTGGTGGCCTATGTGATCGCCGAAGACGGCATCGAGTTGTCGGCGGCAACGTTGCGCGAAGCCCTGGCCAAGAACCTGGCCGACTACATGCTGCCGTCGGCCTTCGTCAGCCTGAGCGCGTGGCCGCTGACCGCGAACGGCAAGCTCGACCGCAAGGCGCTGGCGGCGCCGGACGCATCGGCGGTAGCGGCGCGCGAGTACGAGGCGCCGCAGGGCGAGGCCGAAACCGCGGTCGCGGCGATCTGGTGCGAGCTGTTGGGCCTGCCGCGTGTCGGCCGTCACGACCATTTCTTCGAACTCGGCGGTCACTCGCTGCTCGCCGTGCAACTGACCACGCGCCTGCGCGAAAGCCTGGGCGCGGCGCTGGCTCTGCGCGAGGTGTTCGCGCGGCCGACCCTGGCGGCGATGGCGGCGGCCCTGGCCGGCGCCGAACGCGCCGACGAGGCGACGATTCCGCACGCCGACCGCAGCCAGGCGCTGCCGCTGTCCTGGGCGCAGCAGCGGCTGTGGTTCCTCGACCGGCTCGATCCGGCCGCGGGCGCGGCCTATCACATGCCGACCGCCTTGCGCCTCAGCGGCCGTCTCGACCGCGATGCGCTCAAGGCCACCCTCGACCGCATCGTCGCCCGCCACGAGAACCTGCGCACTTGTTTCGTCGAAATCGAGGGGATCGCATCGCAGTCGATCGCGCCGGCCGATCGCGGTTTCGACCTGATCGAGATCGACCTGCGCGAGCTCGACGCCGATGCGCGCGACCGTGCGGTCGCCGAACTCGGCGCCGAGGAAGCGCGCTCGCCGTTCGACCTCGCCGCCGGCCCGCTGATCCGCGGCCGCCTGCTGCGCCTGGCCGAGGCCGAGAACGTGCTGTTGCTGACCCAGCACCATATCGTCTCCGACGGTTGGTCGCTCGGCGTGCTGGTCAAGGAAGTGACCGCGCTGTATGCGGCTTTCAGCCAGGGCCAGGACGACCCGCTGCCGCCGTTGCCGATCCAGTACGCCGACTACGCGCAATGGCAGCGCCAGTGGCTGCAGGGCGAGACCTTGCGCGAGCAAGTCGAGTTCTGGCGGGGACATCTGCACGGCGCGCCGGCGCTGTTGGAACTGCCGAGCGACCGTCCGCGCCCGTCGCTGCAGAGCTATGCCGGCGACCGCGTCGGCCTGAGCCTGTCGCCGCAGCTCACCGCAGGTCTGCGCGAGTTGTCGCAGCGCCACGGCGCGACCTTGTTCATGACCTTGCTCGCAGCGTGGTCGACCTTGCTGTCGCGGCTGAGCGGGCAGGGCGAGATCGTCGTCGGCAGCCCGGTCGCCAACCGCCAGCGCGCCGAGATCGAGCCGCTGATCGGTTTCTTCGTCAACACCCTGGCGCTGCGCATCGAGATCGACGGCCAAGCCAGCGTCGCCGAGCTGCTGGATCGCGTGCGCGCGACCATGCTCGACGCCTATGCGCACCAGGATGTGCCGTTCGAGCAGGTGGTCGAAGCGGTGCAGCCCGCGCGTAGCCTGAGCTACAGCCCGTTGTTCCAGACCATGTTCGCGTTCAACAACACCCCGGGCGGCGGCACCTTGCAACTGCCGGGGCTGGAACTCGAAAGCATCGGCCGGCCGCTGCACACCGCGCATTTCGATCTCGAACTCGCCCTGGCCGACAGCGGCGACAGCCTGCAGGGCAATTTGTCCTTCGCCAGCGACCTGTTCGAGCGCGAGACCATCGAACGCTACGCCGGCTATTTCGTGCGCCTGCTTGAAGCGATGGTCGCCGACGCCCAGTGCCCGGTAAGCCGCCTGCCGCTGCTGCCGGCGGCCGAGCGTGAGCTCGTATTGGAGAGCTTCAACGACACTGCGTTCGATTACCCGCGCGAGCGCTTGCTGCATCAGCCGTTCGAGGCACAGGTGCATTCGACCCCGGAAGCGACCGCGCTGCTCTGTGGCGACGAGCGGTTGAGCTACGCCGAACTCAATCGCCGCGCCAATCGCATCGCCCATCGTCTGATCGCGCGCGGCGTGCGTGCCGACGACCGCGTCGCGATCTGCCTCGAACGCGGTCCGTCGCTGGTGGCCGGCGTGCTCGGCATCCTCAAGGCCGGTGCCGCCTACGTGCCGCTGGACCCGAATTATCCGCCGGACCGTCTGGCCTACATGCTCGCCGACAGCGCGCCGATGGCTCTGCTGAGTCAAACGTCGTTGGCGGGTCTGCTCGGCGAGGTCGCTGTGCCGGTGCTATGCGCCGACGATACGGCTTTGGCCGATCAGCCCGGGCACAACCCGACGGTGGATGGGCTGACTGCCCGTCATCTGGCCTACGTGATCTACACCTCCGGCTCGACCGGCCAGCCCAAGGGCGTGGCGATCGAACACGCGAATGCGGCCAACTTCATCGCCTGGGCCAACGCCAACTTCAGCCGCGAGCAGCTTGCCAACACGCTGTTCTCGACGTCGATCAACTTCGACCTGGCGGTGTACGAGCTGTTCGCGCCACTCAGTGTCGGTGCGCAGATCACGGTCGTGCGCGATGTGCTGGCCACCGACCCGAGCAGCCCGCTGAGCCTGATCAACACCGTGCCTTCGGGCATCAACGCCTTGCTGCAGAGCGGCGGGGTGCCGGCGGCCACGCGCACGGTCAATCTGGCCGGCGAACCGCTCAAGCGCGCCCTGGTCGAGCAGTTGTTCGCCCAGACCGAGGTGGCGACGGTCGCCAATCTGTACGGCCCGACCGAGACCACGACGTACTCGACCTGGGTGGCGATGGATCGTAACGATGGCTTCGTCGCCCACATCGGCAAGCCGGTCGCGAATACCCGTATCTACATCGTCGATGCGCACCTGCAGCCGGTGCCGGTTGGCGTGGTCGGCGAGCTGTACATCGGCGGCGAAGGCGTGGCGCGCGGCTATCTGCATCGCCCGGAGCTGACCGCGGAACGTTTCCTCAACGACCCCTTTGTCGCCAATCCCGATGCGCGGATGTACAAGACCGGCGACCTCGGCCGCTGGCGCGCCGACGGGACCATCGAATACCTCGGGCGCAACGACTTCCAGGTCAAGATCCGCGGCTTCCGCATCGAGCTCGGCGAAATCGAGACTAAGCTGGCCGCCTGCGTAGGCGTGCGCGAAGCGGTGGTGGTGGCGCGCGAAGGCGAGGGCGGCGACAAGCGCTTGATCGCCTACGTGGTCCCCGCTGAAGGCATCGAACTGTCGGCCGCAAACCTGCGCGAACAACTGTCGCGCAGCCTGGCCGAGTTCATGCTGCCGAGCGCCTTCGTGAGCCTGGCGGCGCTGCCGCTGACCCCGAACGGCAAGCTCGACCGCAAGGCACTGCCGGCGCCGGGCGACGACGCGGTGATCCGCCGCGATTTCGAAGCGCCGCAGGGCGAGACCGAGACCGCGCTCGCGCAAATCTGGTGCGAGCTGCTGGGCCTGGAGCGGGTCGGCCGCCACGACCAGTTCTTCGAACTCGGCGGGCATTCGCTGTTGGCGCTGCAACTGGTCACCCGCCTGCGTTCGACCCTCGGCCTGGAGTTCGCCCTGCGCGAGGTGTTCGCGCAGCCCAGCCTCGAAGGCATGGCGCGTGCCCTGGATCGCATCGACCGCGTCGCCGGGGCGCTGGCGCCGATCGCGCCGGCCGACCGCAACGGTCCGCTGCCTTTGTCGTGGGCGCAACAACGCCTGTGGTTCCTGGATCAGCTCGATCCGGCCGCGGGCGCGGCTTATCACATGCCGGCGGCGCTGCGTTTGAGCGGCACGCTGGACCGCGACGCGCTCAAGGCCGCGCTCGACCGGGTCGTCGCGCGCCACGAGAACCTGCGCACGTGCTTCGCTGAGGTCGATGGCGAGCCGGTGCAGCTGATCGCCGCCGTCGATGCCGGCTTTGCCCTGATCGAACACGATCTGCGCGAACTCGACGAGACGGCGCGCGAACATGCGCTGGCCAGCCTGAGCCTGCAGGAGGCGCGCGCGCCGTTCGACCTCGCTCGCGGCCCGCTGATTCGCGGCCGCCTGCTGCGCCTGCGCGACGACGAGCACGTATTGCTGGTCACCCAGCACCACATCGTCTCCGACGGTTGGTCGATCGGCGTGCTGGTGCGGGAAGTGGCGGCCTTGTACGCGGCCCGCCACGAGGGCCGCGCCGATCCACTGCCGCCTCTGCCGATCCAGTACGCCGATTACGCACTCTGGCAACGCCAGTGGCTGCAGGGCGAGACCTTGCGCGAGCAGGTCGAGTTCTGGCGCGGCCATCTGCAAGGCGCGCCGGCGCTGTTGGAACTGCCGAGCGACCGTCCGCGCCCGCCGCTGCAGAGCTATGCCGGCGACCGGGTCGAACTGCGGCTGTCGGCGCAGGCCTCGGCGGGCTTGCGTGCCTTGTCGCAGCGTCACGGCACGACCGTGTTCATGACCTTGCTGGCCGGCTGGGCGAGCCTGTTGTCGCGCTTGAGCGGACAGGGAGAGGTGGTGATCGGCAGCCCGGTCGCCAACCGCCAGCGTGCCGAGATCGAGCCGCTGATCGGTTTCTTCGTCAACACTCTGGCCTTGCGCATCGGCGTCGACGGCCGGGCCAGCATCGCTGAGTTGTTGGCGCAGGTGAAGGCGACCATGCTCGATGCCTATGCGCATCAGGACCTGCCGTTCGAGCAGGTGGTCGAAGCGGTGCAGCCCGCGCGCAGCCTGAGTTACAGCCCGCTGTTCCAGACCATGTTCGCGTTCAACAACACCCCGGGCGGCGGCGCGCTCGCCTTGCCGGGGCTGGCCCTGGAATCGATCGACAGCCCGCTGGCGACGACTCAGTTCGACCTGTCGCTGGCCCTGGCCGACGGTGCCGACGGCATTGCCGGCAGCCTGGCCTATGCGACCGCCTTGTTCGATCGCGCCACCGCCGAGCGCTATGCCGCCTGCTTGGTGTCGATGCTCGAAGCGATGGTCGCCGACGAGCGTTGTGCCATAGCCGCGTTGCCGTTGCTGGGCGCGCCGCAACGCGTGCAGGTGCTGCGCAGCTTCAACGACACCGAGGCAAGGTTCGCTCTGCCCGACTCGATCCATCGCGGCTTCGAACTGCAGGTGCGTCGCACGCCCGAGGCCGAGGCCCTGGTCTGCGGCGAACGCCGCTTGAGCTACGCCGAACTCAACCGCCGCGCCAACCGCGTCGCTCATCGCCTGATCGCACTGGGCGTGCGCGCCGACGACCGCGTCGCGATCCGGGTCGAACGCGAGCTCGACAGCATCGTCGGCGTGCTCGGCATCCTCAAGGCCGGCGCCGGCTACGTGCCGCTGGACCCGGCCTATCCGCAAGAGCGCCTGGACTACATGCTCGCCGACAGCGCGCCGGTGGCCTTGCTGACGACCTCCGCGGCATCGCAGCTCACGACCGCGCTACCGACGATCGCGCTCGACGATGCGGCCCTGGCCGCGCAGCCCGAGCACGACCCCGAGGTGGCCGGCATCGGCGCGCAGCAGTTGGCCTACGCGATCTACACCTCCGGTTCGACCGGACGGCCGAAGGGGGTAATGGTCGAGCACCGCAACGTGCTCAATCTGTGGGCCGCGCTGGAAGCCGAGGCCTTCGTCCATTGCACTGCCGACGCGCGGGTCGCGCTCAACGCCGGCCTGTCCTTCGATGCCTCGCTGCAAGCGCTGAGCCAGTTGCTGTCCGGCCGCAGCGTGGTGCTGGTGCCGGCCGAGGTCCGCGCCGATGGCCAGGCCATGCTCGACTTCCTGGTCCGCGAACGCATCCAGGCCTTCGACTGCACGCCGGCCCAGTTCGAGTTGCTGATCGAACACGGCCTGTTGCGCCGCGACGACGGCGACCTGCGCATGGTGCTGATCGGCGGCGAAGCGCTGTCCTCGCGCGCCTGGGACGCCGCCGCGGCCTCGTCGCTGCACTGCTTCAACGTCTACGGCCCGACCGAATGCACGGTCGACGCGACCCTGGCGCCGATCCGCGCCGGCGTCGCCCCGCATATCGGCACGCCGCTCGCCAACACCCAGGTCTACATCCTCGACGGCGAACGCCAGCCGGTGCCGATCGGCGTGGCCGGCGAGCTGTATATCGGCGGTGCCGGCGTGGCGCGCGGCTATCTGCATCGTCCCGAGCTGAGCGCGGAACGTTTCGTCGAAGATCCCTTCGGCGCCGAGACTGCCGCACGCATGTACCGCACCGGCGACCTCGGCCGCTGGCGCGAAGACGGCCGCATCGAATACCTGGGCCGCAACGATTTCCAGGTCAAGATCCGCGGCCATCGCATCGAGCTCGGCGAGATCGAGGCCCGGCTGGGCGAATGCGACGGCGTGCGCGAGGCGGTGGTGGTCGCACGCGAAGACCAATCCGGCGATCAGCGCCTGGTGGCCTATCTGCTCGCACGCGGCGACGCCGCACCGGGCGCGGCTGAATTGCGCGCGCAACTGGCGCGCTCGCTCGCCGAGCATATGCTGCCGGCCGCGTTCATGGTCCTGCCGGCGTGGCCGCTGACCGCCAATGGCAAGCTCGATCGCGCCGCTTTGCCGGCGCCGGATGGCGCAGCGCGGGTGCAATACGAGTACGCCGCGCCGCAGGGCGCGACCGAGCAGGCCATCGCCGAGATCTGGTCGCAGTTGCTCGGCGTAGAGCGAGTAGGGCGCCACGAGCGTTTCTTCGAACTCGGCGGCCATTCGTTGCTGGCGATCCGGGTGGTGCACGAGCTGCGTGCGCGCCTCGGCGTGGCGGTGCCGCTGTCGGCGACCTTCTCGGCGCCGACACTCGCGGCATTGGCCGCGATGATCGACGACGCGGCGGTGCAACCGGCGTCGCTGTGCGTGCCGCTGCAGGCGGCAACGTCGGGCCGGCCGCTGTTCTGCGTGCATCCGGTCGGCGGGCAGGTGTCGTTCTATGGCGCGCTGGCCGCGCGATTGGCCGCGCTGGGTCCGGTCTACGGCCTGCAATCGCCGGAGGCGGCCGGCCTGCCGCAGCGCCCCGCCTCGTTGCAGGCGCTGGCGCAGGCCCAGCTCGAAGCGATCCGCGGCCGCCAGCCGCAGGGCCCGTACCGATTGCTCGGCTGGTCCAGCGGAGGCATCCTCGCGGCGACCATCGCGCAACAATTGATCGCCGCTGGGGAACGGGTCGAGTACCTCGGCCTGCTCGATACCCATCTGCCCATCGCCGGTCTCGACAAGGACCCGATGCGCGCGGCCGAGGTCGCCCTGCGCGCGGAGCTGCAGAGCCGCGGCCTGGCCTGGCCAGTATCGGTCGAGTTCGACGGACTGGCCATCGAGGTGTTGTCGGCGCAAAACTTCCAACAGGCCGAACCGCTGTTGCAGCGTCTTGGCTGGCACGACGCCGATGCGGTGGCCTTCGCCCATCTGCAGGCGCAATGGCCGGTGACGCGTGCGCATCTGCAGTTGTTGTCGGGCTATGTCGCGAGCCGCGTCGATGCGCCGGTGCAGGCCTTCGCTGCGGATTCGTCGACTCGCATCGCCGAAGGCATCGAGGTCATTACCGGCAGCGGCACCGCGGTCGCGGTCGACGCCGGCCACTACGCCATGCTCGCCGAGCCGCATGCGCAAAGCATCGCCGCGGCCATCGCCGGCTTCCTTGCCCATTCCACCTCCACACGCACCTCCCGCGGCAGCGCCGATGCCGCGTGCGCCCTTGCCGAGACCCTGACATGAGCTCGTCGCTGTCCTTGCAGACCACGCCGTGGTTGATCCGCACGCCGTCCTCGACCCGGCGCATGCGGCTGTTCTGCTTTTCCTACGCCGGCGGCAACGCCTTCAATTTCTTCCGCTGGCAGGAGGCGCTCGACCCGGCCGTGGAAGTCTGCGCGGTGCAGTTGCCGGGGCGCAGCGCGCGCATCGCCGAGGAGCCGATCGCATCCTTGCCGGCCTTGCTGCAGGCGGTGGCGCCGGTGATCTCGCGCATGGACGATCTGCCGTGCGCGTTCTTCGGCCACAGTGTCGGCGCCCTGGTCGCGTTCGAGCTGAGCCGTTATCTGCGCCTGCACGGCTTGAGCACGCCGAGCCATCTGTTCATGTCCGGCTGCCACGCGCCGCAGTTCCGCAGCCCGACCCGGCAACTGCACACCTTGTCGGACGAGCAGTTCACCGAGGTGCTGCGCGAGTACGAGGGCACGCCGCCGGAAGTGCTGGAAAGCCGCGAGCTGATGGAGCTGCTGCTGCCGGCGATCCGCGCCGATTTCGCCATCGCCGAGAACTACCGCTATCGCCACGGCCCGCTGTTGTCGATGCCGATCAGCGTGTTCGCCGGGCATGAGGATCTGAACAAGGAGCCCGGCCAGGTCGACGGCTGGCAGAAGGAAACCTCGGGGGCCTGCCAGGCGACCTGGTTCGACGGCGGCCACTTTTTCGTCAACAGCCAGCGCGCGGCGGTGCTGGAACAACTCAACGCCGAACTGACCGCAAATTTGTGTGTATAGCCGCCGCGCCAGACGCGACGCTGCACGCACAGTATTCGAACGCTACGGATTTCAAGAACGACAGGGACCTGCCATGAACGTCAACGCGCTGTTCAACTCCGACCACCATCCGATCGTGATCACCCCCGCCGGCGATGCCAGCCAGGCGGTGCTGCACGATTACCTCGTCCAGAACCGCGATCAGGTCCAGGCCTGGTTGCTCAAGCACGGCGGCGTCCTGCTGCGCGGGTTTCAGCTCAACGGCGCCGAGGATTTCCGCGCCTGTTCCGAGCGCCTCGGCGCGCAGGCCTTCGACTACATCGGCGGCAACTCGCCGCGCAGCCGTGTCGCCGCCGACGTCTACACTTCGACCGAATATCCGGCCAGCGAAGTGATCAGCCTGCATAACGAGATGTCCTACCTGCCGCGCTGGCCGCGCCGGCTGTTCTTCCACAGCGTGATTCCGGCCGCCTCGGGCGGACAGACCTCGCTGGCCAACAGCAGCGACGTGCTGCGCGCGGTGCCCGACGAGATCGTGCGCAAGCTGCGCGAGCGCGGCATCAACTACGTGCGCAATTTCCAGTCGAGCATCCCGCTCGGCAAGAACTGGCAGACCACCTACCAGACCCAGGACCGCGCCGAGGTCGAGAGCATCGCCGCCGAGCAGGGCTCGACCTGCCGTTGGCAGGCCGACGGCGTGCTGCGCGTGACCACGCGTTGCGATGCCTTCGTGACCCACCCGCAGACCGGTCAGGAGGTGTGGTTCAACCAGGCCGAGCAGTGGCATCCCTCGGCGCTGAATCCGCAACTGCGCAGCATGTACGAGCAGATGGTCGGCAAAGGCAATCTGCCGCACGAGTGCGAGTACGGCGATGGCGAGCCGATGGAAGAGGAAGCCCTGGCCGAGGTCCGTCGCGCGCTCGATGCCAGCAAGCTGCTGTTCGACTGGCAGCGCGGCGATCTGCTGATGATCGACAACATCCTGATGATGCACGGCCGCGAATCGTTCAAGGGAGAACGCAAGACGCTCGCCTACCTGTCCGAGACCTGATCCGGACCCGACGCGCCACGCCTTCTTCCAGCCCCACCTTTGGACACCACATGACTGCAGATTTTCCCGCCTCGCGACTGCGCGCCGGTTCGGTGCTGATGCTGACCCTCATGGTCAGCGCGCCGGCCTGCGCCTCGATCGTGATCGACGGCAAGCTCGACGAAATCGAATGGGAACAGGCCAAGCGCTACGACGACTTCAAGGTCACCGAGCCGTATCGCCTGACCGCGCCGGACACCGGCAGCGGCACCCAGGCGCGTCTGCTGTCGACGCCGGACGGCATCGTCGTCGCCTTCGTGCTCGAACAGGCGCCGGCATTCGCGCGGGTCAAGCCGCGCCTGGAGCGCGACCAGGAGGACGTCATCGACGGCGTCAACTTCATGGTCGATTTCGACGGCGATGGCCGCACCGCCTACACCTTCAGCGTCGGCCTGTCGGGTTCGATCATGGACGGCGTGGTGACCAACGAGAACGTGCCCAATTACGACTGGGACACTGACTGGAGCTGGGCGGTCGAGGAGACCGAGAACGGCTGGCAGGTCGAGATGCTGATCCCGTGGACGGTGGCGCCGATGCGCGGCACGGATTCGGCCAGTCGCAATATCGCGGTGTATTTCAGCCGCGTGCTCGGCGGCAACGGCGAGCGCCAGTCCTACCCGGCGGTGTCGATCGAACGCGGCCGCTTCGTCTCCGGCTTCGAGCGCCTGGAGATTCCGCAGTACCGCAAGGCCTTGCTGCACTTCTGGCCCTACGTCACCGCCAACCACGACATGATCACCGGCCGGACCAAGTACAACGGCGGCGTCGACCTGTTCTGGAAGCCGTCGCCGCGCTTCCAGTTGAGCGCGACGGTGAATCCGGATTTCGGCCAGGTCGAATCCGACGACCTGGTGATCAACTTCGATGCCGTCGAGACCTTCTTCAGCGACCGGCGCCCGTTCTTCACCGAGAACCAGGGCATCTTCGACCTCAGCACGCCCGACCAGGGCCGGCTGATCCACACTCGCCGCATCGGCGGCGATGCCGACGACGGCAGCGGCGCCAGCGACATCGACGCGGCGATCAAGCTCAACGGCTCGCTCGGCCGGCTCAGCTACGGCGTGCTGGCGGCGACCGAGGACGGCGAGGCCGGCCGCGATTTCTACGCGGCGCGTTTGTTGTTCCCGGTGCACGACAAGCTCAGCATCGGTTGGCTCGGCACCGACACCGAGCGCCCGTTCCGCGATCGCAGCGCGCAGGTGCAGGCGGTCGACATGAGCTGGCGGCCGAGCGATGCGCTGGTGATCAACGGCCAGGTGCTCGGCAGCTTCATCGAGCAGCGCGGCCGCAAGGTCAACGACAGCGGCGCCTGGATGCGGATCAACTGGACGCCATCGGAAAGCTGGCGCTATCGCCTCGAAGCCAATCACGTCGGCAACCAGCTGGACTTCAACGACTTGGGCTACCAGCGCCGCGCCAGCCTCAACGAGGTCAAGCTCGCCGCCGACTACGTTCACCGGGTCAAGGACGAGGACGCCAACCTGCGCAGCGTGCGCTGGTTCGCCGACCTGCAGGCACGCAGCAACGACCGCGGCGACCGTCTGCCGACCACGTTGGCGATCGTCAACAACTACAACTACCGCAGCGGCAACCGCCTCAACTTCAACGTCAGCCTGATCAGCTCCGGCTGGGACGATTTGATCTCGCGCGGCAACGGTCTGTGGAAGCGTTCGCAGCGTTATCGCTCCGAAGCCGAGTTCGTCAGCCGCCGTTACGGCGACTGGACCTACGGGGCGGCGCTGTCGATGCTGCCGCAGGGCCTGTCGGGCAAGGCCACGCCGGAGCTCGAACTGAGCGCGGTCTGGTACCCCAACGACGACTTCAACGCCCAGTTGATCTTCAGCCCGGACCGCGGCAGCGACTGGCTGATCTGGGAAGACGGACGCAATTTCGGCCGCTACTCGCGGCGCGGCGACTACGCCAGCCTCAACCTGAGCTGGTTCCCGGGCCTGCATCACGAGGTGCGCCTGAAGACCGAGTGGGCCTCGGTGCGGGCCGACGGCGGCCAGGGCTACCTCCTGCAGCCGAACGGGCAGATGCTGGCGAGCGGGCAGGCGAGGGCGGACTTCGACGTCAACAACTTCGGCCTGCAGCTGCGCTATCGCTATCTGCTCGGCCCGCAGTCGGACATCTTCGTGGCCTATTCGCGCGGCGGCTCGACCTTCCTCGAACGCGATCCGCTCGGCACTTACGACCAATTCACCGACGCGCTGGAACTGCGCGATTCCGACCAACTGCTGGCCAAGATCCGTTACCGGTTCTGAGCCGCGCCAACATCGTCATGCGCCGCGGCGGCTACCGCGACGCAACGTTTTACAGGAGTACCGGCCATGCATGCTTTCAAGGAAACCGCGCTGTTCGCCGACGGCCGCGCACCGCGCGTATTCGAACCCGGCGCCGGCGAACGCGATCTGGCCGCGTTCGTGTCGGCGCGCCGCACATTGATCGAAGAGCGCCTGCTCGAACACGGCGCCTTGTTGTTCCGCGGTTTCGACGTTGCCAGCGTCGCCGACTTCGAGGGCTTCGGCGAAGCGGTGTCCCCGCGTGCGCTGGACTACACCTATCGCTCGACCCCGCGCAGTTCGGTCGGCAAGGGCGTGTTCACCGCCACCGAATACCCGCCCGACCAGGAGATCGCCCTGCATTGCGAGAACGCCTATCAGCGCGACTGGCCGCTGAAGATCGCGTTTTGCTGCCTGGTCGCGCCGCAGAGCGGCGGCGAGACCCCGATCGCCGACATGCGCCGGGTCGCGGCGGCCATCGGCGAGGAACGGATGGACCGTTTCGAGGCGCGGGGCGTGCGCTACGTGCGCCACTACCGGCCCTATGTCGATATTCCCTGGGAAACCGTGTTCCAGACCTCCGACCGCGGCGAAGTCGCGCGTTTCTGCGAGGCCAACGGCATCGTCCACGAATGGCTGGACGCGCAGACCCTGCGCACCGCTCAAACCAACCACGGCACGGCGCGACACCCGCTGACCGGCGAACGCGTGTTCTTCAACCAGGCGCATCTGTTCCACGTCAGCAATCTGGGCGCCGAAGTCGCGACTTCTTTGCTCAACATGTTCGGCGCCGACCGGCTGCCGCGCCATGCCTATTACGGCGACGGCGGCGAGATCGCGGCCGAGGACCTGCAGGCGGTGCGCGAGGCCTTCGCCGGCGCTTCGATCCGTTTCCCCTGGCAGGTCGGCGACGTGATGCTGCTCGACAACATGCAGATGGCGCACGGACGCAAGCCGTTCGGCGGGGCGCGCAAGATCGTTGCCAGCCTGCTGGATGCATATTCGGAGCGCGCTTCGAGCGAGCCGGCGCCGGTCGCGGCGACGGCTTAGGCGAATGCGGCGCCGTTCGCGGCGGTCTCAGGCGATAGCGCGGTGCTCCCGGCGTGGGCCGGGAGCATGACTCACTCGAGCGGGTAGGAGGAGTAGATCACCGCGTTGATCTTCCAACCCTGTTCGGTCTTGACCAACTGCCAGGCTTCCTGGCCCTTGCCGGTCATGCGCTCGTCTTCGAGGAAGACGAAATCGAAATGCACGCTGGCGATGGCGCCGTCGGTGTCGATCTTGAGGTTGGAGAACTTCTCCTCGAAGCGTTCTTTGCCCTGGCCCATCTGCTCGGCGAACTCGACGTAGGTGCCGGGTTCGAGCTTGTTGAGCTTGGGGTTCTTGGCCTTGCGCTGGCGGAACTCTTCGTCGGAGGACACCAGGATCCAGGAGTTGTGTTCGGGCAGGAACAGGCTCTTCAAGGTGGCCGAGTCCTTGGCGATGATCGCGGCCTTGAAGGCCTCGACGATGCCCTCGATTTCGCGCCTGGCTTGCGCTCGTCGGTCCTGCTCGTGGGTGTCGGAGCCCTGTGGGGCCGCGGCCGGCGCGGTCTGCGCCTGGGCGTGCAGGGACAGCGCCAGAAAGGCGAGGGCGCAGAGATTCAGGATCGACTTCATGAGGGACTCCATTCGCTGGGGGACGCCGCCGCTACGGGCTGCGCGAGGTTTTCGGACCGCCAGCCGGCGGCCCGCCCATCATGCCCCAGCGCCTGTATGGCGGCGTCGACCCAGTTCGCGTAATGGGCAGGCCGCGGCGGCCGCTTTACACTGCCGCCATGCATCAAGACTCGCTGTTCGCGGCCCCGGCCGCCTCGTCCGATATCCATCGATTGTTCTTCGCCCTGTTGCCCGATGCGGCGACCCAGGCGCGCATCGCCGATGCCGCCGCGGCTCTGCACCGCGAGCACGACGCCGGCGGGCGCCTGATCGGCGCGCACCGTTATCACTTGACCCTGCAGTTCCTCGGCGACGCCTCCGAGTTCCAGCCCGAGCGCGCGGCGCGTGCGCAGGCGGCCGCGGCCAGCCTGGCCCTGCCGGCGTTCGATCTGCGGCTCGACCGCGCCGGCAGTTTCCGCAACAAGTCGATCCCCTGGTGGCTCGGCAGCGAGCGCACGCCGGAGGCCCTCGACAACTTGTTTCAACGGCTCGGCGTGGCCCTGGCCAAGGAAGGCGTGCGGGTCGAGTCCGGGCGCGCCCTGGTGCCGCACGTGACCATCGTCCGGGACGCGGTCCGTCCCCTGCATCCGCCGGTCGCCATCGAGGCGATCGACTGGCGCGTCGATGCTTTCGTGCTGATCCACAGCCAGCTCGGCTCGCGCAACGCCTACGACGTGCTGGGCCAGTGGCCGCTGACGGCGTGAGCGGCGCAGAATAGGGCCTCATCGCCAGACCGACGGTCGACCGCCATGAGCCACCCCGATCCGCGCATCGACGCCTATATCGCCAAGGCCGCGCCGTTCGCGCAGCCGATCCTCGAACACCTGCGCGCGGTCGTACACGCGGCCTGTCCGCAGGTCGAGGAAGCGATCAAGTGGGGCATGCCCAGTTTCGTCTACTGCGGCAAACTGATGTGCAGCATGGCGGCGTTCAAACAGCACGCCACCTTCGGCTTCTGGCAAGGCGCGAACATCGTCGGCGCGCAGCAGTCCGCCGATAGCGATGCGATGGGCCAGTTCGGCCGTCTGGGCAAGATCGGCGACTTGCCCGGCAAGCGCGAACTTACTCGGCTGGTGAAGCAGGCGATGGCCTTGATCGAGGCCGGGGTGGCGCGGCCCACGACCAAGCGTGCGCAAGCCAAACCGCCGGTCGAACTGCCCGCGGATTTGGCCGCCGCGCTGGCGTTGAAGAAAAACGCGAAAGCCAAGGCCACCTATGAAGCGTTTCCGCCGAGCCAACGACGCGAGTACGTCGAATGGATCGAGAGCGCGAAACGCGAAGCAACCCGCAAGGCGCGGGTGGCCCAGGCCGTGGAGTGGATGGCCGAAGGCAAGGTACGCAATTGGAAGTACATGGCGAAGTGAGGGGACGGGCGAAAAGCAAATCCCCCCAGCCCCCCTTTTCCAAAGGGGGGAACAGCACGGGGAGTTGGGCATTTCTGCTGGCTGCCACTCGCCGCGTAGCCGCGACAATCTGCCCCCTTTGAAAAAGGGGGCGGGCGCCCGGCGTTGCGCGCATGGAGCGACTGTTCCATGCAGCGTGGGGGATTTGCTTTCGTTCGGATTTGCGCCGGCCATGCCACTGAGCAAAAAGCAAATCCACCCAGCCCCCCTTTTCCAAAGGGGGGAACAACTTGGGTTGCGTCGTCTGGCCGCCGGAGTATCCGTTCCGGCCCGACTCAGCGACGGAAATCGACCGCGAAGGCGATCAGGGTGCCGGGGATGCGCGCCTTGCCGGCCGGGCAATCGGCATCCAGCGGAACCTGCGCGCGTTCGCCGCTGCTGCGGTCGACGCAAACCTCGAACTGCTCGCCGGCGCCGCTCTGGGTCACGCTGTAGTCGTTGTCGCTGCCGATCAGCACCAGATGCTTGCCGTTGCGCAGGCGCGGGCCGATCGCCAGGCCTTCGAGCTTCTCGGGGATGTCGCGAACGCCGGCGTTGCGCAGGGCGGCCAGGATGTCGAGTTCGGGCGCCTTGTCGACCGGACGCACGCCGGCAGGCAGGTCGTTGCTGCCGGCCAGCGACTGCGTGGCGACATTGCTCGCACCGCGCAGGGAAATGCGATACACGCGCTTGTGGATTGGCGCGGCGGTGACTTCGACGCCGAGGCCGCGGTTGTCGCGTTCCAGCACCAGGAAGTCGCGGTCGCTCAAGGCGTGGATGGCGCTGAGGCCGATGCTGCGGCCCTGGTGGGTCGCCGAGAAATCGTCGTCGCTGGACGGGTCGAGCGCGTTCAGCGCGGCGATCGACTCCAGTTGGTAGACGTACTGGGCGTTGGAACGGCCGCTGCGCAGGTCGAACTCGACGATGCGGACGTTGCGGCTGCGGCGGCCGTCGTTGTTCGCGCCTTCCTGCACCAGCGGGTCTTGCATCACGGCGTAGAGCTTGTCGCCGGAGGGGGTGATGGTGAGGCCCTCGAAGCCGCGGTTGTCCTGGCGTCCGCTGACCACGAGCTTGCGGTCGCCGACGTAGTCGAGCCGGCCCTGGGCGTTGCGCGGCAGCAGATTGGCGGGCGTGGCGAAGGCGCGCAGGAAGCGGCCGTTGGGGGCGAATTCGTACACGCTCGGGCCGTATTCGTCGGCAACGTAGAAGTGGCCGTTGCGGCCGACGGCGAAGCCTTCCGGGTCGAAACTCAGGCCGAGTTTGGCGGCGTCGCCGTTGAGCAACTGCGGGTTGAGGCCGTTGAGGCTGTCGCCGCGGCGCGCGCTGAACAACACGGTCTTGTCGACGATGGGCTGACCGATGCGGCCGCTGCGGCGGTCGTAGGCAATGCGCAGGCGCTGCACGCGGGTGGCGTAGTCGATCACGCCACCGCCGGGGCCGCGGTCGGACAGGGCGTACCAGTAGCCGTCGCGCGGGTTATAGCTCAGGTCGGAGTAGAAGCCGAAGCGGTTGAGGTTGGCCTGGTCGGGCGTGCCCGGCGGCAGACGCACCGCGTCGCGCTGGGTCGCCGGGGTTTCGACGAGGTCGGTCAGCGACCAACGAGCGGCGAGGGCGGGGGCGGCGAACGCGGTCGCGGCGCAGGCGAGCAACAACGAAGTCAGGGTCGAACGGATCATGCGGGGCTCCGGCAGGGGCGGGGGAACCCACCCACGCTAGTCGCCGCAAGTGTCAGTTCGGTGACGCGGGCAGGCTCACGATGCGCGGCCGGGTACGCAGTTTGACCAGCACGCCGAAGTGGTCCGACGGCCAGACGCCGTCGTGGTTTTGATTGAGCACGACGCGGGCCTCGACGAGCTCGAAGCCGACCGGGTCGTAGAAAACGTGGTCGATGCGCTGCGCCGGCAGGTAGGCGGGGTTGAGCGTGGTGTGGGCGGCGATATTCCCGGAGGCATCGGGGTGGGCGTTGCCGTAGGCATCGCGATAACGCGCGGCCAGCGCCTGCAGTTCCGGCGAGTCTGCATCGCTGTTGAAGTCGCCGGCGACGATGACGTAGGCGCCCTGTGCGTTGGCGTCGATGAAGTCGAGCAGGCTCGATACCTGTCTGGCGCGGATCGCACCGCCGCCCTGGTCGTTGTGCAAGTGGGTGGCGTAGATGTCGATACGGGTACGCGGCACGCCCGCGCGCAGCCGCGCATGCGCGGCAGTGCGGTAGTCGTCGAGCGGTTCGAGCTTGCGCATCTCCAGCGTTTCGCTGCGCTTGCGGGTGAGGATGGCGTTGCCGTAACGGCGCGCCGCATCGGCCGGGTCGACCGAGACGAAATGCGCCCGATAGCCGAGCGCGGCGGCGAGGTCCTTGGCCTGGTTGCGCAGGCCGTCGCGTTGCAGCACTTCCTGCAGGGCGATCACGTCCGGCTTCAGGCGTGCGATCTCGGCGACGATCATGGCGCGGCGCTTGGGCCAATCGCCTTTGTCGTGCCAGAGGTTGAAGCTGAGCACCGTCACCGTGGTCGCGCGGGTTTCGATGGGCGGTGCTTTTTCCGCGGCGACCGCCTGCGACGGCAGGACAGTGGAGGCCAGCAGCGTGACGAGTGCGGAGGCGAAGGCGCGCCGGGGCTGCGTGATCGCGGAGGAAGGGAAGGTTCGCATGCAGCGCGACGCTCCGATCGGGACAAGCGCCGAGGATAGCGTGGCCGATGTGAATGATCGGACGGACGGCTCGACTTCGGCAGGCGGCGATGCAACAGGGTAGGAGCGGCGCAAGCCGCGAGCTCGTTCCGGTCGCCATGCGATACGGGTTGGATCGTCGCTTCGACGGTCGCGGCTTGCGCCGCTCCTACAAGGGCGACGGCATAAAAAAACGCGCGGAGCCGCTCGGGCTCCGCGCGTTCAGAGTCGTTATTTCAGGACCTGCCGACGATTAGCGCAGCGTCTGCTGGGTGCGCAGCACCGGGTACTGGTTGTAGCGCGTGTCCCAGGCCGAATGCAGGCGGTAGAAGAATTCCAGGCGTGCCTGCGGGCTCTTGGCGAAGGCCGGATCGTTGTTGATCTTCGCTTCGAACTCGGCCTTCAGCTTCGGGTCCTTGGTCAGCATCTCGCGCGCCACTTCTTCGGCGACGTAGTCCTCCATGTACTCCTTGCGCTCGAAGGCGTTGTTGAACTCGCCCCAGGCCGCGAGCGAGTCGGGCGCCTGCGGTTCCAGCAGGGACATCGCCAGGCGCGCCTTGGGCTGGGTGATCGGCACGAACAGCGCGCCGGCGGTCAGGCTCTGAGTTTCCGGCTTCCAGGCGCCGCTGAGGGTGGCGCGCTGATGGCCTTCGACCGATTGCGCGGCGAACTCGGTCTTGTCGGAACGGAAGGTCTCGACCTGCGCGTCCTTGAGCGCGGCGCCGAGGCGGCGATAGTTCACGCCGTGCTGATCGAGCTTGGCCGCGACCCACGGTGCCTGCGCGGCCGGCACCAGGTAACCGCCGCGCGGGGCTTCGACCACGAGGCTCGGCTGGATGTCGTACTTCAGCTTTACGTTCCAGACCTCGGGCTTGGTCTCATCGTAGCGCGTCATCAGCGCGCCGGAGACTTCCGAAGGTGTGCGCGTATAGGCGTAACCGCGGAAGGCGACGTCGCGGGTCTTGTCGGTGGCGCGGTAGTCGAGCGCGACCGGCTGGCCGCCGAGCGCCTGCGCGCGCTGGTCGGCGGCCAGGGCTTCGCGGCGCCAGTCGCTGCCGTTGCTGGCGACCAATTCGAGTACGTCCACTATCGTGTTGCGGGTGATCCGCACGCGGGTCGGATAGTCCTTCCACGAATGCGTTTCGACCAGCATGCCCAGGCGATTGCGCAGCGGGATATAGCCGTGGGAGAAACGCGGCGGCGGCACCGCGTCCTCGAAGCCCGAGGCCGGGTTGTCGGATTCGATGAAGGACGGGTAGAACGACACCGGCAGCGAGCCCTGCTTGGCGAGGCGCTCGATCACACCGTCGCGCAGGGCGAGGCCGGCCGGGCGCAACGCGGCGTCGCCGGAGTGCACCGGTTCGACCTGGATCGAAACGTCGTGTTCGAACTTGGCGCCGTCGGTGACGTGCAGGTCGACGTAGGCGAGCGGGTCCCAGCGGCCGAACAGCTTGAGCATGGCCTGCATCTCGGGCGCATCGGCCTTGAGATAGTCGCGGTTGAGGTTGTAGTTTTGCGCAGTGGTGCGCCAGCCCATTTCCTCGGGGCCGCGCTGATTCGGGCGGTTCCAGCGGCCGAAGCGCTCGTGACCGTCGACGTTGAACACCGGCACGAACAGCAGCACTTGTTTGTCGAGCGCGCCCGGCGCGGCCTCGCCGTCGAGGATCTGGCGCAGGGCGAGGAAGCCCGCATCCTTGCCGTCGATCTCGCCGGAGTGGATGCCGCCCTGGATCAGGGTGACCGGCAGCGACTTGGCCCGGGCCTGCGCCGGCGTGAACGCGCCGCTGCGGGTCGCGACCAGCAGTTTCATCGGCCGGCCTTCCGGCGTAGTGCCGAAGTCCTCGCAGCGCACCGCGTCGGGGTAGCGCTTGGCGAAGGAGGCGCACATTGCGATCACTTCGTCGTAGCGGCCGGTCTTGAGGAAGCCGCTGCGCTCGGCGACGGTGGTCAGGGCATCGGTAGCGGCTGCGGCCGGCAGCGAGGCGGTAACGGCGGCCGCGAGCATCGCGGCGACCAGGACGGTACGTGAGGCGGTACGTGGCATCGGATCGGTTCTCCCCGGAATCGCTCCGCATGGTAGCGAAGAACCGCACCTCTGGATTGGCCGCAGGCGTCCGATCGGCGCCGAAACGGCAAGACTGCTGACAGCCTGCTGTCAGGATCGATGCTTGGGGTTGGAGATTGGGGGCGGTGGCGATGCGAGCATGCTGCGTGGCGCTGCAATGGTCGCTACGAGTGCAGAGCAAATCCCCCTCGCGATGGATTACGCCACTGCATCGGACTTGCGCAGCGCGCAGCCCCCTCTCCAAAGGGGGCGAGTTTCAGCGGTGGCGACTTTTAGCGGAGCGTGTTCCAGGGGGACGTGTTTCGGGGGGCGCGAGTTTCGGGCGGGGCGTTTCGGGGGTGCGACTTTCGCAGCGGCGACAGTCCGAGAGGCGACTCCATGCGAAGGCGACTCATCCCCGATCTCGCCCGTGCCGTCCCCCCCTTTGGAAAAGGGGGGCAGGGGGATTTGCTTCAGCTCCTCAACCCGCAACCGTCATCGCTCCCCTAGACTGTCGCCCTCACTTCCGGAGTCCTCCGCATGTACGCGCTCTATTACTCCCCCGGTACCGCCAGCTTCGTCGTCCATTGGCTGCTCATCGAGATGGGGATCGAGCATGAATTGCGCCTGGTCGACATCGACGCCCGCGCGCACAAGAACGCCGAGTACCTGGTGTTGAACCCGAACGGGGTGGTGCCGACCCTGATCGTCGACGGCCAGCCGCGCTACGAGGCGGCGGCCCTGGCGATGTTCCTCGCCGATCGCCATCCGCAGGCCGGCCTGGCGCCGGCGCTCGACGATCCGCAGCGCGCCGAATACAACCAGTGGATGTTCAACCTCGCCAATACCCTGCAATCGCCGCTGCGGTTGTGGTGGTATCCGTGGGACGTGCAGGCCGACGACGTGGCGGTGCGCATCGGCGCGCAAGCGCGCATCGAGGCCACCTGCGAACGCCTGGACGCGCAACTCGCCAAGCAGGGCCCGTACCTGCTCGGCGAGCGCCTGAGCGCGGCCGATTTCTACCTGACCATGCTGATGCGCTGGACCCGCAAGATGCCGCGGCCGGCGCACGACTGGCCGCACCTGGGCGCGTTCGCGCAGCGGATGAAGGCGCGGCCGACCTTCGCCGCCGTGTACGAGCGCGAAGGGTTGACCGAATGGGCTTGAGGGGCGGTGCAGCGATAGCGCTTGGCCTGTGCCTGGCGCTGTCGGGTCCGTTCGCGGGTGCGACCGGCAAATCGGTGGTGCAAACCGGCGTCGCGACCGTACAACCGCTGCGCAGCGCGGTCGGCGGGATACAGCCGGCCGAGTGGACCGCGCGCTGGTGGCGCTGGACGCGCAGCTTCCCCGACGGCCTGCAGCCTTATCTCGACCGCGACGGCAGCCGCTGCGCGATGGGCCAGGACGAAGACGGGCCGGTGTGGTTTTTGGCCGGTACCGACGGCCGTTTCAATGCGAAGCGGCGTTGCCGGATTCCGCTCGGCAAGCATGTGCTGGTGCCGCTGATCAATATGTATTACCACGCGCCGCGTTTCGGCCGGTACGCGCATACCTGCCAACAAGTGAAGGCGCAGGTCACGCTCAACAACGACCGTCTGGTCAGCGCCGTAGTCGTGCTCGACGGCCGGCGCCTGGACCGCAACGGTTCGATGCGCCTGACCACGGCGAAATGTTTCGACCCCTTCGCCGCAATCGACGCGGCCGGTCCGTCGGACGGCCCTTATCACGCCGCGGCCGACGGGTACTGGGTGATGCTGCCGCCGCTGTCGCCCGGGCGCCATCGCCTGAGCATCGGCGCCAACTACGGCAGCGACGAGGACCCGGACTTCGGCCGCATGATCCAGAACTTCGAGTACGAGCTGGAGATCGGCGAGCCGGCGGTATGACGCCGCCGGTCGTCTGAACGGGGCAACGGACAAGGCCTGCCCGCGGCGGTCCGGACGGCCGCGGCCGTGGCCCCTGAGCCGGCGCGTGCGGTCAGGCCGGCCGCCGGGGCGATCGGTTAGGCTGTAGGGCTGGACCGCCTGGCCGCCGTCGCGCCCGGGTCCAGCGGGGGCGCCTATCGACCGCCTCCGCGCCCGACCGCCGAGGACTGCCGTAGATGAGCCAAGCCGCCACCGCCCCCGCCACCGCCGATTCGCAGGGCAAGATGCCCCGCCAGATCGGTTTCATCATCGGCAACGAGGCGGCCGAGCGCTTCAGTTTCTACGGCATGCGCAACATCCTGACCTCGTTCCTGGTCGGGACCCTGCTGCTGGCCTCGACCTCCGACCTGGCCGAGCGCGAACACCTCGCCAAGGAGGTGTTCCACAGCTTCATGATCGGCACCTATTTCTTCCCCTTGCTGGGCGGCTGGCTGGCCGACCGCTATTTCGGCAAATACAACACGGTCATCTGGTTCTCGCTGATCTACTGCGCCGGCCACGCCTGCCTGGCGATGTTCGAGCACAGCCAGGCCGGCTTCTATACCGGCCTGTTCCTGATCGCGTTCGGCGCCGGCGGGATAAAACCCCTGGTGGTGTCGTTCTGCGGCGACCAGTTCGACCAGAGCAACAAGCACAAGGCCAAACTGGTCTTCGATGCCTTTTATTGGACGATCAACTTCGGCTCGCTGTTCGCCTCGCTGCTGATGCCGATCTTCCTGCGCGAGTACGGCCCGAGCATCGCCTTCGGCATTCCCGGTGCGCTGATGTTCCTGGCCACGCTGATTTTCTGGCTGGGCCGCAAGCGTTACGTGCGGGTGCCGCCGACCCGCGACGCGCCCGATCCGGATTCGTTCTTCAACGTCGCCCGCACCGCGCTGAGCACCCGCGTGGCCGGGCAGGGCAACCCCGGCGCGATCGTCGCCGGCCTCGGCGTGGCCCTGGCGGTCGGCGCGCTGTCGTTGACCGCGGTGCCGGCGATGGGCTTCGTCAAGAGCGCCTGCCTGGCGCTGGGCCTGCTGATCGGTTTCGGCGGCTACGGCATTTCCCTGCAGCTCGACCGCGCCCGCGGCAAGCACCCCGACGCCGCGGTCGATGGCGTGCGCGCGGTGCTGCGCATCCTGATCGTGTTCGCCTTCGTGACCCCATTCTGGTCGTTGTTCGACCAGAAGGCTTCGACCTGGGTGCTGCAGGGCCAGAAGATGTTCGTGCCGACCGACTTGTGGTGGTGGCCGACCTGGTTGATCTCCGGCGAAGGCGGCGCGCGCGCGGCGGCCTCGCAGATGCAGGCGATCAATCCGTTGCTGGTGATGCTGTTGATCCCGTTCAACAACCTGCTGCTGTACCCGGCGCTGCGCCGCATCGGCCTGCACCCGACGCCGTTGCGGCGGATGGGTTTCGGCATCGCCATCTCCGGCCTGTCCTGGATCGTGGCCGCGGTGCTGCAGTTGTATATGGACGCCGGCCACCCCATGTCGCTGGCATGGCAGGTCCTTCCCTACGTGCTGCTGACCCTCGGCGAGGTGCTGGTCTCGGCGACCGCGCTGGAGTTCGCCTACAGCCAGGCCCCGCACGCGATGAAGGGCGTGATCATGGCGCTGTGGTACCTCACCAGCACCTTCGGCAACCTGTGGGTGATGCTGACCAACGCCGCGGTGCGCAACGAAGCGGTAACCACGCATATCGCCGCGACCGGGCTCAGCGAGAACGCCTTCCTGATGTTCTTCTTCGCCGGGTTCGCCTTCGTCGCGGCGGCCGCGTTCGCCTTGTACGCGCGCAGCTATCCGATGCAGGACCACTACCGCCAGGCCGCGTGAGCGAGCCTGCGGTCAGCGCCAGCCCCCATCCGAACCCGCCCGGCGCCGCCGGGCGATCCGACCTGAGCGATTCCGGCCCGGCCGGACCCGCCGACGAGAACCCGAGCCGATGCTGATCACCCTCATCCTGATCGCCGTGACCGCGCTGGTGTCGTGGCAAGCCTTCGAAAAACGCAGCCTGTACGAACGCCTGGTGCTGTGGCCGCCGGGCGTCGCGCGGTTCCGTCAATACGACCGCCTGTTGACCCACGGCTTCGTGCATGCCGACTGGATGCACCTGCTGTTCAACATGATCACCCTGTATTTCTTCGGCGGCGCGGTCGAGCGCCTGTTCGGCGAACTGGTCGGGCCGTTCGGCTACGCCTTCTTCTATCTGTCGGCGATCGTGGTCGCGATCCTGCCGAGCTATCTGCGCCATCGCAAGGATGCCGGCTACGTCAGCCTCGGCGCGTCCGGCGCGGTGTCGGCGGTGTTGTTCGCCTTCGTGCTGATCAACCCCTGGAGCTGGATCATCGTGTTCGTGATCCCGGTGCCGGCCATCGTCTATGCGATCGCCTATGTCGGTTATTCGTATTGGATGGACAAGCGCGGCCAGGGCAACATCAACCACAACGCGCATCTGTCGGGCGCGATCTACGGCGTGCTGTTCATGCTGCTGATGGAGCCGCAGGTGTTCTGGGTGTTCCTGCAGCGGCTCGCGAGCCCAAGCCTGCCGAACTTCTTCGGCGGCTGAGAAGGCGGCAGCGGCCTTCGCCGCTGCCATGTCGTATCGCCGCGTCCCCGGATTGCGGCTTTGCGAACGGCGGCTCAGGCCGCCGTTGCCGTTTGAGCGATGCTCAGGACAGGAGCAGTGCGGGCGTGGTGGCCTTGTCGTAGGCCTCGTCGCCGTACGAGGCGATCAGTCCCGCGTAGATCTGGGCATCGAGTCGGCGCAGTTCGGCTGCGTCGGGTTCGCCGGTGCGGGCCAGCTCGTAGAGACGGGTGATGACGGCTTCGGCCTGCTGGTCGTCGTCCTGCGGCTTGAAGTAACGCATTTGAGACCCCCTTTGGTTTTACTGTGTGACGTACTTCACATTGAAGCACATTCCATGCCAGCGATTTCAAGGGGTTTGAGCGTTCAAAAGTGACACATCGTGTCAACACCGGGCGGTCAGGATCAGGCGGCTGACGTCGAGGGGCGAGTCTCACCTTTGCTCACCCGTCATGAAGGTCGCACGTGTTAACAAATCAGCACGGTCCTTGGGGTGACCGCTCATCCGGAAAAACCGACAGGAGCAGGGCATGGCGATCAAGAAAGCCGGCAAGTCCGTCAGCAAGTCAGTCACTAAAACGTCAGGCAAGAGCGCCGCGGGCAAGAGCACGAAGCGCGCAGGCAAGCAGGTCGTGCGCAAGGCTGCCAAGACAGCCAAGAAAATCGCAGCCAAGAAAACCACGGTCACGAAGAGTGCGGCTACGAAGAGCGCAGCGGACAAGCGCGCGGCGACGAAGACCGTCGCCAAGAAAGCGGCAACCAAGAAAGCCGTCGCCAAACAGGCCGCAAGCAAGAAAGCGCCGGCGAAGAAGGCCGCGGGCAAGACCCCGACCAAGCAGGCGGCGGCCAAGAAGACCGCTTCCAACAAGACCGTCTCCAAGAAAGCCGGCGCCGGCAAGACGGCGAGCAAGAAGGCGAATGCCAAGAAAATCGTCGCCAAGAAAGCGAGCGTCAGGAAAGTACCGGCCAAGCCGGCTTCTTCCAGGCCCGCCGCGAGCAAACCGGCCGCGAGCAAGAAAGTAGCGAAAAACACCGCGAAAACAGCATCGGCGAACAAGGCTGCAGGCGCCAGGAGCACGGCCAGCCAGGCCGCATCGAACAAGCTTGCAAGGCCAGGCATCGCCGCGAAACAGACCACGAGCAAGCAAGCCGCGCTGGCAGCCACCAAACCTGCAGTCACCAAGCCTGCAGTCATCAAGCCGGCCGCCGTGAGCAAACCCGCCGCAAGCAAGACCGGCCTAAGCCGACCTGTCGCAAGCAAGCCCGTCGCCAAGCCATCGAGCGCAAGCGCACGGCGCGACGACAAGGCCGTGCAGAACCTCGGCAGCGCATCCGTCGCCAACAAGGCGCCGGCAGCGCGTGCGCCCCGACCGCGGGCGGTGACGCCGGCGGCACCGTTGGCGCCGCTGATCGACAGTCGCATCGCCGCGGTGACGCCGACCGATGCAGTCGTCGACACGCCCTTGGTCGCGACGCCCGCAGTGACCGCGCTGCCCAAGCCCGCGGCCAAGCCGCGCAAGGCCAAGAAGACGGCCGATGCCCCGGCCGCCGGGTCGTCGGCGGCGAGCTCGCTGGTGGCGTCCGCGGCCGCTTCAGGGTCGGCGGCGCCGGCTTTGCAGGCCGAGGCTCACCGCTCGCGGGCGTCGCAGTCGCCGGGCGCGGCCGGAAGCCTGGCCGCCGCCGGAGCCGCCGCCGAAGCCGAGCCGGCCGGCGCCGATGCGCCGGGACGCGAGGACGAGGCGGCCATGGAGGCGGCCGAGGCCGCCGGCAGCGGCGACGAGGAGGGCGGCCGTCCGCGCATCACCCCGGAACAGGCCCTGGCCAACACCCGCCAGTTGCTGGAGGCCAAGCAAGAGCACGCGCGCGAGCCGCAGCCCTGGCAGCAGCTTGAGCCCAAGCACGGCCAGGTGCCGCAGCCGGGGCCGCAGTCGCAGGCTGCGGCGCAAAAGGCCGAGGAATTGCACGCCGCGGAAAGCCGGATGGACGCCATCCAGGGGTCGATCGGCACCCAGGACCGGCACAACCAGGGCAAGCGCGATAATCGCTGAGCCCCGACCGGCGGGCAGGACATCGGGCCGAGCCTGGCCCGATGTCCGACCCGTCCTCACTCGCATTGCAGGTAGACCCATGGCCGTTTCCGTCCGCCACGTTCCCGACCAACAGCGTTTCCTCACCGAAGTCGACGGGGTGCAGGCGCTGCTCGAATACCACCTCAACGGCGACCAGCTCGTCATCACCCACACTCTGGTGCCGGATGCGATCGGCGGCCGCGGTATCGCCGGCGACCTGGTCAGGGCGGCGTTCGAGCATGCCCGCCAGGCCGGCTACAAGGTCCGCCCGGCCTGTTCCTATGCGGCGGCCTGGATCCAACGCCACCCGGAATACACCGAGCAACTGGGCTGAGCCTCCGCGGCGCGGTGCGGCCGAGGCCATCGTGCCGAGACGCCCGGGCCGGGCGTCTGGGCCGCCCGGCCGGGCGCCGGCGACGCTCGCGGGCCTGAACCGAGCGCGGCCGGGGGTCGCCAAGCCGGCGCGGCTGTGCCAGCCTACGCGCCCTTCGCCCGTCTGCTGCCGGTTTCCGGCATCCTGTCTTTATGCGTCTGAACAAACACATCAGCGACACCGGTTTCTGCTCGCGCCGCGAGGCCGACCGGTTGATCGCCGAAGGCCGGGTCACCGTCAACGGCATGCGCGGCGGCATCGGCGCGGAAGTCGGCGAGGGCGACGAGGTCCGCATCGACGGCGAGGTCCTGCGCGCGCGCGCGGTGGTCAAGGGCAAGCGCCAGCACGTCTACATCGCGCTCAACAAGCCGGTCGGCATCGTCTGCACCACTGAGTCGACGGTCAAGGAAAACATCGTCGACTTCGTCGGCCACGAGCGCCGCATCTTCCCGATCGGCCGCCTCGACAAGGATTCCGAAGGCCTGATCCTGTTGACCAGCAACGGCGACATCGTCAACGAGATCCTGCGCGCCGAGAACAAGCTGGAAAAGGAATACCTGGTCGCGGTGAACCACGAGGTCACCCCCGAGTTCCTGCGCGGCATGGGCCGCGGCGTGCCGATCCATGGCCAGACCACCTTGCCGTGCAAGACCGGCAAGCTCGGCCGCTTCGGTTTCCGCATCGTGCTGGTGCAGGGCTTGAACCGGCAGATCCGCCTGATGGCGGCGCACTTCGGTTTCCGGGTCAAGCAACTGCTGCGCGCCCGCATCGGCAACGTCAAGCTGGGCCATCTCAAGCCCGGCCAATGGCGCAACCTGACCGACCAGGAACTGCAAGGGCTGCTGCCTCAGCGCAACGAGTGGTGAACGGCGCCGCGCACAGCGGCGGACCGAAGGCGATCTAGATGTAGACGTCACGCTTTGCGCGATAATGTCGCGCGAAACGACCATGGACGTCTGCCAAAAGGATTGCTGTATGAAGCGTGTCATCGCCGTCTCCCTGCTGGCCCTGGCCCTGGCCGCCTGCAAGAAAGAAGCCTCGCCGCCGCCGGGCGTCGCGCCGGCCGATCCGGGTGCGGCCTTGCCGGCGCCGGTCGCCGTCGCGGACGCACCGATCGAGCTCAAGGAAGTCGTCGAGACCACGCCGAACTACGTGGTCGGCATCACCTACGACACCCAGGCGGCGAAATACCCGGGGTTGGCGAAAGAACTCAAGGCCTACGCCGACCGTGCGCGCGCCGAGCTGATCGAGTCGGCCAACGGACGCACCGCGAAAGAGAACCCGTCGCCGTACGAGTTGTCGTTGACCTTCAACGACCTCCTCGACACCCCCGACCTGGTCGCGGTGTCCGCCGACGGCAGCAGCTACACCGGCGGCGCCCATGCCGCGCCGCTGATCGCGCGCTTCGTCTGGCTGCCCAAGCAGAACAAGCAGCTCACCGCCGCCGAACTGGTGCCGCAGAAACAAGGCTGGGATGCGATTTCGCGCTACGTCCGCGAACAGCTGCATTCGGCTCTGTCGCAGCGCATCGACGCCGACGACCTGGCCCCGGCGGTGCGCGCCGAACAGATCGAGACCGGCGGCCGCATGATCGACGACGGCACCGCGGCCGATCCGGCCAACTTCGCGATGTTCGAACCGGTCAAGGCCGCCGACGGCAAGCTCAGCGGGCTGAAGTTCGTGTTCGCTCCCTACGAGGTCGGGCCGTACTCGGACGGCACCCAGACCGTGGAAGTGCCGGCCTCGGCGCTGCTGCCGCATCTGGCGCCGCAGTACCGTGCGATGTTCAGCGGCGGCGGTTGAGCGTCGCCGCCGCCGTGCCTGGGTGGACGAACATCGGCTGAGCGCCGCGCGAAACGGCCAAGCCCGGCACAACGCGCGGCGCGGCGTTTGTTATCGTGCCGGCGATGCGGCACGGCGGTACGAAGGTCTTGCCCAGGAGCGTCGTCTCAGGAAGAGCGCGGGTCCGCCCATCGTCGTGGCCCGCAGGCAGTGCCGTGCGTTTCAACGAACGAGCCGAGGCCGAAATGTCCGTTGCGTCGCTGCGTAAACGAGTCGAAGGGTTGCTGGAACTGGCCGA
This sequence comes from Lysobacter sp. CA196, assembly GCF_052078695.1. Classification (NCBI taxonomy): domain Bacteria; kingdom Pseudomonadati; phylum Pseudomonadota; class Gammaproteobacteria; order Lysobacterales; family Lysobacteraceae; genus Lysobacter; species Lysobacter sp. CA196. The sequence goes on along the minus strand of NZ_JBQJIN010000001.1, from coordinate 252,100 downwards.
CGTGCGCGTCGGCGGCCAACGGCCCTGGGACATCCGGGTCGAAGACGACGAGTTCTACTCCCGGGTGATGGCGCAAGGTTCGCTCGGCCTGGGCGAATCCTACATGGACGGCATGTGGCATACCGATTCGCTCGACGAGATGCTGGTGCGCCTGATGCGCGCCCATGTCGACGAGCAGGTCCACGGCTGGGCGGCGATTCTCGACGGCCTGCGTGCCCACCTGGTCAATCTGCAGAGCCACCGCCGCAGCTTCACCATCGGCGAGCGCCATTACGACCTCGGCAACGACCTCTACCGGGCCATGCTCGGCAAGCGCCTGGTCTACAGCTGCGGTTATTGGCGCGACGAAAGCGGCCAGCCGCTGCGCGACCTGGACGCGGCCCAGGAGGCCAAGCTCGACCTGGTCTGCCGCAAGCTCGGCCTGCGCCCCGGCATGCGCGTGCTCGACATCGGCAGCGGTTGGGGCGAGGCCTTGAAGTTCGCCGCCGAACGCTACGGCATCCGCGGGGTCGGCGTGACCGTTTCGCGCGAGCAGGCCGATCTGGCCGGGGAACTCTGCGCCGGGCTGCCGCTGGAATTCCGGCTGCAGGATTACCGCGAGCTCGACGAGCCCTTCGACCGGGTGTTCTCGCTGGGCATGTTCGAGCACGTCGGGGTCAAGAACTACGACGTCTATTTCGACGTCGCCCGGCGCTGCCTCGGCCGCGACGGCCTGTTCCTGCTGCACACGATCGGCGGCAACCGCTCGGTCACCCATTCCGACCCGTGGATCGCCAAGTACATCTTCCCGAACTCGATGCTGCCCTCGGCCATGCAGATCGCCGAGCACGTCGAAGACCGTTTCGTGATCGAGGACTGGCACAACTTCAGCGCCGACTACGACCTGACCCTGCAGGCTTGGCGCGACAACGTCGAGCGCGGCTGGGAGCATCTGGATGCGGCGCGCTACGACGAGCGCTTCCGGCGCATGTGGCGGTTCTACCTGGCCGCGTCGATGGCGACCTTCCGTAGCCGCCATGCGCAGCTGTGGCAGCTGGTGCTGTCGCCGGAAGGCGTACCGGGCGGTTACGTCGCGCCCAGGTGAAGCGAGAAGTGAGCAGGAGGAACGAGCAGTGAATGGGGAGGAGTGAGAAGTGAGCGAAAAGCCGCTCTTGCCCTTACTCACTCCTCAGTCCTCTCCACTCATTCCTCTCAACTCACTCCTCTCAACTCACTCCTGCACCTCGGCCGCCAGCTTGCTGTGGTGGATGCCGTAGGCGAAATACACCACCAGGCCCAGGCTGACCCAGATCAGGAAGATCAGCCAGGTGATCGCGGCGAGCTCGGACAGCAGCCAGATCGAAAACGCGATACCGATCAGCGGGATCAGCGGCACCAGCGGGGTGCGGAAGGCGCGGTGCAGGTCGGGCTTGCGCACGCGCAGCACCCACACCGAGGCGCAGATGATGATGAAGGCCGAGAGCACGCCGATGTTGACCAGCTTGGCGACCTCGCCGATCGGCAGGAAGCCGGCGACCAGCGCGGTGAACACGCCCAGCACGATGGTCGGGCGGTGCGGCGTGCCGTACTTGGGATGGATCTTGGCGAACCAGCCCGGTAGCAGGCCGTCGCGCGACAGCGAGAACCAGATGCGCGCCGCGCCGAGCATGAAGGCGAACAGCACGCTGGCGATGCCGATCACCGCCGAGATCGAGATGGCCGCGGCGATCCACGGCAGGCCGAGGCGGGTGAAGGCTTCCGAGACCGGGGCGTCGCCGCCGAGGGTCGTATAGGGCGCGATGCCGGTCAGCACCAGCGACACCGCCAGGTACAGCGCCATCGACACGCCCAGCGACAGCAGCACCGCGCGCGGCAGATCGCGTTGCGGGTTCTTGGACTCCTCGGCAGCCGTGGTCAGGGTGTCGTAGCCGAACACCGCGAAGAACACCACCGCGGCGGCGGTCGCCACGCCCTGCAGGCCGAAGTGGCCGACCCCGTTGGCGTCGACGACGCGCTCGGGGATGAACGGCACCCAGTTGGCCGGGTCGATGTAGAACGCGCCGACGCCGATCACCAGCACCACTGCGACGACCTTGATCGCGACGATCAGGGTGTTGAAGCGCGCGCCCCATTCGGTGCGGAACACCAGCAGCGCCGACACGCCGAGCGTGGCCAGGGCCGCGATCAGGTTGAACACCCGGCCTTCGCCGGTGCCGATGGCGCCTTGCGCCCAGACCGGCAGATGGAAGCCGGCGCTGCCGAGCAAGGCCTGCACATAGCCGGACCAGCCAATCGCGACCACCGCCACGATCAGCGCGTATTCGAGCAACAGGTCCCAGCCGATCAGCCAGGCCGGCAATTCGCCGAGGGTGGCGTAGCTGTAGGTATAAGCGCTGCCGGTGACCGGGATCATGCCGGCGAATTCGGCATAGCACAGCGCCGCGGCGGCGCTGGCGATGCCGGCGAGCAGGAAGGCGAGGGCGACGGCGGGGCCGGCGTTGGTCGCGGCTTCGTGGCCGGCGAGAACGAATACGCCCACCCCGATGATGCCGCCAATGCCGATCGCGGTGAGCTGCCAGAGCCCGAGTACGCGGCGGAAATCCGTACGCTTGCTGGCCTCGGCCTGCAGTTGTTCCACCGACTTGTGCCGGAATACCTTGGCCACCAGGCTCATCGAACGCTCTCCCCGAATGATCGCCGCATCATAGCGGCTGCGGCGGGTCGCGCCTCAATACGGGACCGTTCTGGGGCCGGATCGTCAAATCGCGGCAATGCCCGGGCCGGATGATGGCGGGTCGGGCGCGGCCTTCGCACCTGTGCTGGCGGCCATGGCGCCGGCTCGCGAACGCTCGAGGCGGCACGCGGACCGGCATGGACCCGCACGGACATACACGGATGCACACGAACTTGTGGAGAATCGATCGGTGAAGCGCATGACATCTCTTAGACTGGCCTGGATCGTCTGCGGCGCGCTGGCCTGCGCGGCTGCGGACGCCGCCCCCGTCGCCGCCCCGGAGCCTTCGTCCGCCGTGCACACCGCCGCCGCTCCGCGCCTGATCGTGATCGCCCACCGCGGCGCCAGCGGCTATCGCCCCGAACACACGCTCGAGGCTTATCGGCTGGCGATCCAGCAGGGCGCCGACTTCATCGAGCCGGACCTGGTCGCGACCCGCGACGGCGAACTGGTGGTGCGCCACGAGAACGAGATCTCCGGCACCACCGACGTCGCCGACCACCCCGAGTTCGCCGACCGCCGAGTCAGCAAGGTCATCGACGGCGAGACCCTGACCGGCTGGTTCACCGAAGACTTCACCCTGGCCGAGCTCAAGACCCTGCGCGCGCGCGAACGCATCCCGCAGATCCGTCCAGGCAACCGACGCTTCGACGGCCAGTTCGAGATCGCGACCCTGCGCGAAGTGATCGCCCTGGCCAAGCAGCACAGCCGCGACGGCCGCGTCATCGGCATTTATCCCGAGACCAAGCATCCGACCTGGTTCGCCCTCGAAGGCAAGCGCATCGACGGCACCCCGATCCACGTCTCGCTCGGCGAAAAGCTGGTGCAGACCTTGGTCGCCGAGGGCTTCACCGACCCGGCCCGGGTCTATATCCAGAGTTTCGAAGTCGCCAACCTGATCGAACTCAAGCGCACGATCCTGCCGAAGGCCGGCATCGACCTGCCGCTGGTGCAGTTGTACGGCGACTTCGAGCGCGACCGCCCCTATGACTTCGTTTATCACCTCGCGCACGGCAGCGACCTGGGCGCGATCTACGGCGACCTCGGCGCGGCGCTCCCGGGCGGCATCGGCGCCGGCACCGGTTATGCGGCGCTGACCGAAACCGCGGCGCTGAGCTGGATGCGGACCCACTACGTCGCCGGCCTGGGCCCGTCCAAGAGCAGCCTGCTGCCGCGCGTGGCCTTGCCGGCCAAGCGCGATGCCGACGGCGACGGCCACGCCGTGCTGGCGACGCGCAATACCGGCTTTGTCCATCCGGTGCTGGGCCGCGCCCTGCAACTCGGGTTGCAAGTGCATCCGTACACCGTGCGCGCCGAGGAACCCTTCCTGACCGAAACCGCCAACGGCGTGGCCCAGAGCGCGCTCGGCGAAGCGCTGCAGCTCTACAGCCTGGGCGTGCAGGGTTTCTTCATCGACCAACCCGACATCGGCGTGGCCGCGCGCAAGCTGTTTCTCGAACACAGCCGGATCGATCGGCGTCCGACGCCCTGAGCGCCGCCGTGCCGGCGCTTTGGGGTAGGAGCGGCGCAAGCCGCGACACAGCGAAGCGGTGAAATATCACGTCTTCGTCCGCAGCCCGGGGCTGTGACATGCGAAAGAACAAACGTCGATTATCCGGGCTTCGGTTACGGCGCTGGCGTTAACCTCCAGCGCCCGATGCCCTGATTGCCGCCGCGCGGCTTGTGTAGGAGGGATGTAAGCCCCGATAGGCGAAGCGGTGAGATGCCACGTCCTCGTTTGCAGGCGGGGCTGCGACGTATGAAAACAAAAAACCGATTATCCGGGCTTCGGTTATGGCGCTGGCGTTAATTACTTCGGTTGGTCGCGGCTCATGCCGCTCCTGCAGTCGGCGGCATCATCATCCGAGTCCCGAGTCCCGAGTCCCGAGTCCCGAGTCCCGAACCCCAACTCACCCCAACGCCGCCTGCAAAGTCGCCGCGCAATCGGCTTCGAGCTTGAGCGTGGCGATGTCGTCGGCGCGGGTCACGCCGCGGTTGAGCAGGGCCAGCGGCAGGCCGGCCTCGCGCGCGGCGCGGGCGAAGCGGAAGCCCGAATAGACCATCAGCGACGAGCCGATCACCAGCATCGCGTCGGCCTCGGCCAGGGCCTGCTGGGCCGCGGCGACGCGCGCACGCGGCACGTTTTCGCCGAAGAACACCACGTCGGGCTTGACCATGCCTCCGCAGTGTTCGCACACCGGCATGGCGAAGCGCTCGAATTCCAGGCCTTCCAGGTCGGCGTCGCCGTCGGGCAGGACCGCCGCGCCCAGATCGATCCAGTCCGGATTGCGTTCGGCCAACTCGGCCTGCACGGCTTCGCGCGCACGCCGCACGCCGCAGTCGAGGCAGACGATCTCGTCCAGGCAGCCATGCAGATCGACCACGTCGCGGCTGCCGGCGCGCGCGTGCAGGCCGTCGACGTTCTGGGTCACCAGCGCATGCGGGCCGTCGCGTTCCTGCCAGCGCGCCAATGCCTGGTGGCCGCTGTTCGGCCGCGCGCCGGCGAACGAGGGCCAGCCGACGAAGCTGCGCGCCCAGTAGCGGGCACGCGCGCGGGCATCGCCGACGAAGGCGCGGAAATCGATCGGCGGTTTGCGCTGCCAGGCGCCGTTCTCGTCGCGGTAATGCGGAATGCCCGAGCCGGTGCTGAGGCCGGCGCCGGTCAGCACGAACACGCGCCGGTGCGGCCGCAGCCACTCGTACAAGGCCTGCGCGGCGGCGTGCGTATCTCGGGTATCGGCGGCGGTGTTCGAAGTCATTCGTGGGGCGTTCGCAGAGGGGGCGGGGCTGAAGCCTAGATGGCGGCGATGCGGCGGCGATCCAAGGTGCGGGTTCCGCGGCGACGGGGTGCTTATCGCAAAAGAAGACCGCCCGAATCGCTTCGGGCGGCCTGGCGTACCACGGCGGGGCGCGCGCGGTCGCCGGGGGGAGGTCAGGTTTCCGGGCTCACCACATCAGGCCGGCGCCGACGGTCACGCCGACATCGCCCTTGGAGTTGCTGTTGCCGGAGAATTTGTAGACCCAGCGGCCGTCCTCGCTGATCGTCGAGACGCCGATCGCGAAGCCGGTTTCGCCGCGGAACGAGCTCGCCGCGATCGCCGCCATGCTCTTGCCGGGCATGTACGACTGCGGCAGCCCCGCGACCGCCATCGCCGAAGCGACGCCGGCGCTGGCCTTGTCGTCGAGCTGGCCGATCTCGCGACGCAGCCCGTTGCCCCAGTTATCGGTGTACTGGTTGGAGGTGGTGATGGCGCGGTTGACGCCCTCGTTGAGCTGCTGGACGTTGACCGCATCGGTGTTGGAGGTGCCGGCGCGGACGTTGCGGATCTGCACCGAGCCGCCGCCGTTGTTGAGGGTCACTTGAGTGGTGTTGACGCTGCCGTCGACGTTGGTGTCGTAACGCACCGTGCCGGCCTGCGAGGAGCGCAATTGGGCGACGTTGACCGCGTCGTTGTCCTGGCTGCCGGCGGCCACGTTGACGATCTGGCGCTGCGCGCTGGCGGTGCCCACCGAGACCGTGTTGGCGCGGTCGGCCACCGCGCCCTGGCCGAGTGCGACCGCACCCGACGCCGTCACGCTGGCGCTTTCGCCGACCGCGACCGCATTGGTCGCGCTCGCCGAGATGCTGCTGTTGGCGCCGACCGCGGTGCTGCCGTCGGCGTTGACGCGGGCGTTGCCGCCGACCGCGGTGTCGTTGTCGCCGGCGGCGTAGGCGTCGCCGCCGATCGCGACGCCGTGCTGGCCCATCGCGCTGGCGCTGGCGCCCGCGGCGATCGCGCGCGTGCCGGCGCCGACCGTAGCGTTGCCGGTGCCGTCGATGGCGATGCGCGGTTCGGGCGTACTGCCCGGCGGCAGGTTGTCGATGCGGTTGTTGATGTTGGTCAGGCTGGCGTCGACCGCGGCGAAAGCGGCGCCGACGTCCTGGTAGCTGCCGCCTTGCACGGTGAAGCTCGGTGCGCCGAAAACGCCGCCGCTGAAGCTGGCGCCGGCGCCGAAGATCGTGGCGATGCCGTCGCCGAAGCTCTGCACCTGGCCGCCGTTGACCGCTTCCAGACTGCTGGCGGCGATCTGGCCGTTGGCGACGTTGTCCAGGGTGGTGCCGGTGCCGGCCGGGCCGCGCAGGGTGGCGCGGGTGTAGTCCGGGTTGCCGCTGCCGTCGTCGTCGTACTTCAGGGCGAAGGCGTCGTTGCCGGCGAGGCCGCCGTCGAGCGCGCTCAGCGCCGCGCCGACATCGTTATAGGTGTTGCCGCCGATGACGTAGTTCGGCGCGGTGAAGCCGCCGCCGACGTTGAAGGTGGCGCCGCCGCCGAACAGTGCCGCGGTCGAGGTGCCGAGGCTGAACAACTGGCCTCCGTTGACCGCCTGCAGGCTGCCGGCCGCGATCTGGCCGCCGGCGAGATTGTCGATCACGGTGCCGGTGCCGGCCGGGCCTTGCAGGGTGACGTTGCCGTAGTCCGGATTGCCGCTGCCGTCGTCGTCGTAGCGCACGGCAAAGGCGTTGCTGCCGGCCAGGCCGCCGTCGAGCGCGGTCAGCGCGGCGCCGACGTTGTTGTAGCTGTTGCCGGCGATGACGTAGTTCGGCGCGGTGAAGGTGCCGCCGATGTTGAACACCGTGCCGCCGCCGAGCAGGTTCGCCACCGAGCTGCCGATGCCGAAGATCTGGCCGCCGTTGACGCCTTCCAGGCTGCCTGGGGCGATCTGGCCGGCGGCGAGGTTGCCGATCACCGTGCCGGTGCCGGCCGGGCCGCGCAGGGTGGCCCGGCCATAGTCGGGGTTGCCGCTGCCGTCGTCGTCGTACTGCACGGCGAAGGCGTCGGCATTGGCCATGCCGGCGTTGACCGCGGCGAAGGCGTCGCCGGCGTTGTTGTAGCCGTTGCCGTCGATGATGAAGTTCGGTGCGGTGACGGTGCCGTCGGCCGCGACCGAGGCGCCGGCGCCGAGGCGCTGCGCGTTGGATTGGCTGATCGCGAAGATCTGGCTGCCGTTCACCGCCTGGGTGCTGCCGGCGGCGATGACGCCGGCGCCGAGGTTGGAGACGATGGTGCCGCCTGCGCCCTGCAGGGTGACGTTGCCGAAGTCGGGGCTGCCGCCGAGGTCGTCGTACTTGACCGCGAACGGATCGGCCGCGGCGTTGGCCAGCGCGCCCTGCAACTGGGCCACGTTGACCGCGTCGGTGCCGAGGCTGCCGGCGGCGAGGTTGGTGAGCTAGCGGGTCGCGCCGGCCGCACCGATCGAGAGTTCGCCGGCCGAGGTTTGCGGCGCGACCAGGCCGAACGCGGTATAGCCGGCCTGGGCGCCGACCACCGTGCTGGAACCGGCGCCGAGCGCGACGCTGTTGGCGTGGGTCGAGGTCGCGCCGAAGCCGAGGATGGTCTGGCGGTTGGCGTTGCCGAAGGTGTTGTCGCCGATCAGCACCGAGTTGCCGAGCCGCGCGGCGTAGTTGGTGTCGGGGCCGCCGGTGAAGCCTTGCGAGGCCGCGGTGACGGTCGGCAGCTGATGGCGCGCGTTGGTGCCCATGACGATGGTGTTGGAGCCGTTGGCGTAGCTGCCGTCGCCGATGATGACCTGGTTGTTCTGCGCGGCATTGGTGCGCCAGGTGCAGGCCAGGCCGATGATGATGCAGGAGGCGTTGTTGTTGTTGCCGGTGTAGTTGCTGTCCTGGAACTGGATGTAGCTGTCGGACTGCACCGCGCCGATCAGGGTCAAATGGTTCGCGGGCTGGTTGCCGTCCAGGTCGAGCACGTTCGGCGCCTGCACCAGGTTGAGGATCAGCGACAGATACGAATAGTTGAAGTTGGCGCGGTCGATGGTTAGGCAGCCGCTGCCGAGCAGGCCGCAGGCCTGGTAGTCGTTGCCGAGCAGCCAGTTGCTGAGGTAGGCGCTGATGCCGGGCAGGCTGTTGTTGGCCGGGTCGGGCGGTTGGATCACGCTCATCGGCGAGGCCATGCCGCCATCGTCGAACGCCATCGAATCCCAGGTGGAACTGTTGGGTATGCCGTCGAACACCAGCGGCAGCAGCGGCGCTTCCTCGTCGAGCAATTCATCGCTGGTGGTCGGTTGTTCGCCGGAGGAGGACGAGGTTTCGTCGCCGATTTCGATCGTGGGTACGGACAGCGCCGAGCCGTCTTCGGCGGCGCTGGCGAGCAAGGGCGTGGCCGCCAGGCTCAGCGCGAGGCACCAGCACGTGGTCAGTCGGAACAAAGGCGTGCGCGTCATTCGGGTTTCGCGCGTGGATGCCGGTGCAGTGGTCAGAAGAATTCCGTTCTGCGTGTCGCGCTGATTCATGGCAACAGTCTCCGTCTACGATCGATGCGGTGAGCCGATCGATAGCGCGAGACGAAGCGCATGCAAGCCGGCCGCTGGGCCGCGATTCGTTTTTCGTCCCCGGGTATCACTGCTGACGCGTTCGCTGGCGCGGCAGCCATCGGCTGATGCAGGCTAGGTAGCCCATCTACGCAATACACTCATGCAGCATCACCTTCACTCACGTGCGCTCACGCAAGCGAATGTGTGAAATTGCACAGTTCTCGACGTCAGCCGCCCCCTGCGGCTGCTATGAAAGTCCGCAATGACTATTCAGTTGTTCGCGCGCACGATGGTGCACAGATAACCCATGCCGCGCACGGCGCGCAGAGGCAACGGCAAGGGACTCATCAGCGCGACTTTTTTGCGCAGACGATAGATCAGCATTTCCAGGCGGTGCGGATCGAAATCGTAGACGTCGCTGGTCAACGAGCCGATCAGACTGTCGTGCGAAACCGGATGGCCGCCGGCGCCGGTGTTGACCAGACGCAAAAGCACACTGCGTTCCGGTGCGCTGAGGTCGATCGAAGATCCGTCGGGCGTGCGCAGGGTCCAACCGTCGAGCGCGAGTTCCCACTCGCTCAAGCCGGCGCTGCTGCGCGTGGGCATGGCGCGCATGTGGTGTTGCAGGCTGTGCATCGCGGTGATGACCGCGGCGAGTCCGTCGAGGTCGACCGGCTTGGCGAAGCAGGCGTCGGCGATCTCGTGATACGACTCGGCGTGGCGGCTGCTGTCGGCATCGGCGTCGAGCATGACGATGCCGATGTCGGAATGTTGGCGCAGGTGCAGCGCGACCGTGCGCGGATTGTCGTCGGGCAGGTCGCTGGCGATCACTGCGATATCGCAGGGCGAACTGAGCAGGTTGCGGTATAGCGCGGTGGCGTTCGCGCATTCGACGACCGCGAACTGGCGCATCTGCAGCGAGTGCAGGATCTGTTGTCTCAACAACGGGTCGCGTTCGACCAGCGCGATGCGTCGTTCGTTGCGGTTGGAACTGGTGCCGGACGAGCTTGCAGCTTGGACCACGGAGATGGCGGCCATCCTGATGTCCCCTGTTGATCGAACTTCCTGCCGTTGCGCTTGCGCGCGACGACGCGGTCGATATCCAAAATCAGGTTAGTTGGGCTCCACTTGGACCGAATGTGACATAAGTCGAGCTTCGTCGAAAGTGCGTAATTTCCTTGGAAATCTTTAGATCGTGATAACGGTGGTTATGTGCCTTCCAACGACAAAAAGGCCGCCCACCGGACAGGTGGGCGGCCTTGGTTGGCAAAAAGCCGGGGGCTAGCCTGAATTATTTATTCTTGGGCTCGCCGGTGGCCGGAGCGGTCAGGCCGCGGCGCTCCAGCAGGGGCTGGATTTTGGGCTCATGCCCGGAGAAATCGCGGAACAGCTGCAGGGCGTCCTTGCTGCCGCCGCGCGAGAGCAGGGTGGCGCGGAAGCGGTCGCCGTTCTCGCGGGTCAGGCCGCCGTGCTGCTTGATCCATTCCACCGTGTTCGCGTCCAGCACTTCCGACCAGATGTAGGCGTAGTAGCCGGCCGCGTAGCCGCCCATGATGTGGCTGAAGTACGGGGTGCGGTAACGTGGCGGGACCGGCGTGTAGTAGATGCCGTCCTTCTTCAGCGAGGCGGTCTCGAAGGCCATCACGTCCTTGGCCTTCGGCACCTGGGCGGCGTCGCCGATCTGGTGCAGGTTCTGGTCGAGCATGGCCGCGCCGAGGTATTCGGTGGTGGCGAAGCCCTGGTTGAACTTGGACGCGGCCAGGACCTTGTCCAGCAGTTCCTTCGGCATCGGCTCGCCGGTCTGGTAGTGCTTGGCGTAGTTGGCCAGCACCGACGGCCAGTCGGCCCACATCTCGTTGACCTGCGAGGGGAACTCGACGAAGTCGCGCGGCACGCTGGTGCCGGAGAAGTAGGGGTACTTCACGTTCGAGAACATGCCGTGCAGGGCATGGCCGAACTCATGGAACATGGTGGTGACCTCGTCCCAGGTCATCAGGGTCGGCTTGCCGGCCGGCGGCGCCGGGATATTGAGGTGGTTGGCCACCACCGGCAGGGTGCCGAACAGTTCCGACTGGTCGACGTAGGAGTTCATCCAGGCGCCGCCGCGCTTGGAGTCGCGCGAGTACATGTCGGCGATGAAGATCGCCAACTGCTTGCCGTTCGCGTCGAACACGTCGTAGACGCTGGTGTCCGGGCGGTACAGCGGCAGGTCGGTGCGCTGCTTGAACTTCAGGCCGTAGAGCTGGCCGGCGGCGTAGAACACGCCGTTCTCGAGCACGTTCTTCATCTCGAAGTAGGGCTTGAGCTGGGCTTCGTCGAAGGCGAACTTTTCCTTGCGCACCTTCTCGGCGTAGAACGCCCAGTCCCAGGGCTCGAGCTGGAAGCTCTTCTCGCCCTTGGCGGCCTGTTCCTTGTCGATCATCGCCTGCAGATCGGCGGCTTCGCGCTTGGCGTTGGCGACCGCGGCCGGGGCGAGCTGGCCGAGCATGCTGTTGACCGCCTCGGGGTTCTTGGCGGTCTCGTCCTCGAGCACGTAGGCGGCGTAGTTCGGGTAGCCCTGCATCTTGGCGCGCTCGGTGCGCAGGGTGACGACCTTGGACACCAGCTCGGTGTTGTCGAAGGCATTGCCGCGGCTGTTGCGCGCGACCGAAGCCTTGTGCAGCTTTTCGCGCAGGGCGCGGTTGGTCAGGTCGGTTTCCGGCGGCTGGCCGGTGGTGTTGAGCAGGGTCAGCAGGTACTTGCCTTCGAGCTTGCGCGCCTTGGCCGCTTCGGCCGCGGCGGCGATGCGCTCGTCGGACAGGCCGTCGAGTTCGGCCTTGCTGTCGACGACGATGGCCGAGTCCTTGACCTCTTCGAGCACGTTCTCGCTGAACTTGGCGCCCAGCTCGGCCAGCTCGGCGTTGATCGCCTTCAGCCGGGTCTTCTGCGAATCGCCGAGGTTGGCGCCGCCGCGCACGAAGTCGGTGTAGTAACGCTCGACCAGGCGTACGCCCTCGGCGTCCAGGCCCAGCGAGTCGCGCTGGCCGTACAGGGTCTTGATGCGCGCGAACAGCTTGGGATTGAGGTTGATCGCATCGCGGTGCGCCGACATCTTCGGCGCGTATTCCTGCATGAGCTTCTGCCGCACCGGGTTGGTGTCGGTGCTCATCAGGTTGAAGAAGGTCGAGGTCGAGCGGGCGAGGATGCGGCCCGAACGCTCCAGCGCCAGGATGGTGTTGTCGAAGCTCGGCGCGTCGGCGCTGTTGGCGATCGCGTCGATCTCCTTGAGCTGGTCGGCCATGCCGCGATCGAAGGCCGGCGCGAAATCGGCGTCCTTGATCTTGTCGAACTGCGGGAACTGCAGCGGCAGCGGGCTCTCCTGGAAGAACGGGTTCGCGTGCGATTGAGCGTTGGCGGTCACGGCTTGGTCTGCTTTGGTCTGGGCCTGGGCATTGTGGGCAAGGCTGGTACCGGTGGCGAACAGGGCCACGGCCAACGCCAGCGCGAGGGGATGCTTCATCGTGCGGAACCTCGTCAATAGGAACCTTAAAGCCTAACCGACCCCGGGCCGGGGCGGCCCGTGACGAAAGGCATGGCCGCCCGGGACCGGCCCATGAGGCGGGGCAAAGCATGACCAAGGGACCAGGTTCGCCGGCGGCGACGGGTTTACACTCCGGCGCAGTTCACCAGGGAGCGGGGCGATGGCGCGCAGCGGCCGACACACAGGACGGGTGCCAGGACGGACCTCATGACGGCGCCGAGCGCACAGCGTTTCGTGCCGATGCTGCACGTCGCCCAGGTGCCGCGCGCGGTAGCCTTCTACGCCACCTTCGGCTTCGCGATCGGCAACGCCCACTACGAGCCCTCCTGCGGCGACGACCCGGTCTGGGCCTCGCTGCACAGCCCTGGCGGCGCCGAGCTGATGCTGGTGCTGGCCGACGGGCCGGTCGACGACACCGTGCAGGCCGTGCTGTTCTACGTGTATTGCGACGACGTCGCGGCGATGCGCGAACGCGTGCTCGCCGCCGGCATCGACGCGGGCGCGATGGCCTATCCGTTCTACCGACCCAAGGGCGAGTTCCGGGTCCGCGACCCGGACGGTTACGTCCTGATGGTCACCCATCACGACTGACGGCCTGCCCAGGCTTCTTTCCCAAGTCTCACCCATTCTTCCGGAGCACGATCCGATGCCTCAACTGCCGATCTCCCGTTCGACCCTGCGCGCATCGCGCCTGCCCCGCGTCGCCCGCCTGGCGCTGGCGGTCTGTCTCGCCTCGGGTTTTGCCGCCAGTGCGTTCGCGGCCGAGACCACGCGTTATCTGGCCCTGGTCGACGGCGGCAAGCAGGCCGGCCAGCAGGTCGTGACCCGCGCCGACGACGGCACCACCACGGTCGATTTCATCTTCAAGGACAACGGTCGCGGCCCCGAGCTCAAGGAAACCTACACGCTGGCGAAGGACGGCACCTACCGGACCTACCAGGTCCAGGGCACCTCGACCTTCGGCGCGAAAGTCGACGAGAGCTTCCGCCGCGACGGCGACAAGGCGGTGTGGAAGTCGCTGTCCGATTCGGGCGAGGCGACCGTGTCCGGCCCCGGTCTGTACGCACCGCTCGGCGGCACCCCGGCCGGTTTTTCGGTGGTCCTCAACGCGCTGGCCAAGCGCAGCGACGGCAAGCTGCCGCTGCTGCCGAACGGCAGCCTGAGCGCGCGCAAGATCGACGAGGCCGAGGTCACCCGCGACGGCAAGACCGAAAAGGTGCAGTTGCTGGCGATGACCGGGCAGGGTTTCACCCCGAACTTCGCCTGGGCCACCACCGGCGCGGAACCGCGCTTGTTCGCCTTCATCTATCCCGGCTATCTGCAGTTGATCGAAGAGGGTTGGCAGAGCAACGCCACTGCCCTGGAAACCCGGCAGAAGGCCGCCGAAGGCAAGCTGCTGGTGGACCTGAGGCAGAAACTCGGCCACCGTTTCGGCGGCACCACCCTGCTGCGCGACGTGCGCGTGTTCGACAGCGAGAAGGCCCAGCTCGGCGAGGCCACCGACGTGGTCGTCGCCGACGGCAAGATCGTCTCGGTCGGCAAGGCCGCGGCTGCGCTGAAGTACGACCGCAGCGTTGACGGCGGCGGCCGCGTGCTGATGCCGGGCCTGTTCGACATGCACGGCCACCTGTCGCGCTGGGACGGCGGCCTCAACATCGCCGCCGGCGTGACCACCGTGCGCGACATGGGCAACGACAACGCGACCCTGCAGCAGATGATCGGCGAGATCAAGGCGGGCACCTTGCTGTCGCCGAACGTGGTGCCGGCCGGCTTCATCGAGGGCGAGAGCAACTTCTCGGCGCGCAACGGCTTCGTCATCAAGGACATCGCCGGCGCCAAGTCGGCGGTCGACTGGTACGCCGCCAACGGCTATCCGCAGGTCAAGATCTACAACTCGTTCCCGAAGGAACTGTTGCGCGAGACCGCGGCCTATGCGCACAGCAAAGGCCTGCGCGTCAGCGGCCACGTGCCGGCGTTCATGCGCGCCCAGGACGTGGTCGACCAGGGCTACGACGAAGTCCAGCACATCAATCAATTGCTGTTGAATTTCTTCGTCGACGACAAGACCGACACCCGCACCTTGCAGCGTTTCTACCTGGTCGCCGACAAGGCCGCCGACCTCGACCTGGATTCCAAGCCGGTGCAGGACTTCATCGCGACCCTGGCGAAGAAGCAGATCGCGATCGACCCGACCCTGGCGACGTTCGAGTTCCTGCATCAGCGCGACGGCGAGTTGTCGCCGATCGTCGACGGCATCGCCGATCATCTGCCGCCCGACGTGCAGCGCGGTCGTCGTTCGGCCGAGATGAACATCCCCGACGACGCGACCGCCGCGCGCTACAACAAGTCCTACGCCAAGGCGGTCGAGTTCGTCGGTCGCGCCTACAAGGCCGGCGTGCCGCTGCTGGCCGGCACCGACGAAGTGCCCGGTTTCACCCTGCAGCACGAGCTGGCCTTGTACGTGCGTGCCGGCCTGACCCCGTCGCAGGCCTTGCAGGTCGCGACCTGGAATGCCGCCAAGGTCGCCCGCGTGCTCGACGACCGCGGTTCGGTGACGGCCGGCAAGCGCGCCGACCTGATCCTGATCGACGGCGACCCGACCCGCGACATCGCCGACATCCGCAAGGTCTCGCTGGTGCTGCAGGGCGAGACCGCCTACTACCCGAGCGAGGTCTACGACGCCCTGGGCGTGAAGCCCTTCGCCGCACCGGCCAAGGTGGCCGCGGCGAAGTAAGCGCGAGCGTACGTCGTAGCGAAACGGGTCGCGGCATATGGCCCGCGACGAATCCAACCCGAAGCGTCCCCCCTTTGTGAAAGGGGGCAGGGGGGATTTGCTGTTGCTTCGGACAACGCCGCAAGCGAGCGCGCAACAGCAAATCCCCCGCGCTACAGATCCCTGCCTTCGGCCCGATGCGCCGTGCGCTAGCCCCCTTTGTCAAAGGGGGCCATGGTTCGGCGGCTTCTTCAAAACTACCCGAGCGTCCCTTTGGGATCGGCCGAAGACCCGTCCTTCGACACCCGCCGAAGAGTTCCCCGGGAGCCAGGCGAAAAGCCCCTTCGAAACCTGCCGAAGAGTTCCCCCCTTTGAAAAAGGGGGGGGCAGGGGGGATTTGCTTTTGATCGCCACGCGGCTCCTCAAAGAGGCCGCATGGAGCCTGAAACTCGCCCAAGCCCCAGCCGTCCCAATCCCAAGCCCCGAATCCCGAGGCCCAAGTCCCAAGTCCCGAGTCCCGAGTCCCAAGTCCCAAGTCCCAAGTCCCGAGCCCCGAGTCCCGCCGATCGGCCGGAAAGCCCATTCGAGCACCGACTCTTTAATGGTTTGGTAACATTCGCCGGTCAATGAGCCGCCACCGGCGCGGGCAGTCCGCGCCACGGCCGTCAAGGGACGGTCCGATCGCCCATCGCCGTACGCGCGTGCCCGAGGGAGCATGGCGGCGGCGGTTTCCCACGAACTGGCGCCCCACGCGCCGCGTCCATCGAGAAACCCGACCATGTTCCAGCACTTGCGTGCTCTTCGCAGCCCTGCGCCCCGTAGTCACGCCCTGGCCGTCGCTATCGGCCTGACCCTCGCTTCCGCCTCGGTCTTCGCTCAAGACCCTGCGCCCGCCGCGGCCGCGCCCGCCGAAGGCGAGGCCAAGACCCTCGACGCGTTGATGGTCACCGCCCAGCGCAAGGTCGAACGCGCCAAGGATGTCCCGGTCGCGCTGACCACGGTCGACCGCGAGAAGCTGCACGTGCTGGGCTCCGGCGGCGGCGACATCCGCTTCCTGTCCGGCCGCCTGCCGAGCCTCAACATCGAGTCCTCGTTCGGCCGCGCCTTCCCGCGTTTCTACATCCGCGGCCTGGGCAACACCGATTTCGACCTCAACGCCTCGCAGCCGGTCTCGCTGGTCTATGACGACATCGTCCTGGAGAACCCGCTGCTGAAGGGCTTCCCGGTGTTCGACCTGGAGAACGTCGAACTGCTGCGCGGCCCGCAGGGCACCTTGTTCGGCCGCAACACCCCGGCCGGCGTGGTCAAGTTCGAGTCGGCCAAGCCGACCCGCGAGCTCGAAGGCTACGGCCAGGTGTCCTACGGCACCTACGGCACCACCAATTTCGAAGGCGCGATCAGCGGCCCGCTGAGCGCCAACTGGTCGGCCCGCGCGTCGGCGATGTACCAGCGCCGCGACGATTGGGTCACCAACACCAATCCGAACGCGCGCAGCAACGGCGAACTCGAAGGCTACGACGAATCCGCCGTGCGCCTGCAGCTGCAGTACGACGGCAGCGACACCTTCAACGCCTTGTTCAACGTCCACTCGCGCCACCTCAATGGCACCGCGCGTCTGTTTCGCGCCATGCTGTTCAAGAAGGGCACGAACGATTTCGTCGACGGTTTCGATATCGACGAGGTCGGCATCGACGGCCGCAACTCGCAGAAGCTCGACAGCTACGGCGCCAGCGCGCGCCTGAGCTGGGAACTGCCGAACGACCTGACCCTGTACTCGATCACCGGTTACGAAACCGCCGACTCGTTGAGCCGCGGCGACATCGATGGCGGCGTCGGCGCGATGTTCCTGCCCGGCGGCAGCACCCCGGTCGGCATTCCGTTCGCCGCCGAGTCGGCCGACGGCCTGCCGGACCACCGCCAGTGGACCCAGGAATTCCGCATCGAGTCGAGCTATGCGGGCCCGCTCAACTGGCAGGCCGGCCTGTTCTACTTCGACGAAGACATCACCGTCGACAGCCTCAACTACGACAGCCTCGCCGGTGGCGTGCAGGCCGGTCACGCCCAGCAGAAGCAGCGCAACAAGGCCTGGGCCGCGTTCGGTTCGCTCGAATACGACGTGACCGAGCGCTTCAAGCTGCGCGGCGGTCTGCGCTACACCCAGGACAAGAAGGACTTCAGCGCCAGCGTGCTGCAGAGCGCGCCGTTCGGTGCGCCGGTATCGGGCCCGTTCAAGGTCCGCACCGACGTCGACGACGTCAGCTGGGACATCAGCGGCGTGTTCCAGGCCACCCCGGACATCAATCTGTACGCGCGCATCGCCAAGGGCTTCCGCGCGCCCAGCATCCAGGGCCGCCTGCTGTTCCAGACGCCGCCGCAGCCGTCGGTCGCCGACGCCGAGAAGGTGATCTCGTACGAGGCCGGCCTCAAGGCCGACCTGTGGGACAAGCGCGCACGTCTCGGCGTGGCCCTGTTCCGCTACACCGTCGACAACCAGCAGCTCAACGCGGTCGGCGGCGCGCTCAACCAGACCATCCTGGTCAATGCCGACAAGACCCTCGGCCAGGGCGTGGAAGTCGACCTCGACGCCTACGTGACCGATAACCTGATGGTCACCTTCGGCGCCAGCTACAACGACACCGAGATCCAGGACAGCAACCTGTTCGTGGCTCCCTGCGGCGGCGGCTGCACCGTCACCGACCCGACCGTGGTGCGCAACGGCCAGACCCTCGCGGCGATCGACGGCAATCCGCTGCCGCAGGCGCCGAAGTGGGTCTATAACGTCACCGCGCGCTACAGCCTGCCGCTCGCCAACGGCAACGAGTTCTACGTCTACACCGACTGGGCGTATCGCAGCGAAGTGAACTTCTTCCTGTACGAAGCCCGCGAGTTCCGTGGCAAGGACCTGCTCGAAGGCGGCCTGCGCATCGGCTACCAGTGGGATAACGGCCGTTACGACGTGGCTCTGTACGGCCGCAACATCCTCAACGAGAAGCGTGCGGTCGGCGGCATCGACTTCAACAACCTGGTCGGTTTCGTCAACGACCCGCGCATCGTCGGTGCGGAGTTCAAGGCTTCGTTCTGATCCGAGCCTGCATGTGATGTTGCGAACGGCCCGCCCTGTGCGGGCCGTTCGTTTTTTGGGGTGAGTGGATGCGCGAGCCAGAGGCTCGCATGCGGCATCCACTCACCCCCGCCTTCGCGGGGATGACGGCAAGAAGGACCACGGCACTACCGGGAGGACGGAAGCGGGTTGTGGACCGGAGGCGGCTTGAAAAGCGTGACGGCCCTGCGAATATCCGCACTGCATTGCGGCTTCCGTCGCCAAGGGGGATCCAGCCCCAGACACCGCCATCGCGAAGCGCTATGGTGCGTCCAGTCCCCAGGGAGTCCCCGCGATGACCACCGCCTACGATTTCTCCGCCGTCGACATCGACGGTCAGAACCAGTCGCTCGACCGCTATCGCGGCAAGGTGCTGCTGATCGTCAACGTCGCCTCGAAATGCGGGTTCACTCCGCAGTACACCGGTCTGGAAAAACTCGAGCGCGACTATGCCGCGCGCGGTTTCGAGGTGCTGGGCTTCCCCTGTGATCAGTTCGGTCACCAGGAACCCGGCAACGAGGCCGAGATCAAGGAATTCTGCTCGCTGACCTACGAGGTGAGCTTCCCGCTGTACGCCAAGGTCGACGTCAACGGCGACCAGGCGCATCCGCTGTGGAAGTGGCTCAAGGACGAGAAGGGCGGCTTCCTCGGCATCGATGCGATCAAGTGGAATTTCACCAAGTTCCTGGTCGGCCGCGACGGTGCCGTGATCAAGCGTTATGCGCCGACCGACAAGCCAGAATCGATCGCCGCCGACATCGAGAAAGCGCTGGCCTGAAGCGAGCGCTGCACTTCATCGGGTAGGAGCGGCGCGAGCCGCGACCGCGCCGGCGGCCGAAGCCACGTGGTCGCGGCTTGCGCCGCTCCTACCCCGAAGCCGGCGCGCCGTGTAGTACTCGGCGATCGAGCGGTCTCTGCGGCCGCTGCGGAACGCTTCCGACCGAATCGCTCAATGACTGCCGCAGGCTTCACCGGGTAGGAGCGGCGCGAGCCGCGACCGCGCCGGCGGTCGAAGCCACGTGGTCGCGGCTTGCGCCGCTCCTACTCCGAAGCCGGCGCGCCCTCTCAGCTAGCGGCGATCACACGGCTTCCGCCACCGGCCGCGGCAGGCCGTCGCTCGATATCGCGGCTTGCGGCCGTCCACGACGTTTCGCCTTCAAACCGAAACAAGGCCGCAGCCAGGGCACGCGCCGGATCGCCTCGTGCAGCACCCAGCAGCCGAGCACCGTGCCGACCAGGACGATGGCCGGCTCGACCCCTGCGTCGAACTTGAGCGGCAGCACCCAGTAAGCGATCAGCACGATCAAGCTCTGGTGCAGCACGTACCAGGGATAGACCGCTTCGGTGGCCCAGGGCAGCCAACGGAACGGGCGGTTGAGCAGATGGTGCGACCAGCCCAGGATCGCGCAGATCGCGGTCCAGATGTACAGGCTGCGCATCGTCCAGATCGCGTATTGCACGCTGTCGGGCACCTCGTCGGGCAACAGCCGGATCATCGCCAGATAGACAGCGAACAGGCCCAGCGCCCAGCCCAGGGTGCGGCGGCGCAAGCGCAGCAATTCCTGCCATAGCCCGGCCTCGTTGCCGAGCCAGTAGCCGTAGAGGAACACGCTGAAATAGATCGCATGGCGGTACCAGTCGTGGATCAGGTCGCCGGTCTCCTCGAAATGCGGCTGCAGCAGGATCGAGCCGAGCGCCAACGGCAGCGCCGGCAGCGTCATCAACTTCCAGCCGCGCAATCTCGCCAGCGCGGCGTGGGCGCGGCGGCCATGGCTATTGCGGAACAACGGCAACACCGCCGCGAAGACCAGGGTGTAGACCCACAGATAGACCAGGTACCACAGGTGGTTCCAGGTGAAGCCGTACTCCCAGCCGTCGAAGGCCTCCGCCGGCCAGGGCTGGAAGCGGTAATAGCGCAACAGGAAGTCGACGAAGCCCGGCTCGACCAGGCCGTTCGCCACGCCCTGGGCATAGGGCTGGATCGGCACGACCACCAGGCAGCCGAAGGTCAGCGGCAGCAGCAACCGCCAGCTGCGCTGGAGCAGGAAGCGGCCGAGCGAAGTACCGCGCAACAGGAAATGCACCGACAGGCCGGAGATCAGGAAGATCAGGTCCATGCGCCAGCGGTTCACGAACAGCATCGGCAGTTGCAGGGTCTCCGACAGGTGGGTGCTCTTGAGGTGCCAGCCCCAGTCGGCGACGTAGAGCATGGCCCAGTGATAGAGGATCAGCAGGGCGAAGGCGAGGGCGCGCAGGGCGTCGATGTCGTATCGGCGTTGCATGGGCGGTCACGGCAGTGGCGGAGCCGCAAGCCTGTGGCGCCGGGCGTTTGCGAGCGAGGCCGGGGTGACCGGTGGCGGTCCGGGGGGACGAATCGCGGTCCCGGGGGACGACCGGTCGTCGCGTTGGACGGCCGCCGGGCGAGAATGCGCGCATGAGCGACGACGTTTCCCCGATCCATGCGGCCGACTCCGGCGCCGCAGCCATTCCCCCCACCCATCCGACGGTCCCGCCGAGCGCCTGGGACCGCTTTCAGCCGTGGCGCCGCACGGTCGAGGTCCTGGCCTGGGTGGTTTTGTTCGGGGTCAATGCGGTCGCCGGCAGCCTGACTACCTTGATGGACATCCGTCGGGCCGGCCTCGACATCCCGAATTGGGCGCCACCGGTGTGGGAGGGCAGCAGTTGCCTGGTCGCGCTGGCGCTGGTGCCGGCCCTGGTCTGGTATACGCGCCGGGTCCCGTTCCATGTCGATACCTGGCGCCGCGCCCTAGCCCTGCACCTGCTCGGCAGCGTGGCCTGGTCGGTCGCGCACGTGACCGGCATGGTGGCGATCCGCAAGGCGATCTACGTCGGCTTCGGCGAAAGCTACGACTTCAGCCCCTGGGCGACCGAATACGTCTACGAATACCTCAAGGACGTGCGTTCCTACACTTATATGGTCCTGTGGATCGAGGCCTATCGCCTGTTGCTGCGGCGGTGGCAGGGCGAGGCCAGCGTGCTGACCGTCGCCGACGACATGCCCGAGCCGGTCGTGGCGGAACGGCCGGAACGCTTCCTGGTGCGCAAGCTCGGCAAGGAGTTCCTGATCGCCGCGGCCGAGGTCGAATGGCTGCAGGCCTCGTCCAACTACGTCAACCTGCATCTGCGCGGCCGCGACTATCCGCTGCGCACGACCATGGCCGGTATCGAGACCCAACTCGATCCGGCCCGCTTCGTGCGCGTGCACCGCAGCTACATGGTCAATCTGGATTGCGTCGGCGAGATCGAGCCGCTGGAAAGCGGCGATGCGCGCATCACCATGAGCGACGGCACCCGCATCCCGTGCAGCCGGCGCTATCGCGGCGCCCTGCGCCAGGAGCGGCGCGCGGCCTGAGCGTGCGCAGTGTCGGGGTAGCAGCGGCGCAAGCCGCGACCGCGCCAACGCAACGACGTCGCAAGCCCATGCAGGCCCGCGCTCTATCGCGGCTCATACCACGCCGGGCCGGGGCGGCCTTACTTCTCGACGAAGGCGCGCTCGAACACGTACTGGCCCGGCGTGCCGATGCGCGGCGAGGCGGTGAAGCCGCGCTGGTCGAGCACGCCGCGGAAATCGGCCAGCACCTGCGGGCTGCCGCAGATCATCGCGCGGTCGTGTTCGGGGTCGAGCGCCTCGATGCCGAGCAGATCCGTCATCCGTCCGCTTTCCATCATCTCGGTCAGGCGGCCGCGTTGGTCGCGGCCGGCGTACTCGAAGGCTTCGCGAGTCACCGCCGGGCAGTACTTGAGCTTGGCCGTGATCTGTTCGCCGAGGAACTCGTGGTGCGGCAGCTCGTTGACGATGTAGTCGCGGTAGGCCAGGTCTTTTTCGTTGCGCACGCCGTGGCAGAGCACGACTTTGTCGAAGCGCTCGTAGGTCTCGGGGTCCTTGATCACCGACAGCCACGGCGCCAGGCCGGTGCCGGTGCCGAGCAGATACAGATTGCGGCCCGGATGCAGGTCGTGGATCAGCAGGGTGCCGGTGGGCTTGCGCCCGATCAGCACGCTGTCGCCGGGCTGGATCGACTTCAGGCGCGAGGTCAGCGGGCCATTGGGCACCTTGATGCTGAAGAATTCGAGCTGTTCTTCCCAGTTCGCGCTGGCGATCGAATAGGCGCGAAGCAGCGGTTTGTGCGAGCCGTCCGCCTGCTCGACCTGCAGTCCGATCATCACGAACTGGCCGTTCTCGAAGCGGAAACCGTCGTCGCGGGTGGTGGTGAAGCTGAAGTAATCGTCCGTCCAGTGGCGGACGTCCAGCACCGTTTCGGTGCCAAAAGCGGAGGACATGCGAGGATCGATTCGGGTGGAGCGGGGCGCTCATTGTACCCGAGCGATGAGAACGGTTCTTAAAGCCAGGAGTGAGCGGAGAGGAGCGAGGAGTGAGCGAGAGCTGGACCGGCAACGGCTCAGCTCACCCCTCACTCCTTTTCGCTCGTTTCTCATCCGCCCGGCCCCAAAAACCCAGTCCTGTCAATGGGTTTCGCGTTCACGCCGGCATTGCGACAATCGCCCGGTCCCCCGCCAGCGGGGCTAATCGATTGGAAACGATGCAAGACCAGAACACGCAGTCCGCGCAGATCGCAAACAAGATCGCCAAACTCATCGCCGTCGAGATCGGCGCCCAGACCGCCCAGGCCCTGTCCGCCATCGCCTTGCTGGACGAAGGCGCGACCGTTCCCTTCATCGCCCGCTACCGCAAGGAAGTGACCGGCGGCCTCGACGACATCCAGCTGCGCGACCTGGAATCGCGCCTGCGCTATCTGCGCGAGCTCGAAGACCGCCGCGCCGCGGTGCTCGAAAGCATCGCCGAGCAGGGCAAGCTGACCGACGAGTTGCGCGGCGATATCGAAGCGGCCGACAGCAAGGCGCGCCTGGAAGACTTGTACCTGCCGTACAAGCCCAAGCGCCGCACCAAGGCGCAGATCGCCCGCGAAGCGGGCCTGGAGCCACTGGCCGACGGTCTGTTGGCCGACCCGAGCCTGAGCCCGGAAGCCTTCGCCGCCGGTTTCGTCAGCGAAGACAAGCAGGTCGCCGACGTCAAGGCCGCGCTCGACGGCGCACGCGCGATCCTGATGGAGCGCTGGGGCGAAGACGCCAGGCTGGTCGGCGAACTGCGCGGCTGGCTGACCGAGGTCGGGGTGATCCGCGCCCGCGTCGCCGAAGGCAAGGAGGCCGAGGGCGCGAAGTACCGCGATTATTTCGACCATGCCGAATCGCTGGCGAAGATTCCCTCGCACCGCCTGCTGGCCTTGTTCCGTGCCCGTCGCGAAGAAGTGTTGTTTCTCGAACTCGAACCCGGCACCGACCCCGATGCCGGCCACGCCTATGGCGAAGGCCGGGTCGCGCTCAACGCCGGTATTTCCGAGCAGGGCCGCGCCGCCGACCGTTGGTTGCTCGACGCCTGCCGCCTGACCTGGCGCGCCAAGCTGCACCTGCACCTGTTACTCGACCTGTTCGGGCAGGCCCGCGAGAAGGCCGAGGCCGAGGCGATCGACGTGTTCGGCGACAACCTCAAGGATTTGCTGCTGGCCGCGCCAGCCGGTCCGCGTGCCGTGCTCGGGCTCGACCCGGGGCTGCGCACCGGGGTCAAGGTCGCGGTGGTCGACGCGACCGGCAAGTTCGTCGCCCACGACACCATCTACCCGCACGAGCCGCGCAAGCAGTGGGACCAGTCCCTGCACACGCTGCGCGCGCTGTGCATCAAGCACGGCGTCGAATTGATCGCGATCGGCAACGGCACCGCCTCGCGCGAAACCGACAAGCTGGCCGCCGACCTGATCAAGCTCGTGCCGGAAGCGAAGTTGACCAAGGCCGTGGTCAGCGAGGCCGGCGCCTCGGTGTATTCGGCTTCCGAATTCGCTTCCAAGGAGTTCCCCGATCTCGACGTCAGCATCCGCGGCGCGGTCTCGATCGCGCGGCGTTTGCAGGACCCGCTGGCCGAACTGGTCAAGATCGAACCCAAGGCGATCGGCGTCGGCCAATACCAGCACGACGTCGACCAGTACCGCCTGGCGCGCACGCTCGACGCACGCGTCGAGGACTGCGTCAACGCGGTCGGCGTGTACGTCAACACCGCATCGGCGGCGCTGTTGGCACGGGTATCGGGCCTGTCGAGCACGGTGGCCGAGAACATCGTCCGCCACCGCGACGAGAACGGCCCCTTCGCTTCGCGCAAGGCCCTGCTCAAGGTGCCGCGCCTGGGCGACAAGACCTTCGAGCAATGCGCCGGCTTCCTGCGCATCGTCGACGGCGAACAACCGCTCGACGCCTCGTCGGTGCACCCGGAGGCCTATCCGGTGGTCGAACGCATCGTCCAGCAATGCGGACGCGAGGTGAAACAGTTGCTGGCCGACCCGCAGTTCGTGCGTGGCCTGAAACCGGAAGCCTTCACCGACGAGAAGTTCGGCGTGCCGACCGTGCGCGACATCCTCAAGGAAATGGAAAAGCCCGGCCGCGACCCGCGTCCCGAGTTCAAGGCCGCGCGTTTCGCCGACGGCGTCGAGGACCTCAAGGACCTGCAGGTCGGGATGATCCTCGAAGGCGTGATCAGCAACGTCGCCGCGTTCGGCGCCTTCGTCGACATCGGCGTGCACCAGGACGGCCTGATCCACATCTCGGCCCTGTCGGACAAATACGTCAAGGACCCGCGCGACGTGGTCAAGGCCGGCGACGTGGTCAAGGTGCGGGTGCTCGAAGTCGACATCCCGCGCAAGCGCATTGCCCTGACGCGCCGTCTCGACGACGCCGTGCCGGCGCCGCGCGCGCCCGGAGCGGGCGCCGAGCGCAACGAACGCAGCGACCGCAACGGAGGGCGCGGCAACGACCCGCGCGGCGGCCGTCGCGACGCGCCCCCGGCCCGCGGCGGCTCGTTCGCCCCGAAAGCCGCCGCACCGATGGGCGGCGCCCTGGCGGATGCATTCGCGAGAGCGAAGCAGAAGCCCTGACTTTCAGGGTTTTGTTTTTGGCGACAATCGAAAGCCGCCTCCTTGCGAAAGGGGGCGGTTTTTTTATGGATGAGTCGAGGGTGTCGCTGATGGAGGCGGCGGAGTTGCCGCTCAGCCTTGGCTTTGGTTGCCGAGCCGAGCAGTGCCGTTGTCGTATAGATGTTGTTGTTGCTGTGCGCCGATTCGACCTTGCGAAGGCAATAGAAGACCCGGAGGGCGGCGCGCAAGGATGCGCGCCGTTTTTCATCGGGACAGGGATGTCCCGTATGAAAAATCCCTGCGTCGGCATCGCTCGTGCGGGCCTGTGATTCAAAACAAAGCATTTTTCTTTGGTTACCTTTCTTTTGTTGCTTTAGACAAAAGAAAGTAACCCGCCGCTTTAGTGGCGGAAGCTTTTGGCGTTTGATCCTGATCCTGATCCTGATCCTGATCTTGCTCGGTCGATCCGAAGCGAGACCGCAACAACGATGTCGCGGCTTGCGCCGCTCCTACCCTGGTTCCAGCCGGGAGCGCCGCGAGGTTGAGGCGCCGTGGTCGGCGCTTCTAGGGTAGGAGCGACGCAAGTCGCGACATCGTCCTGGCGGCCTCCGGCGCAGCCTTCAAGCAAGAGCAGAGCTTCCGTCCGCTGACGCGGCCGGGTTACTTTCTTTTGCTAAGCCCAAAAGAAAGGTAACCAAAGAAAAGGGCTCTCCTTGCAAGGGCACAAGCTCGCGCGTTCGAAGCCGACGCAGGGATGCTCCAGACAGGCCATCCATGGCCTGCTTGCGCACGGCCCGCATCCATGCGGGCCGCCCTACGGGTCTTCAATTGACCGGTAAAGCGCAAAGCAGATCAAAATCTTGTCAACGGCAACGGCAACGGCAACGGCAACGGCAACGGCAACGGCAACGGCAACGGCAACGGCAACGGCAACCGCAACCGCCGGTCACTTCTTGGTCGGCGGCTCCAACCGCAATAACTTGCCCTCGTTCTCGTCCGTCAACACATACACCTTCCCATCCGCCGATACCCGCACATCGCGGATGCGCCAGTCGAGCTCCTTGAGCAGGCGCTCTTCCTTGACGATCTTGTCGCCGTCCAGGTTCAAGCGGATCAGGCTGCCGTCGGCGAGGGCGCCCAGGAACAGGCTGTCGTTCCACGGCGAGCCGGGCTGGCCGGTGTAGAAGGCCATGCCCGACAAGGCCGGGGATTTTTCCCAGACGTGGTAAGGCGATTCCAGGCCCGGTTTCTCTTTACCCTGCGCTTCGGAAATCTTCAGCCCGCTGTAGTCGATGCCATGGGTGATCAACGGCCAGCCGTAGTTCTTGCCGGGTTGCGGCAGATTGATTTCGTCGCCGCCGCGCGGGCCGTGTTCGGCTTCCCAGACGGTGCCGGTGCGCGGGTCGACGGCCAGCGACTGCATGTTGCGGTGGCCGTAGCTCCAGATCTCCGGGCGTGCATCCTGGCGGCCGACGAAGGGGTTGTCCTCGGGCACGCTGCCGTCGAGGTTCAGGCGCACCAGCTTGCCCTGCAGTTTGTCGAGCTCCTGCGAGGCCATGCGCTGTTGGCGCTCGCCCTGGGTGATGAAAATATGCCCCTGCTTGTCGAAGGCCAGGCGCGAGCCGAAGTGATTCGGGCCGACCAGCTTGGGTTGCTGCTGATAGATCACCTTGACGTCGGCCAGGGCCGCGTCGCCGAGTGTCGCCGAGGCCACCGCGGTGCCGGCGCTGCCGTTGTCGCCGGGCTCGGCATAGCTGAGGTAGATGCGTTTGCTGCTGGCGAAGTCGGGCGACAGCACCACGTCGAGCAGGCCGCCCTGGCCTTCGGCCCACACCGCGGGCACGCCGGAAATCGGCGCCGAGATCGCGCCATCGGCCGCGACATGGCGCAGGCGGCCGGGGCGTTCGGTGACCAGGAAGCCGCCGTCGGGCAACAGCGCGACCGCCCAGGGATGTTCGAGGCCCGATGCGATTTCGGTGACGCGCACCTCGCCGAGTTCGCTCTTGACCTGGTGCGTGGTTTGTTGCGCCGGCGCCGCCTTGGCGGTCGCGGCTTCGGCTTCCTGGTTGCGCTGGCAGGCCGCCAGGCTCAGCAACAGGGCAAGGGAAAGGACGCTGCGATGAAGAATCGGGATCATGTGCGCTCCTGGATCGGTGAGTTCGCGAGCGGAAGCCCGCTCGGCGACGGCGCGCCCACCATAGCCGCCGCTCCGCACTGGGACAACGAGGCGCCGAGACAGTTCCGCCTGGGTATCCGCTGCCGGCTCAGCGATAGCCCGCGGCCTGCAACTCGAACAGTTCGGCATAGCGCCCGCCCTGGGCGAGCAGTTCGACATGGGTGCCGCTGGCTTCGAGCCGGCCCTCGGCCAGCACCAGGATGCGGTCGGCCATGCGCACGCTGGAGAAACGGTGAGAGATCAACACCGCGGTCTTGTCGGCCGACAGTTCCTTGAAACGCTGGAATACCTCGAACTCCGAGCGCGCATCCAGGGCCGCGGTCGGTTCGTCGAGGATCATCACCTGCGCATCGCGCATGTAAGCGCGGGCGATCGCGATCTTCTGCCACTGCCCGCCGGACAGGTCGACGCCGGTCTTGAAGCGGCGGCCGATCAATTGGTCGTAGCCGCGCGGCAGACTCTCGATGACTTGGTCGGCCATGCCGCGCCGCGCCGCTTCGCGGATGCGCGCGGCATCGCCCATCGCCTCGATCTGGCCGACGCTGATGTTCTCGCCGGCGGTCAGGTGATAACGGACGAAGTCCTGGAAGATCACCCCGGTGCTGGCGCGCAGGTCGTCGAGGTCGTAGTCGCGCAGGTCGCGGCCGTCGAGCAGGATGCGGCCTTCGTCGGGGTCGTACAAACGCGCGAGCAGTTTCACCAGGGTGGTCTTGCCGGCGCCGTTCTCGCCGACCAGGGCCAGCACTTCGCCGGCGCGCAGTTCGAAATCCAGCCCGCGCAGAGCCCACTGCTCGGCGTCGGGATAGCGGAAGCCGACGTTCTCGAACACGAAGCCCTGGCGGATCGGTTTCGGGATCGCGAGCGGGTCGGCCGGCGAGACGATCTCGGGTTTGATTTCGAAGAACGAGAACAGGTCTTCCAGGTACAGCGCCTGTCCGGCGACCTGCGAGAAGCCGATCAGCAATCCTTCGAGCAATTGACGCAGGCGCAGGAAGCTGCCGGCGAGGAAGGTCAGGTCGCCGATGCTGAAATCGCCGCGTACCGTGCGCCAGGCAATATAGCCGTAGGCGATGTAGTAACCCAGGGTGCCGAGCCCGGCCAGCACCGTGCCCCACAGCGCGCGGCGGCGGGCGAGGGCGCGGTTGGCCTTGAAGAATTTGCCGGCGAGCTCGCGGTATTTCGCGATCAGGAAGCGATGAAGATTGAAGATCTTCACTTCCTTCGCGGTTTCGACGCTGGCGCCCATTTGTCGCACGTATTCGAGCTGGCGCCGTTCCGGCGTCCAGGCGAAGTTGAGCGAATACCCCAAGGCGTTGAAATGCGCCTCGCCGATGAAGGCCGGGACCAGCGCCACCGCGAGCAGCAGGATCAGCCACGGCGCGTAGACCAGCAGGCCCACGGCGAAGCTCACCACGGTGATGGTGTCCTGGACTTGGCCGAACAACTGGCTCATCAGGTTCATGCGGCCCATGGTCTGGCGGCGCGCGCGATCGAGCTTGTCCTGCAGGTCGGGGTCTTCGAAGTCTTCGAGGTCGAGGGTGGCGGCGTGTTCCATCAGGCGCACGCTGGTGGCGTTGGTGAACAGCTCCGACAGCAGCGCATCGCCGTAGGCGACGATGCGTCCGAGCAGGTCCGAGCCGATCGCCAGGCCGAACTCGAGCGCGAGCAAGCTCAGCAGGGTATTCAACTGGCCGCTGGCCCAGGCCGAGGACAGCGAATCGAAGCCAGGATCGGCGGCGACCAGACGCACCGCCTCGTCGATGATCAGCTTGCCGACATACAAGGTGACCACCGGCAGCATGGCGCGGATCAGGCGCAGGCCGAGGGTGATCAGGGTCAGCGCCGGGCTGGTCGCCCAGATCTGCTTGAGGAAGGGACGCAGATTGCGCAACGCGTCGAAGCGTTCGCGCAGACTGGGTTTGCCGCCGTCGGCCTGGACCTGCCGGGGCGACGGACTCGCGTCGCTGGATGTGCTCATGCGGCGATTGTGCCCAAGAACCGGGCCACAGGGTTGTGGCCTGGTCGGCGGTCGCGCCACGGCGCCCCGATGGGCGGACGCTCAGTCGGGCTTGAACACCGGGCGGAAGAAGCTGCGCTCGTAGCTGACGATGAAGCGCTTCTCCTGCGCGTAGGCGAAGGCGGCCTGGCAGTCGGGGTCGTCGAAGGAGCGTGTGCGGTAGTCCTCGTAGGCGGCCAGGCTAGGGAACGAGAACATCGCCAGGGCGATGTTGTTGGTGCCTTCGGAGGGCAGGAAATAACCGTGGTGCTGGCCGCCGAATTTTTCGACCAGGGGAATCCACAGCTTGCCGTAATGCTCGAACTCGGCCAGTTGGTAAGGGTCGATGACGTAGCGCAGATAACAGGTGATCACGGACGATGGCTCCAGGGACGAATGCAGGCGGGCACTGTAGCCTGCGGCCGCGCCGGTTTCAGCGACGGGCGCGGTGGGGCTGCGATGCGGGTGCACGGCCTCGCTCGGAGTGCTCGCCCAGGGGATTCAATCAGAGTGTCTGCGCCAACCTGAAGATGGGCAGATACATCGCGATCAACGCCACTGCGCCGGCGCCGATGCCGGCAATGCCGCCGAACAGCAACGCGGCCAGATCGCGGCGCCGCTTCGGCCACAGCATCCACAGCGCCAAAACCGCCGCCGGCAGCGGGCACAGCACCCAGGGGTAGTCGATCAGGGTCCGGGTGAGCAGCGGCAGATCCATGCTCAAGATTGCGAACATCGGCTCGAACCGTGGCACCAGCAGCAAGGGGCTGACGCCGCCGAGCCCGGCAAGGGCCAGGCCGATGATCGGCAGGGCCGGGTTGAAGCGGGCGGGTGCTTGCGGCGCCGGCGGGGTTTGTGGGGGCGAAGGGGGCACGAGGGACCAGGGAGACGGCCGGGACAGCCGCCAGCTTAGCCGCGACCGTGGCGCCCGACCTATCGTGCAAGGGCTGGGGCCGGGCCGGACGGGTAGAATGGCGGTCCCCACCGCCAGCCTACGCCCGCCGTGAGCGCCTCCCAGTCCCATGCCGTTTCCGCCGTGAGCGGACCCGTCGTCATCCGCCAGGACGACCTGATTCAGTCCGTCGCCGATGCGCTCCAGTACATCAGCTACTACCACCCGGTCGACTACATCAAGAACCTCGCCGCCGCCTACGAGCGCGAGGAAAGCACCGCGGCCAAGGACGCGATCGCGCAGATCCTGATCAACTCGCGCATGTGCGCCGAAGGCCACCGGCCGATCTGCCAGGACACCGGCATCGTCACCGTGTTCCTGGAAATCGGCATGGACGTGCGCTGGAGCGGTGCCGATGGAGGCAGCGCCACCATGGGCGTGGAGGACATGGTCAACGAAGGCGTGCGCCGTGCCTACAACCACCCCGACAACAAGCTGCGCGCGAGCGTGCTGGCCGATCCGGCCGGCAAGCGCAGCAACACCAAGGACAACACGCCGGCGGTGGTCAACATGAAGGTCGTGCCGGGCAATACCGTCGAGGTGATCGTCGCGGCCAAGGGCGGTGGTTCCGAGGCCAAGTCCAAGTTCGCCATGCTCAACCCCTCCGACTCGATCGTCGACTGGGTGCTCAAGACCGTGCCGACCATGGGCGCGGGCTGGTGCCCGCCGGGCATGCTCGGCATCGGCATCGGCGGCACCGCCGAGAAGGCGATGCTGTTGGCGAAGGAAGCGCTGATGGAGCCGATCGACATCACCGACCTGCAGGCGCGCGGCGCCAGCAATCGCGCCGAAGAGCTGCGTCTTGAACTGTACGAGAAGGTCAACGCGCTCGGCATCGGCGCGCAGGGCCTCGGCGGCCTGACCACGGTGCTCGACATCAAGGTCAAGGACTATCCGACCCACGCCGCCAACCTGCCGGTGGCGATGATCCCGAACTGCGCCGCCACCCGCCATGCGCACTTCACCCTCGACGGCAGCGGCCCGGTTGCGCTCGATCCGCCGTCGCTGGAAGACTGGCCGAAGCTGACGTACGACTCGTCCAAGGGCCGTCGCGTCGACCTCGACACGGTCACCGCCGACGACGTTGCCAATTGGAAGCCCGGCGAAGTGCTGCTGCTCAACGGCAAGCTGCTGACCGGCCGCGATGCCGCGCACAAGCGCATGGTCGACATGCTCAACAAGGGCGAGGCCTTGCCGGTCGATTTCAAGGGCCGCTTCATCTATTACGTCGGCCCGGTCGATCCGGTGCGCGACGAAGTGGTCGGCCCAGCCGGCCCGACCACTGCCACGCGCATGGACAAGTTCACCGAACAAGTGCTGGCCCAGACCGGCCTGCTCGGCATGGTCGGCAAGGCCGAGCGCGGCCCGGTCGCGATCGAGTCGATCAAGAAGCACCGCTCGGTGTATCTGATGGCGGTCGGCGGTGCGGCTTATCTGGTGTCGAAAGCGATCAAGGCCTCGCGCGTGGTCGGTTTCGCCGACCTCGGCATGGAGGCGATCTACGAGTTCACCGTGCAGGACATGCCGGTGACGGTCGCGGTCGATTCGGCCGGCGAGTCGGTGCACCAGACCGGGCCGAAGGAATGGCAGGCGCGGATCGGCAAGATTCCGGTCGTGGTGGAGTAAGCCTGGGGTTCGCTTTCGCGAGTCGCGAGTCGTCACTTCGTATGTCCACGCAACGCCCGGCCTGGTGCCGGGCGTTGTCGCATGTGTCCCCTTCGTAGTCATCCTCGTGGATGTGTCGCCGCGTATGTATCCCTGTAGGAGCGGCGTAAGCCGCGGCCGCGAACCGTGGTCGGTATGTATCTTTCGACTGAGGTCGATCAAATATCGCCGTTGCCGTTGCCGTGATGAGCTTGGCGCAGTTCCGACCTTGCGATGCAATCGTAGACCCGGAGGGCGGCGCACAGGACGTGCGCCGTTTTCCGATAAGACAGGGATGTCTTATCGGAAAATCCCGGCGCGAGCTGCGTGCTCGCAGGGGAGCTTCGTCAAGGAAAGCCCTTTTCTTTGGTTACCTTTCTTTTGGGCTTAGCAAAAGAAAGTAACCCGGCCGCGTCAGCGGACGGAAGCTTTGCACTTGCTTGAAGGCTGCGCCGGAGGCCGGCAGGACGATGTCGCGACTTGCGTCGCTCCTACCCTAGAAGCGCCGGCCACGACGCTTCAATCTCGCGCGGCTTCCGGCTGGAGCCCAGGGTAGGAGCGGCGCAAGCCGCGACCGCGCTGCGACGGTCTCGCGACGCATCGCTCACGCAAGGTCAAGATCAAACGCCAAAAGCTTCCGCCACTAAAGCGGCGGGTTACTTTCTTTTGTCTAAAGCAACAAAAGAAAGCTAACCAAAGAAGTTGCTTTGTTTTGAATCACAGGCCCGCACGAGCGATGCCAACGCGGGGATTTTTCATACGGGACATCCTTGTCCCGATGAAAAACGGCGCGCATCCTTGCGCGCCGCCCTCCGGGTCTTCTACTGCCATCGCTGGTGCGAGGCGGCGCACAGCAACAGCAACAGCAACTGCAACGAAAACGGCCGGGCCAGGTCCTCGCTGCTCTTGGGTAGGAGCGACGCAAGTCGCGACCGTCATGCCGCGGACTCGCGTCGCCATCGGCTGGACTTCCGTTGCCCTGTAGGAGCGGCGTGAGCCGCGACCGCGAATCTGCATGCAACCGCGTCGCGTTCCCGGGTGACGCAGCCGCCCCTCAAAGCTTCTTCACCAACTGCGCCAGCATCTTCCTGGTCGCCGGCCGCAGCAGATACTCGTTCGACAAAATCTCCAGCGCGGCGACATTGGTCGCACTGGTGTCGTCGAGGTCGTCCAGGCCGACCAGCAGCTCGGTCTGCATGCGGTAATAGCCGTCGCCGACCAGCTGCCTGGCGATGTAGTCGACCGAGTCGGTGTTGCCGTCGAACAGGACGTCGATGATCGGCACCGCCCATTCCAGCGCGCCCCATTCGCGCGCCGAATGCAGGTCGATGCTGCGGGTGCGTTCGCCGGTGCCGACCGACAGCACCACCAGGTCGCGGCTGTTGTCGACCTGGGCGTCCTTGCGCATGGCTTCGGCGATCGCGCAGGCGGTCGGGTTGTTGGCGACCACGCCACCGTCGATCAGGGCGCATTGCTGGCCCTGGATCTTCATCGGGTGGGCCGGGAAATAGGTCGGCGCAGCCGACGAGGCGCGGCAGACTTCCCACACCGGCAAGCCGCGATGGCAGGCATCGAAGTTCTTGAAGATCACCGGGGTGCGCGAAATCGTGTCGTAGCTGGTGACCAGCACCGGCGTCTTGAGTTGGCCGAGGGTGGTCTTGCCGAACACCTTCTTGAGCACTTTCTCCAGGCCGAGGCCATCGTAGCGCGGGGCCGAGAGGCCGG
This sequence comes from Lysobacter sp. CA196, assembly GCF_052078695.1. Classification (NCBI taxonomy): domain Bacteria; kingdom Pseudomonadati; phylum Pseudomonadota; class Gammaproteobacteria; order Lysobacterales; family Lysobacteraceae; genus Lysobacter; species Lysobacter sp. CA196. Next base: position 218,317 of record NZ_JBQJIN010000001.1, on the reverse strand, counting down.
CATAGAACAGCCGCCCGGCGCGCGACCACAGTCGCCCGGCCAGGTCGGGAAAGATCAGGTGGCGCTGGTCGCGATACAGCTCGGCCAAGGCCGCCGGGCTCAGCCCATGGGCCAGGCCGCAGGCGACGAGCGCGCCGGTCGAGCTGCCGGCGATCAGGTCGAAACTCTCAAGCAGGCCGGGTTTGCCGGCCTGGGTCAGCGTCCGCTCGACGCCGTCGAGCCAATGGCAGCTCACCAGGCCGCGTATGCCGCCGCCGTCGAGCGAGAGGATGCGCCGCATCTTCATCGGGTTCTCCGTCGATCTTCGCAGACTAACGCAGCTCGGCCACGACCCGGGTTACAGACCGTCGCAGTTCGCTCATGCGACAGCGCGTTGCCGCTGCCGCTGCCGTGATTTTGATCCGCTTTGCAGCTTTGCCGCTTTTCCGGTCAAGAGAAGACCCGTAGGGCGGCCCGCATGGATGCGGGCCGTGCGCAAGCAGGCCATGGATGGCCTGTCTGGAGCATCCCTGCGTATGCATCGCTCGTGCGGGCTTGTGCCCTTGCAAGGAGAGCCCTTTTCTTTGGTTACCTTTGACCGAAGGAACTCCCTGTGGGACTTTTGGGCTTAGCAAAAGAAAGTAACCCGGCCGCGTCAGCGGACGGAAGCTTTAGATGTTGACGTTGCTTCACCGCTCTGCGGAAAAAACGCCGTAACGGCAGGCGGCGCGGTCGCGGCTTGCGCCGCTCCTACCCTGGCGATAGCGCGCCGCTTCGGTTAATGACGACGGCCGCGTTACCCTTGCGTGTCCCTCAGTCGCGACTTACGTGGCTCCTACAGTGGGAGGCTCATCCCCTCGAAGATGCGCCGCAAGACCGACACAGCGCGGTCGCGGCTTGCGCCGTTCCTACTCTGGCGATAACACGCGGCTTCGACGAATGATGACGGCCTCGTTACCCTTGCGCGTCCCTTGGTCGCGGCTCACGCCGCTCCTACAGAGGGGCCACGACTGACGGCTATGAACCGGCGCGGCGGTCGCTACGAGCTCAATACCACTCCAGCAACGACACGCCCAGACCGATGTAAGTCGCGCGATGGTTGTAGTCGATCATGCTCTCGCCGTAGCCGTCGAAGATCTGCAGATGGCCGCGCAACTGGTTGTGGATCGGGAAGCCCCAGTCGAACTGCAGCGCGCCGTGCGAGCGGTCGCCGCCGCGCATCGAGTGGCGCGCCATCAGCGAGAACTCATGGCCGCCGCGGCGATGCACCACGGTGACGTCGCCGCGGCCGATGTAATCCTCGATGTCCGGATTGTCGTCGTCGTTGCCGTCCGACAAACGCCACCACGGACGCAGCATCACCGCCCAGTTCTCGCGGTCCAGGCCGACGTTGGCGATCACCCGGTTCCAACTGCGCGAGAACGGATCGGTGCGGCCGTTGGACTGGTGATTGATGCCGATCGCGGCCATGCGTCCGTTCCAGCCGCCGATGCGGTAGTTGTTGCGGAACACCAGCAGCACTTCCGGTTCGTAGTTGGTTTCGCGGAACGGCCGCGAATCCTCGCCGTTGTAGACCTGCCAGCGCGAACTCTGGGTATAGCCCATCCAGACGTCGCCGTTGTCGCCGAACAGGTTTTCGACCGCCTTGGTCTTGAAGCTGATCTGGAACTTGGCCTCGATGTCCTTGAGCGACTGCGGCTCGGTGACGGTGTTGCGCGGGTTCGGCGAGGACGGCAGCGTGTTCGGGTCGTCGTTCCAGAACACCGGCAGCAGATACACCGGCTTGTAGGCGCGGAAGTTGAACACGCCGAGCTTGGAGTCCTTGGCCAGCTCCCAACGGCTGTCGAGCAGGCTGCCCTTGCCGGCGTTGGCGATGGCGCTGCCGAGTGGGTCGTCGTGGTTGAAGACGCTGCCCGACAGCGCGCGCTTGGCGCGTTCGCCGACCGTCGGCTTGGGTTCGCCGGCGATCTCGTCGCCGACCTCGAGGTTCTGCTGGATCGCCTTGGCTTCCTTGGCCGCGATGTCGGCCTGGCGCGCGCCGTCGGCCGGACGGCCGAGTGCGGCGTCGTAGCAGGCCAGGCGATCGGCATTGCTGGTGATCGCCACGCAGGCCTCCGGGGTCGCCGCTTGCGATGCGGCCTGGGCGAAGGCGAGCGCGGGCGTACTCGCGAGCGCGGCGAACAGCAGGGTGCTTTGCAAGGGCATGGCCTCATTCATAGCGTATGGATCGCGAACGAAAACCGATGCAGTCTTGCATCCGGATGCGAACGAGACGTGAACCGCGTCGCAGCGCGCGGCGGCGACGCGGTCGCCCGCGGTTCAGAAGAGGCATGCATCAGAAGAACCAGGCGAAAGCGAACAGGCCGACCATCGCGAAGGCGAGGCCGAGCTTGAGCACGGTGCCCGCGACGATGCCGACCCAGGTGCCGACGCCGACCTTGGTGGCCTGACTGAGCTGGCGGGTGTGGATCAGTTCGCCGACGAGGGCGCCGACGAAGGGGCCGATGAACACGCCGACCAGGCCGAAGGCCAGCCCGGCGAAGGTGCCGATGATCGAGCCGACGATCGCCAGCTTGCTGGCCCCGACTCGTTTGGCCCCCATCGCGGTGGCCGCGAAATCCACGCCCATCGACAGCACCGTCAGCACGCCGAGGAGGACCAGCACCACCCAGCCGACTTTCTCGAATCCGGATACCCAGGAGGCGAGCACCATCCCGGCGAAAACCAGGGGCAGGCCGGGCAGGGCGGGGAGCACCGTTCCGACCATTCCGACAACGACCAGCACCCCGGCCAAAATGTAATAAAACGTATCCAAATTCATCCCGAATCCCTTGTCCGGACAGGCTGTCCGGGCTGTTTGCATTTTGGCCCATGTCGGGGTACGTTGCGGTCGCTGCGTTTGCCAAGGGTCACCGTGAATCGTGGCCCCGATGCGGTAGATCCATCGATCCGCTACATCGTTGCACCTCGCTTCCTCCTTGCAACCAGCACGCGACGAAGGTCGTGTTAACAACATCACGTTCCAGGGAGAGAGTAGCGATGTCCGGCAAAGAAACGGGAACCGTCAAGTGGTTCAACGATGCCAAGGGTTTTGGCTTCATCAGCCGTGAAAACGGCGAAGATGTCTTCGTGCACTTCCGCGCGATCCAATCCCAGGGCTTCAAGAGCCTGAAGGAAGGCCAGAAGGTCTCCTTCACCGTCGTCCAGGGCCAGAAGGGCCTGCAGGCCGACGCAGTCGAACCGCTGTAAAGCTCGCACCGATGTTCAGCTGCGCTCTTCGATCGCAGCGCATAGCGTCAGAAAAGCCCGGCTTCGGCCGGGCTTTTTGCTATACATTTCTTGATTTTCGTCACAATTTCGGATATTGCCCGCTTCGCTCCAGCGCAATCGCAACGATTCCGGCACCGCCGGATTCGAAACGCCGCCAGCGCAGCCGAGCGCGAATCCTGCGAATACGAAATCCCCCTTGGTTGTATCGATTGAATGCCGATGGGTAGAAGTGCGGTATCGGCGACCGCATCGCCAAGCCGTCGGTCGGCCGATGCGCCTGCGCGAATCCCGGAGAAAAAAAGCGCCGGGGGCACGAAGCCCCCGGCAACCCGACGGCCTTGCCGAGCCGTCCCGCGTCCCTGCGCCTGTTGCCCGCGAGCGGCGCTTCCCATCGCCCTGCGCCGTTCGCGCTTCCGGATCTCCATCCGGAAGGAGCCCCGCACGGCGCCGACCCGGCCTCGTCTCCCGGTCGGCGCCTCGCGCCATCCTGGCGTCGGTTTCCGCATCGTGCTGGTTTCCACATCGTGCTTGTTTCCACAGCTGGCGGAAGGCTCGTGGTTATCGAACGCGCGAGTCCGATGCATGGGGTCGAGCGCGAGCGGGTTTCGCATCGACGACGGCATCAACGCGAACGGCCCGCCGTAGCGGGCCGTTCGGAGCTCGACGGGGCGAGCGTGCTGCGCGAGTGCGCGGCTCAGTTCTGGAACGGGGTGTTTTCGGCGAAGTACTCGTGGTTGTCGGCGTTGTCGAGCGCGGCGCTGGGGTTGCTGCTGGCGAGGCTCTTCGCCGCGCTCTGGCCGTAGGCGTGATCGTCGGTGCCGGCGACGACGGTGAAGTGGCTCATCTCATGGATCAGGGTGCCGGCCTTGGAGTCGGTGCCGGTCAGCGGCGCGTTCCAGAACGCGTTGCAGACGTAGATCTGGTACGGCTGGTTCGGATAGACGTAGGCATAGGCGCTGCTGGTGCAACCGCAGTTGATGGTGATCTGGCCGTTACTCTGGTCGATCGCCGAATCGATCGACACGAAGTGCGAGCGCGCGGTGCTGTAGCGGCTGGAGGTGTAGGCGCCGAACCAGGTCGTGTAGCGCGGGCCCACCGTGCCGGCATTGAGATAGCCCTTGGCGTTTTCGGCATAGCTGCGCGCGGCGTTGACCGCCTGGCCGGCCGAACTGGTGCGCGAGGTCGTGCAACCGACGTAATTGACGCCGTTGACGATCGCGCTCGGGCCGACCGGGGGCTTCTTCGCCGCCGGTGAGGCCTTGCTGCCGCCGAGTTGGTCGAGGCCGTCGACCCACAGGCTCAGCGGCGCGCTCTGCGCACTCATCGGCAGGCCGTTGGCCTGATGCAGCATGACCCGGTCCGAGGTGGAAGCGTGCTGCAACGGCGCGTTGAAACTGACCACGTACTGGCCGGTTTGCGACAGGTCGTAACCGGCCGAGAGATCGATCACCCGGCGATAGGTTTGACCCGGCTGCAGGATCGCGAAGTCTTCGGCCTGCGGCAGGCCGCGCTTGACCATCGCGCCCTCGTAGGCGACCGGCTGACCGTTGTAGCTGACGTTGAACAGCTTGGCGTCGAACTGGTCCGACGGCAGCTGCCACTTCGGCAGGCGCACGGCCTTGCGGCTGGTGTTGGTGATGCTGATCTCGACCGAGCCGAGGAAATCGTCGGCGGCTCCGGAGACGGCGACCATGCCGACGCGCAGCGGATTATTCTGGGCGGCGCCGGGCGCGGCGACGGCGGCTGCAATGGCGCCGGTGAGCACGGCACTCGCGGAAACCAGATGCACGAAGCGAAGTTTCATTCCACGATCTCCTGATGTTGCGATGGGCGGGGTCCGGTGGCGGACCCGAAAACCCTAACCGAAGGCAAGATCGTGCAGCGCGCGATAAGTGAGCCAGTTCCGCGCTTAATCGTGATGCGGGTCGTGAACGCGAATCGCGGCGCGCGCGCAACAAAAAACGGCCCGCGATGCGGGCCGTTTTTCGTTATCGTTTCTCGTTACATTGTTTCATCGCAAGTAGGCGTCGACTTGGTTCGATGCCGCGTCGAGCAACCGTACCTATCGATCGGTCGCGCTTCGATCAACGAATGTAGGCGCGACCGTTGGCGACGCGGACGTAGGTGTTCTCGCGAATGCCGCCGAGATCCTTCTGGCTGACCACCACGGTGCGGCCGTCGTTCATGCGCACATAGACGTTGTAGGTCGGCGCGCCGACGCGGTTCTGGATCGCGTTGCCGGCGAGGGCGCCGGCGGCGGCACCGGCGACGGTGGCGGTGTTGCGGCGGCCCTTGCTGTCGGTGTGGTCGTCGGCGATTTCGCGGCCGGCGACGGCGCCGACCAGACCGCCCAGGATCGCACCGGTCGCGCGCGGCGCCGTGCTGGTCGCGGTGGTCTGCTCGATGCGGGTCACGACACCGCAGTCGTAGCAATTGTTCTGTTGATTGCCGTAGCTCGGCTGCGACGGCGGCGGGTAGCTGTTGCCGTAGCCTCCACCGTAGCCCGGGGAGGTCGCGCAGCCCGCGAGGGCCAGCGTAGCGACCGTGGCCAGACCCAGCAATCGGATGTTATTGGTGTTCATTCGAGGCTCCTGCGCTTTAGGGGCGGGTGGCGGACAGTTGCCACGCGCCAGTCAAGCTATGCGCAGTCACGTGAACACGTGTTCAATTTCGGCGCCCTGTATCGGACAAATCCCCACCGCGTTCAGCTCGCGGCGGGGAAGCGCGGGGCGCTCAGCCGCGGAAGTCCTGATGGCAGGCCTTGCAGGCTTCGCCGATCTGTTCGGAGACTGCGCCGACGCCGGCGCAATTGAGCGGCGGACTGGTCAGGGCGCCGTCGAGCGCGGCGCGCATCTTGCTTGCGTGCTGGCCGAAACGGGCGTCGTCCTTGAGATCGGGGAAGGCCGGTTCGAGATCGTCGGCCATGGTGCGCAAGGCCTTCAGATGCGGGAGCGTGTCGGTGGCTCCGCAACGGTTCTGCTCGACCTTGCCTTTGAGCTGGCCCAGGTGCCACTGCTGCACTTGCATGACGCTGTCGGGGAAATGGTCCTTGCGTTGATCCAGTGCGCGTACCGCCATGACGGTGGCGATGACGCCGCCGACCAAGCCGATCAGAAACAGAAACAGGTACTTCGAACCATTGCCTTTGCGTTTCGCTTCGGCGTTAGTGGGCTGGGTATCGCTCATTGCCTGGCCTCCATCCAATGTCGGCGCACGATAGCACGCGCCGATGTGAGGCCCGGGTCAGCGCTGGAGCGGACGAAAGCCCGTCGGATCAGGCTTTTCGATGCCTTTAAAGGCACATTGCATGCGCGCAGATGGCGGCCGGGTGGGGAGGCGGGTGGGGCGGCCTTGCCCGCATGTCGCAGGTCCTGCGCCGCAGTGTCCCAGCGGCCGCGCCGGAAAGCCGCGCCGTCGCCCTTACAATAAGCGCATGACCCCGCAATCCTCCGACACCCTCTGGCAAGAACGCTTTGCCGGCATCGACCGCTTGTACGGCCACGGCTCGGTCGCACGCTTCCGCCAATGCCGCATCGCCGTGGTCGGCATGGGCGGCGTCGGTTCCTGGGCGGTCGAAGCGCTGGCGCGTACCGGCATCGGCCACCTGACCCTGATCGATGCCGACGACTTGTGCGTGTCCAACACCAACCGCCAGTTGCCGGCGCTGGAAGGCCAGTACGGCCGCGCCAAGGTCGAGGCCATGGCCGAGCGTTGCCGGGCGATCAATCCGGCGATCGAGGTCGATGCGGTGCAGAGCTTCCTGACCCCGTCGAACCTGGACGAGCTGCTGGACCGCGGTTTCGACCTGGTCCTGGATGCCTGCGACAGCTTCCGCAGCAAGGTCGAACTGATCGCCTGGTGCCGGCGCCGCAAGCTGCCGGTGATCGTGGTCGGCTCGGCCGGCGGACGCACCGACCCGACCCTGGTGCGGGTGCGCGATCTGTCGCGCACCGAACATGATGCGATGCTGGCCCTGATCCGCAAGAAGCTGCGCGGCGAGTTCAATTTCCCCAAGAACCCCGGCCGCTATTTCAGCGTCTCGGCGATCTACTCGCTGGAGAACGTCAAATACCCGCAGCCCGACGGCAGCGTCTGCGGCCTGCGGCCGAAGCTCGCCGGCGACGCGGCCTTGAAGCTCGATTGCGGTGCCGGGCTCGGCGCGGCCACCCACATCACCGGCGTGTTCGCTTTCGTCGCGGTCGGGCGTGCGCTGGAAATCCTGCTCAAGCCCAAGGCGCAGGCGGCCTGAGCGCTGAGGCTCAAAGGGGTAGGAGCGGCGCGAGCCGCGACCGCGGGCTTTCAACCCAGTGCGAAGGCAGCAGTAGCGAAATCAATCGGCAACTGTGTTTGCGCCGTCGTTGCGTTGGCGCGGTCGCGGCTTGCGCCGCTCCTACTCAGAAGCAATGTCTGAAGCAGCCGGCAGCTTGAACAACCCCTCGGCGTTGGCGCTGGTCGCGGCGGCGAGTTCGTCCAGCGATATCCCGCGCAGTCCGGCGATGGTTTCGGCGATGCCGGCCAGGCGCGCGGGTTCGTTGCGTTGGCCGCGAATCGCGGCATCGGGCTGGTCGGGCGCATCGGTTTCGAGCAATAACTGTTCGATCGGCATCGCCGCGACGATGCGCCGCAAGCGTTTGGCGCGGTCGTAAGTAACCGGCCCGCCGAGACCGAGCAGGAAACCGGCCTTCCATAACTGCTCGGCCTGTTCCTCGCTGCCGGAATAACTGTGGACGACGCCGCGCAGGCCGCCGATGCGGCGGAACGCGGCGATGGCCGCCTCGACCGCATGGCGTGCGTGCACGATCAAGGGCAGGTCGAACTCGCGCGCGAGTTTCAGCTGGCCTTCGAAGTAGCGCATTTGCTCGTCGCGATCGAGCCCCTCGACGAAATGATCGAGGCCGCATTCGCCGACCGCGAGCGGCCGTTCGCGCTCGATCCAATCGCGCAATTCGTGCAGATGCCCGGGCCGGTGCGAGGACAGATACATCGGGTGCAGGCCGTAGGCCGGATACAGGCCGGGTGCGCTCGCGCAGACCTCGCGCAACTTCGGCCAGCCGGTCGCGTCGACCGCCGGCACGACCTGGCGGGCGACGCCGGCCTTGCGCGCGCGTGCGACGACGTCGCCGCGGTCGAGGTCGAACTCGGCCGCATCGAGGTGACAGTGGCTGTCGACCAGGAAGTGCATGCGCTCAGCGCGTGGGCGGCCGCGGCGGCTCGATGGTCGGCGGCGCCTTGCGGTTCTTCCAGTTGGCCAACAGCAAGGTGCCGAGGCCCAGCAGGATTTCGTCGGCGAGCGGGACGAAGTCGGGGATGACCAGGTCGACCAGAAACAGCGCCGCGGTGACCACGAACAGACGCGGATAGCTCAGGCGTCCGAGAAAGCCCAACAGGGGAGCGAGCAGAGGATTGGCCATGTTCAGTCGAGTTGTGACGCAGGTTGCAAACACGCTAGCACGGGGCCGCGTGACGATTCATACCCGGGACAGATTGGCGAATATCAATAGGCACTGGTTCAGCTTTCAAGTGGTGGAATGGCGCCATCCCCCCAACGGTCGGCAACCTATCCCGACCGTCTGTACTTACATAGCTGCTCACCGCGCCCCGGAGACTCCAAATGAACAAGAACATGATAGCTGTAGCGATTGCGGCGCTGCTGGTCGGCGGCGTTGCCGTCGCGGCGTTCCAGAGCTTCCGTGGCAACGGTGCGGCCGGTCAGGCTGCACTGGCTCCGGTGGCAGGCGCCGAACTCGCGCCGGCCGGCACCGTCGGCGACATCGCCGCCAACGGCGCGATCAACACCGCGCCGCAGGTCGATTACGCCGACGTGGTCAAGGTCGACCCGATCAACGAGAAGCAGAAGCTGTACGCGACCGTGATCGGCACCGATCCGGTCCGCGAGACCAACACCACCTCGACCCCGCGCGAAGTCTGCGAAGACGTGGTCGTGCAGGAGCGCCTGCCCGAGCGCGACGGCAACGTCGGCGGCACCGTCGCCGGTGCGGTCATCGGCGGCCTGCTCGGCAACCAGGTCGGCGGCGGCAACGGCAAGAAGGCCGCGACCGCGGCCGGCGCCGTGGCCGGCGGCTTCATCGGCAACCGCGTCGACCGCAACCATGTCGGCGGTCGCGTCGTGAACCGCACCGAGCGCCAGTGCCACACCGTCTCGGACAAGTCGCAGTCCTCGCGCGTGGTCGCCTACAACGTGACCTACCGCAATCCGGACGGCACCACCGGCACCATGCGTACCGAGAGCAAGCCGGGCAGCCGCATCGCGCTGGGCAGCGAAGACAAGGTCGTCGGCTACGACGTGACCTACCGCTACCAGGGCCAGGAGCAGACCATCCGCATGGACGAGCGCCCGACCCAGCGCCTGCCGGTCATCGACGGCCACGTCGTGACCCAGACCGCGTCGGCCGGCGTGCCGAGCCGCGGCTGAGCCCAGCGCACCACGCGACACCCGAACGGGGCCGGATCTTCCGGCCCCGTTTTTTTGCCTCGCGATCCGACGGCCAGGCCAGGCCGGGTCTGGCTGAGGCCGTCGCGGCCGGAGCGGCCAGGGTGCGTCGTCGCGGCCTTGAGCAAACGTGCAGGCGGCCGCGCAGGGCGCACGGTTTTGTGCTTGAGCGCAGGCGCGGACGAGAAAGCCGCCCGTTGCCGCGTGGGCTGGCGCAAGAATTCCCCCAATACCGCCCACGGCGCAGATCCGGGGGGTTGCGGCCTTACCCCGGTCGCAAGGGGCCATTACAATGACGGTCTTTCTGTCCTAGAGGTCTCCCAAGCGCGCCATGGCCCTGAATCCCTACGATCTCTACGACGTCCGTTCCTTGCTCAGCGACGAGGAGCGCGCCGTTCAGGACACCGTGGCCCGTTTCACCGATGAGCGCGTGATCCCGATCATCGGCGACGCCTTCGACCAGGGCCGCTTCCCGAAGGAGCTGGTCCCGGAGATCGCCGCACTCGGCCTGCTCGGTTCCTCGCTGCCGGAAAAGTACGGCTGCGCCGGCCTCAACGCAGTCAGCTACGGCTTGATCTGCCAGGAGCTGGAACGCGGCGACAGCGGCATCCGCAGCTTCGTCAGCGTGCAGTCCTCGCTGTGCATGTACCCGATCTACGCCTACGGCACCGAAGAACAGCGCGAGCGCTGGCTGCCGGGCATGGCCCGCGGCGAGATCATCGGCTGCTTCGGCCTGACCGAGCCGCACGGCGGTTCCGACCCGGCCAACATGAAGACCAACGCCAAGCGCGACGGCGGCGACTGGGTCCTCAACGGCTCCAAGATGTGGATCACCAACGGCAACCTGGCCGACATCGCCATCGTCTGGGCGCAGACCGACGACGGCATCCAGGGCTTCGTGGTCGAGAAGGGCATGCCCGGTTTCGCCGCCCAGGAAATCAAGCACAAGATGAGCCTGCGCGCGTCGGTGACCTCGTCGCTGTTCTTCGACAACGTGCGCGTGCCCGAGGCCAACCGCCTGCCCAACGTCAAGGGCCTGAAGGGTCCGCTGGGTTGCCTGACCCAGGCCCGCTACGGCATCACCTGGGGCCCGATCGGCGCGGCCATCGCCTGCCTCGACGAAGTGCTGGGCTACACCAAGGAACGCATCCTGTTCGAGCGTCCGGTCGCGGCGACCCAGTCGGCGCAGATCAAGATGGCCGAGATGGCGCGCCGCATCACCATGGCGCAGTTGCTGGTCGTACAGCTCGGACGCCTCAAGGACGCCGGCAACATGCAGCCGACCCAGGTCAGCCTGGCGAAGTGGAACAACTGCCGCATGGCCATCGACATCGCGCGCGAATGCCGCGACCTGCTCGGCGGCGCCGGCATCACCACCGAGCATGCGGCGATCCGTCACGCGCTGAACCTGGAGTCGGTGATCACCTACGAAGGCACCGAGACCGTGCACCAGTTGGTGGTCGGCCGCGAGCTGACCGGGATCAGCGCGTTCTGAGTGTCCGCTCTCGCCTGATGCGATAGGCCTGATGCGATAGGCGCGAACTGCGGTATTTCCCTTCTCCCGCGCGCGGGAGAAGGTGGCCCGAAGGGCCGGATGAGGGCGCACGCGGTCTGACGGCCCTGTACGCAACCGGAGGCAGCCGGATCGCGGCCCTCGTCCAATCTCTCTCACATAAGCGGCGAGGGGCTTTCACATGGCGATGCTGGCGCAAGGGGAGAACCGAGCCGTGATGACGATTCCCGACATCGAACTGGAAACGCCGCGCCTGGTCCTGCGCCCGCCGTGCCTGGACGATTTCGACGACTGGGCCGCCTTCATGGATGCCGGCGACTACCTGCGCTACATCGGCGGGCCGCAGCCGCGTTCGGTGGCCTGGCGCGGCCTGATGTCGGTGATCGGCTCCTGGGCCGCATACGGCTATGGGTTCTTCTCGGTCTACGAAAAAACCTCCGGCCGCTGGATCGGCCGCCTCGGCCCCTGGCAGCCGGACGGCTGGCCCGGCACCGAGGTGGGTTGGGGCATCGTCGAAAGCGAAGGCGGCAAGGGCTACGGCACCGAGGGCGCCGCCGCGGCGACCGATTGGGCCTTCGAACACCTGGGCTGGAGCGAGGTGATCCACACCATCGACGCGGACAATCTGCCGTCGAAAGGCGTAGCGGCCAAACTCGGTTCGCGCTACATGCGTCAGGACCGGCTGCCGGCGCCGGCCGACATGGAAGTGGAAGTCTGGGGCCAGACCCGCGAGGAATGGCGGGCACGCCGCCGCTCGGGAGCCGCCGCGTGATCACCGTCTACGGTTTCTCGCCCTCGGGCAATTGCCACAAGCTGCGCCTGTTGCTCGAACAACTCGGCGAAGCCTATGCCTGGGTCGAGGTCGACAGCAGCCGCGGCGAAACCCACACGCCGGAATTCCTCGCCCGCAATCCCAACGCCAAGGTGCCGGTGATCGAGCTCGACGACGGCCGCACCCTCAGCGAATCCAACGCCATCCTGTACTACCTCGCCGACGGCAGCGCGTTCCTGCCGAGCGATCGCTGGCAGCGCGCGCAGGCGTTGAGCTGGATGAACTTCGAGCAGTACAGCCACGAGCCTTATGTCGCCGTGGCCCGTTTCATCGCCGGCTGGACGCCGCTGGATTCGCCGCGGCGCGCCGAGCTGCCGTCGCTGCGCGAACGCGGCCATCGCGCGCTGGCGGTGATGGAACGGCATCTGCAGTCCCACGATTGGTTCAGCGGCGAGGCCTACGGCATCGCCGACATCGCCTTGTTCGCCTACACCGACGTCGCCGGCCATGGCGGCATCGAGTTGGCGCCGTATCCGGCGATCGATGCCTGGCGCGCGCGGGTGCGGGCGACGCCGGGTTTCGTCGCCTTGCCCGATCCCGACCCGCAGGCGGCGCAGCGCATCGCCCAGACGCCGTGACGGGTTCCGTCTAATTCTTCCTTGATGAGCCGGCCCGGCGACGGGCGGCGGAGTGTTCGATGTCAGCGCAACTGCAGTCTTCGATCTTCAACAACGTGCCGAACTTCAATGCGGTGCCGAGCCCGATCCCGGCACGCATGAAGGGGCTCAACCGGGCCGAGATCTGCGACGTCAATTTCGTCGAGTTCGTCAATCGGTGGAACGGCCGCGCCGATGCGCGGCCGGCGCCGGACGAGGCGATCCTGCAGGGCAGCGCGCTCGACGCGCGCGGCTTCCGCGAACTGTTCGAGTCGCAGCTGATCAGCCGCCATCTCGACCTGATGGCGCGCGTGCTGCGCGTGCAGAACAAGGTCTTCTACACCATCGGTTCCAGCGGCCACGAAGGCAACGCCATGGTCGCGCGGTTGGCCCGCCACACCGATCCGGCGTTCCTGCATTACCGCAGCGGCGGCTTCATGGCCGAGCGCTTCCGCAAGTTGCCCGGTATGGACCCGGTGATGGATTCGGCGCTGAGCTTCGCCGCCAGCAAGGACGACCCGGCTTCGGGCGGCCGGCATAAAGTGTGGGGCAGCAAGCCCTTGTGGGTGCTGCCGCAGACCTCGACGATCGCCTCGCACCTGCCGAAGGCGCTCGGCACCGCGGTCGCCATCGAAACCGGCCGCCGCCTCGGCCACGCCCTGCCGATCCCCGACGACAGCATCGCCATCTGTTCGTTCGGCGACGCCTCGGCCAACCACGCCACCGCCCAGACCGCGTTCAACGCCGCCGCCTGGACCGCATATCAAAAACTGCCGGCACCGGTGTTGTTCGTCTGCGAAGACAACGGCATCGGCATTTCGGTCAAGACGCCCGGCGGCTGGATCGCCAACCGTTTCCGCAACATGGACGGCCTGGATTATTTCGCCGCCGACGGCCTCGACCTGGCCAGCGGTTACGCCGACGTGCAGCGCGCGGTCGAGCATTGCCGCCGCAGCCGCCGTCCGACCTTCCTGCACCTGCGCACGACCCGCATCATGGGCCACGCCGGCACCGATTTCGAAATCGAATGGCGTTCCTTCGAGGAGCTGTGCGCGGTCGAAGCCAGCGACCCGCTGCTGCGCTCGGCGGCGATCGCGCTCGAATCGGGGCTGATGTCGAAGCAGGACGTGCTCGATCTGTACGAGGCGACGCGCAAGCAGTGCTTCGCCGCCGCCGAGGAAGCCGACCGCCGACCCAAGCTCGACCGCCTCGACGAAGTGATCGCGCCGCTGGCGCCGTATTCGCCCGAAGCGGTGCAGCAAGAAGCCAAGCGCGCCGATTTCGCCGAGCGTCGCCTGCAGGTGTTCGGCAGCGAGGCCAAGCTGCCCGAGCAACAGCCGCCGCGGCACTTGGCGATCCAGATCAACAACGCCCTGCACGATTTGTTCGCCAAGTACCCGGAAACGCTGCTGTTCGGCGAGGACGTGGCGCAGAAGGGCGGCGTCTACACCGTCACCAAGGGCTTGCAGAAGGCCTTCGGCCCACGCCGCGTATTCAACACCTTGCTGGACGAGACCATGATCCTGGGCATGGCCCAGGGTTTCGCCAACGTCGGCCTGATGCCGATCCCGGAAATCCAGTACCTGGCGTATTTCCACAACGCCTGCGACCAGATCCGCGGCGAGGCGGCGTCGCTGCAGTTCTTCAGCAATAACCAGTACCGCAACCCGATGGTGGTGCGTATCGCCGGCCTGGGCTACCAGCGCGGTTTCGGCGGGCATTTCCACAACGACAACTCGATCACCGCCTTGCGCGACATCCCCGGCCTGGTGGTCGGTTGCGCCTCGCGCGGCGACGACGCAGCGACCATGCTGCGCACCCTGACCGCGTTGGCCAAGGTCGACGGCCGCGTGTCGGTGTTCCTGGAGCCGATCGCGCTGTACATGACCAAGGATCTGTACGAAGCCGGCGACGGCGCCTGGCTGACCTCGTATCCGAAGCCGGACGAGGCGATGACCCTCGGCGAAGGTCGCGTGTATGCGCCGCAGGACGGCAGCCAGGGCGACGACCTGGTGATCTTCAGCTACGGCAACGGTGTACCGATGAGCCTGCGCGCGGCGCGCGAGATAGAGAAGCAGCACGGTTGGAAGGCGCGGGTGGTCGACCTGCGCTGGCTGGTGCCGCTCAACGACGCCTACATCGCCGAACAGGCGCGCGGCGCCAAGCGCATTATCGTGGTCGACGAAGGCCGGCGCAGCGCCGGCGTCGGCGAGGGCGTGATCGCGGCATTGACCGAGGCCGGTTTCGGCGGCGTGCCGCTGCAGCGCGTGGTCGGCGTCGACACCTACACCCCGCTGGCCGGCGCGGCCTTCCTGGTGATCCCCGGCGAAGACGACATCGTCCGCGCCGCCGCCGCGCTGGCCAAGGGCTGACGGCCATGTGCGGACTGGCCGGCCTGCTGTGTCCGCGCACCGATATCGGCCACGAGCATCTGCTCGAACTGGCCGGCGCGATGGGCGACGCCTTGCGTCACCGCGGCCCCGACGACGACGGCGTCTGGGCCGATGCCGGGCAGGGCATCGCCCTGGCGCATCGCCGTTTGAGCATTCTCGACTTGTCGCCGCTGGGCCATCAGCCGATGGCTTCGGCCGACGGCCGTTATGTGATCGCCTACAACGGCGAGGTCTACAACTTCGCCGCCCTGCGCGAGGAACTGCTCGAACGCGGCCATGCTTTCCGCGGCCATTCCGACACCGAGGTGTTGCTGGCCGCGGTGGTGGAGTGGGGCGTCGAGAACGCGGTGGCGCGCTGCAACGGCATGTTCGCGATCGCCCTGTGGGACCGCCACGAGCAGACCCTGTGGCTGGCCCGCGACCGGGTCGGCAAGAAACCGCTGTACTACGGCTGGGCTGGCGACAGCCTGGTGTTCGGTTCCGAACTCAAGGCGCTGTGGCGGCATCCGCAATTCGACAACGGCGTCGACCGCAACGCATTGGCTCTGTTGCTGCGCTACGACTACGTGCCGTCGCCGTATGCGATCCATACCGACACCTTCAAGCTGATGCCGGGCACCTTGCTGCGTTTCGACGCCGCCACGGTCGCGCGCGGTGCCGCAGCCCACGATCCCAAGCGCGACCAGCACAGCTATTGGCAGGCGCGCGAACGCATGGCCACGGCGATCCGGCACCCCTTCGACGGCGACATCGATGCCGCCGAAGACCGGCTCGACGACTTGCTGCGCGATGCGGTGGGCCTGCGCATGGTCGCCGACGTGCCGGTCGGCGTGTTTCTCTCCGGCGGTACCGATTCGTCGGTGGTGACTTCGTTGATGCAGGCGCTGAGCGCGAAGCCGGTGCAGAGCTTCACCATCGGCTTCGAGGGCTCGCATCACGACGAGGCGCCGCTCGCGCGCGAAGTCGCGCGCCATCTGCGCACCGCGCATACCGAGCTCTACGTCAGCGGCGCCGATGCCTTGGCGGTGGTGCCGCGGCTGCCGACGATGTTCGACGAACCCTTCGCCGACGCTTCGCAGGTACCGACCGCCCTGGTCTGCGCCTTGGCGCGCAGCCAGGTCACCGTGGCGCTGTCTGGCGATGGTGGCGACGAGTTGTTCTTCGGCTATACCCGCTACGAACGCGCCTTGCGCAACCTGCGTCTGCAGCAGCGGGTGCCGGCGCCGCTGCGGCGCTGGCTGGCCAAGTCCGCGAGCGGCCACGGCGAAGCCTCGCGCGCCGGTGGTTTCGCTGCGTTCGCCGCCGAAATGGGCGCGCACGGCATCGGCGACGTCTACCGCAACCGCATCGTGCGCTGGCGCTTCCCGCAGGCCGCGGTGCCCGGGTCGAAACTGCCGGCGACGATGTACGACCTCGCCGAACCGCTGGGCGGCCTGGGCACGCCGGCCGACGCGATGATGCTGGCCGACTACAGCGTGTACCTGCCCGACGACCTGCTGTGCAAGGTCGACCGCGCCAGCATGGCGGTCGGCCTGGAGGCGCGCGCGCCGTTGCTCGACACCCACGTCGCCGAATTCGCCTGGTCCTTGCCGTTGCAGTTCAAGCGCTGCGACGGCGGCAGCAAGTACCTGCTCAAGCGCGTGCTCAAGCGCTATCTGCCGGACGCCATGGTCGACCGCGGCAAGCGCGGTTTCGGCGCGCCGGTGACGCAATGGCTACGCGGCGACCTGCGCGAATGGGCGGCGGGGTTGCTCGACCCGTCGCGCCTGGCGCAGGAAGGTTATCTCGACGCCGAGTTGGTCGGCGGCCTGTGGCGACAGTTCCTGGCCGGCGAGCGCCGCTGGCACACCCATCTGTGGAACGTGTTGATGTTCCAGGCCTGGCAGGAGCATTGGAAAACCGAGCGCAACGAAGTCGGGCGCTCGGTCTGGATGTCGACCACCGGCGAAGGCGGGTTGTAGGCGATCTGGTCGCGCAATCAGGGTAGGAACGGCGCAAGCCGCGACCGCGCCTCCACAAGACACCGACGCCGCCACCTGCAACCCCGTGGTCGCGGCTTGCGCCGCTCCTACTCTTGGAAGCGCAGTTTCTTCAGCGTGCGAAACCTTCCAGTAGCGGCACTTCCTCCACCGCCTGCCCGCCGATGGTCACTGTCTGTTCGGGGCGCTCCAGCGGCAACACCGCCAGGGCGAGATGGGTCCCGCCATCGCTCGCCGAGGCGACCACGGTGCCCAGTGCAGCGCTTTCGCCGCGCACTTCCGCCCCGGCCTCGATCGGCGCGGAAGCGGCGAATGTCACCACGCCGCGCTTGGCCTTGCCGAGGAAATGGGTGCGCGCGACGATCTCCTGGCCGGGGTAGCAGCCTTTCTTGACGCTGAAGGCGCGCAGGCGTTCCAGCGACAGCTGTTGCGGGGTCCATTGCTCGGCCTGCGACGCCGGCAGCCGGGGCAGGCCGTGGCGCAGATCGGCCAGCGCCCACTGCGCGACCGCCGCGGGGTCCTCGGGCGCTGCCGCCGTCGCGACGATGCGCAGGCTGCGCGCGCTGCCATCGCCGCTGAAGTCCAGCTCCAGGTCTTCGTTCTCGTCGCCGCCGAGGGCGCCGCCGCGTGCTTGCGCCGGTTCGGCCCAGCGCCCTTCGGCGCTGAGGTCCTCGCGCAGGGCGATCGCCACCTTGCTGCGGAACACGAAGCGTTTCAGCGCCTCGACGATCGTCGCCGGGTCGGCATCGGGGAGCAGCAACCAGATGCGCTGGTCGGACAGGCGCAGCAGCGCAAATAGCGCAATCAGGCGCCCTTTAGGCGTCAGCCAGCCGCTCCAATGCCAATGACCGTCGGCGAGCGTCTTCACGTCGTTCATGAACTGAGACTGCGCAAACGCTGCTGCGTCGCGGCCTTCGAGGGTAATGAGGCGTTGGCCGGGCAGGGCAAACGCCTGTCCGTGCAAGGGGTGCGGGTTGTCAGGCATGGGGGCCGGGAATTAATATTTAACGCTGTGATGATAGGCGAAACCACCCCGGAAGCACCTTCGGACCTTGGGTCCGAGACCCCGGCGACTCCCGTACCGGATACGGGAGGCGATTCGTCTTCCGCCAAGGACGCTCGTAAAGAGCACGGTGGTCGCGAGGGTCCCGAACCGACCCGTTACGGCGACTGGGAAAAGAACGGCCGCTGCATCGATTTCTGATCCGACGTCCGACCGCTAGCCCTCACGCCCCCACACAGCGCTCCCACGCTCCCCCCGCCACGCGGCGCCGCCGCCCAGCCGAGATTGCCACGCTAATGGCGAACCGCGAACGACCCCTGTCACCGCATCTGCAGGTTTACCGCTGGCAGATACAGATGGTGACCTCGATCCTGCACCGGGCCACCGGTGTCATCCTTTCCGTCGGCGCTTTGCTGATCGCCTGGGCGCTGGTGTCGCTCGCGGCCGGTCCCGAAGCCTGGGCCCAGTTCACCGCCTGCGCCCGCTCGCCGCTGGGCTTCCTGGTCCTGTTCGGCTGGACCTGGGCCTTCGCCTACCACCTGCTCAATGGCATCCGCCATCTGGTCCAGGACGCGGGCTACGCCTACAAGGTCGACACCTTCGTGCGCAACGGCTGGATCAGCGTGATCGGCAGCCTGGTGCTGACGGCCCTGATCTGGATCGTCGCCATGATGTCGCGAGGTGGCGCATGAGCGCGAACAACAAGCATCTGCGCAACCCGCTCAAGACCGCGCGCGGCCTGGGCTCGGCGAAGGACGGCACCCACCACTTCGTGGTCCAGCGCATCACCGCGATCGCGTTGATCGCGCTGACCCTGTACGTGCTCGGCCTGATCGTGTCCTGGATCGGCGGCGACTACGCCTCGGTGCGCGCCTCGGTCGCCCATCCCTGCAACGCGGTGCTGCTGAGCGCGTTCGTAGTGGCGATGTTCTGGCACGCCAAGCTCGGCCTGCAGGTCGTCATCGAGGACTACGTCCACACCCCGGGGCTGGCGATCGCTTCCCAGCTCGCGGTGGTTTTCGTTTGCGTACTCGCGGCTCTCGCCAGCGTGCTCGCCATCATCCGCATCGCGTTGGGAGCCTGAGTCGTGGCCTCTGCCTACAAGATTCAAGAACACAAGTTCGACATGGTCGTGGTCGGCGCCGGCGGCGCCGGTCTGCGCGCCACCTTCGGTCTCGCCCAGAAGGGTTTGAAGACCGCCTGCATCACCAAGGTGTTCCCGACCCGTTCGCACACCGTCGCCGCCCAGGGCGGCATCTCGGCCGCGCTCGGCAACATGGGCGAGGACGACTGGCGCTACCACTTCTTCGACACCGTCAAGGGTTCGGACTGGCTGGGCGACCAGGACGCGATCGAGTACATGTGCAAGGAGGCCATCCCGGCCATCATCGAGCTCGAGCACCAGGGCGTGCCGTTCTCGCGCACCGACGAGGGCAAGATCTACCAGCGCCCGTTCGGCGGCATGACCACCAAGTACGGCGAAGGCCCGCCGGCGCAGCGCACCTGCGCCGCCGCCGACCGCACCGGCCACGCCATCCTGCACACCCTGTACCAGCAGTCGCTGGCGCACGACGCGCAGTTCTTCATCGAGTACTTCGCCCTCGACCTGATCATGGACGAGACCGGCGCCTGCCGCGGCGTGCTCGCCCTCGACATGGCCGAAGGCACGCTGCACCTGTTCCGCGCCCAGGGCACGGTGCTGGCCACCGGCGGTTACGGCCGCGCCTATTTCTCGGCCACCTCGGCCCACACCTGCACCGGCGACGGCGGCGGCATGGCGCTGCGCGCCGGCCTCGGCCTGCAGGACATGGAATTCGTCCAGTTCCACCCGACCGGCATCTACGGCGCCGGCTGCCTGATCACCGAAGGCGTGCGAGGCGAGGGCGGCATCCTGCGCAACGCCAACGGCGAGCGCTTCATGGAGCGCTATGCGCCGAGCGTCAAGGACCTGGCGCCGCGCGACATGGTCAGCCGTTCGATGACCATCGAGATCCGCGAAGGCCGCGGCGTCGGCGAGCACAAGGACCACATCCTGCTCGACCTGACCCACCTCGGCCCCGAGGTCATCCACGAAAAGCTCCCCGGCATCGCCGAATCGGCGCGCATCTTCGCCAACGTCGACGTCGAGAAGGAGCCGATCCCGGTCATCCCGACCGTGCACTACAACATGGGCGGCATCCCGACCAACTACCACGGCGAAGTCGTGCAGTTGAAGAACGGCAACCCCGATGCGGTCGTGCCCGGCCTGTACGCGATCGGCGAAGCGGCCTGCGTGTCGGTGCACGGCGCCAACCGCCTGGGCTCGAACTCGCTGCTCGACCTGGTGGTGTTCGGCCGTGCGGTGGCCAACCGCTGCGCCGAAACGATCACCCCCGGCGGCGCTCACGCGCGCCTGGCCGGCGACGCCTGCGACGAAGCGCTCGCGCGCCTGGACAAGCTGCGCAACGCCACCGGCAGCACCCCGACCGCGGTCATCCGCGACAAGATGCAGCGCACCATGCAGGCCGACGCGGCGGTGTTCCGCACCGGCGAGACCCTCGCCGACGGCGTGCGCAAGATGCGCGAGATCCATGCCTCGTTCGCCGACGTCAAGGTCAGCGACCGTTCGTTGATCTGGAACTCGGACCTGATCGAGACCTACGAGCTGTCGAACCTGCTCGGCCAGGCCCTGGCCACGATCGTCTCGGCCGAGAACCGCACCGAGTCGCGCGGCGCTCACGCCCGCGAGGACTTCGCCACGCGCAACGACGAAGAGTGGCAGAAGCACACGCTGTGCTGGGTCGACGAGAAGGGTACGACCAGCATCGACTACCGTCCGGTGCACAACTACACCTTGACCGACGACGTCGCCTACGTCCCGCCCAAGGAACGCAAGTACTGATCGGCGCTACGGCGCGCAGTTCCGCTGCGCGCCATTCACGCAACCCACCGCAGTACTGCCGCAAGCCGAGAGATCGCCAGCATGGCCGAATTCGCTCTACCCAAGAACTCCCAGATCCAGAAGGGCCGTCACTGGCCGACGCAGGGCGCCAAGCAGCCGCGTACCTTCAAGGTCTACCGCTGGAACCCCGACGACGGCCTCAACCCGCGCGTGGACACTTATGAAGTGGACCTCGCGACCTGCGGCCCGATGGTTCTCGACGCGCTGATCAAGATCAAGAACGAGATCGACCCGACCCTGACCTTCCGCCGCTCCTGTCGCGAAGGCATCTGCGGTTCGTGCGCGATGAACATCGACGGCACCAACACCCTGGCCTGCACCCGCGCGATCACCGATT
Organism: Lysobacter sp. CA196; assembly: GCF_052078695.1. Taxonomy (NCBI): domain Bacteria; kingdom Pseudomonadati; phylum Pseudomonadota; class Gammaproteobacteria; order Lysobacterales; family Lysobacteraceae; genus Lysobacter; species Lysobacter sp. CA196. The sequence goes on along the minus strand of NZ_JBQJIN010000001.1, from coordinate 197,023 downwards.
GCGACAAGCCCGAGGTGCCGATCTACCCCTTGCCGCATATGTCGGTGGTCAAGGACCTGGTGCCGGACCTGACCCACTTCTACGCCCAGTACGCCTCGATCCGCCCGTGGCTGCGCACCCAGAGCGCGACCCCGTCGGACCGCGAGCGCCTGCAGTCGCCGGAAGACCGCAAGAAGCTCGACGGTCTGTACGAATGCATCCTGTGCGCGTGCTGCTCGACCAGCTGCCCGAGCTACTGGTGGAACGGCGACCGTTACCTCGGGCCGGCGATCCTGCTGCAGGCCTATCGCTGGATCATCGATTCGCGCGACGAGGACACCGGTGCGCGCCTGGACGATCTGGAAGATCCGTTCAAGCTCTACCGCTGCCACACCATCATGAACTGCGCCCGCACCTGCCCGAAGGGTCTCAACCCGGCGCAGGCGATCGGCGAGATCAAGAAGCTGATGCTGGCGCGTCGCGTCTAAGCCGACGCGGTACCGCCCAGTTCGAACCCACGACGGCGCCTCGGGCGCCGTCGTGCCGTCCCAGCCAGTGGCAGGCGGCCGATGCGCGCCGCGCCGGGGGTGAACGATGCACTCGAAGGCGATGTTTCTGCCGGTGCTGGCGATGGTCGCGCTGACCTGCGCGGTGTGGTTGCGCATGTACGTGGTGCGGATCGGGCAGATGCGCCGCGATCGCATCCACCCGCAAGCGGTGGCGACCTCGGCGCAGGCCACCGCGAGGCTCACGGACAGCGCGGCGGCCGACAACTTCCGTAATCTGTTCGAGCTGCCGGTGCTGTTTTATCTGGCGGTGGTCGTCGCCGTGCTGGCCGGGTTGGCCGATGGCATCGGCCTGACCCTGGTCTGGTCGTTCGTAGTGCTGCGCATCGCCCATAGCGCGATCCAGTGCAGCTACAACCGGGTCATGCACCGTTTCTTCGTTTACGCCGCCGGCGCGCTCGCGCTGTGGGCGTTGTGGATACATCTCGCAATCGGATTGCTGAGCTCATGAATAATTTTTCCCGCGTGACCGCTTCGCGTTCTGCCCGCAGCAGCCTGGTCGTGCTGATCGCCGCTGCGTTCTGCGCCGCACCGGCTTTCGCCGACACCAGCAAGACCGCCGATGCTCCGCAGGGCGGCGCCCGCGTCGCCGATGCCCGCCAGCTGCTGGAGACGATGCGTTACGCGGAGATCCTCAAGCAGGGTTTGAGCCTGGTGTTCAGTCAGGCCATGCCCGGCAGCGAGGCGCTTTCCGACGAGCACAACGCGGTGATGAAGCGCTTGTTCGACAGCATGCCGGGCGGGCCTTTCCTCGACGGCGCCTCCCAGCGTCTGGCGCAAAGCGCGACTCAGGCCGAAATCGACGAGGCCTTAGCGTACTTCCGCGGCGCGGCCGGGCAGACCGAGCTGGCTTGCGTGCGCGACACGCTCGGCACGCCGACCACGCTCGACTGCATCCGCGAGCGCGGCGGCGAGGCGCACCTGCAGGCGCATCGCGCCTTCGCCGACACCTCGATCGAGAACAAGCTCGGCGAGATCATGGCCGGCGACAGCGGCGATGCCGATTTCGCCGCCTCGGCCAAGCTCGCGCTCGAGCAGGACCCGGCCCTGGCGAAAGACCTCGCAGGCTATTGCGGGAATCATCCGGGCGGGCTGTGCGACGTGCTGAAGCCGGCCCAGGCCGCGCCGTGAGCGTTCGGTGCGAGGAAGCGACGAGATGAGCGAAGCCGAAACCAGCCGCGCGGAACGCGACGAGATCGAACTGCGTCGCCTGCGTTGGCGCTGCCGGCGCGGCATGCGCGAACTCGACCAGTTGTTCGGGCGCTATCTCGACCGCGTCTGGAAGCAGGCTTCCGACGCCGAGCGCGGGGTTTTCCTACGGCTGCTGGAAACCGAGGACGATAAGCTCTGGCACTGGTTCATGGGCCACGAAACCGCCAGCGATGCCGAACTCGACCGTCTCGTCCAATCGATCCGCGCCTTGCCGCCTTGAGTGGCGGCCCTCGCGCCTGCTCGCCGCGGCGCTGATCGTCCTGGGGCTGGCCGCGGCGTTCTCGCTGTGGCTTAGCGAATGCCCACGCGCGGTGGCCTGGCCGCTGGCTGTGCTGGCGTTGGGTTGGGGCTTGCACTCGGCACGGCGCGAACTGCGCCGGCCGCCGCAGCGCCTGCTGATCGCCGGCGAGCGTGCCAGCCTCGATGAATTGCCGATCACCGAGTTGCGCCTGCATTGGCGCGGCTGGCTGGCCCGGCTCGACTTCACCGGCCCGGACGGGCAGCGGCGGCGCCTGCTGTGGTGGCCGGATCGCCTGGACGCCCGCGGCCGCCGTGAACTGAGGCTGGCCGTCGCGGTCTCAGCCCCTGCGCGCGATACGCGTTCGATGGCACCATGAGGCGGATTCGGGATTCTCGGGATTCGGAATTCTCGGGACTCGGGACTCGGGACTCGGGATTCGGGATTCGGGATTCGGGATTCGGGACTCGTCGGCATCCGCCATCACCGAACCATCAGCACCGTTCGTCCATTCGCAGCCGGCATCACAGAGACAGAGCCCCACGATGAAAGCTATTTCCAACTCCATGGTCCCGGCTGCATAGATGTTCAAACCCATTTCCGTCGCCATCGGCTTGCGCTATCTGCGCGCCAAACGCCGTAACGGCTTCATCTCCTTCATTTCCCTGGCCTCGATCGCGGGCATCGCCCTCGGCGTGACCGCGCTGATCACCACTCTGGCGGTGATGAGCGGGTTCCAGCGCGAGATCCGCGATCGCATGCTGCAGATGGCGGCCCACGCCACCGTCAGTGCCTACGGCGAGCCCCTGGCCGAATGGCGGCTGGCGATCGACAAGGCCACCGCCGACCCGCGCGTCGCCGGCGCCGCGCCCTACATCGAAAAGGAAGCGCTGCTGTCGTCGACGCGGCAACAGCCGGCGATCATCCGCGGCGTCGATCCGGCCCAGGAAGGCAAGGTCTCGGTGCTCGCCGAGAAGATGGTCGAAGGCAAGCTGAGCTCGTTGACCCCGGGCAGTTTCAACATCGTCCTCGGCAAGGAGCTGGCCCTGTGGATGGGCGCCCAGGTCGGCGACAGCGTGGTGGTGATGACCGCCGACGGCCGCAGCACGCCGATGGGGGCGATGCCGCAGCTCAAGCGCTTCACCGTCAGCGGCATCTTCGAGGCCGGCTACAACGAGTACGACAAGGGCCTGGCGGTGGTCAACATGAGCGACATCCAGCGCGTGCTGCGCATGGGCGACGGCGTCACCGGCGTGCGTCTGAAACTGCACGACATGGACAAGGCCTGGGAGGTCGCCCGCGATCTCGCGGTGAACCTCGGCGGCCCGTACCGGGTCACCGACTGGAGCAACGACAACGCCAACATGTTCCGCGCCCTGAAGATGGAAAAGACGGTGATGGCGATCCTGCTGTCGCTGATCATCGCCATGGGCGCATTCAACCTGGTGTCCTCGCAGGTCATGCTGGTCACCGACAAGCAGGCCGACATCGCGATCCAGCGCACTCTCGGCCTCACCCCGATGAGCGTGATGCGGATCTTCATGGTCCAGGGCACCTTGATCGGCATCATCGGCACGGTGCTCGGCGTGGTCGGCGGCATCGTCCTGACCCTCAATCTCGAACACATCCTCAAGGCCATCGAGACCGTGCTCGGTGTGCAGCTGTTGCCGGAAGACGTCTATTACATCACCGGCCTGCCGACCGATCTGCAGACCAGCGACGTGACCATCATCGCCTGCGTGGCGCTGGCGATGGCCTTCCTGGCCACGATCTATCCCGCCTGGCGCGCCGCGCGCACGGCGCCGGCGGAGGCGCTGCGTTATGAGTAATACCCACAAGGCCGACGTCCGCGAGGCCGTCGCCGACGACATCGTGCTGCGTTGCGACGGCCTGGCGATGACCTACTCGGAAGGCAAGTTGCACACGCCGGTGTTCCAGGGGCTGGAACTGGCGGTGCGCAAGGGCGAGACGGTCGCCATTCTCGGCGCGTCCGGCGCCGGCAAGAGCACCCTGCTGCATCTGCTGGGCGGCCTCGACACGCCGACCGCGGGCGAGGTCTATGTCGCCGGCGAGCGCATGAGTTCCCTGTCCGATCGCGCGCGCGGCCTGCTGCGCAATCAGGCGCTGGGCTTCGTCTATCAGTTCCATCATCTGTTGCCCGAGTTCACCGCGCTGGAGAACGTGATGCTGCCGGTGCTGCTCGACGGCCGCAGCCGTTCGGCCACGACCAAGCAGGCGACCGAGCGGGCCAAGGCCTTGCTGGAATCGGTCGGCCTGGGCCACCGTCTCGATCACAAGCCAGGCGAGCTGTCCGGCGGCGAGCGCCAACGCGCCGCGGTCGCCCGCGCCCTGGTCAACCGCCCGGCCTGCGTGCTCGGCGACGAGCCGACCGGCAACCTCGACGAAAAAACCGCCGCGGTGGTGTTCGAGCTGATGCTCGCGCTCAACCGCGACCAGGGCACCAGCCTGGTGTTGGTGACCCACGACCGCCGCCTCGCGCGGCGCCTGGACCGCGTGCTGGAATTGCACGAAGGCAAACTGCGGCAACTGGACGCCGCCGAGGTGTAGACATGCACGACGCGGCAAGGACGCCGCCCTTCGGAAAACTCGTCGCCTGCGCATTGCTGACCGGCATCGGTGCCGGATTGGCCTTGCCGCAGGCGTGTCCGTGGGGAATTTCGTTACCCGCCCTGATCGCCGCCGCCGTCGCGTGGTGGCGGCTGCCACGCTGGCGCTGGCTCGCCTCGGCGGTACTGGGCTTCGCGCTCGCCAGCCTGCACGCGACGTATGCGTTGAGCCTGCAACTGCCGCCGGAGTGGGAGAAGCGCGAGGTCGCGGTCAGCGGGCGCATCGTCGACCTGCCGCAGCACGAACCGCGCCGCAGCCGCTTCCTGTTCCGGGTCGACGACGACACCGCCCAGCCCGAGCCCTTGCGCGGCCGTTTGCTGCGCTTGGCCTGGTACGACGACGAACTGGAACCGCGCCGGGTGCTGCGGGCTGGCCAGCGTTGGCGTTTCCAGGTGCGGGTGAGGGCGCCGCGCGGCCTGCGCAACCCGGGCGGTCCGGATGCCGAGAAATACGCCTTGATGCAGCGCCTCGCCGCGACCGGCTACCTGCGCGAACCGGAGCGTGGGCGACTGTTGGCCAAAGCGAGCGGGCTCGATGCCTGGCGCGAATCGATCTCCGACCGCATCGCCGCTACGGTGCGCTCGCCGGCTTCGCGCTTCGTGCGTGCGCTCGCGCTCGGCGATACCCGCGGCCTGGACGAGCGCGACTGGAGCGTGCTGCGCGCCGACGGCCTGACCCATCTGATCGCGATCTCGGGCTTCCACGTCGGCCTGGTCGCAGGCTTTTTCGCCTTGTTCGCAGGCCGACTCTGGCGGCTGTTTCCCGCGCTCGGGCGGCGTTGCCCTTGTGTGGTCGCGGCGGCGGTCGCGGCGATGCTCGGCGGCTTGGCCTATGCGGCCGCGGTCGGTTTCGCCCTGCCGACCGTGCGCACCTGGCTGATGATCGCCCTGGTCGCGGCGCTGCGCATGTCGCGCCGGCCTTTTCATGCCTTCGACGCCTTGGCGATGGCGGCGATCGCGATGGCCGTGGCCGATCCCTTGGCCTTGCTCGGTGCAGGGTTCTGGCTGAGCTTTCTCGGCGTCGCCTGGCTGCTGTGGTGTCTGCCGGATTCGATGGCCGCGACCGGCTGGCGCGATCGGCTGCGCGGGTTCCTGAGCGCGCAGGGCGTGGCGAGCCTGGGTTTGTTGCCGGTCTGCGTGCTGTTGTTCGGCCAGGCGTCTCTGGCCGGGCCGTTCGCCAACCTGGTCGCGGTGCCGTGGTGGAGCCTGGTCGTGGTGCCCTTGGCCTTGCTCGGCACCGGGCTGGAGGCGATTCATGCCGGCGCCGGCGAGTTCGCCTGGCGTTGGGCCGCCGCCTGCTTCGACGCGAGCTGGCCCGGGTTCGAATGGCTGGCCGACAGCGGCCTGGCCCTGTGGTGGCTGCCGGAACCGGCCTGGTTCGCGCTGCCGTTGGCGATGCTGGGCGCGTTCTGGTTGCTGCTGCCGCGCGGCGTGCCGGGCAAGGCGCTGGCCCTGCTGCTGTGGCTGCCGTTGCTGTGGCCGGACCGCCACCTGCCCGAGCCGGGCGAGGCCGAATTGATCGTGGTCGACGTGGGGCAGGGGCTGTCGGTGCTGGTGCGCACGGCGAACCACAGCCTGCTGTTCGACGCCGGGCCCTCGGTGCGCGATGGCTTCGACGCCGGCGAGCGCGCGGTGGTGCCGGCCCTGCATGCGCTCGGCGTGCGTCGTCTCGACCGTGTCGTCGCCAGCCACGGCGACAACGACCACGCCGGCGGCGTCGCCAGCGTGCTGCGCGCGTTTCCGGCGCCGGACGTGTGGGCGCCGCCCGAGGTCGACGGCGAGGCGTTGCGCGGTATCCGTACGCGCCCCTGCGAGGCCGGGCGCAGTTGGGAATGGGACGGCGTGCGCCTGCGTTTCCTGCACCCGCCCCGGCATTTTCCCTACCTGGGCAACGAATCGAGCTGCGTGCTGCGGGTCGAAAGCCGGCACGGCTCGGCGCTGCTGACCGGCGACATCGGCGAGGTGGTCGAGCGCGACCTGGTCCGCCGCGCCGGGCTGTCTGCGCAAGACCGCCTGCACGCCGAGGTGGTGCTGGTCGCCCACCACGGCAGCGGCGGTTCCTCCGACCCGGACTTCATCGCCGCGACCGGCGCGCGCCACGCCCTGGTCTCCAGCGGGCACGGCAACCGCTTCGGCCATCCGCGTGCGGACGTGCTGGAGCGCTGGCAGCGGGCCGGCGCCGCCACCCGCGATACCGCTGCCGACGGCGCCCTGCGGGTGGGGCTGCGCGCCGGCGGCATCGCCGTGGAAACGCGACGCCAGACACACCCGCGCCTGTGGGATGCGACCCGGCGTGCGGGCGCTGGGCTATCCTATCGGCCAGATTGATGTCGGCCACGGGCCGGAGGTTCGCGAGTGCTGGAACTGGTCAAGGCCGGCGGTTGGCCGATGATTCCGTTGTTGATCCTGTCGGCGGTGGCGCTGGCGATCATCATCGAACGCCTCTGGACCCTGCGTCGCAGGGCGGTGTTGCCGCCGCAGCTCGGTCAGGAAGTGCGCGCCTGGGCCGCGACCGGCAAGCTCGACCCGGCCCACATCGAGTCGTTGCGTGCGACCGCGCCGCTCGGCGAACTGCTCGCCGCCGCGCTCGACGTCCGCCATCGCCCGCGCGAGGAAATCCGCGAACGCATCGAGGACGTCGGCCGCCATCTCGTGCACCGCATGGAGCGTTACCTGAACACGCTCGGCACCATTTCCGCCGCCGGCCCGCTGCTCGGGTTGTTCGGCACCGTGGTCGGCATGATCCAGATGTTCATGGTCATCAACGACCACGGCATCGGCGACGTCAACCAACTCGCCGGCGGCATCGGCAAGGCGCTGATCTGCACTGCGACCGGCATGATCGTGGCGATTCCGGCGCTGATGGCCCACCGCTGGTTCCGCGGCCGCATCGCCGAATACATCGTGGCGATGGAGCACGAAGCGATCGCCCTGGTCGACGTGCTGACCCCGGGTACGGTCGAGTCGCGCCAGCAGCATGAGGCGCGCGCGCCGGTGCGCCTGGCCGGCCAGGCCGGCTGAGGCGCCCACGCATGCGCATCCGCGACCATCGCTCCGACGATGAGCCCGAGATCAACCTGGTGCCGTTGATCGACGTGATCCTGGTCCTGATCATCTTCTTCGTCGTCACCGCCACCTTCGACGCGCGCTCGGTGCTCAAGCTCGAGCTGCCGCGCGCCACCGGCGAGCCCTCGGGCGACGCCAGCAAGGCCCTGATTGTGCTGGTCAACGCCGAAGGGCGTTATTTCGTCGGCGACCGCGAAGTGCTGCGCGACGATCTCGAATCGCTCAAGACCACGATAGCGGAGGTGGCCGGCAGCGACCGCGACCGCACCGTCATGCTGCGCGCCGACGCGCGCACGCCGTACCAGGCCGTGGTCACCGTCTACGACGCGCTCGGCCAGCTCGGTTTCCGCAGGATCATGAGCGCGACCGCGCCGCCGCAACCGGGCGCCCAGGCGGCCGCGGGGACGGTGCGGTGACAGCCACCGCATCGCCCTGGCAGACCTACCGCCGGTTGCTCGAATTCTCGCGGCCCTACCGCGGACTGCTCTGGATCGCCGCCCTCGGCATGTTGATCGAGGCCGCCGCCGGCGCCGGTTTCACCAAGATCATGGAACCGATCATCAACCAGACCTTCATCGCCAAGAACTCGGCGTTGGCGATCTGGCTGCCGGCCGCGATCGTCGCCTTGTTCGTGTTGCGCGGTGTCGCCGGTTATATCACCGACTACTACATGGCCAAGTCCGGCCGCGGCGTCGCCCGCGATCTGCGGGTGAAGGTGCTCGGCAAGTACCTGCGCCTGCCGGGTTCGCGCTTCGATACCGAGCCGGTGCCGTCGATGCTGGTGCGGCTTGGCTCCGACAGCGACCAGGTCGCGCAGGCCGCGGTCGACGCGCTCAAGGTCATGGTCCAGCAGTCGCTGCAGGCGATCGCACTGCTCGGCGTAATGATCTGGACGAGCTGGCAGGTCACCATCGCCGTCGCGGTGATGGCGCCGCCGCTGGCCTGGGTCATGGACAAGGTCGGCCGCCGTTATCGCCGCATCAGCCACAAGATCCAGGAAAGCGGTGCGCAGTTGCTGCTCGCGGCCGATCAGGCGCTGTCGAACCAGCAGGAAGTGAAGGTCTACGGCGCGCAGCCGACCGAGCTGACCCGCTACGGCGCCATCGCCGACGACTACCTGCGCCTCAGCCTCAAGGTCGAATCCACCCGCAGCATCGCCTCGGCCATGGTCCAGCTGATGGGCTCGATCGGCCTGGCCTTGCTGCTGCTGGTCGCCAGCCACGAAGCCTTCGCCGGGCGTCTCAGCGCCGGCGGTTTCGTCGCTCTGATGATGTCGATGATGGCGATGATTCCGGCGCTGCGTCAGCTCACCAACGTGCAAAACATGCTGCAGCGCGGCCTGGCTTCGGCCGAGCGCTTGTTCGACGTGCTGGACGCTCCCGACGAGCTCGACGAAGGCACCCGCGCACTCGCCCGCAGCCAGGGCCTGGTCGAGTTCCGCGAGGTCACCGCGCGTTATCCGGGCCAGGACCGTCCGGCGTTGTCGGACATCAGCTTCGTTGCGCGTCCCGGCACCGTCACCGCCATCGTCGGCCGTTCCGGCAGCGGCAAGTCGACCCTGATCAAGCTGATCCCGCGCTTTTACGACCCCGAGGCCGGGCAGATCCTGCTCGATGGCCACCCCGTGCAGGACTATCGCCTGGCCGACCTGCGTCGCCAGATCGCCTTGGTCGGCCAGCAGGTGATGCTGTTCGACGGCACGGTCGCGGCCAATGTCGCCTACGGCGAACTGCAGGACAGCGACGCCGAGGCCCTGCAGCGCGCGGTCGGCGGCGCCAATGCCAGCGAGTTCATCGAGCGCCTGCCGGAAGGCGTGAACACGCCGATCGGCGCCAAGGGCGGCAAGCTTTCCGGCGGCCAGCGCCAACGCCTGGCGATCGCGCGCGCGATGCTCAAGGACGCGCCGATCCTGATCCTCGACGAGGCCACCGCCGCGCTCGATACCGAATCCGAACGCCTGGTGCAGGACGCGCTCGAACGCCTGATGCCGGATCGCACCACCTTGGTCATCGCTCACCGTCTGTCGACGATCGAGCATGCCGACCAGGTGTTGGTGCTCGACCAGGGCCGCATTGTCGAGCGCGGCAGCCACGGCGAATTGCTCGCCCAGGGCGGTCTGTACGCGCATCTGCACCGCATGCAGTTCCGGGAAGCCGAATGAGCGGGGCCTCGGATCGGCAACCGCATGTGCCGGCGTATTGGTACGGCGACGTCCCGGTGCCTGCGCATGCGCGCCTGCTTTCGGGCCTGTACGGCGCGGTCACCGACCTGCGCCGCACCCTGTACCGCAAAGGCCTCAAGCGCCGCCGCCACCCCGGCGTACCGGTGATCGTGGTCGGCAACATCACCGCCGGCGGCGCCGGCAAGACGCCGCTGACGATCGCCCTGGTCCAGCGCCTGAAGCAGGAAGGCTGGAACCCGGGCGTGGCCAGCCGCGGTTACGGCCGCGACGATATCGCCACGCCTCTGTGGGTCGAGCGCGACACCGATCCGCGTGCGGGCGGCGACGAGCCGGTGCTGATCGTGCGTCGCACCGGCGCCAAGCTGCGCGCCGACCGCGACCGCGCCGCCGCCGCGAAAGCGCTGGCCGACGCCGGCTGCGACATCGTCGTCTGCGACGACGGCCTGCAGCATTACCGGCTCGCCCGCGACATCGAGATCGAAGTCGTCGACGGCCGCCGTCGTTACGGCAACGGCCAATTGCTGCCGGCCGGGCCGTTGCGCGAACCGCCCGAACGGGGCGCCGAATGCGACTTCCGCGTGGTCAACATGCCCAACCTCGCCGGCGGCGATGCCGCCGCGACCACCGGTTTCGGCGAATGGCCGATGCGACTGATCGCCGACCAGGCGCTGCCGCTGCTGGGCGGCCGCCCGCTCAAGCTCGACGTCTTCGTCGGTCAGCGCGTGCACGCGGTCGCCGGCATCGGCGACCCCGAGCGTTACTTCAGCATGTTGCGCAGCCTCGGCATCGCCATCGTGCCGCACGCCTTCCCCGACCATCACCGCTACAGCGCCGCCGATTTCGAGTTCGGCAGCCGCCTGCCGGTGCTGATGACCGAGAAAGACGCGGTCAAGATTCCGCTGGCGGGCGAGGGCGCGTTCGCCTCGGACCTGCATTACAGCGTGCCCGTGCGTGCCGAATTGCCGGAAGCGTTCTGGGTTTCGCTGCTGGACAAGCTGCCGGCGCGCGCCGCGCGCTGAAGTCCGTCGCAATGACAAGCGCATTCGCAGTGGTCCAGGGTAGGAGCGACGCAAGTCGCGACCGTCATGGCGCCGTTTGCGTCGTAGCTGAGATGTCGCAGTCGCGACTCGCGTCGCTCCTACCCAAGATCGCTGCGTACGCGTCGGCCATTGCGATGCGCTCTAGTCCATAACCGGAACCGAACATGTCCCAGGATTTCGTCGTCGCCATTCCCGCCCGTTACGCTGCCTCGCGCCTGCCGGGCAAGCCCCTGCGCGAACTGGCCGGCGAGCCGTTGGTCCTGCACGTCGCCCGTCGCGCCCTCGCGGCCGGCGCGCGCGAGGTCTGGGTCGCGGCCGACGATGAGCGCATCGCCCAAGCATTGAAGGACAGCGGCGTGCAGGTGGCGATGACCTCGACCGAACACGCCTCGGGCACCGACCGCCTCGCCGAATGCGCCGACATCGCCGGCTGGCGCGACGATACTGTCATCGTCAATCTGCAGGGCGACGAACCCTTCGCGCCGGCCTCGGGCATCCTCGCCACCGCGACCGCCCTGCGCGACAGCGGCGCCGAGATGTCGACCCTGGCCGCGCCGATCAGCGAGGTCGCGGTCCTGTTCGATCCGAACGCGGTCAAGCTGGTGCGCGCCGGCAACGGCGATGCGCTGTACTTCAGCCGCGCGCCGATTCCGTGGCCGCGCGACGCCTTCGCCAACGACCGCGAGCGCATGCCCGGCGGCGGCGAATGGCTGCGGCATATCGGCATCTACGGTTACCGCGCCGGCTTCCTGCGCAAGTTCGCCAAGCTGCGTCCGGGCCGGCTCGAACAAATCGAGTCGCTGGAGCAACTGCGCGCGCTCGAAGCCGGCTACCGCATCGCCGTGGGCATCACCCCGGAGCCGTTTCCGCCCGGCGTCGACACCCCCGAAGACCTCGCCCGCGCCGAAGCGCATTTGGCTCAAAACGGAACGGGTGCGGCGGGCGAGGGCGGCTGAGCATGCGCCTGTTGATCGTCTGCCTCGGCAACATCTGTCGCTCCCCGGTCGCCGAGGGCGTGCTGCGCGCACGCATCGAGACCTCGTCGGTGGCCGGGCGAGTCGAGCTCGATTCGGCCGGCACCGGCGATTGGCATGTCGGCGAGCCGCCGGACCGGCGTTCGATCGCCAATGCCGCCGAACACGGCGTCGACATTTCCGGCCTGCGTGCGCGCCAGCTCGCTTCGTCGGACTACACCGACTTCGACTGGTTGCTGTGCGCCGATCGCGCCAACCTGCGCGATGTCCGCGCCCGTGCGCCGCGCGGCGCACGGGCCCGCAGCGCGTTGCTGCTGGACTGGTGCGGCCTGGAAACCGAGGGCGAAGTGCCCGATCCCTACACCGGCGGGCCGGCCCAGTTCGAGCATGTGTTCCAGTTGCTCGACCGCGCCGCCGACGGCGCGATCGCGCGCTTGCGCGAAGAGCTGCATCTGCGCTGATCGCCGGGTGCGGCGGCAGGCCTCGGCACCGCGCCGGCGCCGGCCGATGCGGATGGAGGCGGGACGGATGGGGGCGGGGCGGCGGCACCGAACATGCGCCGGAGACTCGTCGGGCCGGGCCACCGCCATGGCGCATACGGATTTGCCGATCGCGGCACGACCGCCTTGCCGCCTGGGCCGTTCCCCGCTGCATTCAGTCCGAGGGCCCGGTTCGGGCCCTTGCGCTCGCGCATAATCAACCCAATCCAGAACCCGGCCCTTTGTTTTCGGTTCCCCGATCTGCCGATGCCCGCCACCGCGCCCGCCCGTTCGAACGCTTTCAACCGTGCCGTCGCCGGCGCGCGGGGCCGCGCCCGCGGCGTGTCCGCCCGCGCGATAGGCGTTCGCGCCTGTCCGCAAGCGAGGGCCTCGTGACGACCGCTTCCCAGCCCGCAGCGTTCGACGGCAAGGCCTTCGTCAAGCATCTGAGCACCGCGCCGGGCGTGTATCGCATGATCGGCGCCGACGATAACGTGCTCTATGTCGGCAAGGCCGGGGCGTTGCGCAATCGCGTCTCGAGTTATTTCAACGCCACGCCGAAGTCCACGCGCATCATGTCGATGCTGGCGCAGACCGCGCGCATGGAGGTCACGGTCACCCGCACCGAGGCCGAGGCGCTGATCCTCGAAAACCAGCTGATCAAGTCGCTCAAGCCGCGCTACAACGTGCTGCTGCGCGACGACAAGAGCTATCCCTACGTATTGATGACCCAGGAGGCCTGGCCGCGCATCGCCATGCACCGCGGTCCGCGCGCTATCCCGGGCCGCTATTTCGGCCCGTATGCCAGCGTCGGCGCGGTGCGCGACACGCTCAACCTGATGCACAAGCTGTTCCGCCTGCGCAGTTGCGAGGACAGCGTGTTCCGCAACCGTTCGCGGCCGTGCCTGCAGCACCAGATCGGCCGTTGCAGCGCGCCCTGCGTCGGCCTGGTGCCGGCGCGCGACTACGCCGAGAGCGTGCGCCGTGCCGGCCTGCTGCTGGACGGACGCAGCGACGAGCTCACCGACGAGCTCGGCCGCAGCATGGAAGAGGCGAGCATGCGCCTGGATTTCGAAGACGCCGCACGCCTGCGCGACCTCATCACCGGCATCCGCACCCTGCAGGCGCGCCAATATGTCGACGGCCGCGCCGCCGACCTCGACGTGCTCGCGGTGGCGATGCAGGGCGTCTCGGCCTGCGTGCTGCTGCTGGCGTTCCGCGACGGCCGCAACCTCGGCACGCGCGCGTTCTTTCCCAAGACCAACGGCAGCGACAACCCCGAGGAAGTGCTGGCCGCGTTCGTCTCGCAGTACTACGCCGAGCAACCGCCGCCGCGCGAGATCGTGCTCGACCGCGACCTGCCCGAGCGCGAGTTGCTCGAGCACGCGCTGTCGAGTTCCGGCGAGCGCCGGGTCCAGATCAAATACAACGTGCGCGGCGAACGCGCCGGCTATCTCGACATGGCGCGGCGCAACGCCGAACTGGCGCTCGGCACCGAGCTCACCAGCCATGCCGCCCAGCTCGCCCGCGCCGAGGCGTTGCGCGACCTGCTCGGCATGCCGTCGCTGCCGGCCCGGATCGAGTGCTTCGACATCAGCCACACCATGGGCGAGGCCACCGTGGCCTCGTGCGTGGTGTTCGATGCCGAAGGGCCGGTGCGCGGCCAGTACCGCCGCTACAACATCGCCGGCATCGTCGAGGGCGACGACTACGCCGCCATGAACCAGGCGATTTCGCGCCGGTTCCGGCGCGCGGTCGAAGAAAACGGGGTCGTCCCCGACATCCTGCTGATCGACGGCGGGGCCGGGCAGGTGGCCCAGGCCCGGGCCGCGCTCGAAGAGCTCGGGGTCGAGGGCCTGATCCTGGTCGGCGTGGCCAAGGGCCCGGCCCGCCGCCCCGGCGACGAGGAACTGCTGCTCCCGGACGGCCGGACCGTGCGCCCCGGCGCCGAATCGCCGGCCCTGCAACTGGTCCAGCAGGTTCGCGACGAGGCGCACCGTTTCGCCATCACCGGCCATCGGGGGCGTCGCCAGAAGACCCGCAACAGCAGTAGGCTGGAAGACATTCCCGGTATCGGACCGCGTCGGCGCGCTAACCTGTTGCGGCATTTCGGCGGTCTGGGCGGCCTGAAGGCCGCCGGGGTCGAGGAGATTTCCCGGGTCGAGGGGGTCAACGAAGCCCTGGCCGAGCGCATCTACGCCGCCTTGCACGGGCTGGACGCGCCCGCCGAGGCCGCGGTTACGGGCACTATCCAAAAGGGCGCCGCTGCGGCGGCGACGGGCGGCAAGAAGCAGGGGGCCGCGGCTGCGGCACCCGATCGCAAGCGGAGTGAAGGATGAAGTTGACCATACCCACCATGCTGACTCTGGCCCGGATTGTGCTGATCCCGGTGCTGGTGGTGGTGTTTTTCCTGGACTATCCGTGGACCAACTTCGCCGCCGCGTTCATTTTCGCCTTCGCCTCGATCACCGACTGGCTCGACGGCTGGATCGCGCGCCGCTACGACCAGTACTCGGCTTTCGGCGCTTTTCTCGACCCGGTGGCCGACAAGCTGATGGTCGCGGTGGCGCTGCTGCTGATCGTGCAGAAGCATCCGACCGTGTGGATGACCTTGTGGGCGGCGGTCATCGTCGGTCGCGAAATCGCGGTTTCCGCGCTGCGCGAATGGATGGCCGAGCTCGGCCAGCGCGCTGCGGTGAAAGTGGCCTCGATCGGCAAGATCAAGACCATCGTGCAGATGGTCGCGCTGGTTTGCCTGCTTTATCAGGAGCGCGTGTGGGGTTTGCCGATCTTCGGCATCGGTGAATGGTTGCTGGCTGCGGCGGCGTTGCTGACTTTGTGGTCGGGACTAGCGTATTTACGCGCGGCATGGCCTATAATGCGCGAGGACGCCAACAAGCCCACGAACTGATCGCATCGGCTCGGCGCGAACGAAGCCTTGGCAGGCAACGAACGCATCGGGGACTGAATCGCTTCCAGGCATCGAAAAAAGTAGTTGACACTTTTCTTTCGATCCCTAAAATATCGCTTCCTTCAGCGGGAATAGCTCAGTTGGTAGAGCACGACCTTGCCAAGGTCGGGGTCGCGAGTTCGAGTCTCGTTTCCCGCTCCAGATAAGAGGGCCTCCGATAACGGAGTCACCCTCAGAAACAAAACCCCGCCCGCGGGGTTTTGTTTTTTCAGGCGAAAGCTTGCAGCGATTGCAAGCCGACGCGGCCGCAGGCAGTATGCTGTGGCAAGTCACCGGCCGGGTGGCAGAGTGGTTATGCAGCGGACTGCAAATCCGCGTACGCCGGTTCAATTCCGACCTCGGCCTCCAATTCGAAAAGCGACCAGGGCAACCTGGTCGCTTTTTTTTGCGCCATGGTCTTGCGCGCTTATCGCATGCATCGACGATCGCGATTATTCGTCGCGGGTCGTTTTGCCGCGGCGGCTTCGCTCACTCCAGCAGCGGAGTGTTGCGATCGGATCGGGCGGGGAACTGCCTCGACACATTCGCAAGTTCACGGCCCGCCGGATGTGCAGTGCGGAGTCGAACACCGGACGCTGCTGCCGTCGGTAGCCAGGCGAAACCGCGCGCCGGGTGGTTCGGACAGCGCTCGTGGTGTCGTGTCGCGCACGGCTGTCGTAAGCTATTCCCGTCACCGCATCCTGCCCGGATGGCGAAATCGGTAGACGCAGCAGACTTAAAATCTGCCGGGGGCAACTCCGTGCCGGTTCGATTCCGGCTCCGGGCACCAACGCACCGTGATTTGGGGCGTGTTTGGATTTGCGGCCCAGTCGTTCCTGGCTCGGTGTCGAGCATAAGTGCCGCATACGACGGTCGGGCCTGGCTTTCGCGAATGACCGGACAATCGCCTGGGGCAAGGCGAATTCGCCGATAACGACCTGTTCGAGCCGGGCCGCGACTTATCGAATAGCCTCGGTCGCGCCGAGCGGCTCGGCCTGAAGCCTTTTCCAGAAAACGATCGTCCCGGTCAGCCCGCTATGCGGTTTCAGGGCGTAATCGGGGATTTCGCCGGCGCGTACGTAGCCCAGTTTTTCGTAGAAGGCCGATGCGCCTTGGTCGGTGGCGGTATCGAGCACGAGCAACGAGCGTCGGTGCTCGACAGCGAGTGTTTCGGCGGCGCGTATCAGCGACGAGGCCACGCCGCGGCCGCGATGGTCGCGGCGGGTCATCAGCTTGGCGATCTCGGCCCGGTGCGGTTGGTTGGGCGGGCAGTCGAGCAGCAGGCTCACCGTTCCGATCAGACTGTCCCGCTCGAAGGCGCCTAGCACGATGCGCGCGCCGAGAGCGGCCGCCGCCAGCGAATTACGCCAGAATGCTTGCGCCTGCTCCAGCGGCAGGGGATGCATGAAGCCGACCGAGCCGCCGTGGGCGACCACGTCGATCAGCAGTTCGCTCAGCATCGAGCGGATTTCGGCCGACGACGACAGCGGTCCGATTTCGATGGCGGGCATGTCGATGGAAAGCATGCGGCTCAGCTCCTGGCCAGGACGACGAGATAAACGCAGGGTTCCGACGAATCGTTGGCGAGGGTGACGTCCGAGGGCGCGCCGAATCCGAGGCAATCGCCGGCCAGCAGTCGGTGGTTGTCGCCGCCCTCGACGATGCTCAGTTCGCCTTCGATCACGCGAATGGCCTGGCGGATGCGCGCATAGGACGAGGCGGGCAGGTGGACGCGTTGGCCCGGCGGCATCTCGACCTCGACGATCTCGACCGGATGGTCGGAGCGGACGAACACTTGCTTGCGCCGATAGCCGGTTTCGGGATCGCGCCAGACCGGTTGCGCATCGGCCCGCGACAGTCGTCCGCCATCGCTTTCGGCCCGCAGCAACAGGCCGGCCAGAGTGAGGTCGAAGGCGCCGGCCAAGCGGACCAGCAAGGCCGCGGTCGGGCTGGTTTCGCCGCGCTCGATCTTGCTGATCGCCGCCTTCGATACCTCCGAGCGTGCCGCCAGCTCGGCCAGGGACCAGGCACGGGTTTCGCGCTCCAGGCGTATCCGGCGGGCGAGTTGCAGGCTGGAGTCATCCAGTAAAGTGGTCATTTGTATCTTTTAGTGGATATTCTTGGGTTGCGTCAATCCGGCTGTGGAGGCGGCGAGCCGCCGACGGCGGGCCCAGTGAGCGGGAGGCAAACCGCTGAAAGACCGCAGGGCAAGGCGATCGGTCCACCAGACCAGCCCCCGGCCGGGCCGTATCGGCGAGGATCGGGGCCGCAGCCTGGGGGCCGGGGCAAGATGGCCTTGGGTTGATTCACGTGCGGCTAACGCTTGGGGGCGCAGGCTGGCCCGTCACCACGACGCAATGTCGTATTCAGCCATTCAGGCGCAGAAGAATCCTTTCCTTCCGCATCAGCTTCGCACTCCCGCGTCCGGCGAGTGCACGGTCTTGGTCGTTTATCGCGTCGCTGGAGATCGTAGTGAACGATCGGCATGACTGGCGTTTGCGGGTTCCGCATCCGGTATTGGTGCGGCCTCGGCCGCAGCGCCGGCACGACCCAACCGCCGGTGCGCCGAATCGAAGAGTCAATGATCCATCAACAAAGCGAGGCGGCGAGGGATTCTTCGCCGTCGTTTAGGTGCGAGCCAAGGAGTCGACGGTAAAGGACTTCAGGTCCGGTACCGCCGCGGCGGCTCGCGATGGAATCAGCCGGGCGCAACGCAACCCGTTCGCCGTGTGCCGGAGAGGTCGATGCAAGAGAACGTCGAATGGTTCTATTTCACGCTGGGCAATGGCCAAAGCATCGGGCCGCTGCAATTGCGGCGGATCTGGATGGAAGCCTGCAGTTCCACCAACGTGAGCGTTCACCGCACTCACCGTTTATTGCTGGGAAAGCGCACCGCGATCTATTCCCTGCGCGCTTCGCCCAGGCTCGGCGATCTGCGTGTCGTCGAGTCGCGTCTTCGCCGGCTGCTGGACGATTCCAGGCTCAGCAGTGTTTTAACTACCGTGTCGCATTGAGGTTTTCATGCAGCTTATGTTCGACATCGCCGTTGGCAAATGCGAATCCATCGATCAATCGTCGGTGACGGTTCGCCTCGATAGCGCCATCGTCAGCCGACTCATCCCGGGCCACGCCTGGCGCCGTTCCGGCACCAGCATCCTCAAGATCAGCTTGCGTCTGTGCAGCGAGCGCCGGCCGCCCAAGGTCGGCAGCGAGACCTTCCTGCAACGCGAGGCCCTGCTGCGCAATCCGCTCGCCAGCCTCGATCTGCTCGGCGACGGCGAGTTTACGCCGGTGAGGTTGCGCGCGCTCGGCACCGATACCGACCCGCAGATGCCCGAGACCGCACCCGTCCGCGCCAAGGCCGAGCGCGCCCCGGCGCGCGCGCGCAAGGAGGCCTGACCGGCTAAAGGCAAGGCCCGCCAAGCGGGCCGTGCCCGGTTAAAGACGAGCCCGCCAAGCGGGCCGTGCCTGGTTAAAGACGAGCCCGCCAAGCGGGCCGTGCGCGGTTAAAGACGAGCCCGCCAAGCGGGCCGTGCCCGGCTAAAACTAGGCCCGCCGAGCGGGCCGTAAGGCGCCTGTCTCAGGCAAGTTTGCGGCCGGATTCAGCCAATTCAGTGATTGCTGCGACGCAACATGTATGTGACCGAGTCGGCACATTACAGTCGTCAAGCGACCGGTCGGGTCGTCAGCCAATACCTGAAGGGTGTCAGCCAATGAAATCGTCGTTTCGTATCGCCTTGCTGTGTGGTGCGGTGCTGTCCGCGCTCGGTGTTTCGTCCGCTGCGGTCGCCGGCGGCAGGCCGGACCTGGTCCTGGCCGGGCTGAAGGCCGGCCGCGCGCACCAGCCGGGAGAGCTCCTGGTGAAGTACCGCGACGGCAGCAATGCCGTGCAGCAAACTTCGGCCCGTCAGGCATTCGGTCTGCAAAAGCTCGAGACCCTGCGCGGCGGCAATTCCAAACGCGGCGAGCTGGCCCTGATGCGGGTGCCGGCCGGCCGCGACCTGGCCGCGACCCTGTACGAACTCAGCCGGAACCCGAGCGTCGAATACGCAGAACCGAATTGGCAGTACGAACACCAGGCCGCTTCGAACGACACCTATTACACCAACGGTTCGTTATGGGGCATGTACGGCTCGGGATCGAGCCCGGCGAACCAGTACGGCTCGCAAGCCGCGGTCGCCTGGGCCGGCGGCCACACCGATTGCAGCAACGTCGTCGTCGGCATCATCGACGAAGGCTATATGTATTCGCATCCGGATCTGGCCGCCAACGCCTGGACCAATCCCTACGATCCGGTCGACGGCGTCGACAACGACGGCAACGGCTACATCGACGACGTACGCGGCTGGGACTTCGAAGGCAACGACAACCAGGTCTTCGACGGCGCCGGCGACGATCACGGCACCCATGTGGCCGGCACCATCGCCGGTGCGGGCGGCAACGGCCAGGGCGTGGCCGGCGTGTGCTGGAGCGGCGTCAAGCTGATCAGCGGCAAGTTCCTCGGCCGCCGCAGCGGCACCACCGCCAATGCGATCAAGGCGATCGACTACTTCAACGACCTCAAGTCGCGCCACGGCCTGAACATCGTCGCGACCAACAACTCCTGGGGCGGCGGGCCGTTCTCGCAGGCCTTGCAGGATGCGATCGGCCGCGCCAACACCGCCGGCATCCTGTTCGTGGTCGCCGCCGGCAATGCCGGGGTCAATTGCGAAACCTCCGACTGCTATCCGGCCGAGTACCCGAACCCGAACGTGCTGTCGGTGACGGCGCTGCGTTCGGACGGCTCGCAGATCTACAGCTACGGTTCGACCACCATCGATATCGGCGCGCCGGGCTACGGCATCTGGTCGACCGTGCCGGTTTCCTCGAAGGGCAAGGTCGTGCCGAGCTATGCGAGCTACAACGGCACCTCGATGGCGACGCCGCACGTGACCGGCGCGGTCGCGTTGTACGCCTCCTCGCATCCGGGCGCGACAGCGGCCGACATCAAGAGCGCGATCATGAGTTCGGCGATCGCAACACCGTCGCTGAGCGGCAAGACCGTGAGCGGCGGGCGCCTCAACGCCAGTGGTTTCTGAGGCGAGGCTTCTCGGGCGAGCGACCGATCGAGCACGCAAAAAAGGCCCCGGGAAACCGGGGCCTTCTCGTTGCTGCGGTAAGCGTCAGTTCTGCGCCGGGGTGTTCTCGGCGAAGTATTCGTGACTGTCGGCGTTGTCGAGCGCGTTGGTCGGATTGCTGATCGCGAGGTTCTTCGCTCCGGCCTGACCGTAGACGTGATCGTCGGTGCCGGCTACGGCGTCGAAGTGGCTCATCTCGTGGATCAGGGTGCCGGCCTTGGAGTCGGTGCCGGTCAGCGACGCGGTCCAGAACGCGCGACAGACGTAGATCTCGTAAGGCTGGTTCGGATAAACGTAGGCGTAGTACTTCTGATTGCAGCCGCAGTTGACGGTGATGGCGCCGTTGCTCTGGTCCATGGCCGAGTCGATGGCGACGAAGTGCTGGCTGGCGGTGCTGTAGCGCTGCGAAGTGTAGGCGCCGAACCAGGTGGTGTAGCGCGGGCCGACGGTGCCGGCGCCGAGGTAGCTCTTTGCGTTTTCCGAATAGCCTCGTGCGGCGGTGATGGCGCTGCCGATGGTGTCGATCTGGGTCGCGCTGCAACTCTTGTAGGACACGCCGTTGACGACGCTGCTGCCGCCGCCGCCGGGCTTGCCCTGGCCGCTGATCCCGCCCTTGCCGTTGACCCACAGGCTCAGCGGAGCGCTCTTGGCGACGAGCGGCAGGCCGTTGTCCTGGCGCAGCAGCTTGCCGTCCGAGAGCGAGGCGAATTGCAACGGCGAATCCAGGTTGACCACGTACTGGCCGCTTTGCGAGAAGTCGTAGGCCTTGGACAGATCGACGATGCTGCGCAAGGTTTCGCCGGCGCGCAGGATCGTGAAGTCGGCCGCATCGGGCAGGCCGCGTTTGATCATCGGGCCGTTATAGGCCACCGCTGCGCCATCGCGGCTGATGTTGAACAACTTGGACTCGGCGAGACTCGAAGGCAGTTGCCATGACGGCACGCGAGCGGTGTGACGGCTGGTGTTGGTGACGGTGACTTCGACCTGGCCGCCGAAGTTTCCGTTCTGATCGGCCACGGCCATCAAACCGATGCGTAAAGGATTGTTCTTTTCGTGCGGCGGGGCCGCGGTGACGGAAGCGATCGCGCCAGCGAGAACGATGCTGCCCGCGACCGCGGACATGAGACTGATTTTCATTCAAAAACCCCCGAGAAAATGAACCAAGTGTCCGGCAGGTCGGACCCGTCCACGTAACCAGAATGTCGCCCTGAATGCATTGTGCGATGCATCACGCTTTACTCCGTCGAGGTTAAGGCGCACGGCGGATACTGCGCTCGAAGGCTCGGCGAAAACGTATGCTCGGCGCCTTCATCCAGACTTCACGCACGATCACGACGAGGTGTTTGCCATGCGGTACATGAAGCGAGCAGGTATGGCCCTGTTGCTGGGTTTGAGTCTGGCAGGGGCCGCGCAGGCACAGACGGTCGGCTACAACATCCGCACCGGCGACGTCTGGGTCGACACGCGGCTCGGTGAGATCAACGACTACGGTCGCCGTTATCGCGAGCCCTTCATCAACGAGGTCAGCGGTTACTACGGCGCACCGCGTTCGCTGATCGACGAATTGCTGGATCGCCGCGGCTGGGCGCCCGGCGACGTTTACTACGCATGCGCCATCGCGCGT
Organism: Lysobacter sp. CA196; assembly: GCF_052078695.1. Lineage (NCBI taxonomy): Bacteria > Pseudomonadati > Pseudomonadota > Gammaproteobacteria > Lysobacterales > Lysobacteraceae > Lysobacter > Lysobacter sp. CA196. The sequence continues at coordinate 174,969 of NZ_JBQJIN010000001.1, read as the reverse complement.
TCGCTCGGCGTGCCGTGTCTGAACGTGGTGCGCGAATACGACCGCAATCCCGGCCAGGGCTGGGGCGCGGTCGCCCAGCGCATGGGCATCAAGCCGGGTTCGCCGGCCTTCCACGCGCTCAAGCGCGGCGCGGTCGGCACCTACGACCGCTGGGGCTATCCGATCACCGTGCATCAATCGGTGCACGTGGATTGGGCCCAGCACGGACCGGGTAAGGGCAAAGGCAAGAGCAACGGCCATCCTGGCGGCAAGAAGAGCGGGCCCGCCTCCTCGCATTACGACCACCCGAGCTCGAAAGGAAACGGCCGCGGCCAGGGCAACTCCGACAGGGGCGGCCATGGCAAGGGGCAGGGCAAAGGAAAAGGCAAAGGGCACGACTGAGTCGGCTCTGGCAACGATCGGACCCGAGGCCTGAGCCTCGGGCGTCGATCACCGCAACCGGCAGGGCTTATGCCGGTTGCGGCGCGGATTGAAAGCGCGCCTCTACCGTCGGCGAGGCGCCGGGCACGGCCAACGCGCCGACCGAGAAGCGTCGTTCGCGCGACGTGATCGCGATGCGGGAGCGCAGTTCCCGGTCGCTCGAATGCAGACGCCGCCGACCCGGTATGCGCGTCGCAGCACCAGCGAAATTCTCGTCTTCTTAAAGCGGCTCGGACGGCTTGAACCGTCGCGATGTCTGCGACGGCGATCGATCATTCTGTCCCGGTCGCGATGCAGGCAGGCCGGGGAGACGGCTTCATTCGCGGTCGACGCCACGAGCGCCGCATTCGACAGGGATGTCGGGTATCGAATGCGATGCTTTCCGGCGCGCCGCAGGTCCAAGGACGACCGCCGGGCTCGCCGGCCTGCTTCATCACGACATGCAACCCAAGGCAGGGCGCCGCGGCCGGTTCGACCGTGGGTCCCTGCGCGGCACGACGGCGCGTTTGGCGAGCCGTCGTTTCATCGGCGCTTTTAAAAGGATATTCATGCGCTCCTTTCTGTTTTCCAACCTGGCCCTGTCGGCGGCGATGTTCAGTGCGAACGCGTTCGCTTGCGACACCGTCGTCACTTCGGCCAATCCGCATATCATGGCCCCCGGTAAGTATTGCCTGGCCAGGAATCTCGACGTTCCCATCGTCATCACCGGCGAAGACATCGAGTTCGATTGCAAGGGGCGGACCCTGGCCAATCCCGACCCGAGCGGCAACGCTCCCGCTGCCATTACGGTCGACTCCTGGTCCAAGGTGACGGTGCGCAACTGCCGCATCGAGGGCTATTCGCTCGGCATCCACCTGCGCACGCGATCGGGCGATCAACTGCTCAATAACACCGTGGTGCGTCCGTACGATGCGGGCATCGTGATCATCGGCGACAGCCCGCAGGACGGCGAAGGCGCACGGCTGGTCGGCAATCGCGTCATCGACTACGGCAACCCGAACGTGTCGCCGTGGCGCGAAGCCATCCGGATCACGATGGCGCCGCGCACCGTGATCACCAACAACGTGGTCGCCGGCTACAACGGCGGCGGCCTGCTCGTCGACCGCTCGGCGGACGTACAGGCGACCGGCAACCAGTTCCTCGATTTTCCGGACAATACCGATCGGATCGTCGAGCTGCGCGATTCGCCGCGGGCGCGGCTGGTGCACAACTCGATCATGCTGCGGACGCGTTCGGGCGTGCAGGGGCTGATGGGCGGCAGCGGTGCGACCTGCATCGAGAACGTCGCCATCAATACCGCGCGTTCGGGCTTCTCCGACTGTGCGGTCACCCGCTACAACGTCGAAGAGCCTTCGCCGTTCATGCCCTAAGCCGGTACCGAGCGCCGGCGCTGCATCCGCAGCGCCGCCGTTCTTGCGTGTCGGCCTATCGCAGCAACGAGTATGGGAGGCGCTGCACATGGCGTCCTGATCGCAGCCTTGCTAGGCTTTGCGCACCCATCCAAGCCCGGGCCGCTGTCGCTGCGGCAGCAGGCGCGTGCGTCGCCAGGAGTTCGCTCGATGTCCATCCTCGTCACCGGCAGCGCCGGTCACCTCGGCGAAGGCCTGATGCGCCGTCTGCGCACGCAATCGCGCGACGCCGTCGGCATCGACATCAAGGCCTCGGCGTTCACCGGCCAGGTCGGTTCGATCGCCGATCGCGGTTTCGTCCGCCGCGCCATGCAGGGCGTGCGCGCTGTCGTGCATAGCGCGACCCTGCACAAGCCGCATGTGGCTACCCACAGCTACCAGGATTTCATCGACACCAACGTCACCGGCACCCTGGTGCTGCTCGAGGAAGCGGTCGCCGCCGGCGTCGAGTCCTTCGTCTTCACCAGCACCACCAGCGCGTTCGGCGCGGCCTTGAAGCCGTTGCCCGGCGGCCCGGCGACCTGGATCACCGAAGCGGTGACGCCGGTGCCCAAGAATATCTACGGCACCAGCAAGATCGCTGCCGAAGGTCTGTGCGAGCTGTTTCACCGCAAGCATGGATTGCCGCTGCTGGTGTTGCGGACCTCGCGGTTCTTTCCCGAGGACGACGATGACGCTTCGGTGCGCGACGTCTACCAGCCGGCCAATGTCCAGGCCAACGAACTGCTGTGTCGGCGCGCGGATATCGAGGATATCGTCGACGCGCATCTGCGCGCGGTCGAGCGCGCGCCGGCGCTGGGCTTCGGCCGCTACATCGTGTCGGCGACCACGCCGTTCGGCCGCGAGGATCTGCTCGCGTTGCGCCAGGACGCCGCTGCGGTCGTCGAGCGCTTGTTTCCCGATTGTCGCGAGCTGTTCGCGGCCAAGGGCTGGCGCTTGTTCCCGCAGCTCGACCGGGTCTACGTCAACGAGCTGGCCCGTCGCGATCTCGGTTGGGAGCCGCGTTACGGTTTCGCCTACGTGCTCGATTGCCTGCGAGCCGGCATGGATTTCCGCAGCGCGCTGGCCCACGAGGTCGGCGTGAAGGGCTATCACGACCGCGTGTTCGAGGGCATGCCGTATCCGGTGGCCTGATGCGGTATCGGACCGCCGAAGGCCGGGGTAGGAGTGGCGCGAGCCGCGATCACGGCATTGCGAGCGGCCGCGGATGAACCTGGCCTGGAGAGGTCACGGTCGCGACTTGCCTCGCTCCTACCCACTGCCGTGTCGGCATCCTTTGCCGTCTAACCGGTCTCGTTTCCATGCCATTGAGGGGCTGGAATAGGGAAAACCGCCGTCAGCTGGCTAGAATGCCGATCATCGCGATCGGAGCTTTGCGGCAGGTACGCCCCGTCGCCGACGCTCCGGCCGCCGTCGATTGGACGCAGCGCCGAGGAGTAGACGAGATGGCGATCGATTCTGGCCGGCCCTTGCCGCACCTGTTCCTGACATGTCGTATCGTTGCGGCCCCGCCGCAGGCCGTCGCATCGATGCCGCGCCCGGCCGCAGCGGTCGTGGCCGCTTGCGTGTTATGAGCTGGACCGCACTGATCTGCCTGGGGGCCAGCGATGGTCCGCGTGTCGAGAATCTGCTGCTGTCGGCGGCGCAGTTGCTGACCGAGTTCGACGGCGGGGCGGACGCAAGCGCCTTGTGCGCTTGCTCGGAGCTGTACGGCGACCGTCATCGCGTGCATCGCGGCGGCGCCACGGTCAATCTGATGCTGGCGATGAAAGTCGCGCCACGGTGGTCGGTCGAGACCATGGAGCGTCGTTTCAAACAGATCGAGGCGGCGTTCGGACGCGAGCGCGATCCGCAGCGGGTGTTGCCGGTGCCGCTGGATATCGATCTGGTCGGCAGGATCGACGGCGAAGTCCAGTGGCAGGATCGCTACGACCCGGCCCGTCCCTATCTGTTCCATGGCCTGCATCAACTGGCATTGCCGCGATTGCAGCAGGCGCTGGACGCCGTCGCCTTGCAACGCGGCTTTCGTCCCGAACACAATGCGATGGGTTTCTATTGCTTGGCCGGAGCGGACTTCGTCGAACGCTTTCTGCACGCTCAGGCCGCTACGCCAGCCACCGCCGCCGAGGAGGCCAGCTGATGTCCGAACGGATCACTCTCGTTACCGGCGCTTCGCAACGCATCGGCCGGGCCATCGTCGAGGCCTGCCTGCAACGCGGCGAGCAGGTCGTCGCCCATCGTCGCCGCGCCGCGTCGACGCCGCAGCCGTACTCGGCGCCGGTGCACGAATGGAGCTGGGACATGACCCAGCCGTTGCAGGCCCTGCCGCCGGTGGCGGTGACCGACCTGGTCCTCAACGCTTCATTGTTCGAGCGCGGCCATGCCTGGGGCGACCTCGGCGCCGGCGATACCGAGGAGGAGCGCGAGCGCCTGGAGCGGCATCTGCGGGTCAATCTGATCGCGCCCTGGGAGCTGGTGATCGGCCTGCACCAGCGGCATCCGCTGCGCTCGGTGGTGGTGATGCTCGACACCTATCTCGATCGCTCGTTCGCGGGCCACGCCGCCTATCAAGTCAGCCGTGCGGCCGGTGCCGGCATGGTGCGCGCGCTGGCTGCCGAACTCGCGCCGACCCGGGTCAACGCGGTCGCGCCGGGCACGGTGTTGCCGTCGGCGCGCGACCCGGCCGAGCGCGCCGAACAGGAAGACGCTATCGCGGCACGCACCGTGCTCGGTCGCATGGGCACGGTCGAGGCGGTGGTCGAGGCAGTGTTGTATCTGCGCGATGCGGGCTACAGCACCGGCGAAATCCTGCGCGTCGACGGCGGCCGCTTCAAACTCTGAGCCTGCCCCAGCCGACAACGTTGCAAGGGCGCGACAGGCCGGTCCATGGGTGCAGTCGTAGCGGCGGCGGGCGCTGCCGATAATCGGCTGCATCGTCATCTCGCCAGGGAAGCCGCATGAGCACCGAGCATAGCCACGAGTACGAAGGGGTCATCGCGACCCTGGCGGATTATTTCGACGGCCTGCACCACAGCGACACCACTCGCTTGCGTCGCGCCATGCATCCGCAGGCGCACTACGTCAGCGCGACCGACGGCAGTCTGTTGAAGCTCGACATGGAGTCGTATTGGGCGGTGGTCGACCGACGCGCATCGCCGGCCAGCCAAGGCGTTGCGCGCGAAGACAAAGTCGTTTCGGTCGAATTCGCCGGGCCGGTCACTGCGTTCGCGCGGGTCGAATGCGCGATCCCGCCGAAGCGTTTCACCGATCTGTTGACCCTGATCAAGCTCGACGGCCGCTGGCAGATCATCTCGAAGGTGTTCCACTACGAGCTCGAACTGGCCTGATCGATATTCTGCGCGGCGGTAGCGGTCGCAACGCGAGCGTCCGCAGCGCGCGGGGCGCTCCGGGTCGCATGCGGCGATCAGGCGGCGAGGGTTTCGCTCAGGAATGCAGGGCCAGTTCGGCGACGCGGCGTTCGATGCCCAACTGCGCGGCTTCGGCGTTCTCTTTCGCGCGTTGCCAGGCCGAGCGGGCCGCGTGTTCGGCCTGGTCCCAGTCCAATGCCGAGCCGAGGCGGATGCGTTGATAGCGCGATCTCAGCTCGAGACGGGGATCGTCGAAATCGCGGTCCGGATGCTCGAGGTGGGCGGCGATGCCGACGTAGAAGGCGGGTGCGTAGTCGCTGAAACGCAGCCCGTCGCGATAGAAGTCGGCGTTGCGGAACTGACTCGCCCAATAGCTCAAGCCGGGCGTCGTCGGGGCGGGGCGGCCTTGCAAGGTCGTCGTCATCACACAGGCTCCGCTCGGGGAACCCCCTGTGCGGCGAATCTTGCCCGATCACGGCGTTATCGCCCCGTGTAGGCGGCGTTCAAATCCCCGCTGTCCGGGGCCCGGCCGGCGCGGCCCGGTACTCGACCGGCGCATGGCCGATCGGCGACCCGTCCAGGGGACCTGCCCAAGGGGCCGGAGCAGCCCTGCCGCCGGTCATCGGAAGCCGCCCCGCTTGCGCATTCAGGGCCAGGCGAGCAGGGTATGCTGGTCGCCGCCGCAGCCCCCCACCGGGCGGTACTCGTATCGATGATCCAGGCCGCTGGGAGCGTGCGTGACTGGAATTGCCGACACCTCGTTCGAACCGGTTCGAGCGACCGAACATCTGCGGTTCGTGCGCCGCATCTACCAGATGCGCACCCTCGGCCTGGGTACGGGGTTCTTCGCCGTGGCCGGGGTCTTGTACGAACACGATGCCGGCGCCTGGGTCTGGGCGCTGCTGTTCGCCAACGGCTACCTGTGGCCGCCGCTGGCCTACCTGATCGCCTCGCGCAGCGTCGACCCCGAGTACGCCGAGTACCGCAACCTAGTGATCGACTCGGCGCTCGGCGGCATCTGGATCGCGGTGATGCATTTCAACGTCGTGCCGAGCGCGCTGTTGGCGGTGATGCTGTCGGCCGACAAGATCAGCGTGGGCGGCTGGCGCTTCTTCGTGCGCACCGCCGCCGCGCAGCTGCTGACCTGCGCCACGGTCTGGGCGCTGCTGGGCTTCCGGTTCGCGCCGGACAGCTCGATGCCGGTGATCCTGGCCAGCCTGCCTTTCATGTTCGTCTACCCCATGGCGATCAGCAGCGCGGCCTATGGCCTGGCGCGCAAGGTCGTGCGCCAGAACAAACAGCTCGACCAGCTCAGCCGCACCGACCCGTTGACCGGCCTGCAGAACCGCCTGCACTGGGACGATTCGGCCACCGCGAGCATGACGTACTGCGCGCGGTCCTCGAAGGGCGCGGCCCTGATCCTGATCGACATCGACCGTTTCAAGGAGATCAACGATTTCCACGGTCATCTGGTCGGCGATGCGGTGCTGCGGCGGGTCGCCGGCACCTTGCACGAGGTGGTGCGCCTGACCGACACCGCCAGCCGCATCGGCGGCGACGAGTTCGCCCTCATCCTCATGGACACCGGCCTGGAGGCGGCGGTGGCGATCGCCGAGCGCATCCGCAACGCGGTCGAGGACGCACGCTTCGACGAGGCGCCGGCCTTGCGTTGCACGGTCAGCATCGGCGTCGCGACGACCGGGCCGAAGACCATCAGCGCGGCGATGTGGATGCGCCATACCGACAGCGCCCTGTATCGCGCCAAGCAGTTGGGGCGCAATGCGGTCGTGGTGGCCGAGAACTGAGATGAAGCCGGCGATCGGCGGCTACGGCTGCTTTGGCCGTTCGTTCTGGCCGTCCTGGCCTGGGCGATCCGGCTGGCCGCAGAGGGCGACCGGGCGCACCGGTTTGCCAGTCCGGAAAGCGGGTCTCTAGAATCCAGGACCGGACCGCCACCACGGCGGTGAACCTAGGGCAGGGCATGACGCAGTACGAAGGCAGCATCGCGCAAACGCGCATCGGCGTGATCGGTCTGGGCTATGTCGGCCTGCCGCTGGCCCTGGAGTTCGGCAAGCGCTACGACACCATCGGTTACGACACCAATGCCGTGCGCGTGGCCCAGCTCAGCGTCGGCGAAGACCATCACCGCGAGAACGACGCCGACGAGATCGCGGCCTCGACCCACCTGCGCTTCACCGCCAGCGCCGCGGACCTGGCCGACCGCGACGTCTACGTGGTCACCGTGCCGACCCCGATCGACGAACACAAACGTCCGGACTTCACCCCGTTGATCGAAGCCAGCCGGGTCCTCGGCGGCTTGCTCAAGCCCGGCGACACGGTGATCTACGAGTCGACCGTCTACCCCGGCGCGACCGAGGAGATCTGCGTTCCCGAGCTCGAGCGCGCCTCGTCGCTGCGTTTCAACGTCGACTTCTTCGTCGGCTACAGCCCCGAGCGCATCAATCCCGGCGACCGCACGCGCCGCCTGGTCGATATTCCCAAGGTGACTTCGGGCTCGACCCCGCAGACCGCCGAGCGCGTCGACGCGCTGTACCGCAGCATCATTCCGGCCGGCACCCACCTGGCCTCCAGCCTGCGCGTGGCCGAGGCCGCCAAGGTCATCGAGAACACCCAGCGCGACGCCAACATCGCCCTGATCAACGAGTTCGCGCTGATCTTCCAGAAACTCGGCATCGACACCACCGAGGTGCTGGAGGCGGCCGGCAGCAAGTGGAATTTCCTGCCGTTCCGGCCCGGCCTGGTCGGCGGCCACTGCATCGGCGTGGACCCGTATTACCTGATCCAGAAGGCGCAGAGCGCGGGCTACTACCCCGACATCCTGCTGGCCTGCCGGCGCATCAACGACGCCATGGGCAGCCACATCGCCTCCGAGATCGTCAAGCTGATGATCCAGCGCGGCGTGGCCCTGGCCGGTTCGCGGATCCTGATCCTCGGCATCACCTTCAAGGAAAACTGCGCCGACCTGCGCAACACTCGCGTGGTCGATCTGGCGCGCGAGCTCGGCGAGTACCGGGCGCAGGTGCAGATCCACGACCCCTGGGCCAACGCCGAGGAGGCGCGGCGCGAGTACGGCGTGGAAATGATCGACGCGCCGGAGGCCGGGGCCTTCGATGCGGTCGTGGTCGCGGTCGCCCACGAGGAGTTCCGCACCCTCGGCGCAGCCGGTGCGCGCGCCTACGGCCGTCCGGGCGCCTTGCTGTACGACATCAAGAGCCTGTACCCGCGCGCCGAGGTCGACGCGCGGCTTTGATCGGTCGGCCGGCACGCGCCTGAGTTGAGTGGTCGGCGTGACGAGGCGTGACGCGGTGTGGCGTGGTGTGGTGTGGCGTGGTTCTGGGGCCGAACGGCCATCCGCCCGGCCCCGTACAGCGATTGCACACGCGCAGGGTTATGCTCGCCGTCAGCTCGTGAACTGATCCGATCGCCATGCGCTATACCGCTTATGTCGCCAGCCTGCTCCTGACCCTGATCTCGGTGTTGTTGGTGTTCCTGCACCACACCGATTGGCTGTGGGGCGTGGGCGTGTTCGGCGCGCTCGCAGCGCTCGGTACCTGGGACCTGTTGCAGACCCGCAGCACCCTGCGCCGCAACTACCCGGTGCTGGCGCATTTCCGTTACGGCCTGGAGTCGATCGGCCCGGAGATGCGCCAGTATTTCATCGAGGCCGACACCGCCGAGGTGCCGTTCTCGCGCCAGCAGCGCGCCCTGGTCTACCAGCGCGCCAAGTCGGTCAACGACGTGCGGCCGTTCGGCAGCCAGCAGGACGTCTACGGCCTGGATTACGAATGGATCAACCATTCGATGGCGCCGACCGCGCACGTCTCGCACGACTTCCGCATCGTCATCGGCGAGAACACCGCGCACCCGTATTCGGCGAGCGTGTTCAACATCTCGGCGATGAGCTTCGGCTCGCTGTCGGCCAACGCGATCCGCGCGCTGAACCGCGGCGCCAAGCTCGGCGGCTTCTACCACGACACCGGCGAAGGCTCGATCTCGCCGTATCACCGCGAGAACGGCGGCGATCTGGTCTGGGAGATCGGCTCGGGTTACTTCGGTTGCCGCGACGAACGCGGGCTTTTCAGCGAAGAGCGTTTCGCCGCCAACGCCGGCGACGCGCAGGTCAAGATGATCGAGATCAAGCTCTCGCAAGGGGCCAAGCCGGGCCACGGCGGCGTGCTGCCGGCGGCCAAGGTCAGCGCCGAGATCTCGGCCACGCGCGGCGTGCCGATGGGCCAGGATTGCGTGTCGCCGGCCGCCCATACCGCCTTCGATTCGCCGCAGGGCCTGCTGCATTTCGTCGCCCGCCTGCGCGAACTGTCGGGCGGCAAGCCGACCGGCTTCAAGCTGGCGATCGGTCATCCCTGGGAGTGGTTCGGCATCGCCAAGGCCATGCAGGAGACCGGCGTGTTGCCGGATTTCATCGTCGTCGACTGCGCCGAGGGCGGCACCGGCGCGGCGCCGGCGGAATTCATCGACCACGTCGGCGTGCCGATGCACGAGGCCTTGATGCTGGTCCACAACACCTTGATCGGCCTGGAACTGCGCGACAAGATCCGGATCGGCGCGGCCGGCCGCATCACCAGCGCCTTCGACATCGCCCGCACCCTGGCGATGGGTGCGGATTGGTGCAACGCGGCGCGCGGCTACATGTTCGCCCTGGGCTGCATCCAGGCCCAGAGCTGCCACACCGATCGTTGCCCGACCGGCGTCGCGACCCAGGACCCGAGTCGCTGGCGCAAGCTCGACGTGCCGGACAAGGCCACGCGTGTGTTCCACTTCCACGACAACACCCTCAAGGCCTTGCGCGATCTGTTGTGCGCGGCCGGCTTGAGCCATCCGGCCCAGATCGGGCCCGAACACATCCTGCGTCGGGTCTCGCCGACCGAAGTGCGTTCGCTGGGTGCGTTGTACAACTTCCTCGCTCCTGGCGATCTGCTCGGCAAGATACCTGCGCATGCGGTGTTCCAATCGTTCTGGGCGAATGCGCGCAGCGATTCGTTTGCGGCGCCGGATCGGTTGTTGGCGATGCGGGGCAGTAAGTCGTTTTGAGGCGTGCTGCGAGTTTCGCGACTTTAGGAGCGAGGTGAGTCGCGACCAAGGGACGCGCAGAGGCTGCAAGGCCGACGTTATCCATCGAAGCGGCGTGCTTTCGCGAAGGGTAGGAGCGGCGCAAGCCGCGACCGCGCCGTGATGGCCTTGCGCCGCATCGATCAATCGAGCGAGAGCTTGGCGCAGCGACGAGCTTGCGAGAACCCCTGGAGACCCGGAGGGCGGCGCACAGGACGTGCGCCGTTTTCCGATAAGACAGGGACGTCTTATCGGAAAATCCCGGCGCAAGCTGTGTACTCGCAGGGGAGCTTCGTCAAGGAAAGCCCTTTTCTTTGGTTAGCTTTCTTTTGGGCTTAGCAAAAGAAAGTAACCTGGCCGCGTCAGCGGACGGAAGCTCTGCTCTTTGCTTGAAGGCTGCGCCGGCAGCCGGCAGGACGCGGTCGCGACTTGCGTCGCTCCTACCCTAGAGGCGGCGACCACGACGCCACAATCTTGTGCCGCTCCCGGCTGGAGCCAGGGTAGGAGCGGCGCAAGCCGCGACATCGTTACGATGGTCTCGCTGCGCATCCGTCGATGCAAAATCTAGATCAAACGCCTAAAGCTTCCGCCACTAAAGCGGCGGGTTACTTTCTTTTGTCTAAAGCAACAAAAGTCCCACAGGGAGTTCCTTCGGTCAAAGGTAACCAAAGAAGTTGCTTCTCTTTGAGTCAAGGGCCCGCACGAGCAATGCCGACGCAGGGCTCTACATACGGGACATCCCTGTCCCGATGAAAAACGGCGCGCATCCCTGCGCGCCGCCCTCCGGGTCTTCGATTGCCTTCGCTAATGCTCGGCGACGCACAGCCACAGCAAAATCTTCACGGCAACGGCAACGGCAACGGCAACGGCAACGGCAACGGCAACGGCAACGGCAACGGCAACGGCAACGGCAACGGCTTATTGCCGCGTCGTCGCTCAAAGCAATTCGAGCACGCGCTCCGGCGGGCGGCCGATCACGGCGCGACCGGCGTGGACGAAGACGGGGCGTTCGATCAGGCGCGGGTGGGCGGCCATGACGGTGAGCAGATGGTCGTCGTCGAGGGCCGGGTCGGCCAGGCCGAGTTCGCGGTATTCGTTTTCGCCGCTGCGCAGCAGGTCGCGGGCGGGCAGGCCGAGCAGGGCCAACAGTTCGCGCAGTTCATCGACGCTCGGCGGGGTGTCGAGGTAGGCGAGGACGGTCGGTTCGATGCCTCGGGCGTGCAGCAGTTCCAGGGCGCTGCGCGATTTGGAGCAGCGCGGGTTGTGGTAGAGGCGGGTCGGGGCGGGGTGGATATCGGTCATGGCGGGTCCTCACGGTTCGGTGGTCGCGCGGGCGAGGGAGGCTTCGTGTTCGGGGCATCGGCAGGGCGGGCCGTCGATACGGCTCGTGGCGATGCGACCGCCCGGGCGAGGCGCCGGCCTCGGCAGTGCGCGGGCCGCCGGGCCTGCGAGCAATCGCCGCCGTGGTGGCGGCCCGGAAACGAAAAAAGCCGGCTTGCGCCGGCCTTTCGTGGAACTGGTGGGCGGTGCAGGGTTCGAACCTGCGACCCTCGCCGTGTGAAGGCGATGCTCTACCGCTGAGCTAACCGCCCGAGTTGAATCGGGCCGCAAAGTTTACAGGGGGACTCGCGGAACAGGCAAGCCTCCGGATGAATCGCCTGTCAGGACCGGCCCCGGGCGCTGCGCAGGGGCCGGGTGGGGCGCAGCCGGGTACTGTCCGGGTCAGAGTGCTTATTCCAACTGCTCCTTGGCATAGGCCGCATCCAGCGTTTCCATCGCGTCCAGCGGCTTGAGCTTGGCGGCTTTCTCGTAGGCCGCGGCGGCGGCGTTTTCCTGTTTGTCGCCGTGCAGCAGCATCAGCACGTTGCCGTATTCGATGTGGGCGATCGGCGAGTCCGGGGTCAGCTTGACCGCGGTCTTGATGTGTTTTTCGGCTTCGGCGGCTTTGGCGCCGTAGGTCAGGCCGCCGATCATGCCGCCGATCTTGTTGATGATCTCGGCGTGGTACAGGGCCATCGCGGTATGCGCTTCGGCGTGCTTCGGCGACAGCTCCAGCGCGGTTTCGAGGGCGCTGCGGACCTTGCCGGCGATGCCGGCCTTGAGCGCCTTGGCGATGCTCAGGCCCTGGCTGTAGCGGCCCAGGGCGAAGGCGTGGCGATAGTGGCTGTTGGCGTCCTCGGGCAAGGCCTTGATCGCGGTCTCGGCGAGTTTGGCGGCCTGCTCGAAGCGGTGCAGCTTTTCGGCGTCGTCGTCGACCAGGTAGGTGGCGTGGATGCCCATGGCCTTGACCGCGACGCTGGCGCCGACCGGGCCGAGCGCCTGGCCGGCGTCGAAGGCGGCCTTGAAATCGCCGCGGTGGAAGGCGCGCCAGGCGTCTTGCAGGGCGGCGGCGAGTGCCTCGGCGTCCAGGCCCTTCGGGGCCGCCTTGCCGGCCGCGCCGATCAGCGCGCTGGCGCGCTTGGCGTCGGGGAAGGGCTCGGTATCGCCGGCGTGCAGCTTGGGCCAGGCTTTCTTGAGGGCGTCGCCAGCGTAGGCATAGCCCTTGGCATCATGGGGAAAGTTGGCCCAAGCGGATTTGGCAGCCATCTGCAGTCCTTGTCGACAGGTCGGGAAGGCAGCATCCCGCCGTCGCCGCGCCGTGGCAAGAGGGACGATGCATCGGCGCTTCGCCGTCAGAAAGCTGAAGCGGCTAGTGTGATTGCTCGATGCTCCGTCGCCACAGTGGCCTGGTGAAACCGCTCATCCGGAGCGGTCAGCGGAGCTAACGATGGCAGCAGTGAAACGCAAGAAACCGGCGGCGAGCGAAACCACGCTGCGCCATGTCTGGCTGGCCGGCCTGGGTCTGGTGGTGCTGGCGCGTCGCGAAGCGATCGCCGCGGCGGGCCGCGGCGTCGGCCGCGTCGATGCGCTGCAGCAGCGCGTACGCGACCTCGCCGACGACGCGCGCAGCAACGTGCGCGGCGGCATCGAAAACGTGCGCGACCAGGTCGAGCCCAAGGTCGTCAAGTTCAGCGCCGAGGTCGAAGCCCGCCTCGCACCGGTGCTGGACAAGCTGGGCCTGAAGAAGCCCAAGCGCGGCCAGCGCAAGGCCCGCAAGACCGCGGCGAAGAAGCCGCAATCGCGCCGGGTCGCCGCCCGCAAGCCGGCGGCGCGTCGCGCACGCAAGGCCTGATCGGTCCGTTCGCCGCATCCACGGCGGCGAGTCGGTTCGAACGAAGCAAGCAGATGAAGCAAGCAAGGGCGCCGATCGGCGCCCTCGCTGCGTTGCGGCTCGGTTTCGGATTCGAGTTTGAATTCGGAGCCCGCGCAGACATGGCCGGCGAGCGAGCGCCCGCTCAGTCCAGGTAGACCCGGATCAACGTGTTCAGATGCAGGCGTTCGGCGTCGCGCAGGAACGGTGCGAGCAGCATCATCACCTGGACGATGCCGTCGCGGATCGCCGCATGCTCGTCCTTGTCGCCGCGCGCGGCGGCGTAGTTGAGCCAGAAGGTGGCGATGACCAGCACGTTGGTCGCGGTTGCGGCCAGTTCGTCGCCGGACGCGCGCATGACCCCGGCCTGCGACAGCCCGCGCATCACCATGTGCGCCTGTTCATCGGCGCGCTTGAGAATGCGGGCGAAGCGCATGCGCAAGCGGCGGTTGCGGCTGAGGATCTCGACCAGGTCGCGGTAGAGGAAGCGGTAGTCCCAGATGCACTCGAACACCAGGTGCAGCTGCAGCCAGATGTCCTCGAGCCCGGGCAGGCGGCCTTGCGGCGCAGCCAACGCAGCGTCCATGCGCTCCTCGAAGCGCGCGAACAGCTGCTCGATGATGTCGTCCTTGTTGCGGAAGTGGTAGTACAGATTGCCCGGGCTGATCTCCAGCTCGTCGGCGATGTGGTTGGTGGTGACGTTCGGCTCGCCCTGCGCGTTGAACATGGTCAAGGCGGTGTCGAGGATGCGCTGACGGGTCTGTTTCGCCATCGGGCGTGCCGTGCAGGGGCGGGCGCGGCGTCAGCCGCGCAGTTTCTTGACCAGGTCGACGTACTTCTTCTGCGCGTCGGCCTGTGCGGTGCCCTTGAGCTTTTCCCAGGCTTCGTACTTGGCGGTGCCTACGAAGTCGAAGAAGCCGGGCTTGGGGCCGCTGACGTCGCCATCGGCGCCCTGCTTGTACAGCGCGTACAGGCGCAGCAGGGTGTCGTTGTCGGGGCGGTCGGTCAGCGATTGGACGTCTTTGGCGGCTTGTTCGAACGCGGACTGGATATCGGACACGGCGAGCCTCTCCTGGCGCCAGGGTGAAGCGGCATAACAGCATGCACGCCCGGGACGGTCAATACGGAAAGGAATTGTTCCGCGGCACGGGCTCTGGCACCGTAGCGTCATGCCGCCGCATTGGCGGTCGATCGGCCATCCAGGAGAGGGGTATGAGCTATTTCGTCACCGGCGCGACGGGTTTCATCGGTCGCTTCCTCGTCAGCAATCTGCTGAAACGCAAGGGCACGATCCACGTGCTGGTGCGCAAGGACTCGCAGAAAAAGTTCGACGCCACCGCAAAAAAAATGGGCTGGGACCTCAAGCGGGTGATCCCGGTCGCCGGCGACATGACCCAGGCGAAGTGCGGCCTGAGCGCCGCGCAGATCCGCGCGCTCAACGGCAAGATCAAGCATTTCTTCCACCTGGCCGCGATCTACGACCTGACCGCCAGCCCGGCCGCGCAGCGCGCCGCCAACATCGACGGCACCCAGCACGCGCTGGACCTGGGCACCGCGCTCAACGTCGGCTGCTTCCACCACACCAGCTCGATCGCCGCTGCGGGCATGTACTCGGGCGTGTTCCGCGAGGACATGTTCGACGAGGCCGAGGGCCTGGACGATCCCTACCTGCGCACCAAGCACGATTCCGAGGGCCTGGTGCGGGCCGAGAAGCGCATCAAGTGGCGCATTTACCGCCCGGGCATGGTCGTCGGCCATTCCCAGACCGGCGAAATGGACAAGATCGACGGGCCGTACTACTTCTTCACCTTCCTCAAGAAGCTGCGCGAGATGCTGCCGCCGTGGATGCCGATGCTCGGCGTCGAAGGCGGGCGCATCAACATCATCCCGGTCGACTACGTGGTCGATGCGATGGACCACATCGCGCACAAGCCCAAGCTCGACGGCCATTGCTTCCACCTGACCGATCCGGAGCCGCAGCGCGTCGGCGAGGTGCTCAACACCTTCGCCCGCGCCGGCCACACCCCGGAGATGACCATGCGCATCGATGCGCGCATGTTCGCCTTCGTGCCCAGCAGCGTGCGCGGCGCGGTCGGCAACCTGCCGCCGGTGCGGCGCTTCATCGGCATGTTGCTGCGCGACTTCAAGATTCCCAAGGAAACCCTGAAGTTCATCACCTATCCGACCCGCTTCGACAACCGCGAGACCGAGCGCGCGCTGCGCGGCAGCGGGATCAAGGTGCCGAACCTGGACACCTACGCCTGGCGCCTGTGGGACTACTGGGAGCGCCATCTCGACCCGGACCTGTTCATCGACCGCACCCTCAAGGGCAAGGTCCGCAACAAGGTCGTGGTGATCACCGGGGGGTCCTCGGGCATCGGCCTGGCGACGGCGGAGAAGGTGGCTGCGGCCGGTGCGGTGACGGTGATCATCGCGCGTGGCGAGGACGAGCTGTTCAAGGCCCGCGACGCGATGAAAGCCGCCGGCGGCAAGGTTTTCGCCTATACCGCGGACCTGGCCGACATGGCCGATTGCGACCGCCTGGTCAAGCAGATCCTGGAAGAACATGGCCACGTCGACATCCTGGTCAACAACGCCGGCCGTTCGATCCGGCGCTCGATCGAGCTCAGCTACGATCGTTTCCACGATTTCGAACGCACCATGCAGCTCAATTACTTCGGCAGCCTGCGCCTGATCATGGGCTTCATGCCGAAGATGACCGAGCGCCGCAAGGGCCACATCATCAACATCAGTTCGATCGGCGTGCTGGCCAGCTCGCCGCGGTTCTCGGCCTACGTCGCCTCGAAGGCGGCGCTGGACGCATTCAGCCGTTGCGCCCAGGGCGAGTTGTCGGGCAAGGGCATCAGCTTCACCACCATCAACATGCCGTTGGTGAAGACGCCGATGATCGCGCCGACCAAGATGTACGACAGCGTGCCGACCCTGACCCCGGACGAAGCCGCCGACCTGGTGGTCAAGGGCATCATCGAGCGGCCGACCCGCATCGCCACCCGCCTGGGCATCTTCGCATCCGTGGTCAACGCGCTGGCGCCGAAGGCCTACGAGGTGGTGATGAGCACGGCATTCGAGTTGTTCCCCGACTCGGCCGCTGCCAAGGGCGACCGCAAGGGGCTCAAGGACGAACACGCCAGCAGCGAACAGATCGCGTTCGCGGCCTTGATGCGCGGCGTGCATTGGTAAGCGGCGCGCGCCCGTACGTGGCGCGCATCGTGGCGCGAACATCGGGGCGGCTCAGGCCGCCCCGATGCGTTTGCGCGCCGTCTCCCCTGTAGGAGCGGCGTGAGCCGCGACTGAGGTCCGGCGCGACCTCGGGATCGCGTCGTGGGCGTAGTGGCGTGTCGCGGCTCACGCCGCTCCTGCAAAGGGCGGCGGTAACAGCCCGGAGGCGGGTAGGGGCGGCGCAAGCCGCGACCGCGATCCAACCCGATCGCGATGTCCACGACATCGCGCCCCGGACCAGCCCCAAACGAAAACAGCGCGCCGTTCGTCACGGCGCGCTGTTTTCGGGTTCGCTCGGTTCGTTTCGACGAGGCCGGATCAATAGGCCCGGCACTGGAAGAAGCGCACGCGTGCCTTGCTGCCCGGCGGCGGTTGCAGTTGCACGCGCGAGGAACGCAGGTCCGGATAGGCATCGAGGATCGAGCAGATCCGGTCGATGTCCTGTTGCTGCGCGTCGGTCAGGCGGTAGATCAACAGGTTCGACGGGGTCGACCACAGGGCGCGTTCGACGCCGTCCAGGGTCGAAATGCTGCGAATGACCTGACCGCGTTCGGCCGCGGGGTTGCCGGTGTGGGCGGCTGCCGGCGGGCTCGCCGGTCGCGCGCTGGCGGTAGCGGCCGAAGCGGTCGCTGGCGGCGTCTGCGCGGCCTGCGCGACGCTCGGTGCGGCTGCGGCCGGCGTCGGCGCAGGCGTGGCTGCTGGCCGTGCTGCCGGCGACGTGGATGCGGCGGCGGGTGTCGCGGCGTCGGACGGCGCTTCTTGCGGCGTCGTCGCTTCCACCGGCGTGACCTGCGCGGGCGCCGGGGCGTCCGGTTCGCCGGAAACGAATTGCGGCACCACGAAGCCGGCGATCAGGCCCAGCACGATCGCCGCGATCCAGGCGCCGACGATGGTGCCGATGCTGCGTTTCTGCGCGGCGGCGATGACTTCGTGCCGGGTCGAGGCCGGCAATTGCGGTTCGACCAGTTCCCACAGCGTGTCGCCGCTGTACAGGTCCAGGCCGTTGGCGACGCGCTCGGAATTGCTGTCGAAGCGCCCCGTGGTGACCATCATCCCGCCCGCGGCGCCGTTGAAGCGGACCGCATCGGCCAGTTCGGCCACCGTCGCCGCCGACACCCGGTAGTCGGCATCGCCGAGCTTGCACGACAGCAGCCAGGGCTTGCCGGCGCGCAGCAAGCGCAGCTCGGCCTGGGTGCCGCGGGCGAGGGATTCCTCGACCGATTCGGCTTCGAAGCCGCGTTCGCGCAGGGATTCGACGATCAGGCGAGCGAATTCGCGCCAACGCATCTTGGCCAGGCCGGCGATGCCGGTGTCGACCTCAGTGCGGTGACGGCGATAGGACCAGAGATAGGCGGTGGACACCAATCCGATCGTCAGTGCGACGGCGGCAGCAGCCCACAGGGAAAAACTCGACATGAAGCGCTAGGCCCATAAAAGACGCTGAGGATATACGGCCTGCGACATCTAGCACTTATACGAACTGAGACGCAGTTCGCGAAATTGACGTGTTCGTCATTGGCCGTTCCATCAAGAACGACGATTCGGTGTCAGCGTGAAGTCCATCCGCTACGGCATGGCGGATGCACGGCGTTCGATGCAGGGCATCGTCGCGACCCGACCGCGGCGGTCGCGGGCATAAGAAAGCCCGCCAGTCCGAAACCGTAAGGGGAGGGGAGCATACGGAAGCGCGGACTGGCGGGCTTAAACGTCGCGCTGCGGATGACCCGCAGCGCAGTGAAGCCGGAGTTGAAGCGGGTTACGGTGCGAGCGGCGGTTTCGGACGCGCGATCGACTTGCGCGTGGCCTTCTTCGCCGCCGGCGACTTCTGCGCCTTCGGCTTGGCGGCCGCGGCCTTCTTCGTGGTGGCCTTGGCCGGTGCCTTGGCTGCGCTCTTGCGTGCGGCCGGGGCGCTGCCGCCCTGGCGACGCAGTTCGCGGGTCAGGGACTCGACGCGCTCGCTGAGGTCGGCCAGATCGTCGCGGCCCGGCACGCCGAGCTTGACCAGGGCGCGCTGGACGCGCTCTTCGAACACCTTTTCGAGGCGGTCCCAGGTGTCGGACGCGCGCTCGCGCGCCTGGCCGACCTTGGACTCGACCGCGTCGCGCAGCACGCCGGCTTGGCCGCCGGTGAACTTGCGCGCGGTCTGCTCGAGGTTCAGGCCTTCCTTGACCAGGCCTTCGAACAGCTTGGTGCCCTCGGCCTGGGCGCGACCGAACGCACCGACGCCGGCCAGCCAGATCTGCTGCGCGGATTCGCTGAGCGTCTTGGACAGGCGCTCGGCCTGTTCCTGCGCGCTGCCCTTGCCGGCGTTGCTGCTCTTGCCGGTGGTCTTCTTAGCGGTCTTCTTGAACTTGGCGGCCATGGACGTCCTGTAATGAGTGCTATCGCTGTGCACTCAAGATGGCCCCCCTGTCTAGAGTAATCACACCAACCCAGAGCGAAGAGCCAGTAACGAGAGCGAGGAGTGAGAAACGAGTGAAAGCGAGCTCGCTCTTACTCGTTTCTCACTCCTCGCCCCTCATTTCTCGCTTCTGGCTTCCGACGCCGTCCTGCGCCGCCGCGGTCGCGGTTGCGCCACCAGCCGGTCGACGTCGTCCAGCGCACGCCGCAAGCGTGCGGTGGTCTCGGTATCGCGCTTGGGCGGGGTGATGCCGTCGAGGATCGAGCGCTGGGCGTCGGCGATCACGTCCCTGCGCAGGTGCAGGCCGTGCGCGGCGAGCACCGGCGCCAGCACGTCGGCGCGCAGGTGCAGGTCGGCCAGGGTGTTGCGGTAGGCGATCTCGCAGATGCGCTGGCGCGCCGAGAAGCTGAAGGCGTTGGTGAAGAACAGCTCGCGGTCTTCGGCGTTGGGCTCGAACACCAGTTGGTCGATGTCCGGGTATTGCTGGGCGTAGCGGGCCAGGCCGACCTGCATGCGCGACTGCAGCAGGGTGCGGAAGGTCTGCGACAGCACCGCCGGCAGGCCGCCCGCGGCGAGGCTGTTGTCCTCGGCGACCGGCACGCCCTGGTTGTGGTTGAACGGCACCAACGGGTTGATGCCGATCAGCAGGTCGATGCCGCGATCCAGCACCACCGAGGCATGCATGGTCCGGCGCAGCGCGCCGTCGACGAAATGACGGCCGCGGATCTGCACCGGCGGATACAGCCCGGGCAGCGCGGCGCTGGCCTGGACTGCCTGCGAAATCGGTACGTCGCTCCAATTGTCGCCGCCGAAGCGGACCGCGTCGCCGCTGTCGATATCGACCGCGACCACGTACAGCTCGGCGTCGAGTTCGCGGAAGTCGTTGCTGCGGCCGCGGCGGGTGAAGACCTCGCGCAGGAACAGCTCGACCTGGGCATTGTCGAACAGGCCGTTCGGGATCAGGCCGCCGAAGCGGGTGATCAGGTCCGACCAGCGCGCCTCCAGCGGCGAGAACAGCAGCTCGCGCCACCACTCGGTCGCCAGGCGCGGAAAGCTCGCCGCGCGCTTGACGTATTCGAGGAAGGCCGGGCGCATGAAGGTTTCCGGGCGGAATTCGACGTCGGCGCTGTCGCCGGTGACGAAGATCCGGCACATCTCGGCGGTGTCCATGCGGTTGGCCAGGCCGGCGGCGAGGAAGGCGCCGCTGCTGACGCCGACATAACAGTCCAGGCGAGTGAGGTCGAGGCCTTCGATCGCTTCGTCGAGCGCGCGCAGCGCGCCGAGCTCGTACATGCCGCCAATGGGACCGCCGCCGGCGATGGCCAGGCCGATCTTCGGAGCGGAAGCGTGGGTGCCGTGGGCCGAACGTTTGCGGCTCGCCCGGTTCCGGGCGGAATGGAGTGACAGCATGTGATAGGCAGCACGGCCCGGACGGAATTCGGTCGAGTGTAGCCCAGGACGGGCGGGGCACCAGAGGGTCACCAGGGGGGCCAGGACCAAAGTCTGAGCCGGCTCGATGGGCTGGCCTCGGCTGGCTCGTCGGTCGGCTTGCGGAGGCCGGCCGGCGCCGCGATCATCGTCGCGATGGCCAGGACGACCGAACATAGCCAGCGTCTGGGGTGTCTGCTGGCCCGCCACCAGGCCTTGCACGACCCCGGGCGCGAACCGCGCAATCGCCTGCGCTGGTTGCCCGAACTGCGGCTGTGGCAGGCCCGGCGGCTGGAGGCCAGTTTCGACCGCTTCCTGCGCGACCCGCGCCGGCGCCCGGCGGCGCAGTTCTTCCTCAGCGACGTCTACAACGACCGCGACTTCAGCCGCCGCGACGCCGACATCGCCAAGGTCTTGCCGATGATGCAGCGGCTGTTGCCGGGCTCGCTGCTGAGCACGGTCGCCGATGCGATCGAGCTGGGTTTGCTGACCCACGCCTTCGACCTGCGCATGGCCGAGCGCCTGCAGGCGCTGGCGCCGCGCCGGCGCCGTCTCGACGGGCCGCTATACGCGCAGATCTACCGCGCCTGCGGCTTGCCCCGGCTGCGCGACCGCCAGATCGACCTGATCGCCGCGGTCGGCCTGGGCCTGGGCCAGTCGGTGCGGATGCCGGGCATCCTGACCTTGCTCAAACTCTCGCGCGGTCCGGCCAAGGCGGCCGGGCTGTCGGAATTGCAGGGGTTTCTCGAACGCGGCTTCGCGGCGTTCGGCCGGCTCGGCGACGTGCGCGAGTTCATCGCCGAGATCGAGCAGGACGAACGCGACATCGCCGAGCGGCTGTTCGCGGGCCAGGCCGATCCGTTTCCGCAGTTGGATTGAGCCGATGCTGGATCGAGTGCGGGCGGCCTGGTGTCTGGATCGGTGCGGGTGAGACCGATCCTCAAGCTCGGCCAAGGCTGAAACGAGCCGAGCCGTTTATGGCGCTGAAGCGCAGCGGTTCCGCTGCGCCGGGGCGAGGCCGCTTACTTGAAGCGTTCTTCCAGCACGCGGCGGATTTCCGACTCGATCGGGCCCTTGAGAGCGCCGAGCAGGAAGCCGAGTTGCGCGGTCACGTGCAACTGGTTCGGCTGCAGGGAAATCTTGCCGTCGACGCCGCTGCGGACGAAGTTGAGGGTGTCGCCGACCCAGTCGTACTCGACATCGAAACGTTCGGCGAGTTTCTTCGCGACTTCCTCGACGGCTTTGCGTGCCTTGGCCGGAGCGAGCGTGTGCGGATGGCGGATATCGATGCTGGACATGGTCTGGGTTCTCCCTGGAGGCCGGTATTGTGGGGGCAGGGACAGGCGCATCCAAGCCTCGGTCGCTCGCCGGAGGCCGCTGGGCGCATCCGCGCGGTCGATGCGCATCGGCTCGCGCGCAAGGCGCCGATGCGATCGGCTCGCGCCCGTTAGGATGTACGCGATTCGACAACCTGCTAGATTGCGGCGGAGTGAGCGCCCTCAAACTTCGATACCCGAATCGCGAACATGCCGACCTGGCCCTCAAGCCCGGGGTGCATGCGATCGGCCGCGATTCGGCCGGACGCACCGTGCTGGTCGAAGACGCCGGCGCGGCGATCGCCCAACTCAGCGTCGACCGTCGCGGCGTCTGGCTGCAGGTGCGCGAAGGCCTGCGCGGCTTGCACGTCAACGGCCGTCCGGTGAAGCGCGTGGCGATGCTGCGTGCCGGCGACGCGATCTTTCTCGACGGCGTCGAACTGCTGCTGATCGACGACAAGCCCGAGCCCGCGCCGCCGTTCGGGGTCGACATCCCGGCCGATTCGCGCATGGTCGTGCGCGGCGTCGGCGGCATTCATCACGGGCGTTGCTACACCCTGGAGCAGCCGCGCCTGATCGGCCGCGCCGGCGATTGCGACATCCGCATCAACGAACCGGCCTTCGCCGATCGCCACGCGCGTCTGGAAGCCCATGCCGATGGCGTGGTGCTGCGCGACGTCGGCTCGGTCGACGGCAGCGTGGTCAACGGCCAGCCGGTGCGTCACGCCCTGCTCAAGCCCGGCGACCAGTTGCTGCTCGACGGCCAGCATCGTTTCGTGATCGAAGCCCCGACCCGCCAGTTCAGCGCCGCCGAAGCCCTGCAGGCCCAGCTGGCCCAGGAAGCGGCCTCGAACGAAGAGCGCATGCAGCCGCCGTCGGCCCTGCCGGCCTCGGTGCGGCGCATGCCGTGGCTGCTGCTGGCCGCGGTGGTCATGGCCGGCCTGCTGAGCCTGCTGCTGCTCTACGGCACCCGCTGAGCCCAAGACACAGGGTTGGAGCGGCGCGAGCCGCGACCGTGTTCCTTCAGCTCGCACCGCCCGTTCAAGCCAGCGCCGTTATTTGCTTTTCGCGGTCGCGGCTTGCGCCGCTCCTACAGAAAGCCGCAGTTCCGGGGTAGGAGCGGCGCGCGCCGCGACCGTTCCGTATCCGGTCGCGTCGTTATCTGTCGCCGACGCGGTCGCGGCTTATGACCGGAGGAAATCCCTGTGGGACGCCGTTCCTACAAGTGAAGACCGAACCGCGCCTAGTGCGCCGCCGCCCTGCGTCGCGTCCTCGCCTCGGCGACCTTGCGCCACACCCGCCAGCCCAGCAGGGCGGCCAGGATCGTGGCGTACAACAAGGGCTTGCGAATGTCCGACTTCACCAGCCACCAGAAATGCAGCACCGCCAACACGGCGATCGCATAGACGAGTTGGTGCAACTGACCCCAGCGCCGGCCGAGGCGCCGCATCATGCCCTGGGTCGAGGTGACTGCGAGCGGGATCAGCAGCAGCCAGGCCAGAAAGCCGACGGTGATGTAGGGGCGCTTGGCGATCTCCTCGAAGATCTGCGTCCAATAACCCTTGAGGTCGAGCGCCAGGTAAGCGGTCAGGTGCAGGCTGGCGTAGAAGAAAGCGTACAGGCCGAGCATGCGCCGGAAGCGCAGCAGCACCGCCTGGCCGCTGAGCTGGCGCAGCGGCGTGACCGCCAGCGCGATCATCAGCAGACGCAGCGCCCACAAGCCCAGGCGATGTTCGACCTCGGCGATCGGGTCGGCGCCGAGCCCGCCGCTGCCGGTCAGCACCTCGGCGCGGATCTGCCAGGCCAGGATCGCCGCGGGGGTCAGCGCTAAAAGGTGTACGAGGACCTTCGCCAGGATCACCCCGGCCGGGGTCCGGCGTTTGACCACGGGCCGAGGCGGGCAGCGGGATGACGTGGCGGTCGTGTTCGCTATCGAATCCTGGGCCATCTCAGAACCAGGTCCGCAGGTTCATGCCGGCGTACAGGCTGGCGACCTGGTCGCCATAGCCATTGAACAAGCGGGTCGGGATGCGATCGACGAACAGCTTGCTGCCGGTGCCGGCGATGCGGCGTTCGGTCTTCTGGGTCCAGCGCGGGTGGTCGACGTCCGGGTTCACGTTCGAGAAAAAGCCATATTCGCTGGCCTGCAGGTCGTTCCAGCTGGTCAGCGGCCGGCGCTCGACGAAGGTGATGGCGATGATCGACTTGATGCTCTTGAAGCCGTATTTCCACGGCACCACCAGGCGCAGCGGCGCGCCGTTCTGTTGCGGCAGGGCCTTGCCGTACAGGCCGGTCGCGAGCAGGGTCAACGGGTGCATGGCCTCGTCGATGCGCAGGCCCTCGCGATACGGCCAATTGATGAACGGATAGTCGATACCGGGCATCTGCTTGGGGTCGGCCAGGGTGGTGAAGGCGACGTACTTGGCCTTGGAGGTCGGCTCGAAGCGCTTGAGCACGTCGGCCAGCGGCACTCCCAGCCAGGGGATCACCATCGACCAGCCCTCGACGCAGCGCAGCCGGTAGATTCGCTCCTGCGGGGTCAGGCCTTTGATCAGGTCTTCCAGCGACAGCTTGCCCGGCTTGGCGCAGGCGCCGCCGACCGCGACCGTCCACGGGCTGGTGCGCAGGCTCCGGCGGGCCCGCGACGGGTCGGACTTGCCGGTGCCGAACTCGTAGAAGTTGTTGTAGGTGGTGACGTCTTCGTAGCGGGTCAGCACCTCGTCGGTGCGGAAGCCGGCCTTCTGCTCCGGGCTCGCCGCCGGCCGCGCCGGCGGCGCCGGCGGTTCGGCCTCGGCGCAGCCGGACAGGCCCAGGGCCGGGGTCAGGGCGAAGGCGGCCAGCAGGCGTCGTCGCTCGCGGTAAACCGCTTCGTCGGTGACCTGGGAGGAGGGAATATTGAGGGCATCGCGCAACGACATGAGACAGCTCCGGGGGCAGGTTACGAGTCCTCAACACATACGGGACCCGATGTGAGGATAGAGGCAGCCAGCGGGGCAAAAGTTGCGCGCGAAACGGAGGCGCACACGGTGTTGCACTGCGGCATACTGAGGGGCCAACCCCCACTACGGAGTTTCCGATGTCCCGCGCTTTCAACTTTAGTGCCGGTCCCGCGACCCTGCCCGAACCGGTCCTGCTGCAGGCGCAGTCGGAACTTCTGGAGTGGAACAACGCCGGGGCCTCGATCGTCGAACTCAGCCACCGCGGCCCGGAGTTCATCCAGGTCGCCGCCGAAGCCGAGCGCGACCTGCGCGCGCTGATGTCGATCCCCGACGATTACGCCGTGCTGTTCCTGCAGGGCGGCGCGACCGCCCAGCAGGCGCTGATCGCGCTGAACTTCGCCGAACCGGGCCAGACCGTCGACTACGTGGTCACCGGCCACTGGGGCAAGACCGCGCTCAAGCAGGTCAAGCCCTACGTCAACGCCAACATCGCCGCCAACGGCGAGGCCGACGGCTTCCGCACCATCCCGGCACGCGACAGCTGGGCGCTGTCCAAGGACGCGGCCTATGTGCATTACACCGCCAACGAGACCATCCACGGCGTCGAGTTCCGCGACATTCCGAACACCGGCGCGGTGCCGCTGATCGGCGATTTCAGCTCCAGCATCGTCTCCGAACCGCTCGACGTGTCGAAGTTCGGGGTGATCTACGCCGGTGCGCAGAAGAACCTCGGCCCGGTCGGCGTCAGCGTGGTCATCGTCAAGCGCGAACTGCTCGAACGCGCCGGCCAGCCGCGCGCCGAGATCTTCGACTACCGCGCCCACGTCAAGGGCGAGTCCATGCTCAACACGCCGCCGACCTGGAACTGGTATCTGGCCGGCCTGGTGTTCAAGTGGATGCTGGCCGAAGGCGGCGTGGAAGAATTCGCCAAGCGCAACGACCGCAAGTCCAAGCTGCTGTACGGCGTGATCGACAACTCCGGCGGCTTCTACCGCAACGAGGTGGCGACCGCCGCGCGTTCGCGCATGAACGTGCCGTTCTTCCTCAAGGACGAGGCGCTCGACAAGCCCTTCCTGAAGCAAGCGCAGGATGCGGGGCTGATCTCGCTCAAGGGCCACCGCGCCCTCGGCGGTATGCGCGCCTCGATCTACAACGCGATGCCTGAGGAGGGCGTGCAAGCGCTCGCAGCCTTCATGCAGGACTTCCAGCAACGGCACGGGTAAGCGGCCACGCCAGTCCGGTGCCGCATCGGCATCGGCTGCGGCTGCGAACGCCCGGTCACGGATGGCCGGGCCGTGCGATCCGAACGCTCCAGGTTGCGCCAGGGACGCCATCGCAACGGCTTCGGAAGCGACGAGACGACAATGACCGACAAGTCCCGCAAGACCCCGCAAACAGACAAGAAGCCGCCGGCCAAGCCCGGCAAGCAAAAGCCGGCCGCTGCCGCTAAGAGCGCGACCGAAAAGAAAGCCGTCGGCAAACCGAAAGCGGCGCCTGAAGCAGTGCCTGAAACAGTGGAACCGACCGCGGCCAGTCCCGATCTGGCGTTGCTGCGCGAGCGCATCGACGGCATCGACCGCCACATCCAGGAACTGATCGGCGAGCGCGCGCAGTTCGCCAACCAGGTCGGCAAGGCCAAGGGCAAGCTCGCTGCCGCGGTGGATTACTACCGCCCCGAGCGCGAGGCCCAGGTGTTGCGCCGGGTGGTCGACCGCAACGACGGCCCGCTCAACGACGAAGTGCTGGTGCGTCTGTTCCGCGAAATCATGTCGGCCTGCCTGGCCCAGCAGGAGCCGCTCAAGATCGGCTTCCTCGGCCCGGAAGGCACGCACTCGCAGCAGGCGGTGTACAAGCACTTCGGCCACTCGATCCACGGCCTGCCGCTGGCGAGCATCGAGGAAGTGTTCCAGGAAGTCGAAGCCGGCAACGCCGACTTCGGCGTGGTGCCGGTCGAGAACTCGACCCAGGGCACGATCCAGTCGACCCTCGACATGTTCCTGACCTCCGGGCTCAAGATCAGCGGCGAAGTCGAGTTGCGCGTGCACCAGCACCTGCTGTCGCGCAGCGGCCGCATCGAGGACATCGAACGCGTTTATTCGCATCCGCAGTCGTTCGCCCAATGCAAGGCCTGGTTGCGCGAGTACCTGCCGAAAGCCGAGAAGATCGCGGTATCGAGCAACGCCGAAGCCGCGCGCCGCGCCCGCAATGCCGACGACGCCGCGGCGATCGCCGGTGCCAGCGCCGGCAGCGTCTACGGCCTGCGCACCGTCGCGGGGCCGATCGAAGACCGCCCCGACAACACCACCCGCTTCCTGGTGATCGGCCGCGAGCTGTTCACGCCCTCGGGCAACGACCGCACCTCGCTGCTGATCTTCATCAAGGACGAGCCGGGCGCGCTCTACAACGTGTTGTCGCCGTTCGCCAAGCGCGGCCTGAGCATGAACCGTATCGAGTCGCGTCCGGGTCACACCGGCCGGTGGCAGTACGCGTTCTTCGTCGACATCGGTGGGCACGTGCAGGAGCCGGCGATGCGTGAGGCGCTGGAAGAACTGGAAGAGCTGGCGCACGAAGTGAAGGTGCTCGGCTCCTACCCGGTGGCGATCGCATGAGCGCGCCGGCCACGCAAGCGCAAGAGCCTGCCAGTCGCGAGGACAGGGACATTCCCGGCAAGGGTGCGCCGGGTGAGGGCGTGCCGGGCACGGACACGCCGGCCTACGACGAAGCCTGGTTCGCTGGGCGCGCGCAGGCCGGCATCCAGCGCCTGAAGGCCTACGACCCGGGTCACGACCTGGTCGCGCTGCGGCGCCGTTTCGGCGAGGCCCACCTCGCCGAGCTGGGCTCCAACGAAAACCCCTACGGCCCGTCGCCGCAGGCGCGCGCGGCGATCCTCGATGCGCTGCATGCGCTGCACCGTTATCCCGACCCGCTCGGCGCCGATCTCAAGCGCGCGCTCGCCGCCAAACACGGTGTCGACGTCGCCCGGGTCCAGCTCGGCAACGGCTCGCACGAACTGCTGATGCAGCTCGCCCAGGTGTTTGCCGGCCCCGGCGACGAGGTGGTGTTCTCGCGCTATGGCTTTGCGGTGTTCGCGCTCGCGACCCAGGCCGCCGGCGCGAGCATGCGCATCGTCGAGGCCTTGCCGCGCGATGCGGCGATGCCCTGCGGCCACGACCTCGATGCGATCGCGGCCGCGATCGGCCCGGCCACGCGCCTGGTCTATCTGGCCAACCCGAACAACCCGACCGGCACTTGGTTCGGCCGCGAGGCGATGGTCGCTTTCCTGGACCGCGTGCCGGCCGACGTGCTGGTGGTGATGGACGAGGCCTACGCCGAAATGGCCGAGGCCCCGGACTACGCCAGCGCGCTGCCTCTGCTCGGCCGTTATCCGAACCTCGCCATCACCCGCACTTTCAGCAAGGCCTATGGCCTGGCCGGCTTGCGGGTCGGTTATCTGCTCGCCCAGCCCGGCCTGATCCAGGTCATGGACCGGCTGCGCGAAAGCTTCAACGTCAACGGCCCGGCCCTGGCCGCGTGCGTCGCGGCGCTCGCCGACGAAGCGCATCTGGACTGGGCCTGCGCGCGCAACGCCGAACAGCGCAATGCGCTGGCGGCGGCCCTGCGCCAGCGCGGCCTGCGGGTCTTCCCTTCGCAGACCAATTTCGTCCTGGTCGAGTTCGGTCCGCGCACCGCGCAGATCGAAGCGGCCCTGGTCGAGCGTGGCGTGATCCTGCGGCCGATGGCCGGCTACGGGCTCGCCGATTGCCTGCGGATCAGTGTCGGCTCGCCCGACGAAAACCGCCGCCTGCTGGCGGCATTGGACCAAGTGCTGACATGAGTGCGCTCATCGAAGAACAAGCGGCCTGGACGGCCGGGTCGGGTTCGCCCCTGCGCGGTTCGCTGCGCGTGCCGGGCGACAAATCGGTTTCGCATCGGGCGGTGATGCTCGGCGCGCTGGCCGAAGGTGTCACCCGCGTCACCGGTTTCCTGGAAGGCGAGGACACCCGCGCCACCGCGCGCGTGTTCGAGCGCCTGGGCGTGCGCATCGAAACGCCGAGCGCGAGCGAACGCATCGTCCACGGCGTCGGCATGCACGGCCTGCGCGGCGTCGCCGAAGCATTGGATTGCGGCAACGCCGGCACCGGCATGCGCCTGCTCGCCGGCGTGCTGGCCGGGCAGGATTTCGACAGCGTGCTGATCGGCGATGCTTCGCTGTCGAAGCGGCCGATGCGCCGGGTCACCGAGCCGCTCGCGGCGATGGGCGCGAAGATCGACACCGAAGAAGGCGGCCTGCCGCCGCTGCGCATCCGCGGCGGCCGTTCGTTGCAGGGCATCGAATACACCTTGCCGGTGGCCAGCGCGCAGGTGAAGTCGGCGTTGCTGCTGGCCGGCCTGTACGCCTACGGCGACACCGTCGTGCACGAGCCGCACCCGACCCGCGACTATACCGAGCGCATGCTCGCCGCGTTCGGTTGGCCGATCGAGTTCTCGCCCGGCTACGCGCGCCTGAGCGGCGGCCATGTGCTGCGCGCCACCGACATCGCGGTGCCGGCCGATTTCTCCTCGGCGGCGTTCTTCCTGGTCGCCGCGAGCGTGGTGCCGGGTTCGGAACTGAGCCTGGAAGCGGTTGGCATGAACCCGCGCCGTACCGGCCTGTTGGCGGCATTGCGCCTGATGGGCGCCGACATCGTCGAGGAAAACCCGCGCGCCGAAGGCGGCGAACCGGTCGCCGACCTGCGGGTGCGGTACGCGCCGCTGCACGGCATCGAGGTGCCGGAAGCGCTGGTGCCGGACATGATCGACGAGTTCCCGGCCTTGTTCATCGCCGCGGCGACGGCCAAGGGCCGCACCACGATCCGCGGCGCCGCCGAGCTGCGGGTCAAGGAATCCGACCGCATCGCGACCATGGCGACCGGCCTGCGCGCGCTCGGCGCGAACATCGTCGAGACGCCCGACGGCGCGATCATCGAAGGCGGCGCCTTGCATGGCGGCGACGTCGACAGCCACGGCGATCACCGCATCGCCATGAGCTTCGCGATCGCCGCGCAACTGGCGAGCGGCGAGGTGCGCATCGGCGACGTCGCCAACGTCGCGACCTCGTTCCCCGACTTCGAATCCCTGGCTGCTAAGGCGGGCATGCGGGTCGGTGCGGCCGAGTAGGGCGCTTGCAGCAAGCCCGTTGCAAACGCAAAACGGCGGCCTTGGGGCCGCCGTTTTGCTGTGTGAGATCAGCGATGGGTGAGGCGAGTGGCGCGGTTGGCGGTTTCGCCATCGTCGCGGCTTCTCAATGGCGGCCGCAAGGTTCTTCGTGAGTTTCGTCGTCGCCGACCTTCGCCATCATCGTCGGTTTATCTCGGCTCTCGGCAGGAATCGCCGTTAGCGGGGCTTGAACTCCACCGGCTGCTCGACCACCGAGGCCACTTCGCGGCCGTCGCGGGTCGCCGGACGGAAGCGCCAGTCGCGCACCGCGACCAGCGCGGCGCGGTCGAGTTCGCGCGAACCGCTGTGGCGCGCGACTTCGACTTCCTCGGGCTTGCCGTCGGCGCCGACGTTGACCCGCAGGACCACGGTGCCGCCTTCGCCGCGGCGCAGGGCGCCGCTGGGATAGCGCGGCTCGGTATTGCCGGTGGCCAAAGGCAGCGCTTCGGTCGCACGCGGTGGTTCGGTCGTCGCCGAGGCCTCCAGCGCCGGCTTCGCTGCGGCTTCGGCGACGGCAGCGGCTACGGCCGCCTTGCGTGCGGCCACGGCCGGCGCGGCTTCGCCAGCGACCAGGTTGCGATCGATCGGCGGAACGATGACCAGCGGCATCGCCGGGGCCGGCGGCGGGGCCGGCGGGCGTTTGCCGTAGTAATACCAGCCGATGAAGGTGGCGCCGAGCAGGAGCAGCAACAGCCACAGGCCGGTAGAACTCGGTGCGACTTCGACTGCAGTGCTCTCGGGAGACGGCGCGGCGTCGAGATCGTGGCCGTTCGGGCCGAGTGGATGTGATGCAACGCTCATTTTTGCCTCCGTTTTGCGGTCCTCGGGGGCGGGAGCGCGCGCCGAGCTTCCGAGGGTGCTCGTTAGCCAGCGGTGAACGAAAGGTAAAGAAGATTCAGGCGAGCGACAGGCAAGCCGCGGATTACAAGACGCGGATCACTGGTTGGCGTTGAAGGTGATCGGCACGATCACCGCGTCGGCGACCGGGCGGCCGTTGCGCATCGCCGGGCGGAAGCGCCACTGGCGTACGGCCGAAACCGCCGCGCGATCGAGCAGGCGCGAACCGCTGCCTTCGACGATCTGCACATCGCCCGACGAACCTTGCTCGTCGACCGACACCCGGATCCGCACCGTGCCGCCTTCGCCGCGGCGCAGGGCCTGCGCCGGGTACTGCGGCGGGCGATTGCCGGGCAGCGGTGCGGCGGGCGTCTGTGCGGCCGTGGAAGCGGCCGGCGCGGCCGCAGGCGCGCTCGGCATGGTTTGCGGCGGTGCCGGCGGGTTCGGGTTCTCGACCAGCTCGGCGCGTTCCTCGTCCTGGCCCGGTGCCGCGGCCTGCGGCGACTGCTGCGCGGCCGGAGCGACGCCGTCGCCGCCGGCCCCGGCCGGCGCCGGCAGGGGCGCGTATTGCGGCGTGGTGCCGGCCGGCAGCGCGCCGTCGGCGCGGTAGAAGTCGTCGCTCTTGTTGCGGTTGCTCGACCACACCCACGCGAACAGCCCCAGGCCGATGGCGAAAGCGCCCAGCACCAACAGCCAGGCCTTGCCCGACGGGCGCCAGGCGGCGAAATCGAAGGAGCGGCGCGACGGAGCGGGGGGCGTGGTCGACATGGGCGGTCCGAATGTGCGTTGGGCCGCATTCTGCAACGAAACGCCCGAAAGCGTCGTCCATGGCCCGCGATCCGACCCCGGCTCGCCTCTCGATCGGCCGTTCCCGACAAGTGCAAGGTTCGCGAAAAGCCCCGAGTGACGCGATAATCTGCGGTTCTTCTTGCCACTGCGACCGGCTACGCCATGCTCGATCCGACCCTGCTGCGCCAACAGCCCGCCGAACTTGCCGCACGCCTGCGCGAAACGCGCGGCTACGCCCTCGACCCGGCCGTGCTGGAATCGCTGGAAAGCGAGCGCAAGCAGATCCAGGTGCGCACCCAGGAATTGCAGAACCTGCGCAACACGCGCTCCAAGGCGATCGGCCAGGCCAAGGCCAAGGGCGAGGACGTCGCCCCGCTGATGGCCGAGGTCGCCGCGTTCGGCGACGAGCTCAAGGCCAGCGAAGCGCGCCTGGAATCGATCAAGGCCGAGATCGAAGCGATCGCGCTCGGCATCCCGAACTTGCCGCATGACTCGGTGCCGGCCGGCAAGGACGAGACCGACAACGTCGAGACCCACCGCTGGGGCACCCCGCGTACGTTCGACTTCGAGGTCAAGGACCACGTCGAACTCGGCGCCCGCAACGGCTGGCTCGACGGCGACACCGCCGCCAAGCTGTCGGGCGCGCGCTTCACCGTGCTGCGCGGCGGCCTGGCGCGGCTGCATCGCGCCCTGGCCCAGTTCATGCTCGACCTGCACACCGAGCAGCACGGCTATCAGGAAACCAGCGTGCCCCTGCTGGTCAACGCCGACTCGATGCGCGGCACCGGCCAGTTGCCGAAGTTCGAGGACGACCTGTTCGCGACCGTGGTCGGCGAGGGTGAGGCGGCCAGCAAGCGTTACCTGATCCCGACCTCGGAAGTGCCGCTGACCAACATCGTCCGCGACGAGATCGTCGAAGACGCCGCGCTGCCGCTGCGCATGACCGCGCACTCGATGTGTTTCCGCGCCGAAGCCGGCAGCCACGGCCGCGACACCCGTGGCATGATCCGCCAGCACCAGTTCGAGAAGGTCGAGCTGGTCACCATCGCGCGTCCGGACGAAAGCTACGACGAACACGAGCGCATGACCCGCTGCGCCGAAGTCGTGCTCGAAACCCTCGGCCTGCCGTACAAGCGCATGCTGCTGTGCACCGGCGACATGGGCTTCGCCGCGACCAAGACCTACGACCTGGAAGTCTGGCTGCCGAGCCAGAACACTTACCGCGAGATTTCCTCCTGCTCGAACTGCGAAGCCTTCCAGGCCCGCCGCATGCAGGCGCGCTGGCGCAACCCGGCCACGGGCAAGCCCGAACTCGCCCATACCCTCAACGGCTCCGGTGTCGCCGTCGGCCGCGCCATGATCGCGGTCATGGAGAACTACCAGAACGCCGACGGCTCGATCACCGTGCCCGAGGCGCTGCGCCGCTACATGGGCGGCGTCGAAGTACTGAGCTGATCGCCGCCTGCGCGGCATGGAAGGCAAGCGCGTGCCCCACGACGCCGAAGCACTCGACTACTACCTGAGCGTCGCGACGATGCTCGGGCCGGCCTTGATCGGCTTCTTCGCCCTGCAATACGCGATGTTGATCGGCCGCAACCGCAAACGCCCGGTGCCGTTGTCGGGCCGGGGTGTGGCCGCGCGCGCGGCGGCGGGCGTGATCGTCGGCAGCGCGGCCGGGTTCGGCGCGCTCTGGCTGACCATGTACGTCCCGTCCTACCTCACCGGCGACTTCCAGGGCCTGCCCTGGCTGATGATGTTCATCGCCTTGCCGGTCGGCGGGCTGGTCGCCCTTGGCGTCAGTCATTGCCTGAGCCGGTGGCTCGTCGCGCGGGCTCGCGGCGGTGTTGCTGCGATTCCCGTCTCGCCCTGATCTTTGCCGAGTTCCAGCGTTTCGATCGGGCAAGAAAAAAGCCGGGCCTGTCAGGACCCGGCTAATTCCGACGCGGGGGGAGGAAGCGTCGGACTTGGAGCTACACGGTTGGGCGGGGCAGACTCGATCGCGAAGACTTACGCGGCCCGACGCAACGGCAACGGAATCGATGCGTGCGCCGCAGCGAGCGCGTCGGCACGATGCTGAGGCGAGTAAGCCACACCTTCCGCACGCACGAACTCGACATTCGTCACGCCGATGAATGCGAGTACGTGACGCAGGTAGGCCTCTTGGAAATCGCTCGGCGCATCGGTGTGGAAACCGCCGCGGCCGCTGGCCACGATCGCGCGCTTGCCGGTCGCCAGACCCTGCGGTCCCTTCTCGGTGTAGCGGAAGGTCTTGCCGGCGACCGCGACGCGGTCGACCCAGGCCTTCAGGGTCGAAGGAATGCCGAAGTTGTACATCGGAGCGCCAAGGACAATCACGTCGGCCGCGAGGAATTGTTGCAGGATGCGTTCTGATTCCTCGGCTTCGGCCGGATCGGCCTTGGCCAGCGAACGGCCGGTAAGATGCGGGATCGGGTCGGCATCCAGGTCGCGGTAGTCGATCGTCAGGCCCGGCACCTCGTCCTGCCAACGCGCCGCCACGGCCGCGCTAAGCTCACGGGTCACGGAATGGGCGCCCAGGGCGCTCGAATCGATATGCAACAGCTTCATGGTGGACCTCGGTGGCTCGGTCGGAGCCGGTAAAGCGGGCGTCGCCGCGTTGGAGCAAAGTCTGTATCGTTGCTTCGGTGGGATAAAGATGCTTCAATATCACTTATTGTTCTAATATTGGAACTATCGTCATGCACGATTTAAACGACCTCTACTACTTCGCGATGGTCGTCGACCACGCCGGCTTCGCCGCCGCCGAGCGCGCGCTGGGCATTCCGAAGTCGCGCCTCAGCCGCCGCATCAGCCAGCTCGAGACCGACCTGGGCGTGCGCCTGCTGCAGCGTTCCACCCGCCGCTTCGCCGTCACCGAAGTCGGCAACAGCGTCTACCGCCATGCGCAATCGATGCTCGCCGAGGCCCAGGCCGCCCGCGAAGTCGTCGACCGCCTCAGCGCCGAACCGCGCGGGGTGATCCGGGTCAGCGTGCCGGTCGGCCTGGCGCAACAGCAGATCCCCAAGCTGCTGCCCGAATTCCTCGCCAAATACCCGCAGGTGCGGGTGCAGTTGAACGTCAGCAACCGCCGCGTCGACATCATCAACGAAGGCGTCGACGTGGCCTTGCGCGTGCGTTCCAAGCTCGACGACGACGGCAGCCTGGTCATGCGCAGCTTCGGCCAGATCCAGGAACTGCTGGTCGCCAGCCCGAAGTACCTGACCCGCATGGGCCGCCCGAGCAACCCCGACGAACTGTCCGACCACGTCACCCTGAGCATCAGCGAAGACGATGCCCGTCAGCGCTGGGAGCTGCACGGCCCCGACGGCGAAGTGCGCCGGGTGGAGCTCAAGCCGCGGGTGATGGGCTTCGACTTCCCCATGCTGATGGCGCTGGCCGAGCAGGGCGTCGGCATCACCCTGCTGCCCGAGACCGTCTGCGCCGAAGCCGTGCGCCGCGGCGACCTGGAAGTGGTGCTGCCGAACTGGCGCCTGCCGCAGGGCATCTTCCACGCTGTGTTCGCCTCCCGCCGCGGCCTGCTGCCGGCGGTGCGGGTGTTCATCGACTTCCTGGCCGAGAAGGCCCCGTCCCTGGTCGAGTCCGCGCGCCTGCAGTGCAGCGACATCAAGGGCATTCCGTGCCCCGACGGCATCGCCCGCCACGACAAGAAGCACGACAGGTCGGTGAAGATTTCCGCCCCGGCGGGGTGAGCTCGGCAGGATCAGGGCCGGCGACGTAACCGCCGGCAGCATGAGAGAATGCCCCGCGCCCGGTGCAAGACCGGGCGCGCAGGGCGGTTCGCAAGGAATCGCCCGCGACGGATCGAAAGACCGTCGCCGCAAGACCTCAACGGAGAGATGGCCGAGTGGTTTAAGGCAGCGGTCTTGAAAACCGCCGAAGGGTTAAACCTTCCGTGGGTTCGAATCCCACTCTCTCCGCCATTCCATCTTCCTCACGATCGATCCGGCTCAGCCTCGCGTGATTTCCGTGCCCGAATCGGTTGGAGCGATCACTGCTTGGGCTCGTCGGCAGCAAGGTTGTTGTCAGCGAAGCGCTCGCAGATGAAGGCAGATACGTAGTTCTGGAGGGGGCGGCCGCCGACGCCGATGCCGCGCTGAAGTAGGAAATGACTCTGTGGATAAGCTGCGGCGATGCGCCGGAGCACCTTTCTTTCGTCGGGATACTCGATGTCGTAGCGCATCAAATTGCGATAGACGTTGTAGCGTCCGTGCTCGTTCTTCAGCTGGCTGAGCGGTTTGATCTGGATTCTTCCGATCTCGAATTCGCGTGCGCGCCGGGCAATGTCCGTCGCGATCCAGCTAGCGTATCGAAACCGTTCCTCTTCTCCGGGCCCCTCGCACCAAATGATGTCCAGGCTGGTGCCATCATAAATATTGCGAACTAATATCTTGTGCCGTGAAGCCGCAGGAGAACTGGTTGAAGGCGGTGTCGCTGGCCGGGCCGTCGGCACGATAGTGGTGCTCGCGGCAGGAGCGGGTTTCGTTGCCTGGGGTGATGCCATGGCTACTGCAGTCATTGCCGGCATCACAGGCTTGGCTCCAGTGAACGGATCAAACGCCCGCTCTGGAGTGTGTTTCAAGGCGCTAAAGGCCGGTCCGGTGTTGGTTTCGGTATAAGCGTCGAGCTTGCCGCTGTTATAACGCCGGTAAACCTCCACGTCCACGCGCGACATGATGTCGCCGATATCGCCGCCCTTGGCTATTTCCTGGCTGAGCACCTCCGCATATGGGCTGTTCCCGGAGTTTTCGATGGAGCTGTCTCCCGCACGGTCGCCAGCGGTCGTCGCGTACTGAATCAGGGTGTTGGGACGTGTTCGGATCGACACGGCATTGCTATAGACGACTTCGTTATCGATGCGTTCCTCGGATTCCTCATCAAAAGGTGAATTTCGGCAGTTATCCAGTGCAACGACCAAGGCGATGTTGTCGTCATCGTTTAGGCGCTCCAACAGGCGGGCGATGCTATTGGCATTGTCCTTGAAGAATTTAAGGCGCTCTTTGGTGTGCTTCTATTCGATGGTATTTCGGTCGAACTGGATCAGAACCGGCAAAGCAAAGGCTTGCCCAAGGTACTGAATTCCGTGGCCGGCGTAGTAGACAAATACGATTGAGCCTTTAGGTAGTTCCTTGGTGGAATTGGAGAATTCGTCGATATTGCGTTCAAACGCTGCGCGGTCGTTGTTGCAGTACTCATGAATCTTGAAACGATTGTGCTCAAGCAGTGGCCGTAACCGTTCGATGTCCCGGCATGGATTACTTAAGTCGGAAACGAACGGGTCCGAACGTTCGTTGTCAAATTTCCGATTCATGTTGTAATCCCAGTTGCCGATCAGCAGCGCGACACGATGCGGGGGCTCGCTTTGGGCTGAAGCTGGCGACGCGACAATGAAGAAGAGTAATGTCAGCAGTACGTACAACGACCGGGTCATCGACATGATCGGACTCCCATGCGTTCTGTTCCAGTTCAATTCGGCAGAACGTTCAGGCGCTCAAGCCGCGCTCGAACAGTTTGGCTTCCAGATCGCGACGGGTCAGCAACCCCCTGAGCTTCGGGTCTCCGGCCCAAATGTTCTTCATTTCACGGATCTGCTCCGGAACCGCTTCAGACTCGCCCCTCTCGATCAGCTCGCGAATCTTGCGCATTTCCTTATAGCGGCCGCCTTGCTTACGGAAGCTCGCGCCGCGGTTGTAGACCAGTGATACCAGTGCTCCGAGGGAGTCGTCCGAAAGTGTCGCGGCCTTCGGCAAAGACTTGAGCGTCTGCGCGATGTAGCGCGGAAGCACTTGTTTGCGGAACTGCGGGTTTGCCTTATCCCAAGGAACGGCCAACGTCTGGAAGCGCGGCAGGGCGTCGCGGGCGTCTTCGCCGGTCAAGCCGCAGGCGGGAGCCAGTAGAGAGAGTTCCTCCTGCGAAAGATAGTCTTTCCAGTCGCTGCGCAGCCATGATTCGTTGACGTAACCAGCGTCATAGCCGATTCCGATGGTCACACCGGATGCACCGTGCGGCCAGATCGGACGCTGGAACTGCCGTTCATATCGGGCCTGACTGGTGACCTCGAAGAGCACGATCAGTTTCATCGCATCTTCGGAGATGGCCCGGGTCGACACTGGCAGATCAGGTGTGATCGCGCGACTGCTCCTCTGGCTCAGGAGACCCTCGCGCACTTCTCTGGAGGCATCCAATGCATCGGTGTCCTGCGCCGCGGCTTGAAGCAGCGATTCGAACGACAGATCCTGCGCCCCGCAGGTGCGATTGGAGGTCATGGCGATAAGGCCCATTGCCATTGCGCTGCCGAGGAATTCGCGTCTCGTGTACATGGCATCTATCCTTCGTCGGAGTAATTACGAAACGAGGTGTGGCCGCACATGCTCTTCCTTGCCGAACGGGCGTCAGGATGGACTTGCGGTCGGTCTTTTCTGACATCAGTCCCAGGTATCGAGATCGGGTTGGGAGCCGAGCCTATCGATAGCTAACGCAGGGGCGGGAGGATTCCGGCAAAGAATGGCTACAACCGCTGCCGCCGGGCTGCGGATCTGATTTGAGTGAGTCTCACATCGGTGTGAGCGGCACAGTGCTGGGCGCCTTCGAGGGCAACAGCGACCAAGTCAAAGGGTCAGATTTATGTCGGCAACTTTTTGGTACTGTGAAAAAGGGAGGAGGTTCATTTCCTGAGAAATGAACCTCCCCCCTTTTTTGTTAGTTGCGCTGATTCGAGCTGGTAAGCGGTATTCAAGCCGACACTTCTGCGCTCCGAACTCACCAGGACGCCAGTCACTAGTCCCGCTTCTGATCGAAGCGGGATAAGCCCGGATGTACGTCCCTTAGCGCGACGGCCCCTGAGGCGCCTGCGTCTGCTCTTGCTGCTGACCTTGCGCCTGCGTCTGCGCCTGCTGCCGGTCGAAGGCATCGGAGCGTTGCATCGATTCCTGCACGGTCGGCGCGGGGGTGGACAGGCCTACCGCGGCGAGCGAGCCGGGAACCTTCCCGGACACGAAGATCTGGCCGTTGGCGACGTCGACGCGATCGATATCGCTCGGTTCGCGAATATGGCCGGCGGTTTTGGCCTGCACGGTCGCTTCGAGCGCTTTCTCGTCGGGGACGCTGTCGGGCAAGCGTTCGCGGATGCTGTCGTACAGCTTGCGATCCGGGTGGTCGGCGGGGAGCGATTGGGCAGGGGACGATTGCTGCTGCGCAGCCGTTTGCTTCGCTTGTTCGATATCCGCGGCCGTCGTCGTTGCCTTGGGAACGTAAACGCCTTTGCCGTCGTCCTGCAGCGTGACCAGGTTGCTGTTGAGGCTGACCGCGCGTTCGCCTGGAGCGGCCAGCAACTGGATGGCGAAACCGCCGGCTGGAAGTCCTTGTTCGGTGTGCTTGCACTCGATCGCCGAGGTGGCCGCCTGCAGATGCTCCGGCGAGGCTGCGACTCCGGCGTTCTGATACACGGTCGCGACGGTTTGATACAGCGATTCGTGCGCGGTCGCAGGCGCGCGGGCTTGCACTTCGGGTTGCTGCGCGAGCAATGTTCTCAATTGCTGGTGTGTGGCGTCGAGTTCCTGGCGCGTGTTGCCGTCGGCCTTGCTGTCGTAGAGCCAGCCGCTGCTGACCCATTGGCCGTCGTCGCCGCGCCGATAGACGTCGCCATCGGAGGCTTGCAGGGTGTCGACCTCGGCCTTGGCGTGCCGCACCGGCTCCGGCACTTCGCCATAGGCGGACCAGCCGAATTGGGCATAGGCAGTTTCGTAACGTGCGGCCATGGCCGCGGGCGTGCGCGCGGCGTTGCCGGCGATGATCTGCCGCGATTGTTGGTCGAGTTCGGCGGAACGCTGCGGGTTCGCGCCTTCGTTGTGGGTCAGCTTGATGCCGTGTTCGATATAACCGTCGACGACTTCGCGGTTCCAATGGCCGTCGGCGGAACGCTTCCAATCGGCTGCGCCTTCGCTGACGGTGTCCTTGGGGCCGGCCGGAATCGAATAGGGATCGCTGGGCGCCGGTGGCGTAGCCAGGCGGAGCTGGATCGCCACATTGCTGGCTTGGTAGTTCAACTGGTTGGCCAGTTCCGGCGAGGCGACGAAGTTGTCCTGGGTCTGGGTGCGGGCACCGGTGACCGGGTCGATGCGGACCACGTCTTCGTTGCGTCGCCAGCCCTGTTCCGGATGCTTGGGATCGAGATGCCAGGTATGGCCGTTACCGTCTTCCTGCCGATTGATCTTGCGGTTTTCCAGCCACTGCGACAGCTCGTTGCCGGCGACCGCGCCAACCACGCCGCCGATCGCCGCGGTCACCAACAAGCCCGGACCGGTTTCGACGCCGGCGACGCCGCCGGCGAAAGCCCCGAGCGACGCGCCGCCCCAGGCGCCGACGTTGGTCGCCGCGAACCGGACCACTTCCGATTCCATCCCGACGCTGTTGCCCTTTTCGTTCAATTGCGAAACTTTGTAGCCCGTGGTCGCGGCGTCGTAGGCGGTGGCTAATGCGCCGGCGGCGCTGAGGCCCTTGATCATGGTCGGGCGCACGCGCGCCGCATGATCGATCCCGGCCACCTGCCTGGCGCCCACGGCGACGTCATCGGCGATGTTCAGCGCCTTGCGTTCCGCGAGCAGGTTTTCCGCGGTCTTCGCATCGATATTCGGATTGTCCTTGAGCCGCTGCGGCAGTTCGTCGTGCCACTGCTGCTGTTGCGCCCATTTTTCGCTTTGTGTGCGAGTGATTTCCGGATTGCGCATGCGCGCTTCGCGCGCCTGGTGCAGCGCCTCCCCCGGTGCCTGGGTATTGACCCGGCTGTCGTAGAGTTCGGTGCCTTCGCGGTTGAATATCCGGATCGGCGTAGCCGTTTCGGTATGCACGCGGTCCAGGTTGTCGGGCAGGTTTTGATAGACCTCGCGGCGTATCTCGGCGGGCACATAACGGCCATAGCCGTTCTTGTCCAAGGAAGCGGCGAACCGCGAATCCACGCCCAGCTCGCTTTCCAGGCTGTGGGTGGCGATGGCCCGGATCTCGACGTCGTAGCCCTTGGCCTTGAGGTCGTTGACCAGATTGACCGCACTGTCGCCGCTGCCGAGCGTGGTGTCGATGATGATGTTCTTGTGCTGGTCGACTACCGCGGCGCGCAGTTCTTTAGCCCATTGGCTGGCGTCCTGATGGGTGTAGTCGGCCCAGGTATAGGGCGCGTTGGCGCGGAATTCTTTGACCTTGGGGTGGAAGTCGCGCAGCGCATCGGGGTCGACGGCGACGACGTCGCCACCCAGTTCGTTTACGGCGGTGTTGACTAGACCGCCTTTGCCCGCGCCCGGCTGGCCGGCGAGGATGATGGCCTTGGGATGGGCCTGCGTGGTGGCTTCGTTGATGCCGCTGTTCGGGAGAATCCTGTTCTGGAGAATCCGGGCGTGGGTCTCCTTATCCAGATGGTCGGCCGGAACGCTCATCCTTGATTCTCCTTGGCACCGTTGAAGTGCGCCCACAATCCATTGAGGTCGCGCAGGCCGATGTTGGGCGAGCGGGCGCGGAACATCAGGTTCAACTTGTCGTCGGCGCGTTCGATGGCCTGTGCATCGCCGCCGGCCTCGGCCGCCTCGAGCTCGTCGCGGGCATCGCTGATAAAGCGGCTGAGCATGTCTTCCAGCGCCCAAATCGCCATTTCATACGGCGGATTGCCGCGAGGATTGGTGGCGGCGTCGTTGAGCGTGCCGGCGAGCGCTTCGATCAGCTCGGGATAATCCTTGAGCATGTCCTGCAGGCGTTGCGGGACAGGGGGAGATGTCTGGTCCATACGGTGCGTCGTTCCTTGATTGGGCAGCGGGACACGGCCATCGTACAACGGTCCTAAATGGTGCGGTGTATTCATCAAGAGCCGCGCCAGGGAAGGCTCTGGGAGGCGCGCGGAGAGTTACCCGGACGGGGCGCTGCTTGAGATGAAAGCCTTCGAGGGGTGGCAATCGCCTGGCGAGAGGGGGGGTGACTGTCGTCACTTTTGAACGGCGCCTGGGTGTGAGGTGATGTACGCGTCGACGCGCCCGGAAGCTTCGGGCGCATCGGTTCGTCCCACCCCATAGCAGACCGGCCTTCGGAAGCAAGCGATCCGAAGTCGACCGATGTCCGGCTGCGCAGGCCTTCCAGGATCGAGATCGTGCCCAAGTTACCGCGCTCCGCTATTTTCCTCTGCTTGCTCGCCGCGTCCGCCTTCGTGCAGGCGGCGCCCAGGCAAGAACCCGAAATCCTGACCGAGGACGTCACGCGCTTCTATGCGTTGTACGACGCCACCGGCGGCCATCCGACGGTGGAGCAGATCGAGAAGGACTATCTCGCCAAGGGCACGCGGAGCTTGAGTGAGTTCGCCAGGCTCAGGCGGGTGACGGCGCAGAGCATCGCCGACCGGTTGGCCAAGGACCCGGCGGTGTATGCGAAGGCGAAGGATTGTCTGGTCGAGCTGCCGGAGGTGAAGCGGCGGGTCGCTACGGCGCTAGGCAAGCTCGCAACCTGGTATCCCGAGGCGCGATTCCCGCCGGTGGCGGTCGTGGTGGGTCGCGGACGGCCAGTGGGTATCGCAGATAACGGCGGCCTCACCATCGGTCTGGAAGCCTTGTGCTCGGCCGATTTCATGAACCCGGATGCCGAAGACCGCTTCGTCCACGTCATCGCCCATGAGTATGCCCACATCCAGCAGACGGGGCCGACCGAGTTCGAGCCGGGCGACCCGAATGGCACGGCCCTGCGCTTCGCGCTGATCGAGGGCGGGGCCGAGTTCGTCGCCGAATTGATCTCGGGCAATGTCGGCAACGGCCGACACGCCGAGTGGACCCGCGGCAAGGAAACCGAGATCGAATCCGCCTTCGCACGCGTCATGGACGGCACCGACTTGTCCGCCTGGTTCGCCAATTATCGCAGTCCGGACGAACCCTACGACCTGGGTTACTGGGTGGGCTACCGGATCGCCAAGGCGTATTACCTGGGATCGAAGGATCGTAAGGCCGCGCTCAAGAACATCATCGAATTCGACGACCCGAAGGCGTTGCTGGCGCAGAGCGGTTGGACGCCGGGCATGCGCTTGCCGGCCAAGGTTTTCGGCGAAGAATGAGGGCGCTTGCGCCTTGCATCGCGCGTCGGGTTCGGGTGAGCCCGGCGGCGTTTTCCGAAGGCGAGGTAGGGTCCAGTGACGAAACTAACGAGCTATGCCGCCGGCACTTCCGGATCGGCGCCGGGGCAGCTCTAGCGCGTTCACCCGCTGATTCGTGGCCTGTATGGCAGCTCGAAGCGGTTCTGGATGTTCTTCCGCGGACACATTGATCTCTCTCACCGTGGTTGCAATGACGTCGAGCTCGTACTGCTCTGGCGGAAGGACGGTCAAGAATGCCTTGATGTACCGCAGGTACACCTCGCATTGGCCTTCAAGCGCGGTGATGCGCGATTCGAATTCTGCTCGGGTGATCGGGTCGTGCTGCCTGTCCATAACGGTCTCCGATACGGGTAGAGGACGCACTGCGAAGCTTACGCCAGCGATGTTAAGAAAGCCGGCACAGCAGGCAGTCTGCCTGCGTCGATTGTTCGAATGCGACCCTGCCGGGTTAAACGAGATCACGCTGACTTTCCGGCAAGCCCTTGCCGGATCATCGCGTAGTGCGCCCGCATGTACTCGGTGAACGCACGGACCTTGGGCGTCAGCTGGCGCGCGTGAGGGTAGAGCGCGAAGTAGTGCCGTTGGCCGGCGTGGTATTGCGGCAATACCCGCAGCAGGCGGCCGGCGGCCAGGTCGTCGTGCACGGTGAGGAAGGTAAAGGCGGCGATGCCTTGGCCGGCCACGACGGCCGCATGCAGGGCGAGGATCGAGTCCAGGCGCAGCCGGCTGCCGAACTTGAGCTCGGCTTCCTTGCCGCTGTTTGAGGCCAATTGCAGAGCGGGACCATCGGCGGCATAGGCCAGCAACTGGAGGTTCTGGATATCGTCGACGGTGCGCGGCAGGCCGTGCTGGGCGATGTACTGCGGTGCCGCTACCAGCACCCGCTCGGACACCGCGAGTTCGCGTGCGACCAGGCTGCTGTCCGCGAGTGGCCCGGAGATGCGGATGGCCATGTCGAAGCCGCCCTTGACCAGGTCGACCATGCGGTCGTCACAGGACAGGTCGAGATCGATCTGCGGATGGCGCTGCATGAAGCCGGGCAGCCACTGCGCCAGCTCGAGCGCGCCGATGGCGTGGGGCAGGCTGAGCCGCAGCACGCCGGACGGCAGCTCGGGGTCGGTACTCAACCGGTGTTGCGCCGCTTCCAGCCGGTCGAGGATGTCGATGCAGTCGCGATAGTACTGGGCGCCGGCTTCGGTAGCGGTCAGGTGGCGGCTGTTGCGGTTCAACAGGCGCACGCCGAGGTGGGTTTCCAACTGGCCCAGCAGGCGCGAGACCGAGGTATGGGTGGTGCCGAGGCGTTCGGCCGCCTTGGTGAAGCTCCCGGACTCGACGATGCT
The DNA here is from genome assembly GCF_052078695.1 of Lysobacter sp. CA196. Classification (NCBI taxonomy): domain Bacteria; kingdom Pseudomonadati; phylum Pseudomonadota; class Gammaproteobacteria; order Lysobacterales; family Lysobacteraceae; genus Lysobacter; species Lysobacter sp. CA196. Next base: position 130,859 of record NZ_JBQJIN010000001.1, on the reverse strand, counting down.
CCGGTAGGCGCGCATGGCTGACAACTGATCCATCACTCGACTCCGCACGGACGGCAGCCGCGTGGCGCGGATGCCGTGTTCCGGCCAGGGTATCAGCGGACCGGCAACGAGAGAATCTGATCGGTGCTCAGCACGTCGCCGAAGGTGTCCTCGATCTCGGCCAGGGCCGATGCGTGCAACTGAGCGTTGCCGATCGTGCTGCCGTTGCGCAGGTCGAGGTCGCGGGTGGCGGTGGCGTCGGAAGAGACGATGACCTTGTAGCCACGCGCGGCGGCATCGCGGGCAGCGCCGGCGACGCAGGCGTGGGTCTGTAGGCCGGTGATGACCAGGGTGTCGATGTCGGCGTCTTTCAAGGCCTGTTCGATCGTGGCGGTGGAGGCGCCCGCGAACACGCTGACCGTATCCTTCTTCACGACCAGTTCGCCTTTGCGCGGTTGCATCGCCTCGTGGAACTTCACGGTGTTGCCGCCGTCGGCGAACAAGGGCGCACCCGCCGGCAGCACGTGCTGGACGTGGATGACACGGATGCGATTACGGTCGGCGAGATCCAACAAGCGGCGGGTTTGCCGCAGTGCCGAATCGGCGTCGGCGATCGGCATGCGTCCGCCGGGGAAGTATTCGTTCTGGAAATCGATGACGAGCAGGGCGGTCTTGCCGGCCTGCAGTTCCGACACCGGTGCGGCCCCGGCCATGGCGCGGATGGTCGGGTGGGGTACTGGCTTCGACGCCTGCGCATCGATGCTGCCGAGCCCGGCCATACCGAGCGCCGCCAATCCGATCAGAGAAGAAATTCGCATCCGGGGAACCTCGTTGTGGTGGAGGCGCCATGATGAAGATCTGCTGCCGAATGCCCAGGCGTCTGTCCGAACAGCAGCTGTGCGGTTTGCGCACAGATCCAGGTGGGTTCGGCGGGTTCCTGCCGGCCGCGCGCCGCCATGCCGGTTTTCGATGCGGGTTTAAACTCTGCGACCGCGCGATGCATCCCAGGCCCGCTGGATGCGACACCGCAGGACACACCGTTAGCCATCACCTCATCGGCGACTCCGCCTCAGGAACCTCCATGCTGTCTGCAAAGAAGCGCTACACCACGATCCTCGCCGTTGCCCTGCTGTCGCTTCCTGGCCTTGCCGGCGCCGCGAGCGCTACGGAGCAAGCGAACGAGCGTACCCGGCACTGGATTCAGCAGACCATGAAGGACAAGCGCATACCGGGCCTGCAGATCGCGGTGGTCGAGGACGGCCGGGTGATCTTGTCCGAAAGCTACGGTCTGGCCAACGTGGAAAACCACGTGCCCGCGACCCGCACCACGCTGTTTCCGATCAACTCGGCCACCAAGTCGTTCACCGGTGTAGCGATGATGCAGCTGGAGCAAGCGGGGCAGGTCGATCTCGCCGCACCGGTGTCGCGGTATCTCGACGACCTGCCCGCGGCGTGGCGCAACATCCGCGTGCGTCAGCTCCTCGCCCATACCTCGGGGCTGCCCGACATCGTCGACCAGAACGGTCTGATCGGTGGTTCCTCCGAAGCGGAGGCATGGAAGGCGTTGCGAGCGCTGCCCATGGCTGCTCCCACCGGCGAACGCTTCCTCTACAACCAGACCAATTACGGCCTGTTGGCGCGCATCATCGCCAAGCAGGCGAAGATGCCGTACGAGCGCTACATGACCGAGCGCCAGTTCGCTGCAGCGGGCATGCATTCGTCGACCTTCGGCGACAGTTACGACCTGGTCGCCAATGCCGCCACCATGTACAGCTATTTCCCGCGCAAGACCGACGCGGAGAACGACGAGCCGCGCCTGTCGCATTGGTTCTACGACATGCCGCAGGGCCTGTGGGCCGGTGGCGGTATCCAGACCACCGCCGATGAAGTGGCGGGCTGGATCATCGCGCTGTCGAACGGGCGCCTGATCGATCGCGCCCAGGTCCAGCGCATGTGGACGCCGGAAACATTGAACAGCGGCGCCGACGGCGCCTGGGCCGTCGGCTGGCCGGTGCTGGCGAAGTCTCCCGACCGCCAGGTGGCCGGCATCGGTGGTGCGCGCGCCGCGTTCGTGGTCTATCCGGACCGGCGATTGGCCATCGTGGTGCTGACCAACCTGGTCGGCGCCAATCCGGAAGGCTTCATCCCGCAGATCGCAGCGTTCTATCGACCGTCGCAAGCGAACAGCAAGGCGAAGCCGGCCGGCTGATCGAGGCAACTAAAGATTTCGATAGCGCAGCCAGGCCGGTTCGCGGTTTCCTATGCCTGCCCGATCTGCGGGCATCACGGAAACGCACGATGTCGATCAATGCAGTAGCAGCCTCGAATTCCCAGGCGACCCAGGGCCGTCGCGTCGCCGTGTTCGGCGCCTACGGCCATACCGGCCGGTTCGTGATCGCGCGCCTGCGCGAGCGTGGCTGGGTGCCGGTGGCTTGCGGCCGCGATGCCGATCGCCTGGCCGCGCTCGATGACGTCTTCCCGGGATTGGAGCGAGTCGTGGCCTCGGTCGACGACCCCGCGTCGCTGGATCGTGCGCTGGCAGGCACGGTTGCGGTGATCAACTGCGCCGGGCCCTTCAGCGATACCGCGGTGCCGGTGGTCGAGGCGGCGTTGCGCGCCCGGGTGCATTACCTGGACACGGTGGCCGAGCAGCAGCCCGCACTGGCCTTGTTCGAGCGTTACGACGAGGCGGCCAAGGCGGCCGGCATCGTCATCGTGCCGGCGATGGCGTTCTATGGCGGGCTGGCGGATCTGCTGGCGACCCAGGCGATGGGCGACTGGGAGGCGGCCGACGAGATCCTGATCGCGGTCGGCCTGGACAGTTGGCATCCCACCAAGGGCACCCGCGTGACCGGTGAACGCAACAAGGCGCGACGCGTAGTGGTGTCCAACGGCGCCCTGGATTTCGTGGCCGATCCGGCGCCGACGCGCGAATGGAGGTTTCAGGCGCCGTTCGGGACGCAGGACGTCGTCGGCGTGCCGCTCAGCGAGATCGTCCTGATCTCGAAGCATCTGCGTTCGAGCGAGGTGCATTCCTACTTGAACCTCGTCTCGCTCAAGGACGTGCGCGACCCCACCACGCCGGCGCCGGTTGCGGCCGACAGCAGTGGGCGCTCAGCGCAGCGGTTCCTGGTGGAGGTGATGGTGCGCAAGGGCGAGGTACAACGTCATGCCAGCGCGCAAGGCCGCGACATCTATGCGGTCAGCGCGCCTTTGATCGTCGAGGCGATGGAGCGGGTCGTCGATGGCCGCCGCACGCGCATCGGTACGGTCGCCGCCGGCGAAGCCTTCGATGCGACGGAGTTTCTGACTGCACTCGCACCCGAGCATCTCGCGCTGGCCTGATGCGGTCCTGCAGCGCGGCGATCTCGATGGCGATCGCCGCGCTCGAATGCATCGATTATTGCCGCGGCGGGTCGTCTTCGATGCGGTTCATGAATATCCGCCGCAGCAAGGGCAGGTCGCACGCCGGGGCGGTGACGCGATAGCGCGTGGGCGCCTCGGCGCACAGCTTCGGCGTGGGGCCGGTCAGCTTGCCTTCCTTGCAGGCCTGGCACATGCGGGTCAACCCGGCTTCGAGCTGCAGCGAGTAATCCAGCGGCCGCGCCGCGAACGTCGGATCGACCAAGTCGCCGCCGCGGGTGTTGCGGAAGTAGTCGCTGACGATCTTCTGGATGTCGGCATCGGTCAGCGGCGGTTGCGGGCCGTTGGGGCCGACCGGGTAAGTCGGCACGATGCTCAAAGTGGGGTGGCGCGGCCACTGGGCGAGGGCGTGGCAGGACAGGCAGGAGGAACGCATATTGTCGGCCGGTCCGTTCAAGCGCCCCTGGAAACCCGGGAAGGGGCGGTGTAGCCAACTGCCGGGTGCGCCCTGCCAGAGCACGCCGGCCAGGTCGTTGTTGATCCGGCTCTGCTTGATCGGCGCCCAGGCGCCCCAGTTGGCATCGTGCACGTTCGGGTCGTTGCCCCACATCAGGCCGACCGGCACCAGGTTGTCGAGGAAACCGTCGCCGCGAGCCGGGCCTTTCCAGATGAAGGTGCCCATGACCCAATCGGTTTCGTCCGCGTCGGGGTCGCGAATGGCGATGTCGACCTGCAACAACTTCAGGCGTCTGGCGTTGCCGTTTTTGTCGATCTTGGCGAGCACCGTCGGCGCGCCGTCGAGATAATTCAGGCCGGTGGCGTTGGAGAACAGCATCTTGAACGAGACGGTCTTGTCGGGAAATTTCAGCCCGGGTGCATTTCGAGCGGGCAGTTGTGGATCGCAGGGATCGGCGAACACCTTGCCCAGTCCGACCGCGCCTTCGCTGTTGTACCAACCGACTGCCCACACGTCGAAACCGCCGGGCGAGGTCGGCGAAAGATCCAGCGGATCGGGGCTGCGTTCCTTGGTCAGGCCGTTGACGCGTTCGCGCCCGTTCGAGCCGTAGTCCATCCACGGCGCGATCCACCACGGCGAGCCCGCCGGCATGCGGATCTTGCCGGCGCTGTTGATACTGATGCCCGAATCGCGGATGTCTTTGAGCACCGCGTCGGTGTAGCGCCTCCAACTGGTCTTGAAGCTGATCGACTCCCAGCTGTAAGCCGGATGGCTGGGAATCGCGGCCGGATAGTCGGTGCGCCACGGCAGCGTGATCTTCTTGGCGGCCGGATCGTAGGCGGTGCTGTTCTTGGCGTCGAAGCGACTGCAGGTGCCGGCTTCGGCAGCCAAGGGAAGCGCGGCGACCAGCAGCAGCGTCGCGAAAAATCCGTTCATGTATAGATCCTTCCTGGCCCCTGTTTGCCAGATAAACGCCGTTTGCGCGGGGCAGCGGCCAAGAGGATCGGGATCGGCAAGCGGACTGTGTCTTTTTTCGAAAGTGAAGCCACGAGAGATAACGAAGCTGCGACGCTCGGCTAGCCTTCGCAGACCGCTCATCGGAGATCCCGCCTTGACCTTGTTCGTGCCTCGCTTATGCCTGTCGCTCGCGCTTGCATTCCTCAGCGCGACGGCCGCTGCCGAAGCGCCGGATCCCGAAGTGGCGGCGCGTTACATCGCCGAGCGCGATGCGGCTTGTCGCGGCGATGCCGGCCAGTTGTGGGGCGAGCCGCTGTGTGCGCCCTTGCTGCTCGTCGATGCGACCACTCGCGCGACGGTGGCGAGCCAGGCCGTGGAAGGTTTCGCTGCAAAGGGCGAGGTGTTCGTCGGCCGCTTGCCGAAAGAGCGCAACGCGGCCAATACCGCGATCGATTGGAATGGCAAGCGATGGGTGATGGTGCTGTGGCCTTTGCCCGAGGATGCCTTCGAGCGGCGCCAGTTGCTGATGCACGAGTCCTGGCATGCCGCGCAGGATCGACTGAACTTGCCCGCGCGCTCGCCGACGCCGGCGCACTTGGCCGAACCGGAAGGGCGCATCGCCTTGCGCATGGAGTGGCGCGCATTGGCGGTGGCCTTGAGCGCGAGCGACGACAGCGCCAGGAAACGCGCGATCAGCGATGCGCTGTTGTTCCGTGCCCAGCGCCGTACCGCGACCGTTACGGCAGGCGAACTGGAAAACCAGCTCGAACTCAACGAGGGGCTGGCCGAATACACCGGTCAACGACTCGCAGGCCGCACGGATGCCGCGGCGTATGCGGCCGCGCAACTGGCCGAACACGACGGCGACGACTCCTTCGTGCGCAGCTTCGCCTACCGGTCCGGGCCAGCCTACGGATTGCTGCTGGATCGCTACGGCGGCTGGCGCCGCGGCTTGAACCTGGATTCGGATCTCGGCGACCTGTTGGCGGCGAAGGCCGGCATCGTCCCCGCCAAGGATCTCGCCAGGGCCGCGACACTGGCCGGTGCGCGTTACGGCATCGACGCGGTGCGCGCGGATGAGATCGGCCGCGATCTCGCGCGCAAGCGCCGGACGGCCGAATGGACCGCCAAGCTGGTCGATCGGCCCGGTCTGCGCGTGCCGTTCGTGGCGATGAACATCTCCTTCGATCCGCGCGCGCTGTTTCCGTTGCCGCCGCACGGCACGGTCTACCCGACCCTGAGGGTCAGCGACCAGTGGGGCATTCTTGAAGCGAACGCCGGCGCCCTGATCGACGAGGCCTGGAGCCAGGCGCGCCTGCCGGGCCCGGGCCGGCTGCGCGACAGCGATGGCCTGTGGCTAGGCGAGGGTTGGACGCTCACACTCAACCCAGGCTGGACCGTGAGCGAGGATGCCGGCGGGCAGGTCCTGCGGCGCACGGACGCCGCCGCGACGGGCGCGGGCGGCCAGTCGCGGTAATGGCTTCCTCGGACGCAGGCCTTCGCCGGTGCGGCCAAGATCCGTTGGTGGGCGTCGTTGCATCGCTCGCAGTCGTCGCGCTCGTGACGATGCAGGCGCTGGCCAGTGTCGGCTGTGTCGGCCGGAAAGGTTTTCTCAGCGCGAAACCGGCAGGCGCACGGCGCGGCCATAGGAAGTGTCGTCGAGCCTGCCGTGCTTGATCCAGTCCAATTGCAGGGCGACATAACCCTCGGCCATGCGCGTGTGCAGGCGCTCGCCGGTGGCATCGGTTTCGAATTCGAGGATGCCGTGGTCGGCCTGCGGGAACACGGCGCCCTCGATCGCACGGCCTTCGGCGGCAAGCGCACTCAAGCGCCGTTGGGTTTCCTGCGAAGGCGCCTCGGCGTCGTCGCCGCCCAGGATCCACATCTGCGGTTGCGCCAGCTTGCGCAGCACCGGCATGGGGTCGTAAGTCCAGCTGACGTCGCTGTCGAGCATGGCGATCTGCATCAGGTCGTCGCCGCGGCGGCGCTGCACGACGTCGCCGGTGTATTCGCCCTTGAGCGCTTTCCACCAGGGTTCGTGTTGGTACTGCGCGCGCAATGCCTCCAACTCCTCCCAGCCGTGCTGGCCCTTGCTCGTCGCGAGCAGACCGGTGGCGTCGCTGACTTGGCGTGCCTTGGCCAGCGTTTCGGCGTCGCCGAAACCGGCGGCACGCAAATCGGCGGCGACCTGATCGCGATCCTCCGACAGCACGCTGTCGGCGAGGCCGAACACGACCATGACGAACTGCGCCTGCGGCGTCTTGCTCGCCGCCAGCGGCGCGACCCAGCCGCCCTGGCTGCTGCCGTGGAAGCCGATACGCGAGATGCGGGTACCGCCGAGACGGCGGGCTTCGGCAAGCGCGGCCACGGCATCGTCGGACAGCAGGTCGAAATCCTTGGAGAATTTACCTTCGGAGCCGCCGGTGCCGCGCTTGTCGTAGACGAACACGCCGACGCCCTGGGACGGAAACAGGTTCTGCTGGAAGTAAGCGTCGACGCCGGAGAGATTCCCGGAACCGTGCACCAGCACCACGACCGGCACTTTGTCGTGACCGCGTGGAAGCACCAGACGGCCGCGCAAGCTCAGTCCATGGCTGTCGAAGCGGGTCTCGGCGATGTCGAAACCGATCTTCCTGCCGCGCCGGCCGTCGAAGCGGATGCGGGACTGATTGCAGGCGCCGAATGCCACCTTGATGCCGTCCGGCTGCTCGGTCCAGCCGCGGGTGCTGGTCCATGCGCCGTTCTCGCGGACCAGCTTGCCGGTGCGCCCGTCGAGCAGGCGCCAGCGCAGCTTGCCGGGATCATCGGACGGCATCACGCTGACGACGCGGCCGTCGTCGAGCCGGTAGGCGCCGACGTGGCAGCGCGCATCCGGCGCTTTGGAGGTCTTGATCGGAGCCGCCGCGTTCGTGCTGGCGAACACGACGGCGGTCGCGCTGGCGATTGCCGCGGCGAAGCAGAGTCGGAACAGATTCATCGGCGAGTCCGTGTGTGGAGACTGCCGTATGTGATGCGGAATCGAAGCGAAAGGTTGTAGCGCGCGATCGCTTTCGCATGCTTGGCGGCGCTCGTTCTGCACAGAACAAAGCCGCGATCACGAAAGTACATCTGGACACGTATCGGATCGTCGAAGCGCTCGGCGCATCACGCCGTGCCAAGCGGCGGCCCACTAGCCTTGGTCGCTGCTGGCAGGCGTGCATGCGCTATCGCAACGACCGTCGCGCAAGGGGATGTTGCCGGCGATTCGAGCAGGGCAGATTCGAGCAGGGCAGGCGATGGCGTGCAACGGTTGGAGCGTATCCGGCCGCACGCTATCGCGGCCGGCTGCGCCATGCACTGCGATTCGTCGTGCCTCGGCCGTGGGGCCGGGCACGGCGATGCCGTGGTCGCCGTCCAGCACCCGCAGCCGCTTCGGGTCTTTCCGTGGCGGCGCTCTCCGTTTCGTAACGACCAAGGATCATCGATGCTCCGCACAGCGAATCCCCCATCGCCCCGACGCCGCCGCCTCAGTGGCGCGTTGATCGCCATCGTCGCCGGCCTGTTCGCCGCCGGCTCCGTGTGTTCCGTCAGCGCCGCCGACCCGACCGCGAATGTATTCGTCGATTTCACCGCGCATGGCCAACCCACGTCCGAGTACTCGCTCGGCGGCACGATTTCGACCTATGCCGACGGCGGCACCAACCTGATCAAGGGCAGCAAGCGCACGCTGTGGACCCAATACCTGCGCGACCTGGGGCCGCTGGTGTGGCGTGTTCCGCTGTTCCATCACAACGGCCAGGTGGGCTCGTCGGCCGGCAACATCCACGGCGGCAACGAAGGCGAAGCCTATGTCCGCGGGATCAAGGGCATCGGCGGCATCCCGATGATCGTGGTCGGCGGCAGCACCGGCGACAACGACATTCGCGCGACCGATGCGGCGGCGCTGGTGCGTTACTTCAACGACAACGGCGGCCAGCGCGGCGGCCCGGTGGCCGACTACATCATCGGCAACGAGCCCGACAATGGTTTCGGCGTCGGCAACTACATCGCCGGCGGCAACGGCAGCGACGGCTTCCACAACATCGCCGTGGCGATGCGCCAGGCCAGTGCCCAGCCGCTGTCGTTGGCCGGGCCGTCGCTGGTGACCTGGGCCGACTACAAGTACGGCGATTTCCGCCAGTTCTTCGCCAGCAGCCATGCCGATACCGACGTCGTCGATTTCCACAAGTACGGCGACGGCCAGCCGCTGGGCAACCTCGGTGCGACCGCGCAGTACGGCGATGCGATCGCCTGGTTGCGCAACGAGATCGACCTGAGCTTCGGCGAGCGCGCCGACGGCATCGCCATCCAGGTCGGCGAGTTCAACTACCACACGCGTTACGACTCGCAGTGGCGCGCTTCGTTCTACACCTCGCGCAACGTCCTCCACACCGCCTCGGTGATCGGCCACGTGCTGCGCGCCGGCGGCAGTGCGTATCAGTACTCCGACAACAACGGCCCGCTGGGATTGATCAGCGACGGCACCGACCTCAACGATCAGCCCGGCGGCCGTCATGTGCGTTTGCCGGCGTACTGGGGCGTGTCGGCCTGGAGCGGCGGCGCCTGGTCGCGGCGTTACGGCCAGAGCATGGTTACGGCGACGACGGCGGTGCCGGACCTGGAAGTGTTCGCCACCGACAACGCCAAGAAAATCGTGCTGATCAACAAGTCCGAGAGCACCGACCGTCAGGCCGTGCTCGCCCTGACCGGCAAGAGCAGCGGCACCTATACGGCGTGGCGCTACGGCCGCGGTATGGATCCGGCCAACTTCACCAGCGGCGCGCAGTTCCTGCCGCCGGTGAAGGTCGCTACGGCGCGAGCGTTCTCGCAGGGCCGGGTAGTGGTGTCGGTGCCGTGGATGAGTGTGGTGGTGATCAACGTGGATTGAAGCATCGGCGTGCCGGCTCTCGTCCTGGCGGGCGAGAGTCGGAACGGCCGGGTCCTGTGGATCGCGCCGGGCTGGGGCGGGCCGAGCTGGCGCGGGGCGAGCCGTGGCTTTCGATCAACTGCCGCCGCAACCTCCGCAACCTCCGCACCCCCCGCCGCAGCCACCACCCCCGTCTCCACCACCGCCGCCTCCGTCGCCGCCCGAACTGTCGGAGGAAGACGGCGTACGGATCTGCTGATAGTCCGAGAACGGGGTGCCGATCAGTACCGCGGTGCCGACCAGTGCCACCGTCGAGGCCGGATCGTCGGCGCCTGCCCGTTGCTGCCGGGCGGCTTTGTACAGTTCCCAGTCGCCGGCCCAGGTACGGGGCCGGTGCTGGGTCGAGAGCGCGCGAAACAGCGCGATGAACACGGCCAGGACGGTCAGTGCGATCAGGAACCCGACCGGGCGTTGCAGTTGCAGGCCGATCATGATCTTGCACAGCCCCAGCGCGGCGACCGCGGCCAAGGGCAAAGCCGACAGCCTCGCCGCCCAGGCTTGTTGCTGCGGGGTCATCAGCCAGCCTTTGCGGTGCAAGCGCCGTTCCTGCGATCGATGACGTTCGCGCAGCGCCAGCAGTATCCGGGAAAGGGTCTGCTTTTCGGCGACGACCTCGAGTGCCTCGCGCAGCACCGGCGACAGCGTCTCGATCTGTTCGGGGGGCAGGCGCGGGCGCAACCACACCCGATCGTTCTCGTAGGCTTCGCGCGCTTTCTTGCGGTCGTAATCCAGGCTGACCGCGTCGAGCGCGAGCAGGTCGACCACGATCGCATCGGCGACGCGATCGCTGCCGCCGGACAGATACGCCAGCTCCCAACGGTCGGCATCGTGACTCGACCCCGCGCCCTGCGGCCCGCGCATGCGCTGCCGCAGCCAGGAGCCCGCGATCAGCGCGGCGATCATCAGGACGACGAACCAGGCGAGGAACAGACCGCCGCTCCAATGCAGCGGGTTGGTCTCGTTTGCGCCCAGCGCCATCAGCGCATACGTGCCGACGACGGCGACCATGCCGAACCGCATCGGCCGCCAGGGTGCGCGCGGCTCGGCGAACGCGATGCTCGCCGCCGCAGGCGCACGCGGTGCGCGCGGTTCCGGCCAGAACCGGCTCGGCGGCAGGCCGAAAAAGCGCCGATAGCTGTCCACGGTGTCGGCGTACTGGCGCTGGTGTTTCAGCTCTTCGCCGCTGCCGCCGCGGGAAGGCACATGATGCAGTTCGTACCGCAGCACCTCGGTGCGGAAGCGCTCGTAGCGCCGGGTATCGATGATGTGGGTGTGCCAGATCTCATCGACAAGCTGGCTCGGCGTGACCGCATGGGCGACGGTGACGGCGAGAAAACAGAAACGGCGATATTCATCGAGTGCCGCACGCGCTTCGCTCAGAGCGAGCAGAGACGTCGTGGCGACGCGGGTAAGGAATTCGTTCGAATCGTCGTCGTCGAATCGGTAATCGCACAGGCGTTGCCACAAGGCGCGTTGAGCTTCGGTCCATCCGGCGGTGTCCGCCGGCGCTCGGTTCGGATCGTTCATGACCATCCCTCGGTAGTCCATCCATTGAACTGCCTGCACATCGGCCGTGGCGCATGCGGTAGGGACGCGCCGGCCCGGCTTGGGGCACAAGCTACGGCAGGCGCGGGTGCGGCGAAATAGCCCGTTGCGGCTAGTCGGCGAACTGCGTCCTGTCGGCCGGGAGACTCCTGCTTTAGGGTAGGAGCGGCGCAAGCCGCGATCGCGTTCCTGCCGCGCGCGTCGTTACCGCGATGTCGCGGTCGCGGCTTGCGCCGCTCCTACCCGAAAGCGCCATGCTGTGTCGGCCTGCAGCCCGGGTATAGTCGGTTGCGAATCGCAAGGAGAGTTCCATGCGGTATGCCGTGCTGTTATCGACCGTGGCCGCGCTGGCGGCCTGCGCCAGCCTGCCGGACCCGACCGCGGGCCTGGTCGACCCGCAGGTGCGCGTACGTTACGCCGGCGACGACGTGATCCGCGAATACCGCGCGCGGGGACGGCCGGGGCGGATCGTCAAGATCACCCCGGCGAACGGTCTGCCGTTCTATCTGTTCGACGATGACGACGACGAGCGCATCGACCGGCACCTCGGCGATATTCCGCCGAAGTACCAGGATGCGCTGAGGTTCAAGGTCCGTTTCGAGGACTATGGACTGATGCGTTGAGCGGCGCCGCCGCTCAACGGTCGGCGAACAACGCGTTGAGTTGCGAATACGCCATGACGTCGGCGCCGAGCGGAGCCGAATCGCCGTCGCGCAGGAAGCCACTGGCCAGTGCGCTGGTGCGCGCGAACATCGACTGGGAAATATCCGAGCCCGCACTCAGGCGGCGCACGCCCCAGCCTTGCAGTTCGGCCGCGGCCGGCAAGGCCGGGCGCGCGAGCAGGTTCAAGGGCAGGCCGGCATCGGCGGCGATCGCGCGCACTTCGGTTTCGTCGGTCAGGCCGGGCACGAACAGGCCGTCGGCACCGGCGGCACGATAACGCGCAGCGCGTGCCAGGGTTTCCTCGACCCGGCGCTCGGGCGGCGCCAGGCCGCGCAGATACACGTCGGTGCGGGTGTTGACGAACAGCGCCACACCGAGCCGCGCGCTGGCGCGCTTGATGTGTTCGATCTTCGCGCACAGCAGCTCGGGGTCGCCGCCGCCGTCTTCGAGGTTGATGCCGACCGTGCCGACGTCGATCAGGCCGGCCACGGTTTCGGCGACCGCCGCGGGATCGTCGGAATAGCCGCCTTCGATGTCGACGGTCAGCGGCACGCGGATGACGCGGACGATGTCGGCGACGGTCGCGACCAGGCGCCGTACCGGCAGCAGGTCGCCGTCGGGATAACCGTGCGACCAGGCGACGCCGGCGCTGGTGGTGGCGACCGCCTTGGCGCCGAGGCTTTCGATCAGGCGCGCAGTGCCGGCGTCCCAGGCGTTTGCGAGCAGCAGCAGGCCGTCGCGGTGCAGGCTGTGGAAGTGATCGGCTTGTTGGGCTTGTGCGCTCATGCGAAAGACTCCGAAAGAAGAGGGGCAAGAAGAACGAGGCGAGGGCGCAAGAATCTCACGCCGCGCGCCCGCAGACTCGCCGTTTTCGGCTATTGACGTGATCGGTCAATTCTGAGCCGCATCCCACTGCCGGATCGCCCGTTCGACCGCGTCGACGCCGCGCGCGGTGGCGGCCGCGTCGATCTGTTCGACGGTGTCGTTGCTGCTATGGATGACTTTGATGACCTTGGCCTGGGTCGCGGTTTTCTCGCCCTTGAAGAAGGACAGGATCAAGGGCACTTCTTCGTTGCCGATCAGCGAATACGACACCGCCGGCCAGCCGGCCTTGATGAAGGGCAGGTGGTCGCTCGGCGGATACTCGCGGCCTGCGGACAACTGCAGCCCGGACGCTTTGACCGCATCGCGGCTGGCGCCGACCAGGGCGCTGTCGGCGTCGGGCGTCATCATCCACAAGGTGTCGCCCCAGCCGAACACGTCGAAATTGACGTACAGCGCGGGCTTTTCGCTGCCCTGGGCGATGTAGGCGCTGGAACCGAGCAGGCCGGCTTCTTCCAGGTCCCAGAACGCGACCGCGACGCGATGGTGGGCGAGCGGTTTGTGCTTGAAACGTTCGGCCAGGGCCAGCACGGTGGCGCTGCCGGAGGCGTTGTCGGTCGCGCCGCGGCCCTCGTCGACCTGGTCGAAATGCGCGCCGAACAGCAGCAGCGGCGCTGCGGCGGCGCCGGAGACTTCGGCGATCAGGTTCTGCCCCTGTTGCTTCTTGGCGGTTTCGAAGGCGACCGCTTTCCACTTCAGGCCCAGGCCGTCGAGACGCTTTTCGATCGGCGCGCGGCGGTTGCCGACACCGGCTTCGGACAGGCTGCGGACGTCGCCGAGCCATGAGCCGGTGGTGACCGCGGTCGGCGCCGAAGCGGTTTCGCGCGCGCTCGCGCCTGCCATCGAAAGCAACAACAGGGATGTGACGACGGTTGTGACGATCGGCGAGAGTTTCTGAGAACGCATTGGGTCTTCTCGAGGGAAGGTTGGAGGGCCGGATGTGAAGCGCATTGTGCCCACTTTCACATTATGAATGCCTTGCACCGCACCATGCCGGCGCGTAGCCTCGTTGGCGTTGCAGGTCTGGGTCGTAGGGGAAGGGACAATGACTATCCGTGTATTCATCGTTGACGACCATGCGTTGGTCCGCACGGGCATGCGCATGATCCTGTCGGCGGAGACGGATATCGAAGTGCTCGGCGACGTCGAAAGCGGCGAAGAGGCGATGCCGCTGATCCGCAAGCTCAAACCCGACGTGGTGCTGTGCGATCTGCATCTGCCCGGCGTGAGCGGGCTGGAAGTGACCGAGCGCATCGTCAAGGGCGACCACGGCACGCGGGTGATCATCGTCTCGGTGCTCGAAGACGGCCCGATGCCGAAGCGTCTGCTCGAAGTCGGCGCGTCCGGTTATGTCGGCAAGGGCGGCGATGCCAGCGAGTTGTTGCGCGCCATTCGCGACGTGGCTCGCGGCAAGCGCTATCTGGCCAGCAACATCGCCCAGCACTTGGCGTTGTCGAACATCGACGGCGGCAGCTCGCCGTTCGACGAGCTGTCGCCGCGCGAGCTGGAGATCGCCTTGCTGCTGGTGCAGGGCTTCCGCCAGGAAGAAATCGCCAAGCGCCTGAGCCTCAGTGCGAAGACGGTCAACACCCACAAGACCCGCTTGTTCGAGAAGCTGGCGATCACCGACAGCATCGCGCTGGCCCGCCTGGCCGCGCAGTACGGACTGGCCGATCCCGCGCATTCGCTGTGATGCGGGCGCGCCGGCGCTGAGTTCGCGCTGGCGCCGTTCTGGCGCCCACTGCGGTCGAGTGCCTTAGCGCAGTAGGTGCGCTGTCTGCCGTGGCTCGAACGAGCCGGCTCGCTTGCTGCGCCGATCCACGACGGCGAGACCGTGATGCCGGGCGTTGACCGATGCGGGGTGGCGGCCGCGAGATCGCAGGGTCGCCAACCCGATGCGCAAAAAGAAACCGGCCGCATCAGCGGCCGGTTTCTTCGTTCTCAGGTTCCGCTTGGAGCGTCGCCGGTCAGGCGCGACGCTCGTCGTCGGACGACCCATCGGCCGCATCCTGCTCGCCTTCGACGGCGGCGTTGGCCGCGTCGGTGCGGGCCGGTTCGACCGGATGGGGCAGGGCATCGAACAGGCCGGCGGTGCGCGGCGTCGCTGCCGGCGCCGCGTTGCCGGCGTCGGCCTGTGCGGGTTCGACCGGAGCGGATTCGACCGAGTTGGCTTCAGCGGCGGCCGCCTTCGGTTCGACCGATCCGGTCGCAGCGGAAGCCGCCACGGCCGGTTCGACCGACGCCGGGTGGGCTTCGGTCTGAGCAGTCTCGTCGACGGCCGACGGGGCCACCGGCTCGATCACGGTCGGTTCGACCGGGGTCTGCTCGATCACGGCCTGTTCGACCACGGTGTCTTCGACGCGGGTCTCTTCGACCAGGGCCGAAGTCGGCTCGACGACCGGTTCGACGTCTTCGTTGCGCGGCGCCGCGGCCCGCAGCGCAGACTGTTGCGGAGCCTGCTGTTGCGGAGCCGGCTGTTGCAGGGCGTGCTGTTGCAGAGCGGGCTGCGCCTGTTCGATCGCCGCGACTGCGCTCTGCGCAGGCGTGACGGCTTCGGCGGGCACCGCGACCGTTGCCTCGGGCAGGCGGGTGATGACCGGCATGGCCGCTTCCAGCACCGGCTCGGCCGGTGCGGTTTCGGCGACGACGCTCTGGTTGACTGCCGGCTCGTTCACGATCGGCTCGGCGACGACATAGTCGTTGCGCGAGGGCTGAACCTGGGTCGGCTCGGCCTGCGGCTGCACGGACGACGGTTCGCTGACGGCAGCTTCACTCACCGCCGGCTTGGCCTCGTGGCCGATGTTCGCGAACGAAGCCTTCGGCTCGGCCGCCGTCTCCTGGGCCGGCGTGAACACGCGGCTGGCGGCGACGGCTGCTGCAGGCGCAACGGCAGCGGCAGCGGCGGGTGCCGCGGCCTGGGCGCGCGACGCGGGTGCGCCGCCTTCGTCGTCGAAGTCGAACTCGGGCTGCGAACGGTTCGCCGCGGCCGGGGCCGTGGCGGGTTCGCCGCCGATCTCGTCTTCGTCGTCGAACGCGTTCTCGTCCTGGCCCTGGCCTTCGCCACCGACGGCGGCTTCACCGTTGCCGCGACGACGGCGACGGCCACCGCGACGGCCACGACGGCGACGGCCGCCGCCTTCGCCTGCGGCGTCATCGCTGTCGCGAGGCTCGGTGCCGGCGTTGTCGACGGCGACGGCAGCGACGGCGGCTTCGGTCTTCAGCGCGGTCTCGTCGCTGACGGCCGGCACCGCGGGCACGGCGATGGGGGCGCCGGCGCTGGCCGACGCGGCAGCCACGGCGGCCGGCACGATCACCGCGGCGCTGAGCGCTTCGGCCGGAGCCGGGGCGTCCTGGCGCGGCGGCCTGGGTTCGCGCGGCGGACGCGGGGTCCCGCCGGCGGCCTGTGCCGCGCGCTCTTCGTTCTGCGGCTTGGGCTGCTTGGGCTGCTGTTGCGCTTGCGGCTGCTGTTGCTGCTGCGGCTTCGGCTGCTGGGCCTGCGGCTGCTTCTGCTTGGGCGGCTGCTGCGCGGCTTGCGGCTGGGCGTTCTGCGCCGGCTTGTCGCGACGCTGCTCGTCACGACGCGGTTCGTCGCGGCGCTGCTGCTCGTCGCGGCGGCCGCCATCGCGTCCGCCCTTGCCGGCGTTGCTACGATTCTCGCCACGGCGCTGGCCGTTGCGGTCGTTGCGGCCACGGCCTTCGGAGTTGCGCGCGGCCGGCTCGGCCGGGGCCGGAGCGGGCTGCGACGGGCCGCGGAAGATGCGCAGGATGCGCTCGACCAGGCCGACCGAATGGGTCGGAGCGGCGACCGGCGCCGGGGCCGGCGCTGCCGCCGCCACCGGCGCTTCGCGCGGTTCGCGCAGCGGTGCCGGCTGCAGCGGCTTGACGTTGGTGACGATCGGCGCATCCGGGATGTTCAGATGGGCCTTGGTCAGCGCATGCAGCGGCAGCTTGCGCTGGGTGCCGCGCTGGTAGCTGGGCTTGGAGGACTCTTCGCCGATCTCGTTCTCGC
Source organism: Lysobacter sp. CA196 (assembly GCF_052078695.1). Taxonomy (NCBI): domain Bacteria; kingdom Pseudomonadati; phylum Pseudomonadota; class Gammaproteobacteria; order Lysobacterales; family Lysobacteraceae; genus Lysobacter; species Lysobacter sp. CA196. The sequence continues at coordinate 114,059 of NZ_JBQJIN010000001.1, read as the reverse complement.
GCACCCGGGTGACTTCGTAATGCGGGGTCTCGAGCTGCTCGTCGGCGACGATCACGATCGGCGCGCCGTGGCGCTGTTCGATCTCGGTCAGCGCGCGGCGCTTCTCGTTGAGCAGGTAGTTGGCGATCTCGGTCGGGGCCTGCACCAGCACCTGTCCGGTGTTCTCCTTCATCGCATGCTCTTCGGCGATGCGCAGGATCGACAGCGACATCGACTCGACGCTGCGCATGCGGCCGTGGCCGTCGCAACGCGGGCAGACCAGCTGGCTGGACTCGCCGAGCGAGGGACGCAGGCGCTGGCGGCTCAGTTCGAGCAGGCCGAAGCGCGAGATGCGGCCGATCTGGACGCGGGCGCGGTCCTGCTTGAGGGCGTTCTGCAGGCGGTTCTCGACGTCGCGCTGATGGCGGTTGGAGGCCATGTCGATGAAGTCGATCACCACCAGGCCGCCGAGGTCGCGCAGGCGCATCTGGCGCGCGACTTCCTCAGCCGCTTCCAGGTTGGTGTTGAACGCGGTTTCCTCGATGTCGCCGCCCTTGGTCGCGCGCGCCGAGTTGACGTCGATCGCGGTCAGGGCTTCGGTCTGGTCGATCACCAGGGCGCCGCCGGAAGGCAGGCGCACGGTGCGCTCGTAGGCGTTCTCGATCTGCGACTCGATCTGGAAGCGGTTGAACAGCGGGGTGTCGTCGGCGTACTTCTTCAGCTTGCGCAGGTTGTGCGGCATGACCTGTTCGACGAACTCGCGCGCTTCGGCGTACATCTCGTCGGTATCGACCAGGATTTCGCCGATGTCCGGGCGCATGTAGTCGCGCAGGGCACGGATGATCAGGCGCGATTCCTGGTAGATCAGGAACGGCGCCTGCTTGCTCAGGGCGGCGTCGGTGACGGCCTTCCACACGCTGAGCAGATAGTCCAGGTCCCATTGCAGCTCTTCGGCATCGCGGCCGACGCCGGCGGTGCGGATGATCACCCCCATGTCGTCGGGGATGTTGAGCTTGTCCATCGCGTCCTTGAGCGCGGCGCGGTCTTCGCCTTCGATCCGGCGCGAAACGCCGCCGGCGGTCGGGGAGTTCGGCATCAGCACCATGTAGCGGCCGGCCAGGGAGATGAAGCTGGTCAGGGCGGCGCCCTTGTTGCCGCGCTCTTCCTTGTCGACCTGGACCACGATTTCCTGGCCTTCGCGCAGCAGTTCGCGCAGGCCGGCCTTGTTATGGTCGACGCCGGGCTGGAAATAGTCGCGGGAGATTTCCTTCAGCGGCAGGAAGCCGTGGCGGTCCGCGCCGTAATCGACGAACGCGGCTTCCAGCGAAGGTTCGAGCCGAGTGATGCGGCCCTTGTAGATGTTGGACTTCTTCTGTTCCTTCGACGGCTGTTCGATATCGATGTCGTACAGGGATTGGCCGTCGACGATGGCGACGCGCAGTTCTTCCGCCTGCGTCGCATTGATCAGCATGCGCTTCATTGTTGCGTTCCTCGCGCGCTCTACCGCGCGGAACGCCATGGCGTTTCGCTATCTGGGAACTGAGACTTCGCCGTCGCGATCGTCGGCCGCAGCGAATGCGGGCCGCCCGCGCGCCGGCGAGGTCTCCACTACCAGCGCTACATCACCACGGCACGCCGCGGGAGCGCTTCTTACCTACTCGGTTCTTTCGGGGCCGGCGACGCGAACGTCGCTCGGGGCGGGGCGGCGGCGCGTCAAGCCGAGGCTTGGGCGCCGCACGGGTGTTCATCTCGACGGTTTGACCCATCGGGCGCTGGCCGGTTCCGCCGGTCCGTCGCTGCTAACATGGCTACCCCGTGGGCAGTGGTTAGACGCGGATCGGAATCGCGAGAGGGGCTTTCGGCCCGTACCGAACCGCACGCTTGTCAGGCGACGCGGTCGGGTACAACTCCCAGCGAAATCAAAACCTTATCTCGCGTCGCGAGTGTAACAGATAACGCTTCGGGATGACCCAGACAGCAAACTCCGGTAACACCGGCGCACGGACGGTGCGTGTACCCGACGATCGTGAAGGTCAACGGCTCGATAATTTCCTCTTGGGCCAACTCAAAGGTGCGCCCAGGTCCTTGATCTACAAGCTGGTGCGCTCCGGCCAGGTGCGCGTGAACGGCGGCCGCGCCAAGGCCGAGCGCAAGCTCGAGGCCGGCGACGAGGTGCGCATTCCGCCGGTCCGTCTCAGCGAGGCCGGCGACAAGCCGACCCCGCCGAAGGGGTTCATGGACGCTCTCGACGCGGCGATCGTGTTCGAGGACGCGCGCCTGCTCGCCTTGAACAAGCCCTCCGGGGTGGCCAGCCATGGCGGCAGCGGGATCAGCTTCGGCGCCATCGAGACCTTGCGCGCCTTGCGCCCGGGCCAGACCCTGGAACTGGTGCACCGGCTCGACCGCGACACTTCGGGGCTGCTGATCGTGGCCAAGAAGCGCTCGGCGCTGACCGAGATGCAGGCGTTGATGCGCGAAGAAGGCGGGATCGCCAAGCGTTATCTGGCGCTGCTGACCGGGCGCATGCCCGAGGGCGTGATGAGCGTGGACGCGGCCTTGCACATCGGCCTGCGCCAGGGCGGCGAGCGCCATGTCCAGGTGCACCGCGACGGCAAGCCGTCGCTGAGCCACTTCAAGGTGTTGGAGCGGCGCGGTGGCCAGTCCTATTGCGAGGTGCGGATCGAGACCGGCCGTACCCACCAGATCCGCGTGCATGCCCAGCACATCGGCCATCCGGTCGCCGGCGACGACAAGTACGGCGAGGTCGAGGCCAACAAGCGTCTGCGCGAGCAGGCCGGCCTCAAGCGACTGTTCCTGCACGCCTCGACCCTGGAGTTCGCCCTCGACGGCGGCCGCGAGCCGTATCTGCTCAACGCGCCGTTGGCGCCGGAGCTGGTCGAAGTGCTGGACCGCCTGGGCTGAGTCGAAGTCCCGGCGCAGCCACTGCCTGCGGTGAGCGGCCCGGGGCATCGGGCTTCGGTGCGAGGCGCTCCGGCCTGATGCGACTCGTCCGAACGAACAACGCCGGCTCAGGCCGGCGTTGTCGTCTGGCTGGATTTACCGCGCGCGGCGGCCTCAGCGGCAGTGTTCCGGACGCGTCGCCGGCGAATGGAAAGTCACCGGGACCTGGATGTCGGTCGACACCGGCTTGCCGTTGCGGGTGGCCGCTTCGAAGCGCCAACGCTGCACGCCCTTGATCGCCGCTTCGTCCAGCGCCGGGGTGCGGCTGCTTTCGAGCACGTCGACCTTCTTCGGCTTGCCGTCCGGGCCCACGCTGAGCTGCAGCACGACTTTGCCGCCGATCTGGTCGCAACCGATCTCCTGCGGGTAATCCGGCGGCGGCGTGTCGACCGCGCGCAGCGGCGTGGACGGGATGATCGGCGCGTCCGCGGCACGTTCGCCGCAACCGGCGGCAAGCAGGGCGAGCAGGGCGGCGCCGAGCACCGGAACCAGGCGCGGCGAGAGGCGGGAGTTGCTGCGGATTGGGTTCATGGCGGGATCAACCGGTCAGCGCGTCGGCCTTGGCCGCGCAGATGAAGTCGTTCTCGCTCAGGCCACCGACGTCGTGGGTCGAATACCGCACCACACAACGGTCGTAATGGACGCCGAGATCGGGATGATGGTCTTCGCGATTGGCCATGAAGGCCAAGGCGTTCACGAAGGCCATGGTTCGATAATAGTCGTCGAAACGGAAGGTCCGGGTGAGGGCGTGGCCGTCCTCGCCGAGCTCCCAGCCCGGTATCTCGGGCAGCAGCTCGCGGATGCGGGCTTCGCTGAGCTTGTGTTCGACGCCCCGGCGCATGATGCAGTGAGCCTGGGACAAGGGGATGAGATCGTTCATGCTGCGGACTCCTGGGTGGCCCGGCGATGGCGCCGCGGCATAAGCTTTTGCGCGGCGACCGCCTTCCATGAACGGAATCGTATCGCCGACGGTCGTAGGATGCATACGCGGCTTCACGCCGTGCTGACCCCGTTAGAATAGCCCGATGATCAATATTTCCGAATCCGCGCAAACCCACTTCCGCAAGCTCATCGAGCGCGAGGCCCTGCCGGGGCTCGGAGTGCGGCTGTCGGCGGTGCATCCGGGTACGCCGCGCGCCGACGTGCGCCTGGAGTTCGCCGAACCGGCCGACCTGGCCGGCGACGAATGGGCGGTGGATTGCGAGGGCTTCACCCTTTGGCTGCGCGCCGACAGCGTGCAGTACCTGGATGGCGCGGAGATCGATTACGAGGTCAAGGCCACCGGCGGCCAGTTGCAGATCCGCGCGCCCAAGATCAAGGGCGAGGCGCCAACCGATTCGGCCTCGCTGGTCGAGCGGGTGCGCTGGGTGGTCGAGCACGAGGTCAACCCGCAGCTGGCCCAGCACCGCGGCCATGTTTCGGTGCAGGAAGTGACCGCCGACGGCGTGGTCGTGCTGCGCTTCGGCGGCGGCTGCCACGGTTGCGGCATGGCCGACGTGACCCTGAAGCAGGGCATCGAAACCACCTTGATGACCAAGGTGCCGGGCGTGACCGCGGTACGCGACGCCACCGATCACGAGACCGGTGACGCGCCGTACATCCCCCGAGACACCGCCGCCTGATTCCGGCGCGGCGCAGCCTATGCCCACCGCCGCCTCCGTCATCGAAGCACTGCAACGCCGGTTGCGGCTTTCCATGCGACGCGATTCGTCCGCACCGGGCGAGTTTCCCGCGGGCTGGCAAAGCTGGCTGGAGTCCATGCAGGAACACAGCGGCGCGGTGACCGGTGCGACTTCGGACGCGCTGGTCGCGGTGATCGCGCAGCGGCCCCTGGCCCAACCGCCGCCGCGCGCGGCCATGCTCAACCGTTGGCAGGCGTTCGCGACCTTGTGGCGCCAGCAATGGCAGCCGCCGGAGCGCGAAGAGCGCTGGCTGCGCTGGATCGCCGGCGCGTTTTCGCTGGTCTGGCACATCTTCGTCGCCGGCCTGCTGATCTGGCTGATGTATCTGCAGTTTTTCGCCACCCGGCCGCCGCCGGAAGGCGAGAACGTCACCATGATCGAGTACATCGGCGAAGGCACGCCGAAGGAACCCGGCGGTGGCTCGCAGCAGCCGAGCGACCAGCCACAGGCCGAGACCCCATCGCCGCAGGCCCAGCCCACCTCGCAACCGCCGACACCGTCCGAACCCTCGCCGCCGCAGCTGGCCGCGGATGCGCCCTTGCCGACGCCGGAACTGCAGGCGACCTTGCCCGAGGTGCCGCAGCGCGACGTGCCCGAGCCGCAGCTGCCGACGCCGACCGTCGAGCAGCCGGTGATGGTCAGCAAGGAAGTGCCGGATTCGCCGCAGATCTTCGTGCTGCCGCCGACCCGTCGCCGTCTCGACGACACCCCGCGGGTGCCGCAGCTCGAAGCCAAGACCCAGCCGGTGCCGTCGCTCGACGTGCCCGCGCCGGTGCAGCCGATCGCGCGCGAATTGCCGCAGCGCGAGATCGCCCTGCCGAGCATCGCGGTGCAGCCGCGCGAGGTGAGCGTGCGCGAGGTGCCCGCGCCGTTATCGCGGGTGCCGGTGCGGGAGTTGCCGACGCCGTCGATCGCCGCGCCGCCGGTACGCTCGAGCGCGCCGCAGGTGCGCATCGCCGATATCCCCACGCCGTCCGCGGCGGCCTCGACCACGCCTTCGCCGAGCACCGCGCCGGCTGCGGTGCCGTCGACGTTTCCGGCCTCGGCTGCGACCGCCACCAGCGCGCCGGCCAGCGCGTCGAGTACCCAGCCGGCCGCATCGAGTTCGGCCCCGGCCGCGAGTTCGAGCCCGCCGGCGGCGACCGCCGGCGCCGGGCCGAAGCCGACGCCCGCGCCCGGGACCTGGTCGACGCCGAAGCGCGGCGACGACTGGGGCGACTCCACCCGCAATCAGCCCGGCGGCCAGCGCGGCGATACGCCGGGCCTATACAACAGCGACGGCAGCGTGCGTCTTGCCGATGCACCGGGCTCGGCCTCTCCGGGTAAACCGCCGGGCACGATCACCGCCGAGATCAAGGACCTCGACCGCGCCGGCACTTGGCTGCGGCGTAAGCCGACCGATTACGAGCCGACCGCGCTCGACAAATATTGGCGTCCGAACGAAACCCTGCTGGCCGAATGGGTCCGCCGCAGCGTGCAAACGGTGATGATTCCGATCCCGGGCAGCAAGGGCAAAAGCATCCAGTGCTCGGTCGCCTTGCTGATGCTCGGCGGCAGTTGCGGCATCAACGACCCGAACCTCAACGAACAGCCGGCCATCGCGCGCCCGCCGCCGGATATCCCGTTCAAGCCGCATCTGCAGGAAGACAACGGCAGCGTGCGGCCGCCCCCGGGCGGGTGAGGGCGGTTGGTCGGAGTCGATGCGTGTGCCGCGCTACCGACTTCGCCGGGGCTCTAGTCAGCGGCTGTCGCGGAAACGCCGCCGCAAAGAGAAACGGCCCGCATCAGCGGGCCGTTCGTTTCCGATCGATAGCGCGGCGAGGCCGCGCAAGCGTCAGTGGATGCCGTGCAGATCGCGCAGCTGGCTTTTTTCGCGCGAACCGAAGTAGGCGGCGAGGTCGGCGATCTGCTGATCGTTCAGATCCTTGGCCTGGCTCGACATCAACGCGTGCTCGCGGTCGCCGTCGCGGTACATCTGCAGCGAATGCGCGATGTAGTCGTGGTACTGGCCGGCGAGCTTCGGATAGGTCGGGTCGATCGGCGCATTGCCTTCGTCGCCGTGGCAGTCGACGCAGGACTGGCCGGTGGCCTTGCCCTTGACGCTGGCGAGCTTCTCGCCCGCGGCGATGTGGCCGGCCGGCAGGCCCGACGACGAGGACGTGTGGCCGGCGTCGCGGTCGGCCGAGGAATGGCCGGCCGGTGCCTCGCCCTGCGAGCAGGCGGCGAGGGTCAGGACCGAGAACAGGGCGATGGCGAGGCCGCTCTTGAAGAAGCTGGGGTTCGTCATGGGGCGGCTCACTTGGCGCTGGAAAGGAAGGCGGCGATGTCGGCGATGTCCTGGTCAGAGAAGCTCTGGGCCTGGGCTTGCATCGTCGGGTGCTTGCGCGTGCCTTTCTTGTATTCGGTCAGCGCATTCGTCAGGTATTCCGGCGACTGCCCGACGATCTTGGGGACGTGATAGTTCGGGTAAGCGTTCTTGTAGCCGGTGACGCCATGGCAACCCTGGCAGGTATAGGTCAGTTGGCGGCCGGTCTCGGCATTGCCCTGGATGGCCGGCGCGGCGGCCGGAATGGCCGCGACGGCGGCGGTGGGGGCCGGCGCCTTGGCGGGTTCCTCGGCGTGCGCCGTCATGGCGGCCAGGGTCAGGGCAAAGCAGGCGGCGATCATCAGCGGTCGCATCATGTCTAGTCCGCAATCTCGAATGGCTAGCGAAAGGTGGTGGCTGGCTGTGCAGGGCCGGAGCCGCGCATAAGTCGGCGAGTATAGCCGGCCATGCGACTGCAACGAAGTCGTCCTTGAGCGCATCCATACTGCACGGGCGGCGAAGGCGTGTCGCCCGAGGCCGCCGCAGGCGCGCGATCGGCATCGCTCGCGCTTACCGTGCCTCAGAATAAATGCATGGCTCCAGTCACCATTACCTTCGGCGGATGGTGGTTTTCAGGGCCGGTGATATACCTATATACAACACCGGCATACGACCGGTAACCGACGAAAAAACTAGAGCTTGGGGTCGTCTCGAATGCGTCAACTCACCAATATCCGCAAGAGCGGTCCGGCAATGGGCGGCACGGTGGCAGTCGCCGCCCTGGCCCTGGCCTGTGTGCTCGGCCTGTCGGCCTGCAAGGGCGGCGCCGGCGCTGCGGAAGCGCAGGCCAAGGAAGCCAAGGACAAAGCATCGGAAGCGGTTCCGGTCGAGGTCGCCCAGGCGACGCGGCGCGCGATCGCGGCCAGTTACACCGGTACCGCGCCCCTGGAGGCGCGGGCCGAATCGCAGGTGGTGGCCAAGACCTCGGGCGTGGCGCTCGCGGTGATGGTCGAGGAAGGCCAGCACGTCCAGGCCGGCCAGGTCCTGGTCCGGCTCGATTCGGCGCGCGCCGAACTGCAGGCCGCCCAGACCAACGCCACCATGCGCAAGCTCGAGGCTAACTACGCCCGCTCCAAGCAACTCGCCGAGCAGCGCCTGCTGAGCGCCAACGACAACGACCAGTTGCGTTACGACCTGGAGAACGCCCGCGCCGCCAACCGCATGGCGAACCTGGAGCTGTCCTATGCGAAGGTCGAGGCGCCGATCTCGGGCATCGTCGCTTCGCGTTCGATCAAGACCGGCAACTTCGTCCAGATCAACTCGCCGATCATCCGCATCGTCGACACCTCGCGCCTGGAAGCCACGCTCAACGTACCCGAGCGCGAGCTGGCCACGCTCAAGGCCGGCCTGCCGGTGCAGATGCAGGTCGACGCCATGCCCGGCAAGGTCTTCACCGGCACCGTCGACCGGGTCGCCCCGGTGGTCGATTCCGGCAGCGGCACCTTCCGGGTGATCTGCGCTTTCGAAGGCGGCGGCGCGCTGCAGCCGGGCATGTTCGGCCGTTTGCGCATCGACTACGACAACCGCGCCGACGCACTGGTGGTGCCGCGCGCAGCGCTGCTCGACGACGAAGGCGACCCGGCGGTGTTCGTGGTGCGAGGCAAGAAGGTCGCGCGGGTCCCGGTCAAGCTGGGCTATCTCGACGGCGCCTGGGCCGAGGTCCGCACCGGCCTCAAGCTCGGCGACCAGGTCGTGGTGGCCGGCAAGACCGCTTTGCGCGAAGGCACCGAGGTGCAGTTGATCAATACGGCCGCACCCAAGGCCGTCGCCAGCGCCGCCGGCGCGGCCACCGACAAGCAGTAAGCGTCCGGCGCTTGCGATCCGGCGCGGTCGGCCCTCGGCCGCGTCTTTCGAATTCTTTTGAACGTGGGGACTGACTGTGGCTCAGCTTCCGGACACGACGTCCTTTAACTTGGTGGAGTTCTCCACCCGCCGCCGCGTGACCGTGGCGATGGCGACCATCACTTTCCTGTTGTTCGGCCTGATCGCGCTGAACAGCCTCAAGGTCAATCTGCTGCCGGATCTGAGTTATCCGACCCTGACCGTGCGCACCGAGTACACCGGCGCGGCGCCGACCGAAATCGAAACCCTGATCTCCGAGCCGCTGGAAGAGGCGGTCGGCGTGGTCAAGGGCCTGCGCAAGCTCAAGTCGGTTTCGCGTACCGGCCAGAGCGACGTCGTGCTCGAGTTCGCCTGGGGCACCGACATGGACCAGGCCAGCCTGGAGGTGCGCGACAAGATGGAAATCGTGCAGCTGCCGCTGGAAGCCAAGAAGCCGGTGCTGCTGCGTTTCAATCCCTCGACCGAGCCGATCCTGCGCATCGCCCTGTCGACCAAGGACGGCGCCAAGGCCAGCGACAGCGAAGCGATCCGCCAGCTGACCGCATTGCGCCGCTACGCCGACGACGACCTCAAGAAGAAGCTGGAACCGGTCGACGGCGTGGCCGCGGTCAAGGTCGGCGGCGGTCTCGAGGACGAGATCCAGGTCGACATCGACCAGCAGAAGATCTCCCAGCTCAACCTGCCGATCGACACCGTCATCCAGCGCCTGAAGCAGGAGAACATCAACATCTCCGGCGGGCGCCTGGAAGAGGGCACCCAGCGTTATCTGGTGCGCACGGTCAACGAATTCGCCAGCGTGCCGGAAATCCGCGAAATGCTGGTGACCACGCAGAAGGCCGGCGGCAACGCCGCGGCCGATGCGGCCGCGGAAATGGCGCGCGTCGCCGCCGCTTCGGGTTCGGCCGACGCGATGGCCGCGGCGGCCTCGGTGCAGACCGCGAACTCGGGCGAGCAGAGCACCGCGGCCGGCGGCAAGCCGGTGCGCTTGAAGGACATCGCCGAGATCCGCCAGGGCTATAAGGAACGCGAGGCGATCATCCGCCTGGGCGGCGTGGAAGCGGTGGAGCTGGCCATCTACAAGGAAGGCGACGCCAACACCGTGTCGACCGCCGACGCGATCCAGCAACGCCTCAAGCAGATCAAGGAACAGACTCCGCCGGACGTGGAACTGACCACGATCGACGACCAGTCGCAGTTCATCCGTCACGCCATCAGCGACGTCAAGAAGGACGCGGTGATCGGCGGCTTCCTGGCGATCCTGATCATCTTCCTGTTCCTGCGCGACGGCTGGAGCACCTTCGTGATCGGCCTGTCGCTGCCGGTCTCGATCATCGCCACGTTCTTCTTCATGGACCGCCTGGGGCTGAGCCTCAACGTGATGTCGCTGGGCGGCCTGGCGCTCGCCACCGGCCTGGTCGTGGACGACTCGATCGTGGTGTTGGAAAGCATCGCCAAGGCGCGCGAACGCGGGCTCGGCATTCTCGAAGCGGCCGTCACCGGCACGCGCGAGGTCAGCATGGCGGTGGTCGCCTCGACCCTGACCACGATCGCGGTGTTCCTGCCGCTGGTGTTCGTCGAAGGCATCGCCGGCCAGTTGTTCCGCGACCAGGCCCTGACCGTGGCCCTGGCGATCGGCATCTCGCTGATCGTGTCGATGACCTTGATCCCGATGCTGAGCGCATTGCGCGGACGCCCGGCCCTGGGCTTCCAGGAAGAAGCGCCGCATCCGCGCTGGCAGCCGCGCAACCGCGTGGTGAAGGTGTTGGCGTGGCCGTTCCTGGCGATCGGCGCGGCGGTACGTTGGACCTTCTTCGGCATCGCCTGGGGGGTGGTGCGCGCTTGGCGCATCCTCGGCGCGGTGGTCGGGCCGGTCATGGGCAAGGCCAGCGATCTGGCGATGGCGCCGTACGAGCGCGCCGAACGCGGCTATCTGAAGCTGTTGCCGGCGGCGATGGGCCATCGCGTACTGGTGCTCGGCCTGGCCGGTGCGGCGTTCGTGGCGACTCTGGCGGCGGTGCCGCTGCTCGGCGCCGATCTGATTCCGCAACTGGCCCAGGACCGCTTCGACATGACCGTCAAGCTGCCGCCGGGCACGCCGTTGCGCGAGACCGACCGGCTGGTGCGCGAAATCCAGGAGAAGCACGCCAAGGACCCCGGCATCCACGCCTGGTTCGGCGTCAGCGGCAGCGGCACGCGTCTGGACGCCAATCCGACCGAGAGCGGCGAGAACATCGGCAAAGTCACCGTGGTCATGGCCGACGGCGGCAGCAAGCAGATCGAAGCCGAAGAGACCGAACGCCTGCGCCGCACCATGCTGGCCCATCCCGGCGCCCAGGTCGATTTCGCCAGGCCGCAGCTCTTCAGCTTCTCCACGCCGCTGGAAATCGAGTTGCGCGGCCAGGACCTGGAGACCATCCAGCGCGCCGGCCAGCACATGGCCAAACTGCTGCGCGGCAACCCGCACTTCGCCGACGTCAAATCGACGGTGGAGCAGGGCTTTCCGGAGATTCAGATCCGCTTCGACCAGGACCGCGCCGGCGCTTTCGGCCTGGCCACGCGCGATATCGCCGACGTGGTGGTGAAGAAGGTGCGCGGCGACGTCGCCACCCGCTACAGCTTCCGCGACCGCAAGATCGACGTGCTGGTGCGGGCCCGCGAGTCCGATCGCGCTTCGATCGAAAGCATCCGCCGCCTGATCGTCAATCCCGGCAGCAACCGCCCGGTGACCCTGGAGTCGGTGGCCGACGTGGTCGCCACCAGCGGCCCGAGCGAGATCCATCGTGCCGACCAGGTGCGCGTGGCGATCGTGTCCTCGAACCTGCGCGACATCGACCTCGGCGGCGCCATCGCCGAGGTGCAGAAGCTGGTGCGCGAGCAACCGCTGAGCGCGGAAGTGCGCATGCACATCGGCGGCCAGGGCGAGGAGCTGCAGCAGTCGATCAATTCGCTGTTGTTCGCGTTCGGCCTGGCGATCTTCCTGGTCTATCTGGTCATGGCCTCGCAGTTCGAATCGCTGCTGCACCCGTTCGTGATTCTGTTCACGATCCCGCTGGCCCTGGTCGGCGCGGTGCTGGCGCTGTTGCTGACCCGCTCGGCGGTGTCGGTGGTGGTGTTCATCGGCCTGATCCTGCTGGTCGGCCTGGTGGTGAAGAACGCGATCATCCTGATCGACAAGGTCAACCAGTTGCGCGAGCACGGCACGCCGAAGCGCGAGGCCCTGATCGAAGGCGCGCGTTCGCGCTTGCGCCCGATCATCATGACCACGCTGTGCACCTTGTTCGGCTTCCTGCCGCTGGCGATCGCCACCGGCGAGGGCGCCGAGGTGCGCTCGCCGATGGCGATCACGGTGATCGGCGGTCTGCTGGTGTCGACCCTGTTGACCCTGGTGGTGATCCCGGTGGTCTACGACCTGCTCGACCGCCGCGGCGACGAGTATTACCGCAACCGCGTGCGCAAGGCCGAGCGCGAAGCGCGGACCGCCGCGGACAAGATCGGCCACGACAACGACCCGCTGGCCGAGGCGCACTGACATGAGCAGCGTTGCCGAGATCAGCATCAAGCGGCCGATCACGACCATCATGCTGTTCGTGTCGATGTTCGTGATCGGCTTGATCGCCGCGGTGCGGCTGCCGCTGGAGTCGCTGCCGGACATCACCGCGCCGTTCCTGGTGGTGCAGTTGCCGTACGACGGTTCCACGCCGGAAGAGGTCGAGCGCACCATCCTGCGCCCGGCCGAAGAGGCGCTGGCGACGATGACCGGGATCAAGACGATGCGCGGCAGCGCGACCTCGGACTCGGCCAGCATCCAGATGGAGTTCAAGGACTGGGACCGCGATATCGCCATCGCGGCCTCGGAAGCCCGCGAACGCATCGACGCCATCGTCGACGACTTGCCCGAGGGCTTTCAGCGCTACTTCGTGTTCAAGTGGTCGAGCGCCGACCAGGCCATCCTGCAGGTGCGTCTGGCCGGCGACATGGACCTCAGCCGCGAATACGACCTGATCGATCGCGAATTCAAGCGCCGTCTGGAACGCATCCCCGGCGTGGCCAAGGTCGAGATCGGCGGCGCCGCGCCCAACGAGGTCGAGATCGCGATCCTGCCCGACCGCATGGTCGCGCACGGCGTGGATCTCAACACCCTGACCAAGAGCCTGCAGGCGCTGAACTTCTCGATCTCCGCCGGCCAGATCGAGGACGGCGGCCGGCGTCTGCGCGTGCAGCCGATCGGGCAGGTGGCCGACCTGGAGCAGTTCCGCAACCTGGTCATCAACACCAGCGGCCTGAAACTGCGCGACATCGCCGAGGTGCGGCTCAAGCCGGCGCGCCTGGAAACCGGCCGGCGTCTGGACGGGCGCCCGGCGATCGGCCTGGATATCTTCAAGGAGCGCAGCGCCAATCTGGTCGAGGTGTCGAAACTGGCCCTGGCCGAAGTCGAGGCGATCCGCGCCCAACCGGCGCTGAGCAACATCGAAATCAAGGTGGTGCAGAACCAGGGCGAGGACGTGACCAGCTCCTTGCTGGAACTCGGCGAGGCCGGCGCGATCGGCCTGGTGCTGTCGATCGCGGTGTTGTTCTTCTTCCTGCGCCATTGGCCGTCGACGCTGATGGTGACCCTGGCGATCCCGATCTGCTTTGTGATGACCCTGGGCTTCATGCACTTCATCGGCGTGACCCTCAACGTGCTGTCGCTGATGGGCTTGTTGCTGGCGGTCGGCATGCTGGTCGACAACGCCGTGGTGGTGGTCGAAAGCATCTATCAAGAACGCGAGAAGATGCCCGAACAGCCGCAGCTGGCCTCGATTCTCGGCACCCGCCACGTCGCCATCGCCTTGTCGGCCGGCACGCTGTGCCACTGCATCGTGTTCCTGCCCAACCTGATCGGCGAAACCAACGACATCAGCATCTTCATGTCGCAGATCGCGATCACCATCTCGGTATCGCTGCTGGCGTCGTGGCTGGTCGCGGTGAGCCTGATCCCGATGATCTCGGCGCGGATGAAGACGCCGCCCGCGGTCAACACCACCACCGGCCTGATCCCGTGGCTGCAGCGTTCCTACGCGCGCTTCCTGCGCTGGACCCTGGAGCATCGCGGCCTCAGCGTGCTCGGCATCGTCCTGGTGGTGTTGATCAGCCTGGTGCCGGCGACTCAGACCAAGTTCGACATGTTCGGCAACGAGGGCGGCAAGGAAGCCTTCATCCAGTATCAGTGGAAGGGCAGTTACACCCGCGAACAGATGTCGATCGAGATCCTCAAGATCGAGCAGTTCCTGGAGGCGCGCCGCAAGCAATACCACATCAAGCAGATCTATTCGTTCTTCAGCGAGCAGGGCCGCGAAGGCGGCACGCGTCTGCAGTTCGACGAGAACGAGGTCAAGAACAACAAGCCGCTGGTCGACGAGATCGCCAAGGCGCTGCCGAAATCGGCCAAGGCCGAGATCAGCGTGGGCCAGGACCAGGACGGCGGCCAGGGCGGCGGCAAGAACGTCCAGGTGCAGTTGGTCGGCGATTCCACCGAGACCTTGACCGAACTGGCCCGCGACATCCTGCCGATGCTCGCGCGCCGGTCCGAGTTGCGCGATGTCCGCGTGGATGTGGGCGACCGCAACACCGAGCTCAACGTCAAGGTGGATCGCGAGCGTGCGGCCTCGTTCGGTTTCAGCGTCGAAGAAGTCTCGCGCTTCGTCGGCCTGTCGCTGCGCGGCGCGCAGTTGCGCGATTTCCAGCGCGGCGAGACCGAGGTGCCGGTGTGGGCGCGCTTCGCCGGTGCGGAGAAATACACCATCGAGAGCCTGGCCGAGTTCACCGTGCGCTCCAGCGACGGCCGCAGCGTGCCGCTGCTGGCGATGGTCGACGTCAACCTGCGCCCGACCGCGAGCCAGATCAACCGCAACGACCGCCAGACCACCTTGACCATCCTGGCCAGCCTCAACGGCAAGGCGACCACTCCGGACGCGCGCAAGGCGATGGAGGACACGCTCAAGAAGGTCGCGTTCCCGGCCGGCTACAGCTTCAGCTTCGACGGCAGCTCGTTCGAGCGCGACGACGATGCCGGCAAGCAGATGATGATCAATCTGGTGCTGGCCCTGGTGATGATCTACGTGGTGATGGCGGCGGTGTTCGAATCGCTGTTGTTCCCGGCGGCGATCATGAGCTGCGTGGTGTTCTCGATCTTCGGCGTGTTCTGGCTGTTCTGGCTGACCGGCAGCTCGTTCACGGTGATGGCCTTCATCGGCATCCTGGTGCTGATGGGCGTGGTGGTGAACAACGGCATCGTCATGGTCGAACACATCAACAACCTGCGACGGCGCGGCCTGTCGCGCAACGAGGCGTTGGTGGAAGGCAGCCGCGAGCGTTTGCGCCCGATCATGATGACCATGGGCACGGCGATCCTGGCGATGGTGCCGATCTCGTTGAGCGACACCGTGGTGCTGGGCGGCCTGGCGTATTCGCCGATGGCGCGCGCGGTGGCCGGCGGCCTGGCCTTTTCGACCGTGGTCAGCCTGCTGTTCCTGCCGACGATCTACAGCATCCTCGACGACATGCGCGCCAGCAGCGGCAGGCTGGTGCGCCGGGCTCGCGGCAAGTCCGCGGCGCCGGACGCGCAGGTGGGCGAGGGCGCCGGCCTGCCGGTCTGAGCCGCAGATCCTCGCTGCCGGTTCGAGCTGCCGAGCGAGTTTCCGGACACGGTGCGCCGCGTCCCCTTCAATGAGGGGGCGCGGCAGGGCCGGCCTCGGCTGAGGCGCCGGTTCGGGCCGGACCGTTCCGGATCGGTATCCGCATCCGGTTTCCGGCCTGCGTTCGCCGAATCCGTGCGCTGCCTCGCAGCGACGATGCCCCCGATTCGTGGCAGGCTAGACGCCTCGCCGCCACCGTGACGTGCATGTACCTCGAGCACTATGGCCTGAAGGAGCCGCCGTTCTCGATCACGCCCGACCCGCGCTTCGTGTTTCTCAGCGAGCGCCATCGGGATGCGCTCGCGCACCTGCTGTTCGGCATCGGCCAGGGCGGCGGCGGCGGTTTCGTCCAGCTGACCGGCGAGGTCGGCACCGGCAAGACCACCTTGTGCCGGCTGTTGCTCGAGCAACTGCCCGAGAAGACCCGCGTCGCCCTGGTGTTGAATCCGCGGCTGACCCCGCTCGAACTGTTGGAAACGATCTGCGAGGAGCTGCACCTCGACCTCGCCGGCAAGCACGGCAGCGTCAAGGCGCTGGTCGACGCGCTCAATCGCTATCTGCTCGATGCCTACGCCCGCGGCCTGCGGGTGGTGCTGATCATCGACGAGGCGCAGAACCTCTCGCTGGAGGCGCTGGAGCAGGTGCGGCTGCTGACCAACCTGGAAACCGACACCCAGAAGCTGTTGCAGATCATCCTGCTGGGCCAGCCGGAGCTGCGCGACATGCTCGCGCGCCCGGACATGCGCCAACTGTCGCAGCGCATCACCGCGCGGTTCCACTTGACCCCGCTGAGCGCCGAGGAAACCACCGCGTTCCTGCGCCATCGCTATCGCATCGCCGGCGGGCAGCACTTGCCGTTCACGCCCGCCGCGATCAAGCGCATCCATGCGCATTCCGGCGGGGTGCCGAGACTGATCAACGTGATCACCGAGCGCGCCTTGCTCGGCGGCTATGCCCACGACGATGTCACCATCGACGAGGGCACGGTCAACCGCGCCGCGACGGAAGCATTGGCGCCGAACACGAAGGGATTTGCGCACAAGCGCCTGGCGATCGTCGCTGCCGCCGCCGTCGTGGTGTCGGCATTCGCCGCCTCGTGGTGGTTCATGCAGCCACCGTCGGCCACCGCGAACGCGGCGGCTACCCTGGCGAAGCCGGCGAAAGCCGGCGCGGCCGCAAAGATTCTTACCCGACCGGACGGCAAGGCCGGCGCCTCGGCTGCGGACAAGACCGCGGCGACAGCGCGGGCCGGGTCGGCGACGACCGGAGCGCTCGCTGGCGTTCCCGCCGAGGCGAACGGCAAGTCGGCGCCGCATCTGGATGAGAGCGCATTCGCCCAGCGTATCGCGGCGGCCGATCTCGCTTCGCTGGCAGCTTGGCGGCAATTGCTGGGCGCCTGGCAACTGCCGGCGGATGAGGTTGCGGTCGCGACGGCCGCGCGCTGCGCTGCGCGGATCGAGCCCGGTGCTGCGCGGATCGCGCCCGGCGCGTACTGCCTGCGCGGCAGCGCCAGCCTCGACAAGCTGGTCCAACTCGGCCGCCCGGTGCTGCTGCATCTGCGCCTCGGCGTCCGCGATCCCTGGGTGTTGTTGAGCGCAATGGATGCGAGCAGGGTGCGTCTGTCGTTGGACGGCACGCCGTTCGACACCGACCGTGCCGCGCTCGAACGTTTGTGGACCGGAGAATATGCGGCGATATGGCGCGGCCCCGAGGGCTTGGCTTCGTCGTTGTCGCCGCGCGCCGGCGGTGCGCGCGGCGAGTGGCTGCGCACGCGGCTCGGGGTGACCGCAGGCGCGACCACCGAAGATGTGCGCAGTTTCCAGAGCGCCCGCGGCTTGCTCAGCGACGGCGTCGTCGGCCCGGAGACCATGCTCGCGCTGTCGTCCGGCGACGCAGGCCCGCGTCTGCAGCCGGTGCTGGAGTAGGCCGATGTCGTTGATTCTCGAAGCCCTGCGCAAATCCGAGGCCGAACGCCGCCGCGGCGAGTCGCCCGACCTTTACGCGGAGCTGCCGCCGGTCGCCCGCGTGCAACGCCGATCCACGCCGGTCGGATGGTGGTGGGTGCTGGCTGCAGTCCTCGTCGCCGCGTCCGCTTGGTGGCTAAGCAGCCGGCGGGCGCCGCCGCTTACGCCGGTTGCCGATACCGCGGCCGAGGTCGCCGACAGCGCGGGTGAAGTCTCCGAACACGACCGCGTGGTTGCCACCGCGACGCCTCGCATCGATCCGCCCGCGCTCGGCGAGTCGCCTGCTGTCGAGGCCGCACGAGTACGCGATCCCGCACCGGTGGTCCTGCCTGCGGCCCCGCCGGTAACTCAGCCTATCGTCGCCACGACGCCCGCGCCGCCTTCCGCTGCTGCGGATAGCGGCAAGAGCCGGGACAAGGATCAGAATAAAGACCGCGATGCAAAGCAGGAGACTGTCGCCGTCGCACCGCCGCCGGTGCCCGCGCCGAAACCTCTGCCGGTACCGCCGCCTATCGAAGTACCGGAGCCTGTGTCGCCGCCGCCGGTCGCCGTCGCCAGCAACGAAGGCCTGCAGCTGCTCGCCGACCTGCCTATCGCAGAGCGCAAACAACTGCCGCCGCTGAAGTTGAGCATGCACATGTGGAACGACGCACCGGCGCAGCGGTTCGTGATCATCGACGGCCAGCGCCTGTCCGAGGGCGGCCGCATCGGCGATGCGGTACTGGTGGCGATCAGGACCGATGGCGTCGTCCTGGACTGGAATGGACGGCGCCTGAAACTGCCGATTCGTTGAGCGATCGCGCAGCGATATGGCACTTCTTCACTCCGATAGCCGCTTCTTCCCTCCGATCGCCTCGCAGCATTCCCCCCTTTGGAAAGGGGGGAGAGGGGGATTTGCTTTCGTCTTCCCACGCGGCGTCATCGGCACAAAGGCAAATCCCCCTCGCTCCGATCGTTGATCTGAAACGAATCCCGCGCTGGGCGCTTGCCCCCTTTTCCAAAGGGGGCGACATGGATGGTGTCTGAGACTAGCGATTCGTTGAGTGAGAGCGCTTTCGATATCGGAGCTTCGGCACCAGTTGCCGTTCTTCCCCAAGACTGCCCCACAACAATTCCCCCTTTGAAAAAGGGGGCTAGGGGGATTTGCTCTTGCTGATCCACGCAGCGTCATCGCCGTGGAGGTAAGTCCCCGCGATTCGTTCGCTCCTCCGCAACGAATCCTGCGTTGGGCGCTTGCCCCTTAACGAAGGGGACAAGGGGGTGCGCCAGCGAAGCAAGAAGCCCGGCTCAACCCCGGTCCCTCAACCGACCAGCTTGCTCGCGATACGGAACCCGGCCAGCCACACGCCGATGCCGGTGCCGATGTTGGTCAGCATGAAGTTCAGCACCACGCGGGCGACGCGGTTGCGGTACCAGCCTTTGAGCGTCTGCGCGTCGTCGCGCAGGGCCATGAAGTCGCCGTAGGCGGGCTTGCGCCGATGCACTTCGACCAAGGCGCTGAGGGCGCCGGTCGGTACGCCGGGGCGGAACGGTTTCAACGGCGCGACCACGGCCGCGGTAATGATGCTGAAGGGATGGCCGCCGGCGAGTAGGCAACCCAGCGCGGCCAGGCCGCCGGTGAACAGCACCCACTGCAGCAACAGGTCGGCGCCCATCGCCGCGCCGCCTTTCCAGAAGCCCCAGGCGATGCCGGCGATGATCAGCGAGGTGATCACGATCATCACCCACGGCACCTTGCTCTTGGTGGTGACCTGCTCGAGCGCGGTGCGTTGGGCGACCGGGTCTTCGGTGTCTTCGCGCAGATGCCGGGCCAGGCCCTGCAGATGACCGGCGCCGACTACGGCCAGCACTTCGCGCGCGTCGCCATGGCTCTCGCGCAAACGCGCGGCCATGTAGCGGTCGCGTTCGGCGATCACGGTCTCGTACAGCTCCGGGCTTTCAGCGGCGAATTCGCCGAAGCTCGATTCGAGCATGTCGCCTTGCTTGAGTTTCTCGATTTCTTCTTCGCCGACCTCGTCGGCGGCGAACAGGCCGCTGATCAGGCCGACGCCGAGCTTGGCCCGGCCCCAGAAGCCGAGTTTGGAAGAGGCGCGCTTGAAGGTCAGGCCGACTTCGCGATCGATCAGATGCACCGGCAGGTCGCGTTCGCGCGCTTCCAGCACGGCGCGCTTGAGTTCGGCGCCGGGCTCGATGCCGAGCTGTTCGGCCAGCCGGCGCTGGTACGCGGCCAGGGCCAGGTTGGCGGCGAACAGAGCGGTCTTGCCGGAACGGATCACCTGGATCAAATCGAGCCGTGCCAGCGCATCGGGATCGGTCAGGGCCTGCAGGCGCTGCGGGTCGAGTTCGACCGCGACCGCATCGAAGGCGCCGCTGCCGACCGCATCGCGGACCGCGTCGACGCTGGCCTGGGAGACGTGGGCGGTGCCGAGCAGGGTGTAGCGCACGCCGTCGCGTTCGACCACCGCATGCGGTTGGGTGGCGAGCACGTCCTGCAGGCCGGTGCCGGCCGGTGCCAACAACGACTCGCTCATGCGCGCAGCCCGCGCAGTCGACGGAAGAACGAACTCGAGAACGGATGCATGCAGCGGCCCGGTGGCGGCTCCGGCAAACACAACGGCGCCCAAGGGCGCCGTCCGGTACCGAAACGGGTGGAATCGATGGGGTGAAGCCGCTCCGTTGCCGGACGGCGACTCCTACCGTATGGGGGCAGAGCTTAGAGCCTGCAACCGGGGCGGGCAATGAACGCGGTCGCGTTCACGCAAGCGTCGGGAGACATCAGGACGCTGTCGGGCGCCCATTCGGCCCCGACTCGGCCCGAGCCCGCGGCGGCGGCCGTTCGCGGCCGCGGTGCAGCGCGTTCAGGCCAGCCCGAACGGCAGGTTCGGGCTCGACACCAAGCGTTCGCCGACGTCCTCGCCATGCAGGAAGCGCAGGCCGGCCTCGATCACGCTCTCGTCCTCGAGCACCCGGCGGTGGCCGAGGCCGCTGGTGCTCAGCAGGCGCGAATCCGGCCAATAGCGCGCATAGCGCTCGCCTTCGGCCCAGGGCACTTCGCGGTCGCCGAGGTCGTGCACGATCAGCGCCGGGCTGGCGATCGCCGGTGCGTTGCGGTGCGCTTGCTGCGAATCGAAGCTGATGCCGATGCGCGCTTCGTAATAAGCGAACAGGCGCCGGCAGACGTCCTCGCCGACCCACAACAGACGGGCGAAACGCTTCACCGCGGCGACCGGGTCCGCAGCCGGCGCGATCAGCACCGCGCGTTCGGCGCGCATGCCGCGCGCCATCGCCAGCAGCGCCGCGGCGCCGCCGAGCGAATGGCCGATCACCACCGCCGCCGGGCCGTAGTGCTCGCCGACCGCGAATAGATGACGGGTGAAGTCGGGCAGGGTGGCCAGGCGGCCGGCGCTCTTGCCGTGCGCGGGTTGGTCGAACGCGACTACCGCATAGCCGGCGGCTAACAGGCCCGGCAGCCAGTTGGCGATGCGGGTGCCGTGGCTCGACCAGCCGTGCGCGAACAACACGTACGGCTGGCGCTGCGGGTCGCCCCACACGTAGGTGACGATGCGCTGGCCGTCGATGTCCAGCGACTCCTCGCGGGCGCCGTGGGTCGGCGCGGCGAGGGCGCGGCTGCGGGTCGAAGCGAATGGCGTACAGAACAGCGTCGCCACGCGGTGCATGGTCGCGTCGGGTGCGAACCAGGCGCCGAACAGGAAACTCAGGCGCAAGCCGTATAGTTTCAACATGTTACGAACGGTCGTGCTAATTTTAGCGATAAGCGGATACATGACGAACCTCGTCGGTCGCTCAGGCGGTGGGGGAGGAAGCGTAGGAACGGATCAGACGCTCGTAGGCGCGGCGCCCGCGTTCGGTCGCGGAGTCGTAGCCGAACAGGCCGGAGTCGTGGTGCACGACCAGGGCCACGCCGTAGATTTCGAAAGCCAGTTGCGCGGTGTCGGTATCGGCGCCGAGCTCGCCGGTGTCGATGGCCAGTTGCACGGCCTTGCCGAGGACCTGGTGCCAGCGTTTCTGCTGGTCGACCACGGCATCGCGCAGGGAGCCGGGGCGGTCGTCGTACTCGCTGACCGCACCGAGCAGCACGCAGCCGCCTTCGGTGTGGCGCGCCCAATCGAACCAGGCCTCGACGATGGCGCGCAGGCGCGGCAGGCCGCGCGGGTGCTGCAGTGCCGGTAACAGCACATATTCGACGAAGCGCTGGCTGGCCATGTCCAGCACCGCCAACTGCAAGTCTTCGCGCGAGCCGAAGTGGGCGAATACGCCGCTCTTCGACATGCCGACCGCGGCCGCCAGCGGACCGATCGACAGGCCTTCCAGCCCGGCCGACGAGGCAATGCCGTAGGCCTGTTCTAGGATCGCGTCGCGGGTTGCGGCGCCTTTGACGGTGGCGGTCAGCATCGACATGAATTCAAAATAGCACGTCCGTTCGTTTTATTGCGACCATTCGTCGGCAATTCGTCGGCAATCGCTGTTCAGCTTACCGGACGCCGCCGGCCTTGCCACGGGCCTGGGTCGCAGTGCGATCCCGAGCGCTCTTCAACTGTCATGTAATGAGAACTCGGAGCACGGACATCGGCGGCCACGACCGCACGCCCGGAGCCGGGTGTGGGCATCGGGTGCTGGAGTCTTTGTCATGGGAGGAGGCCAAGGCCTCGATGGATGCGGCGAAGCGCCGACGCCATCGCCGGATGGCGATCAGCGCAGGCCCGGTACGCCTTGGTCGGGCTCGCCCTGGTCGCCGTCGCCGAGCGCGCGCACCAATTGCACGGTGTCGAGCCAGCGGCCGTGCTTGCGGCCCAGGCCGGGGAACACGCCGCCGGGCTTGAAGCCCAGGCGCTCGTGCAAAGCCACCGAGGCCTGGTTGCTGCCGTCGCCGATCACCGCGACCATCTGCCGGAAACCGAGCGCGGTGCAGTCCTCGATCAAGCGCTGCATCAGGGTGCGGCCGATGCCGCGGCCGTGGAAATCCGGGGCGACGTAGACCGAATTCTCGACCGTCCAGCGATAGCCGATGCGGCTGCGGTAGGCCGTCGCATAGGCGTAACCGGCGAAAGCGCCGTCGTGTTCGGCGACCAGATACGGATAGCCGGCGTCGACGATCGCGCGCCAGCGGCGCCGCATCTCGGCGGCGTCGGGTTCGTCGTACTCGTAGGTCGCCAGGCCCTCACGCACTTCGCGCGCGTACAGCACGGTGATCGCATCGAGATCGGCCTCGACCGCCGGACGCAGCAAGGGCGACGGACGAGCGTCCGCGTTCAATCGCGGTACCGCTTGAGCAGGTCGGCGTAGGCGTCGATGCGGCGGTCGCGCAGGAACGGCCAGATCCGCCGCACGTGTTCGCTGCGGCCGAGGTCGACTTCGGCCATCACGATCTCCGGCGCCTGGGTCTTGGCTTCGGCCAGGAATTCGCCCTGCGGCCCGAGCACATGGCTGGAACCCCAGAACTGGATGCCGGACGCTCCTGCGCTCTTTTCAGAAGCCATGGGAGAAGGCTCGTGGCCGACCCGGTTGACGCTGAGCACCGGCAGGCCGTTGGCGACGGCGTGGCCGCGGTGGCTGAGGATCCAGGCGTTGCGCTGGCGGTCCTTCTCGTCCTGCTGATCGTCCGGGTCCCAGCCGATGGCGGTCGGATACAGCAGCAGTTCGGCGCCGGCCAGGGCCATCAGGCGCGCGCCTTCCGGGTACCACTGGTCCCAGCACACCAGCACGCCGAGGCGGCCGACCGAGGTGTCGATCGGCTCGAAACCGATGTCGCCCGGAGTGAAGTAGAACTTCTCGTAGAAGCCCGGATCGTCCGGGATATGCATCTTGCGGTACTTGCCGGCGATCGAACCGTCGGCTTCATAGACCACCGCAGTGTTGTGGTACAGCCCGGCCGCGCGGCGCTCGAACAGCGAGCTGACCAGGACCACGCCGTGCTGCTTGGCCAGGGCGGCCAGGCGCTCGGTGCTCGGGCCGGGAATCGGCTCGGCCAGGTCGAACTCGGCCACCGACTCGTGCTGGCAGAAATACGGGCCGTTGTGCAGTTCCTGCAGCAGCACCAACTTGGCGCCGCGCTTGGCCGCCTCGCCGACCCGGTCCTCGATATTGGCCAGATTGGCCTCGCGCGAGCCGTGGTCGCGGTCCTGGATCAGGGCAACGGGGAGGGTGGTCTTCTTCATGGGTAACCGGTCCAGACGAGGAGCGATGGCATTGTAAACGGGACGCGTCGGACGTCGGCGCCGTAATGGCGCCGATCGCCTTCAATCGCGATTTCTTTCATGATCGATTGCGGCGTCGCAGGCCCAGATCATGAAGGTGGTCGCGCCGCAGATGAGAACGCTGGCGAAAGCCCATTTGAATGCCAGCTCCGAACCGATCGACCTGGTCGCCACCATCAGCACAGGCATGCAGGCTGGCCGCTTGCGCAGTCATGCCCCAGGGGCCGGTGCGCACATCGTCCTGCCAACCCGGCCATGCGGCCGCGGTCAGGCGGAGACAGTACAAGCTGATCGCCACACCGGCGGCGATCAACAAGGCCATGCGCATGTCCTGCATGGGAGCGGACTCAGTCGCCCGCCACCAAGCCCTGCGGCAACTGCATGGTCACGCAATGCAGGCTGCCGTTCTGCCAGATCAGGGCGCGGCAGGGCACCGGCACGATGTCGCGATCAGGGAAGGCCTGGGCCAGCACGGCCTGGGCTTCGGCGTCGGCGGCATCGCCGTAGGCCGGCATCAGCACGGCGCCGTTGATGATGAGGAAGTTGGCGTAACTCGCTGCCAGCCTTCGGTTTTCATCGATCACCGGCTGCGCCCAGGGCAGCGCGAACAAGCGATAGGGCTGTCCGTCGCGGGTGCGCAGCGCCGCCAGCTCGGCCGCCATGGCCTGCAGCTCGGGGTAATGCGAATCGCTCGGGTCGTCGCAGCCCTGGTAGACGATCGCGTCGGGCGCAGCGAAGCGGGCCAGGGTGTCGATGTGGGCGTCGGTGTCGTCGCCTTCGAGGGAGCCGTGGTCCAGCCACAGCACCCGGTCCTGCTGCAGCCAGTCGGCCAGCTTGGCGGTGATCTCCTCGCGGCTGGCTTGCGGGTGACGCTCGTGCAGGCACTGCCAGGTGCTCAGCAAGGTGCCGGCCCCGTCGGTTTCGATGGCGCCGCCTTCCAGCGCAAAATCAATGCTTTGGCGAACACTGTTCGAGAAGATTCCCATCTCGGTGAGGCGTTCGACCAGCAGGTCGTCCTGGCTGGCGTCGAACTTGCCGCCCCAGCCGGTGAAGCGGAAATCGAGCAGGCGGAAACCGGCGCCGTCGCGCAGGCTGATCGGGCCCGAGTCGCGCAGCCACGTGTCGTCGTACGGCGCCTCGATGAAGTGCACCCGGGCCATGTCGATGCGCGCCGAGGACAGGCGCGCGCGGGCGTAAGCCTGGACGTCGTCGTCGGCCACGCAGATCAGCACGGGTTGGTAGCGGACGATGGCCGCGACCAGGGCGATATAGGTTTCCTCGACTTCGCCCAGACGCTCGGCCCAGTCGGTGTCGGCATTCGGCCAAGCGATAAGAACCGCGGACTGGGGTTCCCACTCCGCGGGGAAGCGCAATACGTTTTTATTCATAGACTCAAAGGATAGGCGGTTTCGGCCCGATTTCCTCGGCGTCGGCCTTGTTGGCGACCACGTCGATCACCCGGCTCTTCTCGAAGTAGACGGTGAAGGCCGGATAGACCCAGCGGTTGATCTGCGGCCACTGCCGCTTCTGGCCGCCGCGCGGGTCCATGCGCTGGGTCGGCTCGCCGTAGCGCGCCTTGACCTGGTCCATGCTCTGGCCACGGGTCGGCAGCAAAGCCTTGCCTTCCTCCTGCACGCGCTGGATCAGCAGGGTCTCGGCAGAGACGGCGCCGGAAAAGGCGAGCAGGGCGAGCAACAGCGGGGCAACGGCGATACGCGATTTCATGGAAGAGCCACCTCGTCAAAGGACGCGGGGATTCTAGTCACAAGCTGACGCTTAACGGCAGCGTGCGGCCGTCACGGTTTGGCGAAGCCGAGGGAGGATCGGGCTGGATAACGAAGAAAGCCGCCTTGCGGCGGCTTTCGGCTTCGAACCTCGGGCGACGGAAGCCGCCGGCGGGTTTCAGCGCTGACGCGCTTTGACCACGCTGTTCGGTTTCAGCGCTGACGCGCTTTGACCACGTTGTTCGGTTTCAGCGCTGACGCGCTTTGAAACGCGGGTTCGACTTGCAAATCACGAAGACCTTGCCGCGGCGGCGGACGACTTTGCAGTCGCGGTGACGGGCCTTCGCCGACTTCAGGGAGGACAGGACCTTCATGAGAGACCTCGGCAAAAAATTAGGTGAAAGAAGCGGGGTGGAAAAGTTAGCCCGCGATTGTAGCGGACAAATCTTCGTCCGATCAAGTGCTTGCGTGAAAAAAATCCAGCCGGCGCCGGCGAGGAGCGAAATGGCCTGACTGGCGGCGGTGCGCCGCGGGTCTCTGGGCGTAGTGGCCGGGCCCGGGTTTACCCGCACGATCCGGCGGGTCGCGCGCGACCTGGAAGATCGTCCGGCCCAGCCGGACCGGGGGCTTGCGCCCCGATCGGCTGCGGTCGCGAGCCGAAAATGCCTGCTGCCGTCGCATAATGATACGCATGAACAGCGCATCCTCAGACAACAGCAGCATTCCCGTCCTCACCATCGACGGGCCCTCGGGCTCGGGCAAAGGCACCATCAGCCGCCTGGTCGCGCAGCGCCTGGGCTGGCATTACCTCGATTCCGGCGCGCTTTACCGCGCGGTCGGCGTCGCCGCGGGCTGGGCCGATCTCGACCTGGCCGACCCGGCGGCCCTGGTCCGCTGCGCCTTCGACACCCATATCGGCTTCCGCGACGACGATCGCGGCGAGCTGCGGGTGCTGGTCAACGACGTCGACGCGACCGACGAGTTGCGCACCGAAACCGCCGGCGCCGCGGCCTCGGCGATCGCCGCGATCCCCGAGGTCCGGGCCGCGCTCAAGGACCGCCAACGCGCGTTCAGGCAGGCGCCGGGGCTGGTCGCGGACGGCCGCGACATGGGGACGGTGATCTTCCCGGATGCCCCGTTCAAGGTCTTCCTGACCGCCAGCGCCGACGAAAGGGCGGAAAGGCGCTATAAGCAGTTGAAAGACAAAGGGGTTTCGGTTACTTTAGATGGTCTGCTACGGGAGATTCTTGCCCGCGACGCCCGCGACGCCCAGCGTTCGGTGGCGCCGTTGCGTCCGGCCGAAGATGCCGTCCGCATCGATACGACCGGTCTGGGCATCGACACGGTAGTCGAACAGGTGCTGGCTTTGTTGCCTGCGCGCTGAACGACACGAACAGGCGCGATGAGTCCGTGGCAGATGCAATCGCAACACCGTTACAACAGGTTTTTGTTACAGCAGGTTTTCGTTACAGAAGTTCCGTTGCAAACGTTGTCCCTGAAGCCCCGTCGCAATCCTGCGTCGGACTAACCAATAACACATGGTGCAGTTCCATCGCGCCACATAACGGGTGGGTCGACCACGTACTGCTTGCGTTGCCAGTCCGGCAACGATGTCAGACGGTGCGGCCCGTGTGTTTAACCGAGATATCCAATCCAATGACCGAATCATTTGCCGAACTGTTCGAAGCCAGCCAGCAATACCTGGCCAAGCTGAAGCCGGGCGCCATCGTCACCGGTACCGTCGTGGAAGTCCGCGGCGACGTGGTGGTGATCAACGCCGGCCTGAAGTCCGAAGGCATTGTGCCGATCGAACAGTTCCGTAACGACGCCGGCGAGATCGACGTTGCCGTTGGCGACGAGGTCAAGGTCGCACTCGACTCGATCGAGAACGGCTTTGGCGAAACCGTGCTGTCGCGCGAGAAAGCCAAGCGCGCAATGGTGTGGGACGAGCTCGAAGAGGCGCTCGAAAAGAACGAGACCATCACCGGCCGCATCAGCGGCAAGGTCAAGGGTGGTTTCACCGTCGACATCAAGGATGTCCGCGGCTTCCTGCCGGGTTCGCTGGTGGACGTGCGCCCGGTGCGCGACTCCGCCTACCTGGAAGGCAAGGAACTCGAGTTCAAGCTGATCAAGCTGGACCGCAAGCGCAATAACATCGTCGTCTCCCGCCGTGCGGTGGTCGAGAGCGAGTACAGCGTCGAGCGCGAACAGCTGATGGAGAAGCTGCAGGAAGGCGCGATCCTCAAGGGCGTCGTCAAGAACCTCACCGATTACGGTGCGTTCGTCGACCTCGGCGGCATCGATGGCCTGCTGCACATCACCGACATGGCGTGGAAGCGCGTGCGTCACCCGTCGGAAGTCGTGGAAGTCGGTCAGGAACTCGACGTCCGCGTGCTCAAGTACGACCGCGAGCGCAACCGCGTCAGCCTCGGCCTCAAGCAGCTGGGCGAGGATCCGTGGGACAACATCGCCCGTCGCTACCCGGCCAACACCCGCGTGTTCGGCAAGGTCAGCAACGTCACCGATTACGGCGCGTTCGTCGAGATCGAGCCCGGCGTCGAAGGCCTGGTGCACGTCTCCGAGATGGATTGGACCAACAAGAACGTCAACCCGTCCAAGATCGTGCAGGTCGGCGACGAAGTTCAGGTCATGGTCCTCGACGTCGATGAAGAGCGTCGTCGTATCTCGCTGGGCATGAAGCAGGTCACCTCGAACCCGTGGGAGACCTTCGCGGCCATCCACAAGAAGGGCGACAAGGTCGAAGGCCAGATCAAGTCGATCACCGACTTCGGCATCTTCATCGGCCTGGACGGCGGTATCGATGGCCTGGTCCACCTGTCCGACATCAGCTGGAACACCACCGGCGAAGACGTGGTCCGCAACTACAAGAAGGGCGACACGCTGGAAGCCGTGGTCCTGGCCGTGGATCCGGAGCGCGAGCGCATCAGCCTCGGCGTGAAGCAGCTCGAGCAGGACCCGATGGGTCAGTACGTGGCTTCCAACGCCAAGGGCTCGATCGTCAAGGGCACGGTCAAGGAAGTCGACGCCAAGGGTGCGACGATCGAACTGGCCGACGGCATCGAAGGCTACGTCGCCGCACGCGACATCGCCAAGGAGCGCGTCGAAGACGCTTCGCAGTACCTCAAGGTCGGCCAGGAAGTCGAAGCCAAGATCATCGGCACCGACCGCAAGGGCCGCAGCATGCAGCTGTCGATCAAGGCCAAGGACGAGCACGAGCAGCAGGAAGCGATGGCCGACTACAACCGCCAGACCTCCGAAGCCGCCAGCGGCACCACCAGCCTCGGCGCGTTGCTGCGCGAGCGTCTGGGCGGCAAGTCCGAGTAATAGCTGCACGCGTCACGCTACAGGCAGTACGGCCCGGTCGATCCGGGCCGGGTGGTACAGATGCATCCACCGAGGCGGCCCGGCATGGCCGGGTCGCCTTCGGTCTGCGGTAGGGGATCGCAGCCGATCGCGACGTCCGCACGACTTTCTTCACGACCTTCCTAAGGCAAGGCCACGCTTCGTCCATGACCAAGTCCGAACTCATCGAGATCCTTTCGCAGCGTCAGGCCCATCTCAAGGGCGACGATGTGGATCTGGCGGTGAAGGCTTTACTGGAAATGATGGGCGGCGCCCTGTCGGCCGGCGAGCGGATCGAGATCCGCGGCTTCGGCAGCTTTTCGCTGCATTACCGTCCGCCACGCCTGGGCCGCAACCCGAAGACCGGCGAGTCGGTCGCGTTGCCCGGCAAGCACGTCCCGCATTTCAAGCCCGGCAAGGAACTGCGCGAACGCGTCAGCGGCGTGACGCCGCTGGACGAAGAAAGCTGAAAGCATAGGAATGAGTGGCGGCTGCGCCGCCTCGAGCAGCGAGGAACGAGTGGCATCGCCGCCGGCCAGCTCTCGATTCCTTATTTATATGTATTGGCCGCACAGGCCGAGGAGGAGGGCGATCGCGCCCTGACTCACTCCTCACTCCTCCAAACTCGTTTTTCCCGGCTCAACACGCCGCGCGCATGCGCGTCCGTTAAGCTAGGCGCGACACGCACGAGATCGTGCACGACCTCCGGAACTCTCCCATGCGCGTGATCCGTCTCCTCATCGCCTTGGCCTGCCTCGCAGCAGGGGCGATCCTCGGCGCTCTCAACCGCCAGATCGTCAGCATCGACCTCGGCATCGGTTTCGTCCCGGCGACCTCGCTCGGCATCGCCCTGATCGTCGCCCTGTTGCTCGGCGCCCTGATCGGCGGCCTGACCATCAGCGCCAGCGTGGTGCTG
Source organism: Lysobacter sp. CA196 (assembly GCF_052078695.1). NCBI lineage: Bacteria > Pseudomonadati > Pseudomonadota > Gammaproteobacteria > Lysobacterales > Lysobacteraceae > Lysobacter > Lysobacter sp. CA196. Next base: position 84,374 of record NZ_JBQJIN010000001.1, on the reverse strand, counting down.
CCGTTGCGCCGCCGCCTCAGCCGCGCCGAACGCGCGGCGAGCGCCGCGCCGGCGCCCCCGATCACCGGCCCCGAGGTCTGAACATGGAATTCATCAGCCAGTGGTTCTGGTTCTTTCTGTTGCTGCCGGTGGCGGCCGTGAGCGGTTGGGTGATCGGGCGGCGGGGGGGCGAGCGGCATAGCGACAATCAGGTCAGCCGCTTGTCGACCACCTATTTCCGCGGCCTCAACTACCTGCTCAACGAACAGCCCGACAAGGCGATCGAGTTGTTCCTGCATATCGCCGAGCTCGACAAGGACACCTTCGAGACCCAGGTCGCGCTCGGCCACTTGTTCCGCCGCCGCGGCGAAGTCGACCGCGCGATCCGCCTGCACCAGGCCCTGGTGCAACGGCCGGGCCTGAGCGACCAGCAGAAGGTCCAGGCCTTGCTCGCGCTCGGCGAGGACTATATGCGTTCGGGCTTGTTGGACCGCGCCGAGACGGTGTTCAGCGATCTGGTCGCGCTGGACATGCGCGCGCCGCTGGCCCTGCGCCACTTGATCGGCATCTATCAGTCCGAACGCGACTGGGACAAGGCGATCGAGAACGCCCAGCGCTACGAGGCCGCGACCGGCGAGCCGATGGGCAAGCTGATCGCCCAGTTCGAGTGCGAGCTGGCCGACCGTTACCGCGCCGCCGGCGACACCGATGCCGCGCGCGCGGCGGTCAAGCGCGCCTACGAGGCCGATGCCAACTCGGTCCGCGCCGGCATGCTGGAAGGCCGCATCGAAGTGGAGACCGGCAACGATGCCGCGGCGATCCGCGCCTTCGAGCGCGTCGCCCGCGCCGACCCCGACTATCTGCCGGAAGTGTTGCCGGCCTTGCTGAGTTGCTACGAGCGCGACGGCGACGCCACCGGCGCGCGCGCCTTCCTGGCCGAGATGTGCGAACACTACCGCGGCATCGCGCCGGTGCTGGCGCTGACCCGCATGGTCGAAGCCGAAGACGGGGTGCCGGCGGCGCGTGCCTACCTGGCGCGCCAGCTCAAGGACCGTCCCTCGGTGCGCGGCGAAGCGGCGCTGATCGATCTGACCATCGCCGAAAATGCCGACCCGCTGGCGACTCTGCACGACCTCAAGCACATCACCGATCAGTTGCTGGTGCGCAATCCGAGCTACCGCTGCAACCGCTGCGGCTTCGGCGCCCGTAGTCACCACTGGCAATGCCCGAGCTGCAAGGAATGGGGTTCGGTCAAGCCGCTGTTGAACTACGCGGTGGTCTGAGCGATGTGGCAATGGATCGCGATCTACGCGGCGCTCGGCGCCGCAGGGACCTGGCTGGCGCGCGCCTATGCGCTGCACAGCCGGCTCATCGACGAACCCGGCGAACGCCGCAGCCATAGTGTGGCCACACCACGCGGCGGGGGCATCGCGATCGTCGCCGCGGTATTGATCGCCGCGGCCGCGCTCGGCATCCGCTTTCCCTCGCATGCGCCGCTCGCGTTGGCGTTCGGCATCGGCCTGTTGTTGATCGCCGGGATCGGCTGGGTCGACGACCATCGTCCCTTGTCGCCTTGGCTGCGCTTGGGCGTGCATGCCTTCGCCGCGGCGCTGCTGGCGTTCGCGGTCTGGTATGTCTTGGGTAATGCGTGGCTGGCCTTGGCGGCGTTCGCCCTGGCGGTCGGGCTGACCAATGTCTGGAACTTCATGGACGGCATCAACGGCCTGGCCGCTTCGCAGGCGGCGCTGGTCGCGCTGGCCCTGGTCTGGCTCGGCGGGCCGGTCTGGAGCTGGCTGGCGCTGGCCTTGCTGGCCGCCTGCGCCGGGTTTCTGCCGTTCAATTTCCCGCGCGCGCGGATCTTCATGGGCGATGTCGGCAGCGGCGCAATCGGCTACGCGGTGGCCGCGTTGAGTGTGCTCGCCGCGAGCGGGCTCGGCCCGCGTTCAGGCCTGTTGCTGTTGCCGCTGGCCGCATTCATGGTCGACTCCGGGCTGACCCTGTTGCGACGGGTCCGGCGCGGCGAACGCTGGTGGACACCGCATACTCAGCACGCTTACCAGGTCTGGGCCCGGCGCATCGGCCACACCCGTGTGACGCTTGCCTATGCGGTTTTCACGCTGCTGTCCGTAGTCTGCGTGCGCTATGTGACCGAAGTCCGAACCGGTTTCATCTTATGTATGGGAGCCGCGTGGTATATGTCCGGCGCTTTTTTTTGGTGGCTGATCCAGAAGACCGGGCGCGAAACCGGCAATCCGATCGGCTAGGACGAACCGAACGGCCCGATCTCCGATCCGGCCGAACCGATTGATTTTCTTCAGTAGGGGCAGGGAATGAGTTCATTGCGCGATCGTCTGAAAAGCGGCCTGCCCCGGTTGGCGGTGGTTGCGCACGATCTCGCGATGGTCTGGCTGGTCTGGCAGGCGCTGCACAAGCTGCGTTTCGGCATCACCGCGACCCCGCCGACCCTGCCGCTGTGGTCGACCGAGATCGCCCTGGTCCTGGCCGCGCAAGGCCTGGTGTTCTGGCAGGTCGGCTTGTATCGCGGTCTGTGGCGTTTCGCCGGCGTGCCCGATCTTTGGAACATCTTCAAGGCCTGCATGCTGGGCCTGTTCGCGATCGTCCTGGGTCTGTTCCTCTATAACCGCGTCGACGCCGTGCCGCGCACCGTGCTGGTGCTGTATCCGCTGGTGTTGATGGGCATGCTCGGCGCGCCGCGCCTGCTGTACCGGGCCTGGAAGGACAGCCGCATCGACAGCGTCAACGCGGTCTCGGTGCGGATCCTGATCCTCGGCGCCGGCCGCGCCGGCGAGGCCCTGGTCCGCGACCTGCGCCGTTTCGGCACCTATCACCCGGTCGGTTTCCTCGACGACGCCGCGCGTCTGCGCGGCAGCAAGGTCCAGGGCGTGCCGGTGCTCGGCAACGTCGACGACGTCGCCGAGATCGCGCGCGAGACCGCGGCCAAGCTGCTGGTCATCGCCATGCCGTCGGCCGACGCCAATGCGATGCAGCGCGTGGTCATGGCCTGCGAACGCACCGGCGTGCCGTTCCGGATGGTGCCGCGCCTGCAGGACGTGCTCGAAGGGCGCTCGCTGCCGGGCGAACTCAAGGAAGTCGCGATCGAGGACTTGCTCGGCCGCAAGCCGGTGCTGCCGGACTGGAAGGCGATCCGTGCCTGGCTCGGTGCGCGTTCGGTCCTGGTCACCGGCGCCGGCGGTTCGATCGGTTCCGAGCTGTGCCGCCAGTGCGCGCGCCACGGCGCCGGGCGCATCGCCCTGATCGAGATCGATGAACTGGCGCTGGTCACCACCGAGACCGCGCTGCGCCGCGACTTCCCCGACGTCGAATTCATTCCGATCCTCGGCGACTGCGGCGACAAGGCGCTCATTGAATACGCACTCAAGCTGGCCGCGCCTGACGCCGCGTTCCACGCCGCCGCCTACAAGCAGGTGCCGTTGCTGGAAGCGCAACTGCGCGAGGCGGTGCGCAACAACGTGCTGGCTACCGAGACCGTGGCGCGCGCCTGCCGCGCCGCCGGCGTCGGCACTTTCGTGCTGATCTCCACCGACAAGGCGGTCGACCCGGTCAACGTGCTCGGCGCGACCAAGCGCTTGGCGGAGATGACCTGCCAGTCGCTGGCCGATCAACGCGCCACCCGCTTCGTTACCGTGCGTTTCGGCAACGTACTCGACTCGGCCGGCAGCGTGGTGCCGCTGTTCCGCGAACAGATCCGCAGCGGCGGCCCGGTCACCGTCACCGATCCGGAAGTCACGCGCTTCTTCATGACCATTCCGGAAGCCTGCCAGCTGATCCTGCAGGCTTCGGCGATCGGCACCCACGAGGCGATCTACACCCTCGACATGGGCGAGCCGGTGCCGATCCGCCTGCTCGCCGAGCAGATGATCCGCCTGGCCGGCAAGACGCCGGGCCGCGACGTGGCCATCGTCTATACCGGCCTGCGTCCGGGCGAGAAGCTGCACGAGACCTTGTTCCATGCCGACGAGCGTTACCGCCCGACGGTGCACCCGAAGATTCTCCAGGCCGAGCCGCGCGACGTGTCGAGCGCGGCGCTGGAGAACTCATTGCTGCAGCTGCGCGAGGCTTCGATCCGCTACGACCGCGAGGCGCTCAATACGCTGCTGCGCATCGCGGTACCGGAGTTCCGTCCGGTCGGTGAACATCCTGATTACAAGGAATCGGCTACGGTGGTGGCATTCCCCGCCCGTAACGCCAGGAAGATTTGATGGCCGCACGCATTCGCAAGGCTGTTTTTCCAGTCGCCGGTCTCGGCACCCGCTTTCTCCCCGCGACCAAGACCGTGCCGAAGGAAATGCTGCCGATCATCGATCGGCCGCTGATCCAGTACGCCGTCGACGAGGCGATCGAAGCCGGTTGCGACACCCTGGTGTTCATCACCAACCGCTACAAGCACGCGGTCGCCGACTACTTCGACAAGGCCTACGAGCTCGAACACAAGCTCGAGCGCTCCGGCAAGACCGAACAACTCGAACTGATCCGCAACGTGCTGCCCGAAGGCGTGCGCGCCGTGTTCGTGACCCAGGCCGAAGCCCTGGGCCTGGGCCATGCGGTGCTGTGCGCCAAGGAAGTGATCGGCAACGAGCCCTTCGCGGTGCTGCTGCCCGACGACGTGATCTGGAACCGCGGTCCGGGGGCGCTCAAGCAGATGGCCGACGCCGCGCAGAGCAGCGGCGCCAGCGTGATCGCCGTGCAGGACGTGCCGCGCGAGCAGACCGCGAGCTACGGCATCGTCGCGACCGACAGCTTCCAGGCACGGCAGGGCCGCATTCGCGCCATCGTCGAGAAGCCGTCGCCGGAGGTGGCGCCGAGTACGCTCGCGGTGGTCGGTCGTTACGTGCTCAATCCCAGCATCTTCGAACTGCTCGAAACCACCACGCCCGGCGCCGGCGGCGAGATCCAGCTCACCGACGCCATCGCGACCCTGCTCGAACGCGAAACCGTCAACGCCTATCGTTTCCAGGGCACGCGTTTCGACTGCGGTACCCACCTGGGCCTGATCGAGGCCACGATCCGTTACGCCCTCGATCACGAGAAGCTCAGCGACTCGGCGCGCCAGTTGATGCAGAACGCGCTCAACGAACTCGGCGTCGAAGACCTCGAGTAGTTTCCGGCGTAGGACATCGCGGTGCGACTCTCATGGGCCGCGAAAGCGGCCCATGATCGTTTATGAGCCGCGAATGCGGCCCATGATCGTTATCAACCGCGAATGCGCCATCTCGTCAGCGAGTGCCGCCTGCGATCAGCTGAGCCGGACCCAGGCCGCCACGGCTGCCGCCGCGAACACTCCGGCGGCGCCTTGCGCGATGCGGCCCAGGCGCTCGCTGCGCCGCGACCACTGCAATGCCGCCTGTTCGCGCAGCACCCGTACGTCACGGTAGGTCTTCCAGGCGCGAGGCGGGAATCGGCCTTCCTCGCGCGCGGCGCGGCCGAGCCGGCGCAGGCTGCGCCCCCACAGGGCACTCGGCAAGGCCGGCACGATCAGCATCGCGGCGATCGCGCCGCGCAGCCATCGCCGCGCCTCCTGCGGCGCGCTCGCCAGCGCATGCGCCTGCACCGTCTGCAGCCAGCCGTGCAACAGCCACAGCCCGATCGCGCAAGCGGCCAGGAGCGCGGCCAGCAGCCACAGGCTGCGTCTGCGGTAGGCTAGGTCGGCACGGTGGATTTCCATCGTCTGCATCTCGGCGTTCGGTGTGGCGGCGCAGTCAGGCACCGGTCGCCGCGACGGCCGACCGGCATCATCAAACCCGTTGCGACCCGCTCATGTCCATACCCACCGAAAGCTATTACCGCGCCAGTCTCCACCGCCTGCCTGTGTGGCCGGCGTTCGAGGGAAAGCGCCAGACGCGGGTGTGCGTGATCGGCGGCGGTTTCGCCGGGCTCAACACCGCGCTGGGGCTGGCCGAGCGCGGCCTGAGCGAGGTGACCCTGATCGAGGCGCAGGAGATCGGGCACGGCGCTTCCGGCCGCAACGGCGGCTTCGTGTTCGGCGGTTACTCGCGCGGCGAGGATGCCTTGCTGCGTGAACTCGGTCCGCAACGCGCCCGCGCGCTGTATGCCGGCACCACCGACGCGGTCGAGTTGATCCGCTCGCGCATCCGTCGTCACGGCATCGCCTGCGACGCTATCGAAGCCGGGGTGATCTGGGCCAACTGGTTTCGCGACCGCGAGGTCCTGCGTTCGCGCCAGGCCCTGCTGTCCGAACACTACGGCGTCGACTGGCAATGGTGGTCGCGCGAACGCTTGCGCGAGCAAGTGCGCAGCGAGCGCTATCACGAGGCCTTGTTCGAACCGCAGGCCTTGCATTTTCATCCGCTTAAGTACGCGCACGGCTTGGCGGACTTGGCCGAAAGCCGCGGCGTCGCCGTGCACGAACGCAGCCCGGCGCTCGCGCTCGAGCGCCAGGGTTCGGCCTGGCGGATCAAGACCGAGCGTGGCGAGATCGAGGCCGAACAAGTCGTGTTGGCTTGCGGCGGTTACCTGGCGGGCCTGCGACGCGAGGTCGATGCCGCGGTGATGCCGATCGCGACCTATGCGATGGTGACCGAGCCGCTCGGCGAGCGGCTCGACGAGGCTTTGCGTACACGGGCCGCGGTCTACGACACGCGTTTCGCCTTCGACTACTATCGGCCGCTGCCGGACACGCGCCTGCTCTGGGGCGGACGCATCTCGGTGCTGGACCGCTCGCCGCAGGCGGTCAAGCGCTTGCTCTATCGCGACATGCTGAAGGTGTTCCCGCAATTGGCCGGGACCCGGATCGATTACGCCTGGTCGGGCCTGATGAGCTATGCGCGCCACCAGATGCCGCAGCTCGGCCGCATCGGCGAGGGCCTGTGGCTGGCTCAGGCTTTCGGCGGACACGGCGTCGCGCCGACCACTTTCGCCGGTGAGACCGTCGCCGCGGCGATCGCCCACGGCGACGAGCGTTGGCGCGAGTTGTCCGGCTACGGCCTGGTCTCGGCGATGAAACCCGCCGGTCTGCTGGCGGCGCAACTGAGCTACACCTGGGCGCAATTCAAAGACGCCTACAAAGAACGCAGCGAAGGAAGAGCAGGATGAGCGATACCGATACGAACCGGACCGGCCTGATCGCATGGAGCGACTTCGAGAAAGTCGTGATCTGCGCCGGCACCGTCACCCAGGTCGAAGAGTTTCCGCAGGCGCGCAAGCCGGCATGGAAGCTGTGGGTCGATTTCGGCCCGCACGGCCTGCGCAAGACCAGCGCGCAGATCCGCGATCTGTATTCGGCCGAGGAGCTGGTCGGGCGGCAAATCGTCGGCGTGATCAATTTTCCGCCGAAGCAGATAGGACCGTTCGTGTCCGAATTCCTGCTGACCGGTTTCCCGACCGAGGAGGGCGTGGTCATCGCCGCCCTCGAGCGGCCGGTGCCGAACGGGACGCGGTTGGCGTGAGGGTGGGCAGTCCCTGACGCAATGCAGATGAGCTCGCGTTCAAGGGTAGGAGCGGCGCAAGCCGCGACTAACCGAAGTTGTGTTCGCAAGCGCAATGACCGAAGCCCGGACATCCGGCGTATTTGTCGCGCAGCGCCGGAGGGCCTGGCTTCGGGGACAGCGTGGTATTTCACCACTGCGGTTGATCGCGGCTTGCGCCGCTCCTACCCTGAAAGCAGAGGCGCGGCATCTAAAACGAAAAACCCCGGATCGCTCCGGGGTTTTTTGTGGCTAGCGCCCGCGTGCGGGCCGCAGCCGCTTACAGTGACTCGAACACGCCGGCCGCGCCCATGCCGGTGCCGATGCACATCGTCACCAGGCCGTACTTCTGCTTGCGGCGCTGCAGACCATGCACGATCGTCGCGGTGCGCACCGCACCGGTCGCGCCGAGCGGGTGGCCGAGCGCGATCGCGCCGCCGAGCGGGTTGACCTTGGACGGGTCGAGGTCGCTGTCGCGGATTACCGCCAACGCCTGCGCGGCGAAGGCTTCGTTGAGCTCGATCCAGTCGATCTGGTCCTTGGTCAGGCCGGCCTGCTTGAGCGCCTTCGGAATCGCGGCGATCGGGCCGATGCCCATCACTTCCGGACGCACGCCGGCGACCGAGAAGCTGACGAAGCGGGCGAGCGGGGTCAGGCCGTAGTCCTTGACCGCCTGGCCGGAGGCCAGCAATACCGCGGCGGCGCCGTCGCTCATCTGCGAGCTGGTGCCGGCGGTGACGCTGCCGCCGAACTGGCCGTTGCGGAACACCGGCTTGAGCTTGGCCAGTGCTTCCAGCGAGGCGTCCGCACGCGGGCCTTCGTCGAGTTCGATCAGGCTCTTGCGCAGCTTGATCGTATTGCCCGACAGGTCGGGCACGTGCGAGACGACTTCGAGCGGGCTGATCTCGTTCTTGAACTCGCCGGCCTGGATCGCGGCGATGGCCTTCTGGTGCGAGGCCAGCGCGAACGCGTCCTGGTCTTCGCGCGAGATCTTCCACTCCTCGGCGACCTTCTCGGCGGTGATGCCCATGCCGTAGGCGATGGCGACGTGGTCGTCGTTGAATACCGACGGCGACAGCGCGACCTTGTTGCCCATCATCGGCACCATCGACATCGACTCGGTGCCGCCGGCCAGCATCAGGTCGGCGTTGCCCAGGCGGATTTCGTTGGCCGCCAGCGCCACGGCCTGCAGGCCGGACGAGCAGAAGCGGTTGATGGTCTGCGCGGCGATGGTGTTCGGCAGGCCGGCCAGCAGCACGCCGATGCGCGCCACGTTCATGCCTTGCTCGCCCTCGGGCATGGCGCAGCCGATGATGGCGTCGTCGATGCGGTTGACGTCGATGCCCGGCGCCTGCGCAATCACCGACTTGAGCACGTGGGCGAGCATGTCGTCGGGACGGGTATTGCGGAACACGCCGCGTGGGGCCTTGCCGACCGGAGTACGGGTGGCGGCGACGATGTAGGCTTCTTGAACTTGTTTCATGGATTTCTCCGAAAGCGGGGATTCGGGATCAGGGATTCGGGATCAGTAGGAAGTCGATTCGGGACGCGCTTTGCGAATCCCGAATCTCGAATCACCAATCTCAGTTCCTCAACGGCTTGCCGGTCTTGAGCATGTGCGCGATGCGCTCTTGGGTCTTCGGCATCTGCGCCAGGGCGACGAAATGCTCGCGTTCGAGCTTGAGCAGCCATTCCTCGTCGACCAGGGCGCCGCGGTCGACTTCGCCGCCGCAGATCACCGTGGCGATGCGGCTGGCGATTTCGTAGTCGTGCGGCGAGATGAAGCGGCCTTCGAGCATGTTGGCCAGCAGCATCTTGAAGGTGGCGATGCCGACGTCGCCGGCGACCTGGATGCGGCGGCCGGGCATCGGCGGGCGGTAGCCGCTTTCGGCCAGCGCGCGCGCCTGCGCCTTGGCCACGTGCAGCAGCTCGAAGGCGTTGAAGACGACGCCGTCGCCGGCGCGGGCGAGCTTGAGCTCGCGCGCTTCGAAGGCCGAAGTCGAGACCTTGCCCATCGCCACGCTCTCGAAGGCGGTCTTGAGCTCGGCGAACACGTCGCCGCCCGGACCGGCGGCGTCGGAGGCGCGCACCGCGAACTCCTTCAGGCCGCCACCGGCCGGCAGCAGGCCGACGCCGGCCTCGACCAGGCCGATGTAGCTTTCCAGCGCGAACACCGTGCGCGCCGAATGCATCTGGAATTCGCAGCCGCCGCCGAGCGCCAGGCCGCGCACCGCCGCGACCACCGGTACCAGCGAGTACTTGATGCGCTGGCTGGTGGCCTGGAAGTTGGCGACCATCGCCTCGAAACCCTTGAGGTCGCCGGCCTGCAGCAGGCCCAGCGCGCCGGACAGGTCGGCACCGGCCGAGAACGGCTCCTTCGGCTGCCAGATCACCACGCCCTTGAACTTCTTCTCGGCGATGGCGATGGCTTCCTGGATGCCGTTGAGCACATGGTCGTTGACCGTGTGCATCTTGGTCTTGAAGCTGATCACGGCGATGTCGTCGCCGTCGTCGGCCCACAGGCGGATGCCGTCGTTCTCGAACACGGTCTGGCCCTGCGAGAAACGCTCGCCGAGCAGTGCGTCGGGGAAGCGCTGGCGCGCATAGACCGGGTTGGACGAGCGCGGCACCTGGGCGTTACGGCCCGGGCTGTAGCTGCTGTCCTTGCCGTGCACGCCTTCGCGGCCGTCGAACACCCAGTTCGGCAGCGGCGCGCTGGCCATGGCCTTGCCGGCGACGATGTCCTCGGCGATCCAATCGGCGACCTGCTTCCAGCCGGCGGCCTGCCAGGTCTCGAACGGGCCGAGCGACCAGCCGTAGCCCCAGCGCATGGCGAAATCGACGTCGCGCGCGGTGTCGGCGATGGTTTCCAGGTGGAAGGCGCTGTAATGGAAGCTGTCGCGGAACACCGCCCACAGGAACTGCGCCTGCGGATGCTCGCTGGCGCGCAGCGCGGCGAACTTCTTGGCCGGGTCCTTTTCCTTGAGCAGGGCGGCGATGTCGGCGTCGAGTTCGCCGGCCGAAGCGCGGTAATCCTGCGCCTTCAGATCGAGCACCAGGATGTCCTTGCCGCGCTTGGTGTAGACGCCGGCACCGGTCTTCTGGCCCAGTGCGCCCTTGCCGATCAGCGCCGACAGCCATTTCGGCGCCTGGAAGTACGAGTGCCACGGGTCGTCGGGCAGGGTGTCGGCCATGGTCTTGATGACGTGGGCCATGGTGTCCAGGCCGACCACGTCGGCGGTGCGGAAGGTCGCCGACTTCGGGCGGCCGATCGCCGGGCCGGTCAGCGCGTCGACGGTGTCGAAGCCCAGGCCGAACTGCTCGGTGTGGTGCATGGCGGCCAGCATCGAGAACACGCCGATGCGGTTGCCGATGAAGTTCGGGGTGTCCTTGGCGATCACCACGCCCTTGCCGAGGGTGGTGGTCAGGAAGGTTTCCAGGCCTTCCAGCACCGCCGCGTCGGTGGTCTTGGCCGGGATCAGCTCGGCCAGGTGCATGTAGCGCGGCGGGTTGAAGAAGTGCACGCCGAGGAAGCGGTGGCGCAGTTGCTCGGGCAGCACTTCGGCGAGCTTGTTGATACCCAGGCCGGAGGTGTTGGAGGCCAGCACGGCGTGATCGGGCACGTAGTCGGCGATCTTCTTGTACAGGTCCTGCTTCCAGTCCATGCGCTCGGCGATGGCTTCGATGACCAGGTCGCAACCGCGCAGCTGTTCCAGGCCGGTGTCGTAGTTGGCGGCGGTCAGGCGCTCGGCCAGGGCCTTGCTGGCCAGCGGCGCCGGGCTCAGCTTGGCCAGGTTGGCGATGGCCTTGTTGACGATACCGTTGGGATCGCCTTCCTTTGCGGCCAGGTCGAACAACACCGTGTCGACACCGGCATTGGTGAGGTGCGCGGCGATCTGGGCGCCCATGACGCCGGCCCCGAGGACCGCGGCACGGCGGACAAGCAATTGCTTAGACATCGTCTACAACTCCTTGAAGAAAAACGGAAATCTTGGATGTGGGCGAGGGGAGAGGGCGGGAATCCAGAGGGGATCCGGGAAGCAATCCAGGATCGACCGGGGGCGCTGGGCCGTCCGGCGACGCCGGTCCCCGCCGGGACCGGCATCTGGCGCCGCTCAGCTCTTGAAGCCGGCGGCGGCGAAACGGATCAGTTCGCGGGCGGCACGCTCACGGTGCGCCGCTTCGGTGACACCGGCGGGTCGCTTGATCAGGCCGAAATCGGCCATGGCATAGGTCAGCGAACCGGCCAGGAAGTCCAGACGCCAGTACAGCTCCTCCTTGCTGAGGTTCGGCACGGCGCCGGCGATGGCCTTGGCGAATTCGCGCAGGACATGGCCGTAGTGGTCGGAGAGGAATTTGCGCAGGCTGTCGTTCTTCTCGGCGTAGGCGCGGGCGATCACCCGCACGAAGGCGCCGCCGCCATTGCGATCCTGGGCCAGCGCCAGCGCGGGCTCGACGAAGGCGGCCAGGATCGGTTCGAGCTCGCCGGGGTGGCGTTCGACCGCGGTCTTGAGCGCGCTCATGCGTTGCTCGGTCATCTCGTCCATGCGCCGGCGGAACACCTCGTTGACCAGGTTTTCCTTGCTGCCGAAGTGGTAATTGACCGCGGCGATGTTGACGTCGGCGCGGCTGGTGACCTGGCGCAACGAGGTGCCGGTGAAGCCGAACTGGGCGAACAGTTCCTCGGCGGCGCCGAGGATGCGGTCCTTGGTCGAAAAATGGGCGGTCGTGGTCATGGGGCGCGGGCTACTCCTGGACGACCGTCGCGACGGCCTGAATCAAACGCTTGTTTGATGCTAGTCCGGGTCCCCGAAATCGTCAATCTCGGTCCCGCCGACGCCCGCCGGGCGGCCGGCGAGAGCGGCGGCGGAGGATGTAAACCAAGTGATTATTCCGTTAGAATTACCGCAGCCATATCGGCTAAACCCGCGTCCCGTCGCGGGTTTTCTGTTATTCTCGGGCCGACCGTAAAGCGGCCCGCCTACCCGGAGACTTTCCATGGCGCTGGAGCGCACCCTGTCCATCATCAAGCCCGACGCCGTTGCCAAGAACGTGGTCGGCGAGATCTACACCCGTTTCGAGAAGGCCGGCCTGAAGGTCGTCGCCGCCAAGATGAAGCACCTCTCGAAGCAGGAAGCCGAAGGTTTCTACGCCGTGCACCGCGAGCGTCCGTTCTTCGCCGCCCTGGTCGAGTTCATGATCAGCGGTCCGGTGATGATCCAGGCGCTGCAGGGCGACAACGCCGTGCTCAAGAACCGCGAGCTGATGGGCGCCACCAATCCGAAGGACGCAGCGCCGGGCACGATCCGCGCCGACTTCGCCGACAGCATCGACGCCAACGCCGTGCACGGTTCGGACAGCCTGGAGAACGCCGCGATCGAAATCGCGTACTTCTTCCCGGCGACCGACGTCTACGCGCGCTAAGCGAAACCTTAGAGCACGACAGTGAACGACATCCGCGACAACGCAAACGATCTTCCCGCAGCCGCCAGCGAGCAGGCGAAGGAAACCGCTGCCGCGCGCGCGGATGTCGCCGGCACCCCGGTATCGAACGCGATACCGAGCGTGCTGGTCGGTAATGCGGCGGCGCCGGCTTCGGCCGGCGCCGTCGTGCCCGACAACGGCAAGACCAACCTGTTCGATTTCGACCGCGTGCAACTCGAGGATTTCTTCGAGCAGACGCTGGGCGAAAAGCGCTATCGCGCGCACCAGGTGATGAAGTGGATCCACCACCGCTACGTCACCGACTTCAACGACATGACCGACCTGGGCAAGGCCCTGCGCGGCAAGCTCGAGGCGCATGCGCAAGTGCGCGCGCCGATGGTCATCTACGACAAGCCCTCCACCGACGGCACCCACAAGTGGCTGCTCGGCATGGACGCGAAGAACGCGATCGAGGCGGTCTACATCCCCGACAAGGGCCGCGGCACGCTGTGCGTGTCCTCGCAGGTCGGCTGCGCGTTGAACTGCCAGTTCTGTTCGACCGCGACCCAGGGCTTCAACCGCAACCTGTCGACCGCCGAGATCATCGGCCAGGTCTGGGTGGCGGCGCGTCACCTCGGCAACGTCCCGCACCAGCAGCGCAAACTCACCAACGTGGTGATGATGGGCATGGGCGAGCCGCTGATGAATTTCGACAACGTCGTGCGCGCGATGAGCATCATGCGCGACGACCTCGGCTACGGCCTGGCCAACAAGCGGGTGACGCTGTCGACCGCCGGCATGGTGCCGATGATCGACAAGCTCGGCGAAGTCAGCGACGTCTCGCTCGCGGTGTCGCTGCATGCGCCCAACGACGAGCTGCGCACCGAGCTGGTGCCGCTCAACAAGAAATACCCGATCGAGCAACTGATGGATGCCTGTGTGCGCTACGCGCTGCGCAAGCGCGGCACCTCGGTGACCTTCGAGTACACCCTGATGAAGGGCGTCAACGATCAGCCGACCCATGCGCGCCAGCTGGTCCGTCTGCTGCGCCAGTTCGACAATGCGGTGCAGATGAAGGATGCCGCCAAGGTCAACCTGATTCCGTTCAACCCGTTCCCCGGCACTCGCTTCGAGCGGCCGGACGAGACCGCGATCCGCGCCTTCCAGAAACTGCTTAACGACGCCGGCATGATCGCGCCGGTGCGCCGCACCCGCGGCGACGACATCGACGCGGCCTGCGGCCAGCTCAAGGGCCAGGTCATGGATCGGACCCGGCGTCAGGCCGAATTCCGCAAACAACTGCAAGCCCAAGGCCTCGACCAGGATGTCGGCGATGCCGCTGCCTGAGTTTCTGCGTACCACAGCGTCGAACCCTCGTCCCGCTGCGCCGCGCGTCCGCGCCGTACGCAGCATCGTCCTGCTGACCGTCGTCGTGCTGGCGGCCAGCGCTTGCAACCGGCTCAGCTTCATCCGCCCGAACATGGAGCGCAAAGGCTTCAAGCAGACGGCGGTCGAGTACGACATCGGCGACAAGCGCGGCGGCGGTTCGGGCGGCGAAGCCAGCGCGCTCGGCCGCATCCAGTCGGCGCAGAGCCACTTGATGGCCGGCGACCGCGACAAGGCCCGCTCCGAGATCAAGCAGGCCCTGCAGTTCGATTCGAAATCGGCCGAGGCCTACAGCCTGCTGGCGGTGATGGCCGAGCAGGACGGCAACAACGCCCAGGCCGGCGCCCATTACCGCAAGGCCGCCGAGTTGGCGCCCGGCCGCGGCGCCGCGCTCAACAACTACGGCGTCTGGCTGTGCGCGAACAACCGCGCCAGCGAGGGCCTGACCTGGTTCGACAAGGCGCTGGCCGATCCGCGCTACGGGACCCCGGCGGTGGTGCTGGCCAACAGTGGCGCGTGCGCCGACACGCTGGGGCAGGGCGATCGCGCCGATCGCGACCTGCGTCTGGCGATTTCGCTCGATCCGACCAATGCCATGGCGCTCGGTGCGATGGCCAAGCGGCAGCTGCGTCTGGGCAACGCCTTCGAGGCGAGGGCCTTTTCTGAACGCCGGCTGGCCGTTGAGCCAATCACCGCTGAAGCGCTGATGACTGCGTCACAGATCGAACAAAAACTCGGCGACATGGCTGCCGCCGCAAGATACGTTCAGCGAATGAGGGCGGAGTTCCCTGACGCGCAGGGCTCCGGAACGGGGGATGGCGGTAGGTGAAGATGCAGTCGAACGAATTCGCGCCTGAAGGCGGCGGAAGCTGTGGCGCGCGTCTGAAACAGGCCCGCGAGGCAGCGGGGCTGTCCATCGAAGACGTCGCGGCACGGCTGAAAATGCCGTCGCGGGTAGTGCAATCGCTGGAGAACGACGACACCGGCAGCGCCGGTGCGCCGGTGTTCGTGCGCGGCCAATTGCGCAGCTACGCGCGTCTGGTCGGCATCGATCTGGAAGGCCAGCTCAGCGGCACGCCGCTCGCCTCGACCGCGCCGTCCGAACTGATCAGCCATACCCACACGCCGCGCTATCGCCGCGTGTTCGAACAGACCACCCGCCGCGCCATCTATATCGTGATGACCGCGGCGATCGCCGTGCCGGTGGTGATCGCCACCCGCCCGCACCTGACCAACAGCGGCAACGTGCAATCGCTGGAAATGCCGGCGAACCCGGCCGGTGCCGAACACGGCGCGGCTTTGGTCGCGCAATCGCCCGCAGCCGCGTCGACACCGCCGCAGCGCACCCCGCTGGTCGCCTCGATGACCCCGGCGCTGTCGCAGATCCAGGCCAGCAAGACCCTGACCCTGAATTTCACCGGCGAAAGCTGGATGCAAGTGCGCGGAACCGACGGCCGGGTGCTCGACGAGGGCACCGTCCAGGCCGGTCAGACCCGCAGCTACAACCTGGGCGAGGTCGCCTACGTCAAGCTCGGCAACGTCTCCGGCGTGGAAGTCCGCAAGACCGGCGAGTCGGTCGATCTGGCGCCGTTCAGCCGCGGAAGCGTGGCGCGCTTTACGCTATCCTCTGACGGTTCCCTCGCGCCAGCGTCTAATTGATCCGCGCTGCGGGTTCGCGACCATCACCGGCCCGCGTTGCGGGCCGGTCCTCATTGACTTCGGCTTCGCCCTTGCGGGCGAGGACCTAGCACGGCGGCCTACGGCGTACTCATGGCGATAGACGATCTGCTCGACGAACACGAACAAAGCGAACGGGTACTGGCCTGGTTGCGCAGCAACGGTGCCGGCCTGATCGGCGGCATCGCCCTGGGTCTGGCCGCGATCGGCGGCTGGAAGTGGTGGGGCAACCACCAGCTCGAAACCCACGGCAAGGCCGCGACCGAATATCAGACCGCGGTCGATGCGGTACAGGCGAAGGACAAGGCCGGCGCGGCCAAGGTCAAGGCGCTGCCTGCGGGCATGTACCAGACCCTGGCTTCGCTCGACCTGGCCAAGTCGCAGGTCGACGCCGACCAGCGCGACGCCGCGATCGCGACCCTGCGCGGGATCAAGACCGAGGACGCCGCGATCGCCGAGATCGTCAAGCAGCGCCTGGCGCGCTTGCTGATCGACGCCAAACAGCCGGCCGAAGCGATCAAGTTGCTCGACAAGTCGAGCTCGCCGATGGCGATCGAAGTGCGCGGCGACGCGCAGTTCGCGCTCGGCAAGCACGATCTCGCCCGGGCCGATTACGGCACCGCGCTCGGCAAGCTCGACGAGGCCTCGCCGCGTCGCCGCCTGCTCGAACTCAAGCTCACCGAAGCCGGCGGCACGCCGGCCAAGCCCGAGGCCAAGTCTTGATGAAGTCCGCTGAAAACAGGTTCTCCGGCCGCCCCGCCGTCCGCAATACCGCCGCGCTCGTGCTGTGCGCTTTCGCGCTCAGCGGTTGCACGACCATCAAGGGTTGGTTCGGCGGCGGCAAGAAGGACGACGGCAAGCCCAACGAGCCGACCGAGCTCACCGACATCGCCCCGAGCGTCAAGGTCGACAAGATCTGGTCGGCCAATGCCGGCAAGGGCGAGGAGCGCATCGGCGTTCGCCAGGGCCCGGCGGTGGCCGACGGCCGCGTCTACGCCGCGGCGGTCAAGGGCGGCGTGCACGCCTACGACCTGCAGACCGGCAAGCAGGTCTGGCACTTCCAGCCCATGCGCAGCGACAAGGACAAGAAGGACAAGGACATCCGTCTGTCCGGCGGTCCGGGCGTGGGCGACGGCCTGGTCGTGATCGGCGGGCTCGACGGCGAGGTGATCGCGCTCGACGCGGCCAGCGGCGAGCAGAAGTGGACCGCCAAGGTCTCCAACGAAGTCATCGCCGCGCCGACCATCGGCCTGGGCATGGTGTTCGTGCGTTCCAACGACGGCCGCATTACCGCGTTCGACGCCGCCAGCGGCGAGCGCCGCTGGTTCTGGGTGCATGAAGTGCCGATGCTGACCGTGCGCGGCAACGGCTCGCCGGTGCTTGGCCCGGGCTTCGTCTTCGTCGGCAACGACGACGGCACGGTCAGCGCGCTGTCGGCGACCGACGGCCGCCCGATGTGGGATCTGCCGGTCGCGCAGCCGGAAGGCCGCAGCGAACTCGACCGCATGGCCGACATCGACGGCACCCCGGTGCTCGAAGGCACCACCCTGTACGCCAGCAGCTTCAAGAAGCAGACCATCGCGATCGACGCCCAGGGCGGCCGGCCGATGTGGGTCAGCGAACACGGTGGCGTCGGCCGTCTCGGCGTCGGCAGCGACCGTCTGGTCGTCAGCGACCCGACCGGCCTGGTGTTCGGCCTCGACAAGGCCGGCGGCAGCGCGCTGTGGCAGCAGCCCGGCCTGGCGCGTCGCAGCCTGACCGGCGCGGCGGTGCAGGGCGATTACGCCGTGGTCGGCGATTTCGACGGCTACGTGCACTGGCTCAAGCTCGACAACGGCGAGTTCGCCGCGCGTGCGCGCGTCGGCGGCAAGCTGCTGCGCGCCACCCCGGTGGTCGCCGACGGCGTGCTGATCGTGCAGAACGTCGAAGGCGAGCTGACCGCGTTCAAGTTGCAGTAAGACCGCGAATCGGGAGCGGGCCCAGCCCCGACTCTCGTGTCCTGCGGACACTCGCGGCCCGGGCGGCGCAAGCCGTACCGGGCCGTTCGTTTGATCGATACCCCTGTCGGCACCCAAGAGTCGGTGTCTGCAGGTCCCCAATGCCCGCGCCCGGGCGCTCTCGGGAACCGGCGAGGGCCTGGGCGAAAGCGTCTTCGCGCCCGCTCTGGCACTATGGCGCCTGTTTCGGCAGCCTCGCGCCGATCGATTCCTGGGCCGACGCCGCTGTCCACAGCCGCGCGCCTTCGATTCCCGACTCCCCATTCCCCATTTCGGCTTCAAACACATGCTTCCCTTAGTCGCCCTCGTTGGCCGTCCCAACGTCGGAAAATCCACCCTCTTCAATGCGCTCACCCGCAGCCGCGACGCGCTCGTCCACGACGAGCCCGGCGTCACCCGCGATCGCCACTACGGCGTGTGCCGGCCCGAGGGCCAGCGCCCGTTCGCGGTCGTGGACACCGGCGGCATCGCCGGCGAAGACGAGGGCCTGGCCGGCGCGACCGCGCGCCAGGCGCGCTCCGCCGCCGAGGAAGCCGACCTGGTGCTGTTCCTGGTCGACGGCCGCGAAGGCGCTTCGGCGCTCGACGACGAGATCCTGGCCTGGCTGCGCAAGACCGCGCGCCCGACCTTGCTGGTGGTCAACAAGACCGACGGCCTCGACGCCCGCGCCGCGGTCAACGATTTCGCCCGCTACGGCATCCGCGATGCGGTCGCGGTGTCGTCCGCGCACCGCCAGGGCATCGACGAACTGCTCGCCGAAGTGTTCGCGCGTCTGCCGGAAGAAGGCACCACCAGCGAACTCGACAACGACCCCTCGCGCGTACGCGTGGCCTTCATCGGCCGCCCGAACGTCGGCAAGTCGACCCTGGTCAATCGCCTGCTCGGCGAAGAACGCATGATCGCCTCGGAAGTGCCGGGCACTACGCGCGATTCGGTCGCGGTCGACATGGAGCGCGACGGCCGTCTGTATCGCCTGGTCGACACCGCCGGCGTGCGCCGCAAGTCCAAGGTCGAGGAAGCGGTCGAGAAGTTCTCGATCATCAAGACCCTGCAGGCGATCGAGAACTGCCAGGTCGCGGTGGTCATGCTCGACGCCGGTGAAGGCGTGACCGACCAGGACGCCAGCGTGCTCGGTTATGCGCTCGACTCCGGCCGCGCGCTGGTGGTCGCGGTCAACAAATGGGACGGGCAAACCGAATACCAGCGCCAGCAGACCGAAAACCTGTTGATGCGCAAGTTGGCGTTCGTGGAATGGGCCGAGAAGGTGCGGATCAGCGCCAAGCACGGTTCCGGCCTGCGCGAGTTGTTCAGCGCGATCCATCGTGCGCACGCTTCGGCGACCACCGAGATCGGCACCAGCGAAGTCACCAAGGCCATGGAAGTGGCCTACGAGACCAATCCGCCGCCGGTCGTGCGCGGGCATGTGGCCAAGCTGCGCTTCGCCCATCCGGCCGGCCTCAACCCGCCGACCTTCGTCGTCCACGGCACGCGTCTGCGCACGCTCGGCGATACCTACAAGCGCTATCTGGAAAACTTCTTCCGCAAGCGCTTCAAGTTGGTCGGTACGCCGATCCGCTTCTTCTTCAAGGACAGCAGCAATCCTTACGAAGGCAAGAAGAACGTGCTGACCGAGCGTCAGGTGGCGAAGAAGAAGCGCCTGATCCGCCACGTCAAGCGCGGCAAGTAAGCTCCCGGCCGCGGCTGCGGCCCGCGAGAAGATCCAGGAGAGGCGAGGACAGGCCATGCAGTGCACACGCGCCGACCTCAGCCTGGGCCTCCTCGCCGGCGGCCGCGCCTCGCGCCTGGGCGGCCTCGACAAGGCCTGGCTGCGCCGCGACGGCGAAGCGCAGGTGCTGCGCCTGACGCGTTTGTATCGAGAGCAGGTCGCACAGGTGTGGGTCAGCGCCAATCGCGACCTCGAACGCTATTGCCCTCTCGGCGTGCATGCGGTCGCCGATACCACCCCCGATCTCGGCCCGCTCGGCGGCCTCGATGCCCTGGCCGCGGCCTGTACCACGCCGTGGTTGTTCACTTTGCCGGTCGATGCGGTGGCGATCGACGGGCGACTGTTGCCGGCGCTGATCGCCGCGCAGCACGGGCAGGGCGCCTACGCGGTGGACGACGACGGCGCGCAGCCCTTGTTCGCGCTGTGGCCGGTGGCGGCCCTGCGCATGGCTTTGGCCCAGGCCTTCGCGCAACGGCGCCTGGCGGTGCGCGAGTTGCAGGCCGGACTCGGCATGGCGGCGCTGCGCCTGGATGGCCTACGCTTCGGCAACCTCAACCGCCCCGAGGATCTGCTCGCCCACGGCTTCGTCGCCGACGACGCGCCGGGCCGCTGATCCGTCATCCCTGCGAGCGATACCCCCATGAGCGATTTCCCGACCGGCCTGTTATTCGACGAAGCGATGGCGATCGTCGCCGAAGTCGTCGCCGCGCACCGGCTCGAAGCCGAAACCGTGGCCTTGTCGCGCTGCCACGGCCGCGTGCTCGCCGGCGACGTCGATGCGCCGCTGTCCTTGCCGCCGTTCGACAACAGTGCGATGGACGGTTTCGCCTTTCGCCATACCGATCTGAGCGGCGAGCAGAGCGTGCTGCGCCTGATCGGCGAGCAGTTCGCCGGCCTCGATGGCGGCTGGTCCCTCGGTGCCGGCGAGTGCGTGCGCATCACCACCGGCGCGCCGCTGCCGGCCGGCGCCGACACGGTGGCGATCAAGGAGAACGTCGCCGTCGATGGCGAGCACGTGAGCGTGCCGCGCACCGCGCCCGGCCAGAACGTGCGCTACGCCGGCGAAGACGTGCGCGAAGGCGAGCGCGTCCTGCACGCCGGACAGCTGCTGACTCCGGCGCGGGTGTCGCTGGCGGCTTCGCTCGGCCTGTCCTCGCTGCGGGTGCGGCGCAAACCGACCGTCGCGGTGTTCACCAGCGGCGACGAACTGGTCGAGCCCGGCATGAGCCTGCAGCCGGGGCAGATCTACGACAGCAACCGTGATCTGTTGATGGGCCTGCTGCGTGCCGACGGCCTGGAGCCGACCGCATGGCCGCGCTTGCCCGACGATCCGAAGCAGGTCGAGATCGCCTTGCGCGACGCGGCCTGCGCCTTTGACCTGGTGTTCACCTGCGGCGCGGTCTCGGCCGGCGAAAAGGACCATATCCCCGCGGTGTTGCGCGAGTTCGGCCGCATCCATCTGTGGAAGGTGAAGATGCGCCCGGGCATGCCGCTGCTGTTCGGCAGCATGGACCAGGCGCGCATGTTGGGGTTGCCCGGCAACCCGGTTTCGGTGATGGCGACCTACATGACCTTCGGCCGCGCCCTCATCGACGGCCTGCAAGGTCGCAGCGAGGCGCGCCCGCGGTTCCGTGCGCGCCTGGTCGGGTCGATCGAGAAGACCCATCCGCGGCGCGAGTTCATTCGCGCGCGGTTGTTCAGCGACGACGAAGGCGTGCTGCGGGTCGACCCGAACCCGGCCACCGGTTCGCACCGCCTGCGCGCCGCGGCCGATTCCGACGCCTTGATGGTGGTCGCCGAGGGGCCGCAGAGCTTGGCCGAGGGCGCGGTGATGGAAGTCCTGCCGTACTGACGGCCCGCGCAACACAGCGTCGCCGCAGGCGTGGCCGATCCGCCTGCGCATGGGCATCCGAAAGCGGATAATCCGCGCATGAGCATCGAACAGATTTCACCGGAGCAAGCGCGTCGGCGGCAGCAGGCCGGCGCGGTCCTGATCGACGTGCGCGAGGCCCACGAACGTGCCGGCGGCCAAGCCGAACACGCCCGCGGCATCGCCAAGGACGCACTCGAATCCGAGCCCTCAACCTACTTGCCCGACCGCGACGCCGAGATCGTGTTGATCTGCCAATCCGGCGCGCGTTCGCTGCGCGCCGCGCAAAGCTTGATCGAAGCCGGGTATGCGCGCGTGGCCTCGGTCGAGGGCGGTACCTCGCGCTGGATCGTCGAACGCTTGCCGCTCGCGGTGCTGGAACAGTCCGACGAGGAACGCGATTTCTACGACCGCTATTCGCGCCATCTGCGCCTGCCCGAAGTCGGCGAGGCCGGGCAGCGCAAGCTGCAGGCCGCGCGCGTGGCGATGGTCGGCGCCGGCGGCCTGGGCTCGCCGGCGGCGTTCTATCTCGCCGCGGCCGGCATCGGCACCCTGGTGCTCGCCGACGACGACGTGGTCGATCGCAGCAATCTGCAGCGGCAGATCCTGCACACCGAGGATCGCATCGGCGTGTCCAAGGTCGAATCGGCGCGGATCGCGCTGGCGGCCTTGAACCCGCGCGTGCGCGTGGAAACCTTCGCCGAGCGCATCAGCGCCGATAACGTCGAGCGGCTGATCGAAGGCGCCGACGTGGTCTTCGACGGCGCCGACAATTTTCCGGTGCGCTATCTGCTCAACGATGCCTGCGTGAAGCAGGCCAAGCCCTTGGTCTACGGCGCGATCCATCGCTTCGAAGGGCAGGTCAGCGTGTTCGACGCCGGCCGTCAGCGCGGCGTGCGTCCCTGTTATCGCTGCCTGTTCCCCGAACCGCCGCCGCCGGAAGCGGCGCCGAACTGCGCCGAGGCCGGCGTGCTCGGGGTGTTGCCGGGCGTGGTCGGGCTGGTCCAGGCCACCGAAGTCATCAAGCTGATCCTGGGGCTCGGCGAATCCCTGGCCGGGCGCCTGCTGCATTTCGACGCCCTGGGCATGCGTTTCCGCGAAACCCGGCTGGCGCCGGACCCGGACTGCCCGGTGTGCGCGGCGGGTCGCGAGTTCCCGGGTTATATCGACTATCAGGCGTTCTGCAGTGCGCACTGAGGTCGCGGCGATCGCCCTGGCTCTGGCGGTGTGTTGGGGCACGCTAGGCGCGAAGGAACCGGTCGCGCCGGCACTGACGCGCCTCGCCGAGCTCAGCGCACAGCGCCTGCTGCTCGCCGACACCGTCGCGGCGAGCAAGCGCCACTCCGGCAAGCCGGTCGAGGACGCCGCACGCGAAAGCGAGCAACTCGAACGCCTCGGCGCGCAAGCCGCCGCGCACGGCCTGACCCAGGCCCAGGCGACGGCCTTCTTCAAGGCCCAGATGGAGGCCAACAAGCTGGTCCAGTACCGCTTGCTGGCCGAGCCTGCGCATCGACCGTCCGCCGCGGTCGACCTGGGGCCGGTGCGCGAGCGCCTGGATCGCCTCAACGTCGAACTATTGGATGCGCTTGCGCCTGCCATGCAAGAAGCGCAAAGCGAGGCTTGCGTGCTGCGGAGCGATCGCGCGCAGCGGCTTGCCGCGCGGCATCATCGCCTGGATGACTTGCATCGCACCGCATTGGTACGCGCCTTCGGCGATCTGTGCCGGATGCGGTAAGGCTCAGTCGGCGGCGATCGCCTCGATCTCGACCAGCCAGCCTTCTTCGTACAGGCCGGTGATGATCACGGTCAGCGCCGGCGCGTGCTCGCCGAGCAGTTCGTGGCGAATCTCGTAATTGCGCTGGCGATGGCGGCGATCGGTCAGAAAGGTCGTGACCTTGACCAGATGGCTGTAATCCATGCCGGCGGCCGCCAGCTGGCGGGCGACATTGGCCCAGGCCTGGCGGCATTGGCCGTCGAAATCGTCCGCGAGCGCACCGTCGTCGCTTTGCGGAATCTGGCCGCTGACGAACAGCATCCGCTTGAAGTCGCCGATCTCGTACGCCTGCGCGTACGAGACTGCGGTCGGATGAATCGCGCGTCGCTGCATGGCCGCGTCCTCAGTCCATGAACTCGCGCAGCGAGTCGCCGTAGGCCGGGTAGGTGCCGATGTTGTGGTGGTCGGCGCCTTCCAGTTGCACCACGTCGACGCCTTGCGGCCGGGTCTGCAGCGAGTGGATCAGGCGTTGGGTGTTCGGCGCCGGGATGACGTCGTCGGCGGTCGCGCGCACCACCAGGACCGGGCCGAAATAGCTGCGCAGGTGGGTCACCGAGTCGTAGCGGTCCTTGACCAGCCAACGCGTCGGCAGCCAGCGGTAGTGCGCCTGCGCGGTCTCGCGCAGGCTGTCGAACGGCGTCACCAACGCCAGGCGTTCGACCGGGCGATGGCCGGCGACGTAGCTAGCGACGCCGCTGCCGAGGCTGCGGCCGACCACGGCGACCGGCTGCCCCGGGTGTTCGCGCGCGACCTGATCGAACACCGCCAGCGCATCGGCGAACAGCGCCGATTCCTCGGGGCGGCCGTCGCTGGCGCCGAAACCGCGGTACGAGACCAGGTAGATGGTGCGGTCCGGGAACCACTGCGCCAGGGACTCGCGCATGTTCTCGATGCGTTCGGCGTTGCCGCCGAAATAGATCAGCGCCTTGCCCTGGCCGGAATTGAGCCGCCAACCGCGCAGCACGACGCTGCCGTGCTTGACCGTGTAGTCGGTCATCGCCACGCCCAGGCGCGTGTTCTGGGGGAAATACAGCAAATCGCGCTGCTTGAAGTAGAGCCAGCCGCAGACGCTGAGATAACCGGCCGCGGCGACGCCGGCGAGCATGGTGACGGATGGGAGCAGACGCGGATTACGAGCCATCGATACGGGGCCTTCCGAGGCGGGCAAGGGAGCGCGGGCGATGGATTGCGGGCGCACGGTGCGATTCGGGCGACGATAACCCGCGATGTCGGTTTCTCGCCAGCGCTGCGGCTATCACACGACTTGCACAGACGATCCATAGGCTGGGCAAGGGCGGCCGATTGATCGATCATGCCGCCTCCCCACGCGGCGTCGTCGTTCGACGGACCGTACCGTCGTTTCGCCGTGCCGCCCGGCCACCGTCCTGGAGCCGGCACCGTCCTGGAGTAAGTGCCGATGTTCCGTTCGCTCGTATTCGCCTGTCTGTGGCTGTCGGCGGGCGCCGCCGTCGCCGCCGACGCCTGTCCGGCGTTGCGCGCGCAGACCACGGCACCGGATGCGGCCACCCGCATCGCCGCGGCCGCCTGTACCGAGAACCTGCAATGGTTCCGTCCCTTCATCGACGTGCAGGGGCGGCTGGCCAGTGCGACCCTCAGCGAAGCCGAGACCAGCCGGCTCGAAGACGGCGCCACCGAGACCTGGCGCCGTACCGTCAGCTACTGGCGCGACACCGGCCTGCTCCAGCGCATGGCCGGTTTCGCCGGCGCCAACGAATGCAACGACCCCTACGGCGGCAGCTATCCGGCGGTGGCCTGCCGCGCCTTCCTGGTCGACAACCCCTGGTCGGCCGCGTTCGTGTCCTACGTGCTGATGAAAGCCGCGGTCCCCGGTTTCCGGCCGTCGGCGAGTCATTACGACTATGTTCGCGACGCCTACCGCACGCCCGATCAGAGCCCGTTCCAGTATCTGGACCCGAGCACGGCGCGGCCGGCGGTGGGCGACCTGCTGTGCGCGGTGCGTTCGGGCAACCGCGTCTACGGTTACGAAGGCCTGGTCGCCGCACTCGATGGCGCGAACGGTTCGCTCAACATGCATTGTGACATCGTCGTCGCGATCAATCCGAACAACGACGGCAAGGGCTATCTGATCGGCGGCAACGTCCAGCAGGGCGCGACGATGCGGATCATGGCGGTGAACCGCAACGGCGAATTCTGGCCCTTGCCCCGCCGCAGCGAGACCCAGGTCGAGTGTTCGCCCGACACCGCCTCGGCCTGCGACATGAACAAATTGGACTGGGCCGTGCTGCTCAAGCTCAAGCCCGAGGCCTCGCTGGCCCAGCTCGCCCCGGCGATTCCCTTGTACGCCCCGCAGATGGCGCCCCCGGCGCCGACCCCGCAGGGCTGTTGCGTGCAGTGCGTAGTGGGCTCGGGCGTCCCGCGTTGCCCGAATCCGAATGCGTCGGGAGTGCGGCCGCAGCAGCAATAAGCGCCAGTCTCCCTGTAGGAGCGGCGTGAGCCGCGACCGCGGGATGCGCAGAGGCCACACCGCCGATGCCGCTCATCGAAGCGGCGCGCCGTCGCGAGGGTAGGAGCGGCGCAAGCCGCTACCGCGGGGCTCCAAGTTCGCGCCGCTAATTTCGATGCCGACGCCTTGGTCTTGGTCTTGGTCATTGCCATTGTGGTCGCTGTTGCTGGGCGCCGCCTCGCACTAGCGAAGGCAATAGAAGACCCGAAGGGCGGCGCGCAGGGATGCGCGCCGTTTTTCATCGGGACAAGGATGTCCCGTATGTAGATCCCCGCGTCGGTATCGCTCGTGCGGGCCTGTGATTCAAAACAAAGCAACTTCTTTGGTTAGCTTTCTTTTGTTGCTTTAGACAAAAGAAAGTAACCCGCCGCTTTAGTGGCGGAAGCTTTTGGCGTTTGATCTTGATCTTGCTGAGCGTGAAGCCACAAGCAAGAGCAAAGCTTCCGTCCGCTGACGCGGCCGGGTTACTTTCTTTTGCTGGCCCAAAAGTCCCACAGGGAGTTCCTTCGGTCAAAGCTAACCAAAGAAAAGGGCTCTCCTTGCAAGGGCACAAGCCCGCACGATCGAAGCCGACGCAGGGATGCTCCAGACAGGCCATCCATGGCCTGCTTGCGCACGGCCCGCATCCATGCGGGCCGCCCTACGGGTCTGCTCTTGACCGGCAAAGCTACAAAGCAAAGCGGATCAAAATCTCGGCAACGGCAACGGCAACGGCAACGGCAACGGCCCGGGACAGGTTGTCGCTGCTCTTGGGTAGGAGCGGCGCAAGCCGCGACCGAACGAAGAGGTTTAATGCCACGCCACTGTCCGAAACCCGGCTGCGCAGTGCGGAGCCGGAATGTTTCGGCTCCGGTCATTGCGCTTGCGTTCGTCGCTTCGTTTGGTCGCGGCTCGCGCCGCTCCTGCCCTAAAAGCGGGCGGCCGAAGAAAAGCGGGCGGCGGGCGCCGCCGAAGCAGGATCAGCCGTGCTGCTTCTGCGCGGCCTCGAAGGCGGCCAACTGCTCCGGAGTAGCGTCTTTCTGGTGCTGAGCCTTCCATTGCGCGAACGGCATGCCGTAGACCGCCTCGCGGGCTTCGTCCTTGCTCATGGCGATGCCGCGGCCTTCGGCGGCTTCGCGGTACCAGTCGGCCAGGCAATTGCGGCAGAAGCCGGCCAGGATCATCAGGTCGATGTTCTGTACGTCGCTGCGCTCGTGCATCAGGTGGGCGATCAGGCGCCGGAACGCGGCGGCCTCGATCGCCAGGGTTTCGTGGTCCTGCGGGGGATGGTCGGGGGGCGGGGTGTGGCTCATGGCGGCGCTCGCGGTGACCCGGCAAAAAACGC
Organism: Lysobacter sp. CA196; assembly: GCF_052078695.1. NCBI lineage: Bacteria > Pseudomonadati > Pseudomonadota > Gammaproteobacteria > Lysobacterales > Lysobacteraceae > Lysobacter > Lysobacter sp. CA196. Next base: position 57,269 of record NZ_JBQJIN010000001.1, on the reverse strand, counting down.
GGGTGGGAATAGGGGATAATGCGCGGCTTCGACTCTACCGCAGCGCATCCGACCTCGCATGACGTCCACACCCCTTTCGGCGCATCCGGCCCGCATCCTCGACGGCAAGCGCATCGCCGAGGATCTGCTCGACAACCTCAAGGCACAGGTCGATGCGCGCATCGTCGCGGGCCAGTCGCGGCCGGGTCTGGCGGTGGTGCTGGTCGGCAACGACCCGGCCTCCAGCGTTTACGTGCGCAATAAGCGCCGTGCCGCGCAGAAAGTCGGGATCCGTGCGATCGACTACGACCTGCCGGCCGATACCAACGACGAGCAGTTGTTGGCCCTGATCGACCGGCTGAACGCCGACCCCGAGGTCCACGGCATCCTGGTCCAGTTGCCGCTGCCGGACCGCCGCGACGCTACCGCATTGATCCACCGCATCGACCCGCGCAAGGACGTCGACGGCTTCCACCCGGAAAACGTCGGCCACCTGGTCCTGCGCCAGTTCGGCTTGCGCCCGTGCACGCCGCGCGGCATCACCACTTTGCTGGGCTATACCGACCGCCCGGTGCGCGGGCAGAGCGCGACCATCGTCGGGGTCAGCAACCACGTCGGCCGGCCGATGGCGCTGGAGCTGATGATCGCCGGCTGCACCGTCACCAGCTGCCACAAGTTCACCCCGCCCGAAGTCCTGGAGGCCTCGGTGCGCGGCGCCGACATCCTGGTGGTCGCGGTCGGGCGTCCGCAACTGATCCCGGGCGAATGGGTCAAGCCGGGCGCGGTGGTCATCGATGTCGGCATCAACCGCCTCGACGATGGCCGCCTGGTCGGCGACGTCGGCTTTGACGCCGCAGCCCAGCGCGCCAGCTGGATCACCCCGGTGCCGGGCGGGGTCGGGCCGATGACGGTCGCGACCCTGATGCAGAACACCCTGGAAGCGGCCGAGGCCGCCGACGCCTGAGCCCCCGTGGGTCAAGGGTAGGAGCGGCGCAAGCCGCTTGCAGGTCGCGGCGCCATCGGCAGAGCCCCCCGCGCCTGAATGCCGTCCTGACCGCGGAACGCCCAATTCCATGCGCAGGCGAGCGCCGGAGGCCCGGAACGGGATACAATGGCGCGCTTCATCCTCCCGGGCCCGCCCATGCTGCGCATCCAGGCTGAAGCGCTTACTTACGACGATGTGTCCCTCGTCCCCGCGCATTCGATCGTCCTGCCTAAGGACGTAAACCTCTCGACCCGCCTGACCCGCGACCTGTCGATCCGCCTGCCGATCCTGTCGGCGGCGATGGACACCGTCAGCGAGGCCCGCCTCGCGATCGCGTTGGCCCAGCTCGGCGGCATCAGCATCATCCACAAGAACATGAGCCTGGAAGCCCAGGCCGCGCAGGTCGCCCAGGTCAAGAAGTTCGAGGCCGGCGTGATCCGCGAGCCGTTCACCGTCGGTCCGGAAACGACCATCGGCGAAGTGCTCAAGCTGACCCGTGCGCGCAACATCTCCGGCGTGCCGGTGGTCGACGGCGGCCAGCTGGTCGGCATCGTGACCAGCCGCGACATGCGCTTCGAGACCAAGCTCGACGACCCGGTCCGCCACATCATGACCAAGCGCGACCGCTTGATCACGGTGCAGGAAGGCGCCAGCGACGACGAAGTGCTGCAGCTGCTGCACCGTCACCGCATCGAGAAGATCCTGGTGGTCAACGAGGGCTTCGAGCTGCGCGGCCTGATCACGGTCAAGGACATCCAGAAGAAGACCGACAACCCGAACGCCGCCAAGGACAGCGCCGAACGGCTGCTGGTCGGCGCCGCGGTCGGCGTCGGCGGCGACACCGAAGCGCGGGTCGAGGCCCTGGCCGCGGCCGGCGTCGACGTGGTCGTGGTCGATACCGCGCACGGCCATTCGCAGGGCGTGCTCGACCGGGTCAAGTGGGTCAAGACCCGCTTCCCGCAATTGCAGGTCATCGGCGGCAACATCGTCACCGGCGACGCGGCATTGGCGCTGATGGACCACGGTGCGGACGCGGTCAAGGTCGGCGTCGGTCCCGGTTCGATCTGCACCACGCGCGTGGTCGCCGGCGTCGGCGTGCCCCAGGTCACCGCGGTGGCGATGGTCGCCGAGGCCCTGCAGGACCGCATCCCGCTGATCGCCGACGGCGGCATCCGCTATTCGGGCGACATCGGCAAGGCGCTGGTCGCCGGCGCCTCCACGGTCATGGTCGGCGGCCTGTTCGCCGGCACCGAGGAAGCCCCGGGCGACATCGAACTGTTCCAGGGCCGCAGCTACAAGAGCTATCGCGGCATGGGCAGCCTCGGCGCCATGGAGCAGGGCTCCAAGGACCGCTATTTCCAGGACGCCTCCGACGCCGACAAGCTCGTGCCCGAAGGCATCGAAGGCCGCGTGCCGTACCGCGGCCCGCTGCACGGCGTGGTCCACCAGTTGGCCGGCGGCCTGCGAGCGACGATGGGTTATGTCGGCTGCGCGACCATCGAGGACATGCGCAAGAAGCCCAGCTTCGTGCGCATCACCAACGCCGGTGCGCGCGAAAGCCACGTCCACGATGTGCAGATCACCAAGGAACCGCCGAACTATCGCGCCGGCTGACTAGTTGCCGGGACTCGGGACTCGGAACTCGGGACCCGGCAAAGCAGAGCACTGCAATCCAGTGGCCGGGTGCGCTTCGTCGCACTCGGCCATCGCCGTAACAAGCGGATGACGGATCCCGAGTCCCGAGTCCCGAGCCTCGAGTCCCGATGAGCCACGATATCCATAGCGACAAGATCCTGATCCTCGACTTCGGCGCGCAGTACACCCAGCTGATCGCACGCCGTATCCGCGAACTCGGCGTGTACTGCGAAATCTGGGCCTGGGACCACGATCCGGCCGAAATCGCCGCGTACGGCGCCAAGGGCATCATTCTTTCCGGCGGCCCCGAGTCGACCACCGAGCAGGGCTCGCCGCGCGCGCCGCAGCAGGTCTTCGACGCCGGCCTGCCGATCCTCGGCATCTGCTACGGCATGCAGACCATGGCCAAGCAGCTCGGCGGCGAAACCGAGGCCGCGGACCAACGCGAATTCGGCCACGCCGAAGTGTCGCTGGTCGCCCACTGCCGTTTGTTCGACGGTTTGAAGGACCACCCGGGCTCGCCGCCGCGCCTGGACGTGTGGATGAGCCACGGCGACCACGTCTCCAAGGCGCCGGAAGGCTTCACCGTCACCGCCAAGACCGACCGCATCCCGGTCGCCGCCTTCGCCGACGACGCGCGCCGCTGGTACGGCGTGCAGTTCCATCCCGAAGTCACCCACACCAAGCAGGGCCAGACCCTGCTGCGCCGCTTCGTGGTCGACATCTGCGGCTGCCAGACGTTGTGGACGGCCGCGCACATCATCGAGGACCAGATCGAGCGCGTGCGCGCCCTGGTCGGCAGCGACGAGGTCATCCTCGGCCTGTCCGGCGGCGTCGATTCCTCGGTCGTCGCCGCGCTGCTGCACAAGGCCATCGGCGATCAGTTGACCTGCGTGTTCGTCGACACCGGCCTGCTGCGCTACAACGAAGGCGACCAGGTCATGGCGATGTTCGCCAACGAAGCCGATAAAGGCGGCATGGGCGTCAAGGTGGTGCGGGTCAACGCGGCCGACCGCTACTTCGACAAGCTCGCCGGGGTCAGCGACCCGGAAGCCAAGCGCAAGATCATCGGCAACCTGTTCGTCGATATTTTCGACGAAGAGTCGAACAAGCTCGCCAACGCCAAGTGGCTGGCGCAGGGCACGATCTATCCCGACGTGATCGAGTCGGCCGGCAGCAAGACCGGCAAGGCCCACGTCATCAAGAGCCACCACAACGTCGGCGGCCTGCCCGAGCACATGAAGCTCGGCCTGGTCGAGCCGCTGCGCGAGCTGTTCAAGGACGAAGTCCGCCGCCTCGGCGTCGAACTCGGCCTGCCGCGCGAGATGGTCTATCGCCATCCGTTCCCGGGCCCGGGTCTGGGCGTGCGCATCCTCGGCGAAGTGAAGCGCGAATATGCCGACCTGCTGGCCAAGGCCGACCACATCTTCATCGACGAACTGCGCAAGGCCGGCCTGTACGACAAGACCAGCCAGGCTTTCGCGGTGTTCCTGCCGGTGAAATCGGTCGGCGTGGTCGGCGACGCCCGCGCCTACGAATGGGTGATCGCGCTGCGCGCGGTCGAGACCATCGACTTCATGACCGCGCATTGGGCGCACCTGCCATACGACTTCCTCGGCACGGTCTCCAACCGCATCATCAACGAACTGCGTGGCGTCTCGCGCGTGGTCTACGACATCAGCGGCAAGCCGCCGGCGACGATCGAGTGGGAATGAGTCGGCGCTGAGCCCATCGGGCCATTGCTCTTACGACCGGGGCCTTGCCGCAAGCGCGGCAAGGCCCCGATGCGTTATTGCCGTTCGGACATGCGCGGCCACGTTCGCAGCGCGTCTGGGTAAAGCCCAATCGAATCCTGCTGGAACCGGTGGCATTGGCCGCAGTTCGCGCATCTTCCTGCTTACTTTCAAGACCGCTTTGACGAGAGCGGTAGCGAAGCATCGTGCCGGCGCCTGTCGTCCGGTCTCGACGCGGCTGACCGGGTCGGTGCTAGCCGTCGAGCTGGCGACGCATCGCCCGACTTCATAACGCTGCCTTCTGATGCTGGCGTCGGGACGGGCAGCCCGTGCCATTCCCGATGCGGTTGTGTGATTCGCAACGCGTTTCCGCGGGCCTGACGCCGCTAGGGTTCGAACGGCATCCGGGTATCGGCCCGGAGCCGCCAGGGGACACAAGGATGTCCGCACCCGCTTGGACAGGCAGCCTCATCACCGTCGCGTTTCGCGAAGCGGGCGCGCGGCCGGGGTGGTCGTCGCGCCGCCGCGAACCGCCATGTTCCTGTTTTCGGGCGCCGGCGCCGACCGGGCCCGCGGCTGGTCTGTCCGCCATTGAATCTTCGACATCGCCGGCCCGCATGGCCGATGCCGATGAGCGTCATCCGCCTGCTCAAGGCTCCAAGACTGCCGCGACGAAGCGCCTGCCGCCGTTCGTGCGCGCTCGCTCCGTCGGGGAGGCGATGCACTGCGAGATACGAACTCCTGCGACGGCGAAACGCCGCATCGTGGGACCGAATGGCTGCGGAAGGAGTCGCGGCGAACCGCGCTGGACGGCATCCGCCGTCGGCGTCCGGGACGGCGGGGAAGGAGAGCCCCGGTCGTCCCATCACCATGGGAGAAGGCGATGAATAGGAAGTCCCGCACCAAGGTATTGCTGGCCTGTTTCGCGTTCGGATTGGGCCTCAGTGTCAGCCTCAGCGCGTTCGCGCGGCCGTGCTGCAGCAGCTGCGATCCGGACGATCCGGATTCGCGTTGCTGGGCCATCTGCACGCCGGGCTGCTGATTCCGGCACCGGGGAGGGGCGGGTGACCGCCCCTTCCTTCGATGCATGAGGGCCGTCGCGGCTCCGGCCGCTGTTCGCAGCCGATGCCGGCCTCGGCAAGCGAAGCTTCTCACCACAGATCCCTAAAGCTGAGCCCGGTGGGTTTCCCCGGCAACGCCGACTTGCCTGCGACGCTACGTCACGTCCGATCGATAACTGCGTCTCGGATCATGACATCGCCACAGTGGCGTCTTCGATTTAGGACAAAGCCAGTCCGGAATGGGGCGTAGCTTCGCCGCATGACGATCTGTCCCGGAGCCCCGATGTCGGCGGTTCACGGGCGAGCGTCTGCGCAGAGAAGCCGGGTATGTCGAGCCGCCTTTCGCGTTTGCGCCTGCGTTGTCGATTTTGCAGCGCTCGACTCGTCGTTTCTTCAGTACCGGCCGATCCAGGCAACCGCCGTGGCCAAGGTGCATGACGAGCGGCCTTGATAAGGAGAAGTTCGATGTCGAGATACCTGCCGGTGGTGGCGGCCTTGCTGGCCTTGCCGCATCTGATCGCGGCCGCATCTGCGCGGACCGAATCGGATGCGGCCCGTAGCGAACATGCGATCGAGCTGGAGCGTTCCCGCTGCGACGCGCTTTACCGGAAACACCCCGTGGCGGCGCCCCGAAAGACCGCGAAGCCGACGCTCGCGCGGCAAACGCTCGGCGCGCACTGAGCGCGCCAGCGCTTATCTCCGGCTGACGGCCACTCTCAAAGCGAAGGCCAGGCGCGCATCGCGATGCGTACGATCTGCGCCAGCTGCGCCGTCGTCGCACCATCGCGCGCCTGCACCGACAGGCCCTGGGTCAGGGCGGTGAGGAACTTGGCCAAGGCGGCCGCATCGGTAGCGGCCGGCAGGTCGCCGACCCGCATACCGCGTTCGATGCGCAGCAGGAATTCGTTTTCGAGCGCGCCGCGATAGCGCGCGAGCTCGGCGCGTAACTCCGCCGGCAGGCCGCCGGCTTCGGCCGCAATCAACATGCAGCCGGAGCGCTGTTCGGACTCGACGAAGCTCTGCGCGATCGATTCGAAGAAAGCCTCGAAGGCTTGGCGCGTGCTCAGCGCTTCGTCGGCGAGCATGCGTCCGCCGTTGCAGCGGTAGCCGTCGATGTAGCGGGCGATGGCGGCGCGGAACAGCTGTTCCTTGCTGCCGAACGCGGCGTATAAGCTGGGCGCGGCGATGCCCATCGCGGCAGTGAGATCGCTCAGCGACGTCGCCTCGTAGCCCTGGCACCAGAACAAGCGCATCGCCGTTTCCAAGGCCTGCTCGCGGTCGAACACCCGCGGCCGGCCGCGTGGACGCGGGGTTTTATCGCAGGTGCCCGGGGCCTCCGGGAGAGGCTCGGGCTTAGCAACGGGTATTTCCATAGCGATCGATAATAAAATCGTTGACCCGGCCCGGGCAAGCGGCCAGAATCCGCTTCGCATTACTTAGCAATCGTTACATTAAGGGCCGGGTGTGATGCGCCCGGTTGGCCGGCTCGTCTTGAGTCGATGGCCCGAGCGGGGCCGATCGGACCCGGGAGACGCTCCGGCTTCGTGCGCTCTTGTTCCGATCCACCAGCCAGCAGACACCGGCGCGCCGTCCGATGGCGGCGCGCTCGCCACCACGCCACGCGAAGAGAATCCCCATGAATCTATCTTTGTACGACATCTCGGTACCGAGCCTGCTGCGCGGTCTCGACACGCTTGCGCACTTGCTCGACAAGGGCGAGGCGCATGCGCAGGAGCAGGGTATCGAGGTCGAGCAGTTGCTCGGCGGCCGGCTCGCACCCGACATGTACACGCTGACCCGCCAGGTGCAGGCGGCCAGCGATGCGGCCAAATTCGGCGCCGCGCGCCTGGGCGGCATCGCGCCGCCGAGCTTCCCGGATACCGAGATCACCCTGGGCGAGCTGCGCGCGCGCATCGCCCGCACCCAGGAATTCCTGCGCAGCGTGCCGCGCGAGAGCATCGAGGGCCAGGAGCTGCGCGAGATCGTGATCCGCCCGCCGAACGTGCCGGAACTCAAGTTCGTTGCCGCCGATTACATCCGCTTCTTCGTCTTGCCGAACTTCTATTTCCACCTGACCACCGCCTACGGGATCCTGCGGCATCAGGGCGTGGCCCTGCGCAAGCCGGACTTCCTCGCCGCCGCCTCGATCTGAGTCGAAACGGCTGGCAGGCAGGCGCACCGGCACGGCCGGTGCGCCGTGGCCGCGCGTCGGCGATAATCGCCGCTTTCCACGAGCGGAACCCGCGCCGAGTGAGCGAGCTGGCCGACATCGACGAACGCTGGATGCGGCATGCGCTGGCGCTGGCCGAACGGGCCGAGCGCGAGGACGACGAGATCCCGGTCGGCGCGGTATTGGTCTCGGCCGAAGGCGAGGTGCTCGGCGAGGGCTGGAACCGCAACATCGGCAGCCACGACCCGAGCGCGCACGCCGAGATCGTCGCCCTGCGCGAAGGCGGCCGGCGGCTCGCCAATCACCGCCTGATCGGGACGACCTTGTACGTAACCCTGGAGCCTTGCGCGATGTGCGCGATGGCGATGGTGCATGCGCGCGTCGCGCGCGTGGTGTTCGGCGCCGGCGACCCCAAGACCGGCGCCGCCGGCAGCGTATTCGACCTGCTGACCGACCCGCGCCACAACCATCGCATCGAGGTGCGCGGCGGCGTGCTCGGCGAAGAGGCCGGCGCGCGTTTGACCGCGTATTTCAGGCGCAAGCGCGGCAAGCCAATCTGAGGACCGTAGCTCGCATCGAGCGAGTTTCTGGCGTGGGGCGCGTAAACGCCGGCGTGTGCGAGGCCTTCGCTCTCAACGCTTGCCTGTCGCGCATCAGCGCCGTTTCTGGCGCCCGTTGTCGCGGTCGAACTCGCGCTTCACTTCGGCGTCGAGCATGGACACGCTCATGCGCGCTTCGCGGCCCATGTTGATCGAGGCGGCCAGCACCAGCAGCACGCCGCACATCGCCAGGCCGGTCGGCACGCCGCGCAGGCGGTAGTCGGTGAACTGGTCGATGCCGATCGCCAGGCTGGTGGCGACGAAGGCGGTCATGGCGCCGTACAGCAACTGCAGGCAGATCAGGATCAGGCGCACCCGCCGGCGGTGCAGGATGATGCGCGCCTCCAGATAGTCGCGGGCCTGTTCGTCGACCGTGTCTTCGAGCTGGTTCAACTGTTGGCGCATGCGGTCGACCACGCGCGCCAGGCGGTTGTTCGAGGACACCAGCAGCGAGGCGGTCGCGGTCAGGAAAAACGCCGGCGTGATCATCGCCGAGACCACGGTGTAGTGGCTGCTCAGTTGCAGCAGAGGGTCGGCCATGACGGGCTCCAGGATCTATGCACGCGAACGATGCGCGCGAAGCAGGATGATGCCGCAAGCCGGGCCGGCGCGGGTCATGCGCGCGGCTTGGACCAGCGCTTCATCGCGGTGATGTGGCCGTGGTCCATTTCCTCGTTGACCGCTTCGACCGCCAGCGAGGATTCGCGGGCGAGCAGCAGGCTGGCGGCGAACATCGCCAGCACCCCGAGCGCGGCCAGGATCGTGGGCACCGCGCCGAGCCGGTAGCCGAGGAAAGCGTCGCCGGCCACGCTGAGGCTGGTGCCGACGAAGAAGCTGATCGCGGTGTAGAGCAGCTGGCTGCCGCGCAGGATGATCTTGCTGCGCTTCTTCTGGCGCAGGATGTGGCGTTCGAGCTGGTCGCGCTCCTCGGCGTCCTCGGTCTCGGCCAGTTCCTTCAGCAGGACCCGGGCGCGGTCGATCACCCGGGCCAGGCGGTTGTTGGCCGACAGCAGCAGCGAGGCGGTCGCGGTCAGGAAGAACGCGGGGGCCAGCATCGCGGTGAGGATCGCGTAGTGGGCGAAGGAGGCGGCGTTCTGGCTCATTGCGGTACGGCAGCTGGGAAGGGGGCTGGGCTATCATGCCGCGACATGGGCACGACGGCGAGGCTATGAGCGACAAGACAGGGCAGGAGCACCGGCTGATCTGGATCGATCTGGAGATGACCGGGCTGGATACCGACCGCGATTCGATCCTGGAAATCGCCACCGTCGTCACCGATGCGCAGTTGCAGGTCCTGGCCGAGGGCCCGGAGCTGGCGATCGCCCATCCGCTCGAACGCCTGCAGGCGATGGACGAGTGGAACCGCCACCAGCACGGCAAGTCCGGCCTGTGGAAGCGCGTGCTCGAACAGGGCGTGGCGATGGAAGAAGCCGAAACCCGTACCCTGGAGTTCCTCGCCCAGTGGGTGTCGCCGAACACCTCACCGATCTGCGGCAATTCGATCTGCCAGGACCGCCGTTTCCTGCACCGCTGCATGCCGCGGCTGGAGAAGTACTTCCACTACCGCAACCTCGACGTCAGCACGATCAAGGAACTGGCGCGGCGCTGGGCGCCGGACGTGCTGGCCGGCTTGAGCAAGGACAGCAAACACACCGCCCTGAGCGACGTCATGGACTCGATCGCCGAGCTCAAGCATTACCGTGCGGCGATGGGCAAGTTGGGCGGGTTGGGCTGAGGCGCCTTACCGGCGCGATTGCGCTTCGGGGTAGGAGCGGCGCAAGCCGCGACAACGCCAATAGACCTACGATGCAACCAACACGGAATCTGACTGATCCGGGTCGCGGCTCGCGCCGCTCCTACCCTGAAGCGAAAGCGATCACGCCTTCGGCTTGACCACCGGTTGGGCCACATCGCCATCGTCGGCGATGGCCTTGGTCAACACCTCGGTCAGCGGACGACCATCGGCATCGTGGTGGTACACGTGCAGGTCGCGCTGCGGGTAGGGGATGTTGAGGCCCTTGCCGATCAACTCGTTGCGGATGCCTTCGACCAGGTCGCTCTTGGTCCGCATCAGGTTCGCGGTCTTGACCCAGGAACGTAGCTCCAGATTGACGCTGCTCTCGGCCAGGGCGGTGACCAAGACTTCCGGCGCCGGGTCCTGCAATACGTTCGGATGCGCCTTGGCCAGGGCCAACAGCGTTTCCTTGGCGACCTTGAGGTCGTCGTCGTAGCCTACGCCGACGGTCAGGTCGATGCGGCGCTTGGGATTGGCGGTGAAGTTGATGATCGCCGCGGTCGTGATCAGGCTGTTCGGCAGCACGATCACGCGGTTGTCGATGGTGCGCAGGCGGGTCTGGAACACGCGGATCTGTTCGACCGTGCCCTCGATGCCGGCGGCCTGGACATGGTCGCCGGCACGGAACGGGCGCAGCACGATCAGCATCACGCCCGAGGCGATGTTCGACAGCGAATCCTTCAGCGCCAGGCCGATCGCCAGGCCGGCGGCGCCGAGCACGGCGAGTACCGAGGTCATCGGCACGCCGAGCTGCTGCAGGGCCGCGACCGCAACGATCACGATCATCGCCGCATAGGCGATGTTGCGCAGGAAGCCACGCAGGGTGACTTCCATGTTGGCGCGGGTCATGACCCGCTCCAGGGCGCGCGACAGCCACTTGGCCAGCCACAGGCCGATCAGCAGGATCGCCAGGGCGCTGATCAGGATCAGGCCCTTGGTCTGCGCCCAGGCGAGCAGCTTGTCGATATCGAAGCCGGCCTCAAGCCCCAGCAGGGACTTGGGGACCAGCGCCTGCACCGCGTCCTTTTCCGTCATCGTGCGCTCAGGCCTGGGCCTTGGCTTTCGCCTTGGCCAGGCGCAGCCAGGTGTCGACCACGGTGTCCGGGTTCAGCGAAACCGACTCGATGCCTTGGTCCATCAGCCATTCGGCCAGGTCGGGGTGATCGCTCGGGCCCTGTCCGCAGATGCCGACATACTTGCCCTTGGCGCGCGCGGCCGAGATCGCCATCGCCAGCAGCTTCTTGACCGCCGGATCGCGTTCGTCGAACAGGTGGGCGACGATCGCCGAGTCGCGGTCCAGGCCGAGGCTGAGCTGGGTCAGGTCGTTGGAACCGATCGAGAAGCCGTCGAAGATGTCGAGGAACTCGTCGGCCAGCAAGGCGTTCGAGGGCACCTCGCACATCATGATGATCTTGAGGCCATTCTCGCCCTTGCGCAGGCCGTTCTTCTCCAGCACCTCGAGCACGCGGCGACCTTCGTCGAGGGTGCGCACGAACGGAATCATGATCCAGCAATTGGTCAGGCCCATTTCCTCGCGCACCTTCAACACCGCCCGGCATTCCAGGGCGAAGGCGTCGGAGAAGCTCGGATCGACGTAACGGCTGGCGCCGCGGAAGCCGATCATCGGGTTCTCTTCGTGCGGCTCGTAACGGCTGCCGCCGATCAGGTTGGCGTATTCGTTGGACTTGAAGTCCGACAGGCGCACGATCACCGGATGCGGCGCGAACGACGCGGTGATGGTGGCGATGCCCTCGGCCAGGCGATCGACGTAGAACTGCACCGGGTCGTTGCCGTAGCCGGCGATCTTGGCGTCGATCTTCTTCTTGGTATCGGCGTCCTGCGAGGCGTATTCGAGCAGCGCCTTCGGGTGGATGCCGATGTGGCTGGCGATGATCATCTCCAGACGCGCCAGACCGACGCCGGCGTTCGGCAGCATCGCGAAGTCGAACGCGCGCTCCGGGTTGGCGACGTTCATCATCACCTTGAGCGGCGCCGGCGGCATCTTGTCCAGGTCGGCGACATGGCGCTCGAACGGCAGGCTGCCGTCGTAGATGAAACCGGTGTCGCCTTCGGCGCAGCTGACCGTGACCACCTGGCCGTCCTTGATCGCGTCCAGACCGTTGGTGGTGCCGACGACCGCCGGCACGCCGAGTTCGCGGGCGATGATCGCCGCGTGGCAAGTGCGGCCGCCGCGGTTGGTCACGATCGCCGCGGCGCGCTTCATCACCGGCTCCCAATCGGGGTCGGTCATGTCGGCGACGAGCACGTCGCCCGGCTGCACCCGGCTCATGTCGTCGAGGTTGCGCACCACGCGCGCCACGCCGCTGCCGATCTTCTGGCCGATCGCGCGGCCCTCGGTGATGATCTCGCCGCGCTTTTCGAGCTGGTAACGCTCGATCTGGGTGGCCTTGCCGCGCGACTTCACCGTCTCCGGGCGGGCCTGGACGATGAACAGCTTGCCGCTGACGCCGTCCTTCGCCCATTCCACGTCCATCGGACGGCCGTAGTGCTTTTCGATGACCAGCGCCTGCTTGGCAAGCTCGTGCACGTCGGCATCGTCGATCGAGAACGTCGCGCGCAGTTCCGCCGGGGTGTCCTCGGTGCGCACGCGTTCGCCGGGTTGGTCGGAATAGACCATGCGCAACTGCTTGGCGCCGACCGAGCGGCGCAGGATCGCCGGCTTGCCCTGCTGCAGGGTGGGCTTGTAGACGTAGAACTCGTCGGGGTTGACCGCGCCTTGCACGACCATCTCGCCCAGGCCGTAGCTGGAGGTGATGAAGACCACGTCGCGGAAGCCCGACTCGGTGTCGAGAGTGAACAACACGCCGGAAGCGCCGACGTCGGAGCGCACCATCAGCTGCACGCCGGCGGACAGGAACACGTCTTCGTGCTTGAAGCCGTGATGCACGCGGTAGGCGATGGCACGGTCGTTGTAGAGGCTGGCGAAGACTTCCTTGACCTTGCGGACCACGTCGTCTTCGCCGGTGACGTTCAGGAAGGTTTCCTGCTGGCCGGCGAAGGACGCGTCGGGAAGGTCTTCGGCGGTGGCCGAGGAGCGCACGGCGACCGCGACGTCGCCGCCGCTGTTGCCAGCGTTCTCGGCGCACAGCTTGCGGTAGGCGCTGCGGATGTCCTGGTCCAGATCGTCCTGCAACGGCGACTCGATGACCCAGCCGCGGATTTCGGCACCGGCCGCGTTCAGCGCCGGCACGTCTTCCACGTCCAGCGTCGCGAGCTTGTCGAAGATGCGCTGGTGCAGGTTGTTATGGGCGATGAAGGCCTTGAAGGCCTCGGAGGTGGTGGCGTAGCCGCCGGGCACCGATACGCCGAGGTTGGCGAGGTTGCCGATCATCTCGCCGAGCGAGGAATTCTTGCCGCCTACGCGGGCGAGATCGTTGAGGCGTAACGCGTGCAGCCAGAGGATGTTCTCGTTCAAGACACACAATCTCCGAGGGGGGAGGACACGTCAGGGGCGCGGCCAAGCGGCTATGATCGCCCGTGCGTCGGGTGCATACAAGCTTGATCCGATGGGCTTTTTCATATTGGCGTAGCACATAACCGAGGTGTTCGATGGCCGGGACCCGCCCCGTTTTCTACGTTTCGGACGGTACCGGCATCACCGCCGAGACCATCGGTCACAGTCTGCTGACCCAGTTCACCGAGACCCGGTTCGTCACCGATCGCATCGCTTTCGTCGACAGCGTCGAGCGCGCCCAGGACGCCGCGGCCAAGATCCGCGAGGCCGCCGTGGTCCACGGGGTGCGGCCGGTGGTCATCAATTCCTGCATGGACGGGGACGTCGGCGCGGCCCTGGCCGAGAGCGGGGCCCTGATGCTGGACGTATTCGCGCCGTTCATCGAACCGCTGGAGCGGGAGCTGCACGAGACCCGCCAACGCCGGGTCGGCCAGGCCCACGGCATCGCCGATTTCGAGACCTACCACCGCCGCATCAACGCGATGAATTTCGCCCTGACCCACGACGACGGGGCCAGCGTCGACTACGCCGAGGCCGACCTGATCCTGGTCGCGGTGTCGCGGGCCGGCAAGACCCCGACCTGCGTTTATCTGGCGCTGCATTACGGCGTGCGCGCGGCCAATTATCCGCTGACCGAGGAAGACCTCGAGCACGACCGCCTGCCGCCGCGGCTGCGGCCCTACCGCAGCAAACTGTTCGGCCTGACCATCGACCCGATCCGGCTGCAGCAGATCCGCCAGGAACGCCGGCCGAATTCTCGCTACGCCCAGTTCGAGACCTGCAAGCGCGAGGTCGCCGCGGCCGAGATGATGTTCCGGGCCGAGCGCATCCCGACCCTCAGCACCACCCACACTTCGATCGAAGAGATTTCGAGCAAGGTGCTGACCACCTTGGGCATCCATCGCGAGATGTTCTGAGCAAGGATCTGCGCCGCGCCGCGCCGCGCCGCCGTGCGCGGCGCGGATGCGAACGTGCGGATCAGCGGGCACGCGTGGGGCAGGGCAGGCCCTGAATGTGATACGTAAGCAGGAAGGCGGCGAGGCGATGGCTCGTCGATGAATGCATGAACCGGGGCGTAGCCACACGCGCCGCAACCGGGTTCGGGGGGTGAATTCCGCAGCGCTTTCCCCAGCGCTTTCCCGAACCCGTTCGCCTTGGCGAAGAGCCTACAAATTAAGGCTTTTTCGCCATTGCGTCAATGCTGCCGCGAGCTGCGCAAGGCGTGTAGGATCGCGAGCATGAGCACCGCCGCCTCCCGCTTCGCGCGCCTTCCCAAACTCAGCCGTTTCGGCTGGTTGATGGGCTTGTACGCGGAGAATCACGACCGCCTTTCGCGCCTGTTTTCTTCGGCCGAACTCGCGCGCGGCGTGTACCTGTCCGACGTCGGCGACGGCCTCGACCTGCGCCTGGACGTGATCGAGCAGCATCGCTATACGACAGAAATGCGCTTGACGTATGCGCTGCAGGACCCCTTGACCGGCGAGCCCGACCCTTCCGCGTATCTGCGCCTGTACCACGACACGCACCAGGTCGAAGCCACCCATTGCTATGTCGGCCGCCGCTGGCAGGACGTCATCGGCATGTACCCGCCGCCGGCGGAGGTGATCGGCCACCGCATGCGGATGAATACTTTTTTAGGAAAGTGGCTCGAGTATCTAGCGGAACGGGGTCACGGCATGGCAACATTGCGCCCGGTCGAACACGACCCCGCGCAGCCCGATCCATTCGGCCCAGGCGACGCGGGACCGGGAAAAAATTTAGCGATGAATGCTTGACGACATCGCTGAACGCCCGCTAAGATGTTCGTCTTTCCAGCACGTGGGGCCATAGCTCAGCTGGGAGAGCGCTACAATGGCATTGTAGAGGTCGCCGGTTCGATCCCGGCTGGCTCCACCACTCTTCGGAACTGAAAGGGTTTCCGGACGAGTTAGCTGCAAGAACAACAAGTTTTGTCCCCATCGTCTAGAGGCCTAGGACATTACCCTTTCACGGTAGCGACCGGGGTTCGAATCCCCGTGGGGACGCCATTTGTAAGCTAAAGCCCTGATTTTTCAGGGCTTTTTGCTTTTTTACCCCCGCATTTTTTTGCGAAATTTCGATCGATTTCGAATGACCATGTCTAAGAGGCGCAACGCCTCTTTGTGCCGAGCAAGTTCTTCCTGCTCAGCAACTGTTGCAGCGTGCTTCATTGATTTGATTGCACGCACGAGCAACGGACGAAAGCCCTTCGCTACGTAGTAGGCATCAGGTATTCCGATGGAGTGCAGGGCCACTTTGGCGGCCTTCCTTCCCATCGTTCGTCTGTCCTCGTATCTGTCGTTTGTTTCCCAAACCGATCACTCAGCATGGTGGTGGGGGTGGTGGAAATCGGTCACGATTGACGAAGATCTAATGACGTAAGCAAGGGCTTGAACATGTTCAATACGAATGAGCGACAGGTGCTGACTGAACTGCTGAAACGGCTAGGTCAAATAGATCCGCCGCTCTCCGCCAGCCGTTGGTTCCTGGCTGCTGCTTGGGTAGTGCTTGTCTTGTTTTTTTTAGTCTTGTTCCAGGTTGTCGAGCGCTATCAGGTCGGCCCGATGGGACTCGCCTTTGGTTCCGCTGTCCTAGGCTCGGTGACTACTTTAGTGTTGCTCTATTCCTCTTCGGCCCGGCAGTGGTTTTGCATCCGGAAGCATCTGAATGAGCAGAGCATTCGAGCTCGCTTGAGGGAACTGGACGGAGGTTGAAGGGGGCGCGACCATCTGGTCGAGTTGAGGAAGTGTCCACTCCTGGTCGATAGAGGAAGCGCCAGGGTCAGGCTGCCGACCGGTAGCGGCCCCGGGGCGAGACACGGATTCGAAAAGGGGTGCGATGGGAGAGGGTAAGTTGGAGGTTAAGCTCGAATCCCCGTGGACATGCGCTGCCCCGAGTCGGCATTCTTATGTCCGCTTACGACCCAAAGCGGTCATGCATACGATGCTGCGCGCCGACCTCGGATTGACCTGACGATGATCATTCGCGACTACAACGGGAAAGGGGCTTGGAGCGTGGAAGCCGTCCAGTCGCGGTATCTGGAGCACTGTGCCCGACTGGATGTCCAGTTGCCGCGCGTTCTCCAACCCAAGACATATCATCGTGCCGACGTGACCTGGGTCTACCCGATCATGGAACCGGTCATTGAGGGAATAAAAGCCGGCGATCCAGCCTGTGCGACGCTGGGAGTTGAGTTTATCGAACAAGACGGCGCGTTCCCATTCGGTAGAGTGCTGAAGAGCAACGCGGCACGGGCGCTGAAAGGCATTGAACTGTCCCAGGCAATCAAGGTGCGAATCAGGCGCCGTGTGGCGGGCATGCTTGGTGCCGGCAACACGCCTCGCGAGTTCAAGGAGTATGCGCGCCTGCTTCGAAAGGTTGGCTTTGAGGACCTTTGGCCTCGCATGGCGGCATCGGAACCGGCCGGCAACAAGTACGCGATGCGCTATTTCTCATACTTCCGAGCGATTCAAGAGCGCTCGCCTGCCGTCATGGCGCGTGGACGCTGAGACCTAACAGAGCCCAAGTCGCTGGCATCGGCGTCCAATGCGAGGGCGAATGTCCGCTTCTGGCCGTTAGCGGACATTCCAGCCCCTACGCCGCGCGTCGATGTCGACTTCGTGGTGAAAGCCTGATCAGAAGCGGCGTTCGGTGGGCGAGGGTGAGTCGGGGGTTAAGCTCGAATCCCCGTGGGGACGCCAAACACGAATCAGGGCCCGGGAAACCGGGCCCTGATTCGTTTTGCGTGTCCGTTTTTGTTTGCGAGTTTTGTTTACGAGTTCTGAGCGCGCGTTTTCGATTGCACTTTCCATGTGCACGTTTTCTATGTGCAGGTCTTCCATGCGTATGTTCGGGTTGCACTCGCGTGCTTATCACGCATCGGCGCATCGTGGCTCTGCCGATATGCGCGCGCTGTCGCTTCGTCTCGACGATGCACGGAGCAGTGCCGCCTTACTTTTCTATCCGACGTCGAACGACGACGAGCAGACGATGCGCGACGATCGAATCTCGCCGCGCGCGCCGGGTCATTCCGCGCGTTTCTTCAACATCCCGTCGGTCACCACGTCGATGACCTCGGCGTAGCTGCCGGTGAGCCACGGCTGGCCGTTGCCGCCGTAGAGAGTGATCACGCCGTCGACGTCGCGGCTGCCAGTGGCGGTTTCGTGGGAGCGGCGGTAGCGCTCGAAACCGTCGACCAGCAATTCGGTGGTGACCTTGTTGGGGTCGTCCTCCTCGTTCGCCAGCAGTTGCTCGATGCTCTGGTCGATCGCCGGGACTTTGCAGCGATAGGCGACTGCGGCGATGCGTTGGCCGGCGACGACGTCGTTCGTGCGTTCCTCGTGCGATAGCGCGCGGCATTCGGCGCTGGCGACGGCGGCGTGCTGGGCCAGCATCGCGGCGACGATCGCCGGTTTGGCGCGCGCCGGGTCGACCTTCGGCAAGGACTTGAGCAGGGTGTCGGCGTACTCCTCGAACATCGGTCGCATGAGGCCCGGCACGGTCGCCAGGTATTCGACGTTGAGGGCGTCCTTGCCGTCGAACGCGGGCCTGAGGTAGCCGTTGAGGGTCTTGGCGGCCTCGACGTCGTTGTGGAGGGCGAGGCGCAGATAGAGTTCGGCGACCTGCTCGGGTGGCATGCCCGACGCGGCTGGGGCGGGTGCGGCGCAGGCGGGGCCGACGAGGGCGGCCGCCGCGAGCCAGACAGCGAGGGCGAGTTTCGAGGTCCTTCGGAACGACATGCTGCTTCCTTTGCGTAGATCGAATGGGATGAGCTCAGCCCGGCCGGGCGGCGGCGAGGCCGTAAGGCGATTGCGCGAGTGCGGGAATACGTTCGAGCACGCCGCCGGCATAGTCGCGCTGGAACGGCAGGTCCGGGCGATGCGCGTAGCCGATGTAGCAGTCGCAACGCGAGTTCGGGCAGCTGCGGGCGCGCAGTTGCGCGGCGTAGCTGCCGTCGTAGAGGTTGCCGAGCGGTTCGGCAACGAAATGGCAGCGCTTGACGTTGCCGTCGCCGTCGACCGAGACCACGTTCTCGCCGGTCAGGCAGGGCGCGCCCAGGCTCGGCGCGGGGTCGAGGTTGTAGCGGAAATGCGGGTCGATGCGCTGCAGGCGTTCGATCTGGTCGGCGTTGTAATAGCCCGGCGGACGCTCGTCGTAGGCGTTGAGCCACAGCGGCGTGTGCGCCGGCAGTTCCGCGCGCAAGGCTTCGATTTCGTCCAGGTGCTCGTGCAGTGCGACCATGCCGACGCTGTGGCGCACGCCGCGGCGATCGAGTTCGCGGCAACGCGCGAGGAAGGCCGCACGGGTGACCTGGGTCGGGTGATAGGTGCACCACAGGGCGAGCGTGCGGGTGTCGACGTCGTCGAGCCAGCGCGTGCCGACGCACAGGTTGGTCTGGATAGCGACCCGGCGCAGATGCGGCAGATGGCTCAGGCGGGTCATGGCGTCGCGGTAGTGGCGGCGCACCAGGCCTTCGCCCCAGGGCGTGAACAAGATCGACAGCTCCATGCGCTGCTGCGCCGCCCAGTCGACGAAGCGCGCCAAGTCGTCGGCGTCGCGACGCAGGGCGGCGCGGCTGTCGTAAGTCTTCGCGAACGGGCAGTAGCCGCACTCGTAGTTGCAACTGCTGAGCCGGCCGCGATAGAGCAGGGACAGGTGCATGCGCTCAGCCGAGACGGTAATCGTGCATGCGCTCGGCGATGCGCGCCGAGGTCAGCCAGGGGCCGATGGTGTCGGCGCGGGCGAGGCCGGCGTCGGTCAAGGCGAGCATGGCCTCGTCGCCGTGAGCGAGGTCGAGGTCGAGCAGATCGCGTAGCTGCGGCAGGTCGTCGAGGCAGTCGGCGCCGAAGCGGCGGCGGTAGTCGTCGCGGTCCAGGCCCGGGCGGATCAACAGCGACTGGATGACGTGGCGGCGCCGGCGTTCGTCGTCGTCGAGCTCGATGCCATAGTCGGCGTAGGCGAACGAGGCCGGGTCGCGGGCCAGGTAGTGGTCGAGGATCTCGGCCACGCTGCGCCGGGCGACACCATACTCGCTGGAGTAGTGCAGGGTGCCGGTGTAGGAGCGCGCACCACAGCCGACGCCGACCATGCCGTCGCTCTGGCAGCAGTAGACCGGCGCGGCGATGTCGGGCGAATGCGGGGCGCGGAACATGCGCATCGAGACCTGGCTGTAACCGGCCGCAAGCAGATGGTCGCGGCCGGCTTGGTACAGCGCCAGACGCGTGTCCAGGGGTTCGGGTTGCAGGGCGAAGCCGGGCTTGGCGCCGGCCTTGGCCTCGATCCGGCCCAGGCCGGTCAGCGGCCGCACGTACAGCGGATACAGATAGATCTCTTCGGGCCGATGACTCAGCGCGCTGTCGATGGAGGCGAGGAAACTCGTCACCGTCTGCCCGGCGATGCCGTAGATCAGGTCGAGATTGAGGATCGGGAAGGCCTGCTCGCGGATCGTCGCGATCGCGCGTTCGACCACTTCGCGCTGCTGCGGACGCACCAGCGAGCGCACCTCGGCGTCGCTGAAGCTCTGGATGCCCATGCTGACCCGGTCGATGCCGGCTTCGCGGCAGACCCGCAGCTTGTCGGCGTCGACGGTTTCCGGCGAGACCTCGATGCCGGCCGGCGTGGCCTGCAGGTCGATCGAGGCATGCTGCTCGACCATCGCGAACACCCGCCGCAATTGCTCGACGTCGAGGTAGGTCGGGGTGCCGCCGCCGAGTGCGAAACGCACGAAGCGGTGATCGCCGAGGGCCTGCGCGGTGGCCTGCAATTGCCGCTCCATCTGGTCGAGATAGGCGTCGACCTTGGCCGGTTCCGGCCGCGCCAGGGCGAACAGATTGCAGAAGCCGCAGCGGTAGGAACAGAACGGGATATGCAGGTACAGGAACAGCGCATCGCGGCGTTCGCCGGCCCAGAGCTTCGCCAAGGGCTGCGCCGGTTCGATCGGCCGGTACGCGGTCTTGTGCGGATAGGAATACGAATAGGCCTGGTACGGCGGCAGGCTGAGCAGATCGGCGAGGCCGGGCAAAGCGAGGGGAGCGGTCATGGCGAGAGTATGAAATGCGCGTAGGGCACGGTCATCACCACCTCGTGGGCGAGGCGGTGGCCGTGGTAGCCGTCCTCGCCGTAGGCGGTGCCGTGGTCGGAGCAGGCGATGACGAAGGCGCGCCCGCGTTCGCGCAAGGCGGCGAACAAGGGCGCCAGCGCGGCGTCGACGTAACGCAGGGCGGCGCAGTGGCTGTCGTAGCCGTCGTGTTCGGCGCCGGCGAGGTAATGGCGATTGGGTTGGTGCAGGGCGGAGACGTTGACGAAGACGAAGCAGCGGGTATCGCGCAGTTCCTCGCTGCGCAGGCGTGCGCAGGCCAGGGCGACCTGGCGCTCGGTGGAGTCGATGGCGGTGATGCCGAAACCCGGTTCCCAATGGCTTTCGTCGAACAAGCCCGGTAACTGCGAACCCAGCGGATTGCGCTGGTTGAAGAAACCGACCCCGCCGATACAGATCGTGCGATAGCCGGCATCGTGCAGACCGGAGACGATGTCGGCGCGGTCGCGGAACACGTAGGTGCCCGCCGCGGTGGTTTCACTGCCTTCGAAGTCGAGCGCGAACAAGCGCGGATGCGGGCCGGGCGAGGCCGGCGTGGGCAGGAAGCCGGCGAAGAACGCCGCGTGCGCGGCATAGGTGAAACTGCCCGGCGTGTGCCGGCGTTCCCAGCCTTCCGGCGGCAAGTGCGGCCCGAGCACCGGCAATTCGCCGCGCTCGAAACAGGCTTGGGCGGCGTCGTAGCGCAAGGTGTCGAGGGTGATCAGGACCAAGTCGTGATCGCCGATGATGGCGCGCATGTCGGGGAGGGCGTCAGGCATGGGCGGGCATTCGCTGTGGACCGCTGCGGGCAGGTGGCGAGGACGCCAGTGCGGCTTGGTCTTGGTAGGTGTCGCGGCCTTGCCACAGCAGGTTGGGCAACAAGTCGCCGAAGGCATTGGGTTCGAGCAACCAACTGCGGCGGTCGCGCAGGATCAGGTCGAAACCGATCATGCGGCTGCGCGGAAACACGCCGGCGGCGCGTTCGGTCGCGGCTTCGAGCGCCTGCATCGAGGCCGGGTCGAACCAGGCCTCCAACGCGCCGCGGCGATTGCCCAGGTGCAGGTTGGTCAGCGGCCCGCGGCTGACCCGGGCGACGCGTTGCCGCGCCTGTCCGTCGAGCGCGACCACGCGCAGATCGTAATGTCCGCCGTGCGCATCGGGCGCGCGCGGTTTCGCAACCCAGCGCTCGGCATAGGCGCCTTGTGCGGCGAGCAGGTCGACGAGCCGGGCGATGTCGCCGGTGGCGGTGTAACGGCGCGGGCGCAGCGAATTGAACACGCGCAGTCGTCCGCCGCTTTCGACCAGTTCGGCCGAGCCGTAGGCGACCTCGCGGCCGGCACGGTTGCGCCGATACGCCAACACGCCGGCACCCGATGAGCCATAGCGCGCCTTGACGAAGACTTGGTCGCAGCCGGAGGCGCGCAAGCGTTCGCGCAAATGCTCGTAACCGTCGATCGGGCCGAGCAATGGCGGCACCTCGATTCCGGCCGCGATGCAGCGCTGCTGGCAGGCCAGCTTGTCGCTCATGCAGACGATGTCGTCGGGCGGATTGAGGTAAGCGGCAGCGGCCGGCAGCGAGCGCAGCAGAGCGGCGAAACCGGCGTACCAATGATGCTGATGGGCGAGCTCGCCGTGTTCGAGCGGCTGCGGTGCCGGGCCCGCCGCGCCGAGCCGCCGCCAGCCGCGTTCGATCAGGGCGGCGTGCAGGGCCGGCGCTTCGCCGGGCGATTCGAGCTTGACCAGGCCGCGATGGCCGCCGATCGCCTCGGCGGCGCGTTCCGGCGCGCTCAGCAGGGTCTGGTAGTCGACGACTTCGGCCGCAGGCAGGCCGTGCTCGCGCAAGGCCAGCTGCAGCCCCTGGACCCGACGGCTGGCGCTGGGGCCGAACAACAACCAGGGGGCCGCGGACACGTCTTACTCGGCGACTGCGACGTAGCGTTCGCCGTCGTCCTCGTCTTCATGCTCGTCGAGCACGACCTCGCAGGGCAGGCTGGCGAGTTTCTGCTGCCACTCCGGCGAGATGTAGTGGTGGCTCAGGTTGATGCGTTCGATGCCTCCGAGGTTCGGGCTTTCGAACAGTGCCTGCGCACCGATGTCGCCGATGGTGCCCAGCGACAGGTCGAGGGTCCGCAAACCACCGAGCCAGGGTTGCGCGGCCAGCCACACGGCGAGTTCGTCGCCGATGCTGGCGTTGCGCAAGCCCAGGTAACGCAGGCGTTCGGGTTGGATCGCGGTGAACAGGCGCTGGTAGGTCGCAAGGTCGCCGTCGTAGCCGTAGTTGTCGTCGCCGAGCCACAGTTCGAGGTGGTGCAGCGCCGGCAGCTTGGAGCCGGCGAGGGCATCGACGATCTTCGACGGCAGGCCGCCGCATTCGATCGCCAGCTCCTGCAGGTGCTCGTGCTCGAAGGCCTGCAGCTCCAGGCTGCTGGAGCCGCGGATGCGCAGGGATTCCAGCGCCGGATAGGCGGCGAGCAGGGCGTTGTACGAGGTCTGGATGATCCAGGAAATCTCGCAGTCTTCGTAGGTCATGTCGCCGACGAACAGACCCTTGAGCGCGGGCAGTTCGGCGCGGCGTTCGATCAGCAGGTCGAGATAGCCCGACGGGCCTTCGTCGTGCGCTTCGCTCCAGGGGCCGACGACCAGTGCATCGAGCGTGCCCGGGTCGACCTGCGACAGCAGACTGCCGAGCAGATCGCCTTGGCTTTCGGCGCTGTCGTAGTCCTGATGCAGGCGGTAGACGACGTCGCCACCGGCGGGCGTTTCGCCCATGCTGAAGTTCACGATGCGCTTGCCGCGGTAGATCTGCGAATACTCGCCAATGGCCACGAGTGGCTCCTTGCCTGAATGTGCCGCAAGCATACCCAAGCCCGGGCCGACCGCGTAGCCGCGCGCAGTTTGCGCATTACGGCGGTCGGCACATCATCGGCGCATCGATCGGCCGTCATCGCGTGGCGGTGCTGCCGACACAGCGCGCGGCAACAGGCCGTTGCTATGATCGGATCAAATCATGGAGGCGGCGATGGCGAATTTCGGTTTCGGCTCGACTAATCCCGGCGATTTCGGCGCCGGCCCCGATCTGGATGCACTGGCGCGACAGTACTGGAGCGCATGGGGGCAGATGATGCGCGGCGCCGGCGCGCAGCCCTCGCAGCCGTCGGTTCCGGGTTGGAACGAGGCCGTGAACTGGTGGTCGCAACTGGCCAAGGGCGCGAGCCCGCAGGCCGACGAAACCCTGGACCGCTTCAACAGCCAGGCGCGCGGTTGGTTCGGCGAGATCCAGAAGCTGGCGGCGCAGTTCGCCGGCAGCGACGCCTCCGCCGGCGACATCGCCGGGGCCTGGAAACGCGTCCTCGGCGGCAATGCCGCCAATCCCTTCGCCGACGTGTTCGGGGCGATGCGCGGCCCGGGTCAGCAGGATCTGTCGCGTTGGGTCGAGCAGGTCGCGCCGTTTCTGGAGCGCCTGCAAGGCCAGGGTCAATCGATCCTCGGCCTGCCCGCGTTCGGTTTCGCGCGCGAGCATCAGGAGCGCCTGCAGGCGCTGGCCCAGGCGCATGTCGATTACCAGAAGCAGAGCCAGGCCTACAACGCCTTGATGGCCGAAGCCGGCCAGGATGCGTTCTCGCGTTTCGAGGACAAGCTGGCCGAGCGCAGCGAGCCGGGTCGTCAGCTCTCCAGCGCACGCGCGCTGTTCGATCTGTGGATCGATGCGGCCGAGGAAGCCTATGCGCAGATCGCCTTGTCGCCGCGGTTCCGCGATGCCTATGCGGCCCTGGTGAATTCGCAGATGCGCCTGCGCGCCGGCGTGCAGAAGGAAGTCGAGCAGGCCAGTAGCGGCTTCGGCATCCCGACCCGCACCGAGATCGACGCCGCGCACCGCAAGATCGCGCAACTCGAACGCGAACTGCGGCGTCTGCGCGATGAGGTGCAGCAGTCGCGCGGCACCGGCGCGAACGAGGCCCCGCGCCAGACCGCGGACGCGCCGCGCGCGCAGGCGCAACCGGCGCTGAAGTCCGCGGCAAAGAAGTCCGCAGTGAAAAAATCCGAGGTAAGGAAATCCGAGGCGAAATCGGCCAAGCCGGCGCCGAAGAAAACCGTCAAACCGCGTGCGGCCCAGGCCGCGGCGGCCGCCGTCAGCAAGTCGACCGCCGTCGCAGCGGGCAAGCCCAAGCCGGCGAAAAAGACCGCGATCGCCCGCCCGCAACCGCCGACCCGGCCCAGCGCCGCCGCTGCGGTGAAGCCGGCCAAGACCACCCAGAAGGCGCGCTGACATGACCTCACCGATCAATTTCAGCGCCGAATCCCTGGCCCAGGAAGCGATGCAGGCGCAGAACAAATTGCGCGCCGGGCTGGAGTCGCTGCACCAGGTCGGCAACATCGACTACGGCGCGACCGAGCGCGAGGAAGTCTGGCGCGACGGCAAGGTCGTGTTGTACCGCTTTCGCGGCGACAAGGCGCCGACCGCGAAAGTCCCGCTGCTGATCGCCTACGCCCTGGTCAATCGCCCCTACATGGTCGATCTGCAGGCCGACAAATCGATCGTGCGCGGCCTGCTCGAACGCGGCGAAGACGTCTACATCCTCGACTGGGGTTATCCGGACCGGTCCGACCGCTACCTCGAACTCGAGGACTACATCCAGCGTTTCCTCGGCGGTGCGGTCGACCACCTGCGTCGCGAGTACCGCATGGACGCGATCAACCTGCTCGGCATCTGCCAGGGCGGCGCGTTCTCGCTGTGCTATTCGGCCTTGAACCCGAACAAGGTCCGCAATCTGATCACCATGGTCACGCCGGTGGATTTCCACACCGACGACAACATGCTGTCGAACTGGACCCGCGGCCTGGACATCGACCAGTTCGTCGACACCCTCGGCAACGTCCCGGCCGACGTCATGAACTGGTGCTACCTCACCTTGAAGCCGTGGCGTTTGTTCGTGCAGAAGTACGTCGGCCTGATCGACATCCTCGACGACAAGCGCGCGCTCGAGGACTTCCTGCGCATGGAGAAGTGGATCTTCGACTCGCCCGACCAGGCCGGTGAAGCCTTCCGTCAATTCATCAAGCAGTTCTACCAGGGCAACGGCTTCGTCAACGGCGGCATCGACATCGGCGGCCGCGCGGTCGACCTGGCCTACATCGGCATGCCGGTGCTGAACATTTTCGCCGAGCAGGACCACCTGGTGCCGCCGGCGGCGTCGCGGGCGCTGGCCAAGCTGGTCGGTACCGAGGACTACTCGGAACTGTCGTTCCGCGGCGGCCACATCGGCATCTACGTGTCCGGCCGCGCCCAGCGCGAAGTGCCCCAGGCGATCCACGACTGGCTGGCGCAGCGCTCGCGCTGAAGACAGCGCTAGCGACACGTTGAACCAGGCGCTCTCCCGCAAGCGGGAGGCCCTTGATTCACTCCCTCTCCCGCTCGCGGGAGAGGGCCGGGGTGAGGGCAAGCGCAAACAACGCATCGACGCTGCCGGATGCATCGTCCCGCCGAGACGTTTAGTCTCGGCAGCTCGTCAGCCAGAGAATTCTCATGCGCCGCATCCTGCATCCCTTGCTGCTGGCCCTGGTTTGCGCCTGTGCCAGCACCGCGCCGGCACCCGAGGCCGCAACGACGGCCGCAGCGGCCCCTGCCGCCGCCGCAACCGCCACCGATTCCAGCCGCTGGGAAATCAATATCCAGGCCTTCGAGCGCGAAGACGCGGTGGTGCGCCGCCGTCCCGGCAGCATCGTCTTCGTCGGCAGTTCCTCGATCCGTTACTGGCAAAGCCTGGATACGGATTTCCCCGGCGTGGCCATCATCAACCGCGGCTTCGGCGGTTCGCGCGTCTACGATTCGCTCTATTACGCCGAGCGCATCGTCACCCCGTACCAGCCGCGTGCGGTGGTCTTCTATGCCGGCGACAACGACCTGTCCGAGGGCCGCACGCCGGCGCAGGTGCGCGACGACTTCGCCGCTTTCGTCGAGCGTGTGCGCGCGGCCGTGCCGCAGGCGCGGATCGGCTTCATCGCGATCAAGCCCAGCCCCTCGCGCGCGGCCTTGCTGCCGCAGGTGCGCGAAGCGAACGCCTTGGTGCGCGCGTATGCGCAACAGGCCAAGGGCGTGGACTATCTCGACGTCTACAGGCCGATGCTGCAGGCCTCCGGCGCACCGCGCCCGGAGCTGTTCCTCGACGACGCCCTGCACATGAACCGCAGCGGTTATGAAATCTGGACCGACGTGGTCGGCGCCTGGCTGGGTAAGCTTTAATTCGCCGTATGGACATCGCCCGCACCCGCTTCCGCAATCCCTTTCGCACCCCCTTCGTCAGGGCCCTGGCCACGGCCGTCCTGCTCGCTGGTTTGGGCACCGCCCAGGCCGCGCCGTCGGCCCAGGCCGAGCGCGAGATCGAGCAGCTGATCCAGGCGCTCGGCAGTTCCTCCTGCCAGTTCGAGCGCAACGGCAGTTGGCACGACGCCAAGGCCGCCCAGGCCCATCTGCGCAAGAAGCTGGCCTACCTGCGCAAGCGCGACCTGGTCGATTCGGCCGACCAGTTCATCGAACGCGCGGCCAGCGAAAGCAGCCTCAGCGGCCAGGCCTATCGGGTCCGTTGCGGCGGCGCCCCGCCGGTCGCCTCGGCCGCCTGGCTCAAGGCCCGTCTCGTTCAGCTGCGCAAGCCGGCGACGACGCCATCACCCTGACGCGCTAGACTGATTCCGAGCCCGCAGGAACCCGGAGCACGCCCGGATGAGCAGTACCACGCGAACGTTCTGCCGCTCGCGCCACGATCGCATGATCGCCGGCGTCTGCGGTGGCATCGCCCTGCGGATGCATTGGAATCCGGTGCTGGTGCGCGGCGTTTTCGTGGTCCTCGCTTTGGCCACGTTCCTGCTGCCGGTCGCGCTGGTGTATCTGATCCTGTGGCTGCTGATGTCGGAAGAGGGCTGCTGACTGGCTGGCTTCGTGCGAATCGCCGGCGGCACGCTCGGCATGCTCTGGACCTCGCCGATCACGGCGCTGGGTCTGCTCGCCGGCGTCGTCGGCATGCCGTTCGGCGCGCGCCTGCGCTTGCGCCGCAGCGACCTGGCGCTGGTGTTCCAGCATTGGCCGTGGGGGCCGGGCGGGGCGATCACTCTCGGCAACGTCATCCTGCATACCGGCGACAGCCTGGACTCGCCGTGCTTCACCTACGCCCACGATGCCGGCCACGGCGACGAGCCGCCGATCCTGCTCGCCGATCACGAGCGCGCCCACGTCTATCAGTACATGGTGCTGGGGCTGTTGTTCGTGCCGCTGTATCTGATTTGCGGCGGCATCAGCGTGCGCAATCCGTTCGAGCGCGCCGCCGATCGCTACGCCCAGACCGGCCGCGGTTGGTGGCCCTGGTCGAGGTGATGGGCGGGGAGCGAGGAGCGAGTGGTGAGGAGCGAGGAACTAGTAGTAAGGAACTAATAACTAGTGTGGCGTTGGGGCGATCCCGATCCGCTGAGGGCTCCTACTCGTTCCTATTTCCTAGTTCCTGGCGCCTGAACAGGCGCGCGACAGATTTCGCTCACGAAAATTTGATCGGCCGGTAACGCCGGCGGCGTTAACTTACGCCCATCGGAGAACAACCAACGGGCGAAAGTCCGATGCAATCGCTCCGATACGGAAGGCCCGGACACCCGAGGAAATCTCGAAGGCCCGGGTCTTCTCATTGCCTGTCTTTTTCTGTGTGCGCGTGCGTTCTGCGATTCAGTCGCGCCGCGACAGCGGCAACAAGGTCGCCGATTCGCCCGCGGCCGCGCCGTTCGGGCCGAAGCGCCGCTCGACGAAGGCGATCGAATCCGCATCGATCAACACCACCGTGCTGCAACGCGTGCCGTAGCGCTCGCCGAGCACGAACGGCGGCGACAGCATGCGTTCGAGTTCCAGCCCCACGCCGGTATCGGGCAGGGCCTCGTCGGGCGCGGGCGTGGAATCGGCGAGCGCCGACAACAACATTTCCAATTGGTCGGTGCCCGATTGCGGTACGGTCGATGCCGACGAGCCCAGCCACGACGACAAGGCGCAGGTGGCGTGAGTGCTCTTCGGCCACGGCGCGTCGAAGGCGCCGTTCGACATCGCATGCATGCCGGGCGCGACCGGCGCGGCGACGAACTGCGGATGATTGCTGGCGAACATCAAGGCCTCGCCGTCCCATAGCAGCAGATTGAAACGGCCGAACTCGGCCGCGTCGGGACGCAATGCTTCGAGATAATCGGCTGCGCCGATGCGGTCGCGCACGAACTCGCGCACCA
The DNA here is from genome assembly GCF_052078695.1 of Lysobacter sp. CA196. NCBI lineage: Bacteria > Pseudomonadati > Pseudomonadota > Gammaproteobacteria > Lysobacterales > Lysobacteraceae > Lysobacter > Lysobacter sp. CA196. The sequence continues at coordinate 28,494 of NZ_JBQJIN010000001.1, read as the reverse complement.
ATCCGCCGCGCGATCGCGGTGCGACCTCGGGATTGAGCCCGGCGCGGACATTGGTGACCGCGGCGAAGCGACCGGCGCTCGAGGCCATCAGCCAACTGCCGCCCTGCAGCAGGTCGCGGCCGCCGTAGACCTCGGGACTGTCGGGGTCGGGCCCCGCGGCCGCGGTCGGACGTTGATGGGCCTCGTCGCGATTGGCGATCAAGGCCAGGCGATAGCGAGGATGGTGTTGCCAGGCGAGGGCGATCAGACACATCGCATCATTCTAGCCCTGGTCATGCCGCCGTTTTGCTCACGATCGGCGCCGGCGCGCAAGCGCCAAGCGTCGCAGCGCCGCCACGACGAATGGCAGGGGCGTCGCGGCGGGGCTGGCCATATTCTGGCCATCGTCTCATCGGCTGAGATCGCTCCGCGTTCTGCTACCTGGCGCAGAAGGGGAGACGTCTCGATGAATCGTGGTGCCAGGATGTTGCTGCAGTTGTTCGCGCCGGCATTGGTGATCGCCGCCGGCGGCATTGCGACCGGTACGGTATTGCTGGAACTGGGCGATACGCCCGCCGGTGCGGCGTTCGCACCGATCGCACGATCGTTGCAGCTCGGCAGCGTATGCGCCGGCTTCACGATGATGATGTATTCATTCTGGCGTCTGTGGCGCTGGGAGCGCGGCCTAGAGCCGCAATGCCCTTGTGGCGGTTTGTTGTCGCGGCCCGCGTCCGGCCGTCGTGGCCACACCCGGCGATGCCTGGGCTGTCGTCGATCTCATTCAGAAAACTGATCCCATGCTCGCAACCGCCGCCGCCATCCGATGCACCGTGACCGCCTGGCAGGCGGCGCGGATGAGCTCGGCGGAACGCGCCGAGTCGGTGGCGGAACCGTTGGAAACCAGCGATGCCGCGGCCGCTTCGATGGCGCTCGCGGCCGACGACGAGGCGGGCGAGCCGAACTGAATCGCAGGCCGACGCAGTGGAAGAGGGCAGATCCCCTCGGCTCCCTCTGCAGAGGGGAGGCGCTCAATGGAGATCCTTGCCTCCACGAACAAGCCCATGCGGTTCCCCTTTGCAGGTTCGCCACGGCAAGCCCGCGCTGTTCCCCTTGCAGATTCGCCGCGGCCAAGCCCGCGCTGTTTCCCTCTTGCAGATTCGCCGCGGCCAAGCCCGTGCTGTTCCCCCTTGCAGATTTGCCGCGGCCAAGCCCGTGCTGTTCCCCTCTTGCAGATTCGCCGCGGCCAAGCCCGTGCTGTTCCCCCCTTTGGAAAAGGGGGGCAGGGGGGATTTGCTGTTGCTGTCGCTTTGACCCAAGCGAAAGACCAAGCCGAAGCATCCCGCCAGCGCCCGGGCGGCCATCGCGCTTCGCGCCCCTCATCGAGCCCGTATCCGGCTTGCTGTCCCCAGCCCCCTCACGACGTGCAGACGCGGAGCGTTTGCCTGGGTATACTGCGCAGCCGCTGCCGGAGTGGCGGAATCGGTAGACGCAGCGGACTCAAAATCCGCCGCCCTTAAAAGCGTGTGGGTTCGAGTCCCACCTCCGGCACCATGAAAAACAAGGGCTTAGCCGCAAGGCTAGGCCCTTTGTTTTTGCCCGTTCGCCAGGTTCGGCACCGTTGTGCCGTTGCGGTTCTTCAGAAACCGCCGTAGCGCGCCATCGCCGCGGCCAATACGAAAATCGCCGCGATCAGGGCCAGTTCGAAACGCACCAGGCCGCGCATCTTCGCGACTTCGCCGGCATCCGGCAGATAGCCCGGGTTGAGCGACAAGGCCTTGCGCCAGCGCAGGAAGCGCACGGTCGGCAGGATCGACAGCAGGCCGACCAGGACGTAGGCGCCGAGCTTGGCGTGGAACCAGGGGTTGTGCAGATAGAAATCGTGGCCCTTGACGCCATACCACACGCGGCCCAGGCCGATCAGCAGCAACAGGCCGGCGCAACCGCCGTAGCCGGAGTCGAGACGGGCCAGGCGTTGCAGCACGCTGCCGTCGATGGGGCCGCGCAACAGGATCGATTCGGCGACGAGCATCGACACCAGGGCGAAGATCAGCAGGTGATGCGAGGCGGCGAGCAACAGGTCGGTCAGCATCGTCTGATCTCCGGGCGGCGGCTGAGAGAGGCACAGCGAACGCGGCGCATGCTACCCGTTGTCGGGCGGGCAGGCATGGGCCATCAGCAGGTTGCGTGCGGCGCCATGATGGGATGACGGCGCGTGTGGGCGCCGATCATCAGGTTTGCCAGCGATGCGAGGGGGCGCCGCCGCGAGCTGCGGTGCACGGCGGCTCAGGCCGCTTCGTCGGTTTCCAGCGACTTGTCGACGCGACGGAACCATTCGCCTTCGCGCGGCACGAACATCGAGCAGGCTTCCATCGGCGCCTTGTAGATGTGCAGGGACACGGCGACCGAGTCGTTACTGGCGTTGCGGATGGTGTGGTATTCGTGCGGCGGGATCAGGCTGCCGGCGCTGCCGGGGCCGGCATGCATGCCGCCGGCGGCGCGGAAGCGGAAGTTCTCGCCGTTGCGTTCGAGCAATTCGAACTGGGTGATTTCGAGTTCGCCGTCCCACACGCCTTCGACGCACCACAGGCCGCTGTGGTCGTGCATCGGCGTGCCCTGGCCTGGGCCCCAGGTCATCGCCACCACGCTGTAGCCGAGCTGCGGGCTGCGGTAGATCTCGCGCCGGGCGTAGTGATCGTCGATCGGATCGAACACGCACTCGGGCAGGTGCACGTCGCGGTCGCGGATCATCTTGCACAAGGTGTTGCGCAAGGCCGCGGTGACCGCGTGTTCGTCGCCGGAAGCGACGGCATCGTCGATCGCGGCGACCAACTTGTCGTGGCCGGGGAAGTCGAGGTCGGGCAGGGCGTCGGTGGCGTTCATGCGGTCCATTCTACGTCTGTCCTAGCTTCCCCGCAGCTCCGCGAGGAATCCTGCGACCGCCGGCCCAAAACGGCCGATATCGACCAGGAAGGCGTCGTGCCCCTGCGGCGATTCCAGCGGCAGGAAGCGCGAATCGGCGCCGCCGGCGCGCAGGCCCTCGGCGATCTCCTGCTGTTGCTGCAAGGGGAACAGGATGTCCGTCTGCACGCCGATGGCCAGGGCCTTCTCGACCCGTACCGCGGCCAGGCCGAGCCGCACCTGTTCATCATTGTCGGCGAGGGTCTGGCCGCAGTAATCGCCCAGGTCGAACCAGTCCATCGAGCGGCTGAGGTACAGATAGCAATTGGGGTCGAAGCGGCGCACGAACCGGCGCGCGTGGCCTTCCAGGTAGCTTTCGACTTCGAATTCCAGCCCGAAGGGTTCGTCGTCGGCGCGGTCCGATTCCAGGCGCACGCGGCCGAAGCGGCCGTCCCATTCCAGCGCCGAACGATAGGTGATGACGCCCAGTTTGCGCGCCATGCGCATGCCGGACTCCGGGTAATGCTCGTCGTCGTAGCGGCCCTGGTTCCATTGCGGGTCCAGGCGGATCGCCTCGCGCTGCAGCGAGCGGATCGCGATCGAAAACGGCAGCGCGCGGGCGGCGCCGGAGATGTTGATGTGGTTGCGCGCCAGGCCCGGATGGCGGATCAGCAGGGCCAGCGCGGTCATGCCGCCCATCGAATTGCCGATCACGCAGGCCAGGTGCTCGATGCCGAGCGCGCGTACGACATGGGCGGCGGCATCGGCGCCGTCTTCGACCGACAGTTCGGGAAATTCGAGGCGGTACAGCTCGCCGGTGACCGGGTCGATCGAAGCCGGGCCGGTCGAGCCCTTGCAACTGCCGAGCGAGTTCACGCAAACCACGAACCAGTGGTCGCTGTCGATCGGCTTGCCCGGGCCGAGCATCGCTTCCCACCAACCCGGCTCCGGGTTGCCGGCATTGGCCGCGGCGTGCGCGTCGGGCGACAGGCCGGTGACGATCAGGATGGCGTTGTCGCGGGCGGCGTTGAGCTCGCCCCAGGTCTCGTAGGCGATGCGGGCGCCGTGCAGCGCGCCGCCGCGCTTCATCGGAAAGGGCGAGGGCAGGTCGATGTGGCGGGTGCCGGGCGGAATGAATTCGGTCATGCCTTGCGCTCGTCTGGCCGGCCGTGGGCCGGTGTCCTTGGGGTCGGAGGGGAAGGGCGGAGCGGGCCGTGGAGGCTGGCGTGGTTCGCCTCGTCCGTTGCCCCGCATCGATCGCGGTGCAGCCTAAAGCATAGTGTCGGCATGCGTCGCAGCACCATCGGTTCTGTCGTCATGCGTCCGTTCCGATGGCGAAACAGGCCTCGTTTTGCCGCTGACGGACGCGGCCCGCACCAACCCGGCCCGCACGGCCGCGCTCATTCGACCACGCGATCGATCACGATCTCGACCGTGCCGTTGCCGGCGACGCGCGCAATCGTCGGCGCGGAGGCGAGGTCGCCGGGCTGCGGGATCGCGTTGCCCGACGCCGAGACGCGGGCGAGCACCTGCACCTGCGCGAGCTGCGACAGTTTCATGGTCGGCATCGGGCTGTCGCCGTCGTCGAGCCGGACTTCGACCGGGAAGTCCTTGGCCGCGTGTTTCTCGACCGCGACCGGCATCGGCGCGCCGCTGGTCTGGCGCGCGAGCACGAACAGGCTGGCGTTGGCCGGCAGCTTCGCCGCCAGTGCCGGCGCCAGGCTGACCTTGACGGTCAGGCCGGGGCCCGCGGTTGCGGCCTGGGCCGTCTGGGTCGGCGCTTGCATCGGTTCCAGGCCGGCTTCCAGGCGCGCACCGTTGATCTGTTCGAGCAGGCTCGATGCCGTGCGGGCATCGACCACGGCGAGCAGCGGCTCCCAGGTCTTCGCTGCCTCGGCCGGTTGCTCGGCCTGGCGTTGGGCGATGCCGAGGAACCAACGCGCGCGCTGGTGCATCGGCTGTTGTTGCAAGGCGTGTTGCAGCATGGCCACGGCTTCGGCATCGAAACGCCGGTCCGGCATCGCCAGCGCGCGCGCCTCGGCGGCTTCGGCGAGCAGGTCGGGATTGTCGGGGGCGAGCTTGACCGCACGCGCATAGGCATCGCGCGCTTTCTCGCTCAGGCCTTCGGCGGTGTAGGCGCTGGCGAGCAGGCGCCAGCCCTCGATCTGGTTCGGGTCGCGTTCGAGTTCGGCTTCGAGCTGGGTCACCGCTTCGGCCAAGGTCTGCGGTGCCTTGACCTGTTGCGGGTTGAGCGCAGCCGGCGTGCCGATCGCGAGGTACAACGCCGCGGTCACCGCCGCGAGGGTCACGCCGACGCCGGCGCCGAGCCACGGCCGCGAGCGCCACAGCGGATACAGCGCGAATCCCAGCGCGAATACGACCAGGGTCGCGCCGGCTATCACGAACATCGTCATCGACGTCGAGCCCATCGCCACGGCCATCACCACTCCTGCTCGTCGTCGTTCGGCGTGGGCGTCGACGCGGCGCTGCGTTGGCGCACGATGCGCGCCACCACGAAGCCGCCGGCCAGCAGCACCAGGGCCGGGCCGAACCACAGCAACCAGGTCTTGGATTCGACCTGCGGGCGGTAGAGCACGAACTCGCCGTAACGCGCGACCAGGAAGTCCTTGATCTGAGCGTCGTTCTTGCCCTGGCGCATCAGCTCCAGCACCTCGCGGCGCAGATCGTGGGCGATCTGGGCATTGGAATCGGCCAGCGACTGGTTTTGGCACATCACGCAGCGCAGCTCGGCGACGAGCGTGTGGAAGCGCCGTTCTTCGCCGCTGTCGTTGAAGCTCAACGGCACTGGGTCGTTAGCGGGCTGCGCGGTAAGCGGAGCGGCGAGGGCCAGGGTCAGCAGCAGTGCGAACGAGACGGGTCCTGCGATAGGGCGCAGCGATCGGGCGAGGAAAGCAAATCCCCCCCGGTCCCCCTTTTTCAAAGGGGGGAGGGCTTCGGGCGAGCTCTTCGCGACGAACGAATCCATGCCGTCCCCCCCTTTGAAAAAGGGGGGCAGGGGGGATTTGCTTTTGCCGCAGTCGCTCATCGCGCCTTCTCGACTTCGGCCAGCTTCGGCAGCAATTCGTCGCGGATGGTCGCGTCGGTCAGCGGGCCGACGAACTTCCAGCGCACGATGCCGCGGCCGTCGACGAGGAAGGTCTCCGGCGCGCCGTAGATGCCCCAGTCGATCGCCGACTTGCCTTCGAAGTCGGTGACCACGACCCAATACGGGTTGCCGAACTGTTCCAGCCAGCGCAAGGCGTCGGCGTGTTCGTCTTTCCAGTTGAAGCCGATCACGCGCACGCGCTTGGTCTCGGCGAAGCGGGTCAGCACCGGGTGCTCGTCGCGGCAGGCCGGGCACCAGCTGCCCCAGACGTTGAGCAGGTAGGGCTCGCCGCGCAGGTCGTCGGACGACAGCAGGCGGCCGGCTTCGTGCAGCACCGGCAGCGAGAACGCCGGCGCCGGCTTGCCGATCAACGGCGACGGCAGCGCCTCGCGGTTCGGCTTGCGGCTCAGCCAGACGCCGGCGGCGAGCAGCACGGCCAACGCAGCGAATACCGCCAACGGCAACCAGCGGCTGTTGTTGCCGCGCGGGGTGGGGGTATTCATGCCTGTTCTCCTGCAATGGATCCTGCGACCGCGGCGGTCGCCGTGGCTACGGCCGGACGCGGCTCGGGCGAACGCTCGCCTTCCTCGCGCGCATCGGCCTTGACTCGGAAACGCCGGTCCGCCGCAGCGACGAAACCACCGAGCATCATCAGCAAGGCGCCCAGCCAGACCCAGCGCACGAACGGTTTGATGTGCACGCGCACCGCCCAGGCGCCGTCGCCGAGCGATTCGCCGAGGGCGACATACAGATCGCGGGTGACGCCGCGTTCGATCGCCGCTTCGGTCATGACCTGGCCGCCGCTGGCGTAGGCGCGTTTTTCCGGATGCATGACCGCGAGCACTTCGTCGCCGTCGAACACGGTGACGGTGCCGTAGTCGGCTTCGTAATTGGGGCCGACGCGATGGGCGACGCTGTCGAAACGGAAGGCGTAACGGCCGAGGTCCAGGCTCTTGCCCGGCGCCAGCGCGACTTCGCGCTGCAGGCTGAGGCCTTCGACCAGCAAGGCGCCGACCAGGAACACGGCGACGCCGAGATGGGCCAGGGTCATGCCGAGCATCTCGGCGGTGTAGCGGGTGCCGTTGCCGCGCACGCGCGTCCACACGAAGCGCAAGGTGCCTGCGGCGACCCAGACCGCGCCCCCGACGCCGGCCGCGACCTTCCACGGCCCCTGCGGCGCGAGGAAATACGCGGCGATGGCCGCGCCGAGGGCGAGACCGGCCCACGGCACCAGCATCGCCAGGGGGCGCGAGGGCTGCTCGCGCTGCCAGCGGAACAAGGGGCCGAACGGCAGCAGCAACACCAGCGGTGCCATCAGCAGCACGAACATCAGCGAGAAGTACGGCGGGCCGACCGAGATTTTGCCGAGCTCCAGTGCATCGGCCAGCAAGGGATACAAGGTGCCCAGCAGGACCATCGCGCAGGCGGTGGCGAGCAGCAGGTTGTTGGCGAGCAACAAGGTCTCGCGCGAACTCAGCTCGAACGGCTTGCCGCCGTTGTCGTCGCCGGACGGCACGCGCAAGGCGTACAGCAGCAGCGAGCCGCCGATGACGATGCCGAGGAAGATCAGCACGAACAGGCCGCGCGAGGGATCGGCGGCGAAGGCGTGCACGCTGGTCAGCACGCCGGAGCGGACCAGGAAGGTGCCGAGCAGCGACAGCGAGAACGCGGCGATCGCCAGCAACAGGGTCCAGCCGCGGAAGCTGCCGCGCTTTTCGGTGACCGCCTGCGAATGCAGCAGGGCCGCGCCGGCGAGCCAGGGCATGAAGCTGGCGTTCTCGACCGGGTCCCAGAACCACCAGCCGCCCCAGCCGAGTTCGTAATACGCCCACCACGAACCCAGGGCGATGCCGAGGGTGAGGAAGGCCCAGGCGATGTTGGTCCACGGACGCGTCCAGCGTAACCAGCGCGCGTCGACCTTGCCGTCGAGCAAGGCCGCGATCGCGAACGCGAACGGCACCGAGAAGCCGACGTAGCCGATGTACAGCATCGGCGGGTGGATGATCAGGCCTGGGTCCTGCAGCAATGGGTTGAGGTCGCGGCCTTCGGCGACCGCCGGCAGCAAGCGCGCGAAGGGATTGCTGGTGAAGATCAGGAAGGCGAGGAAGCCGACGCTGATCACGCCCATCACCGCCAGAACGCGCGAGATCACCTCGGGCGGCAGCGCCCTGGAGAAACGTGCGACCGCGGCGGTCCACAGCGCCAGCACCAGCGCCCACAACAGCAAGGAACCTTCGTGCGCGCCCCACACCGCCGAATAGCGGTACGCCACCGGCAACAGCGAATTGCTGTTCTCGGCGACGTAGCGCAGTGAGAAGTCCTGGGTGACGAAGGCTTCGGTCAGGATCAGGAAGGCGAAGCCGACCAGGATCAGCTGCGCATACGCGGCCGGCCGCGCGATCGCCATCCACGGCGCGATGCCGCGATGCGCACCGAGCATCGGCAGGCTGGCCTGCACGATGGAGATCAGCAGGGCGAGGATCAGGGCGATCTGGCCGAGTTCAGGCAGCATGGGTATCGCCTGCGAGGGTTGGGAACGAGGTGACAGCGAGAGCAAATCCCCCTCGGTCCTCCTTTCCCAAAGGGGGAAGACCAGCGGAACGCGCTGAAGCGGATACTGCCGCTATGCCCTTGGCGAACCGGCGCAACTCATCCAGTCCTGCAGAGCCCGCTCGTGCCGTTCCCCCCTTTGACAAAGGGGGGCAGGGGGGATTTGCTCTCGCTACCGCCACGGTCACTGCGATCAACGCGCCGGCTCCGCGCCGCCGGGGGCGGCGACGTCGTGCTTCTTGTGCGCCGCGCCCATCTTGTCGGCCACTTCCTTCGGCATGTAGGTCTCGTCGTGCTTGGCGAGGATTTCCTCGGCGACGAAGGTATCGCCCTGCATGCGGCCGGTCGCGACCACCGCCTGCTTCTCGCGGAACAGGTCGGGCAGGATGCCGGTGTAGGCGACCGCCAGCTCGGCGTCGCCGTCGGTGACGCGGAACTGCGAATCCAGGGTGCCCTGGGTGCGCTTGAACGAACCGGCCGAGACCATGCCGCCGAGGCGGAAGCGCGCTCGCTCGCTGGCTTCGCCGCGCAGGATCTCGCTCGGCGTGTACAGGTAGGCGACATTGCGCTGCAGGGCGGTGGCGACCAGGGCGGTTGCGACGCCGGCAGCGGCGACCAATCCGACCACCCAGAGCAGGCGGCGACGGCGAGTGGGGTTCATCGGCTCAATTCACTCGTTTGGCTGCGCGCTGCGTTGCGGGCCGCGCGCGCGCGCGCCAGGCGCAATTCGCGGCGGATCTGCAAGCGGCTGGCGACGAAGTCCCAGCCCAGCACGATGGCGAAAACCGCATATGCGGCAATGATGTATTCCTGGTATTCCATTATCGGCCGCCCCCGCTCGTGGCGCCGGCGAGTTCGGCGACCCAGGCCTTGCCCTGTTCGCGGCGCAGGTTGTCGGCGCGGGCCCGCGTCAGCAGGGCGCCGATGAACCACAGCTTGGTGCCGACGATCATCCAGATCAGCGGCGCCATCATGCTCGGGTCCATGCTCGACTTGCCGAGCAGGCTGATGGTCTGGCCCTGGTGCAGCGAGTTCCACCACACCACCGAATAGCGGATCACCGGCAACAGCGCGACGCCCACGATCGCCAGCAAGGCGGCGGCGCGCGCTGCGGCGCGGCGGTCGTCGATGGCGTTGTAGAGGCCGATCACGCCCAGATACAGGAACAGCAGGATCAGCTCGGTGGTCAGGCGCGGGTCCCAGTCCCACCAGGTGCCCCACATCGGCTTGCCCCAGATCGAGCCGGTCGCCAGGGTGATGATGGTGAAACCGGCGCCGATCGGCGCGCAGGCCATGGCCAGGATCTCGCACAGCTTGATCCGCCAGACCAGGGCGATGGCGGCGTAGAACGCCATCAGGGCGAACACCGCCATGCTCATCCAGGCGCTGGGCACATGGATGTAGAGAATGCGGAAGCTGTCCTTCTGCTGGTAGTCGGCCGGCACCAGGAACAGCGCCGAATACAGGCCCCAGGCCATGATCAGCAAGCCCAGGCCGTAGCCCCAGGGCGCCCAACGCGCGGCGAAGCGGTCGAAGTAGGGCGGCGAGCCGAGAGTGTGGAACCAGCGGACGAGGGGATTCATTCAGTGGTTCGTTCGAGGTCTGGGTCGCGAGCGGCCTGGAGCGGTGGGGCGTGGCCAGGCGGCGGCCGCGCAGGATCTGTTCGGTGCGATCAGTTCAAGGCGATGCGGATCGCCGCGGCGGCCGCCAGCGGCGCCAGCAACGCGGCGACCACCAGGCCGGCGGCCAGCAACAGCAACGCGCCTACCGGGTCCAATCCCTGGGCCGAGCGAGCCACGCTGCCCGCCCCGAACACCAGCACCGGCACGTACAGCGGCAACGCCAACAAGGCCACAAGGATACCAGAGCGCCGCATCCCGACCGTCAGCGCGGCCACCACCGCGCCGAGCAGACTCAGCAGCGGCGTGCCCAGCGCGAGCGAGGCCAGCAGCACCGGCAATTGCTCGCGCGGCAGGTACAGCAGCTCGCCGAGGAACGGGGTCGCGACCAGCAGCGGCAGGGCGGTGGTGGCCCAGTGCATGAAGGTGCGCACTGCGACCAGCCAGCCCAGCGGCACCGGCGCCAGCATCCATTGCTCCAGCGAGCCGTCCTCGGCGTCGCCGCGGAACAAGGTGTCGAGGGCGAGCAGGCCGGCCAGCAGCGCCGACAGCCACAGCACCCCGCCCGAGACCTTCGCCAAGGCCTGCTTTTCGCCGCCGAGGGCCAAGGCGAACAGCACCACCACCAGCAGCGCGAACAACGCCGGCTGCAGGGCGTCGCCGCGGCGCCGCCAGAGCAGGCGCAGGTCGCGCAGCATCAGGGCGCGGGCCGAGCCGATCAGTCCCGGCGTGGCGGCGGCCAGGCTGGGGTTGCGTTGGCGCACGCTCATACCGCCTTCTCCATGACCAGCATGCGGGTGCGCACCGGCGGCGCGGCGTAGGCGCCGTGGGTGGTCACCAGGGCGGCGCCGCCCTCGCGCAGGTGGGCCTGGACCATGCGATTGACCAGTTCGATGCCTTCCAGGTCGAGATTGGCGTAGGGCTCGTCGAGCAGCCACAGCGGCGCAGGCGCCATCCACAGGCGGGCCAACGACAGGCGTTTCTTCTGTCCGGCCGAGAGCTGGCGGGCGAGGGCATCCTCGTAGCCGGCCAGGCCGACGATGGCCAGGGCGTTCTCGGGCAATTGGCCGCGCCGGCGCCCCTGCAGGCCGCACAGGAAGTCGAGGTTCTCGATCGCGCTGAGGTCGGCCTTGAGCCCGGGCAGGTGGCCGAGGTAGGCGATCGCTCGCGCGCGCCGCGCCGGGTCCGACGGCTGCCCGTCGAGTTCGATCTCGCCCCCGTCGGCGCGCAACAGGCCGGCCAGCACCCGCAGCAGGGTGGTCTTGCCGGCGCCATTGTCGCCTTGCACGAGCAGGGCCTCGCCGGCGTCGACGGCGAAGTCGAGCGGCCCGAACACGGGTTCGTCGTTGCGCGCGAAGCGCAGTCCGCGGGCTTGCAACAGCGGCGGGGCGGTACGTTCGTGTGGGGTCATCGGTCGGGTGCGGGCGCCCGGTCGGGCCGCGGAGCGCGCATTTTATGCGAGTCCGCTGCAAATCCCCCATGCGGGGGCGATGGCGGGGGCGATGGCGAGAGCGAGGGCTGCCGCGCGGGCCCGGATCGCGCCTGACTCAATCGCCGAGCCAGTCGGTGAATTCCGAGCGCTCGGCGTTGGCGGGCCGCGCGATCAGCATGCGCAGGCGCACCGGTTCGCCGCGGCGCCAGGCCAGCACCCCGGCTTGGCCGAAGTCGCGGGCCAGGGCATGGGCGAGGGCTTCGTCGAGGTCGGCCAGCAGCCAGCCCGGTTCGCGCCATTCGCCGGCGGTGTCCTCGGCCCAGGCGGCATGGCGTTGCACCCCGGCCGCATCCAGGCGCGCGACCAGTCGTTCGTCGGCAGCATGGTTGGCGCTGTCGGAATGCGGTTCGGACGCCGGGTTCCAGGCGGTCACGAACATATAGCGTGTCGCCGGCCAGTAGGCTTCGAGGTCCGCGGCGGGGCGACCGACCCGCAAGGGCATCGCGTCTCCGTCCAGGGCCACCGCATAGTCCGCGGCGGCGTAGGCGACCGCCAGCTCCGCAGCATTGACGACTTGTAGTTCGCGCATGGCGCCAGTGTCCCGACCCGGGGCGGACAGTGCAATGCCCGTTGATCGGCGGCTGTCCAGCGCGTCGGCTGCATATCGATATGGCCACTCGGACGGCTTGCGGCCGGATGCGATCTAACGGCCTGCAACATGTCACCGGTACACTCGATGCCCCGTATGCGATCCGTCCCCGGCCCATGACGTTCGAAACCAAGCTGCCGAAAGTCGGCACCACCATCTTCACCGTGATGTCGCAGCTCGCCCTCGAGCACCAGGCGGTCAATCTGGGCCAGGGTTTTCCCGACTTCGAGGTGCCTGCGCGGCTGGTCGAGTCGCTGGCGCGGGCGATGAAGGACGGCAAGAACCAGTACGCGCCGATGACCGGCATCCCGGCCCTGCGTCAGGCGATCGCCGCCAAGACCGAGCGTTGCTACGGCCACCGGCCGGATGCCGACACCGAGATCACCGTCGTGTCCGGCGCCAGCGAGGCGATCTTCGACGCGGTCCAGGCGGTGGTCCGGCCGGGCGAAGAGGTGATCGTGCTCGACCCCTGCTACGACAGCTACGAGCCGGCGATCGACCTGGCCGGCGGCCGCGCCGTGCACGTCCCGCTGGACCCGCAGACCTTCGCCGTCGACTGGGACCGGGTGCGCGCGGCGATCACCCCCAAGACCCGGCTGTTGATGATCAATTCGCCGCACAACCCGTCCGGGGCCATGTTCGACGCGAGCGACATCGCGCGCCTGAGCGAGCTGTTGCGCGAGCACGACATCTGGCTGCTGTCGGACGAGGTCTACGAGCACATCGTGTTCGACGGGCTGCGCCACGAATCGATCCTGCGCTACCCGGAGTTGCGCGCACGCGCCTTCGTGGTGTCGAGCTTCGGCAAGACCTACCACTGCACCGGCTGGAAGATCGGCTACTGCATCGCGCCACCGGCGCTGTCGGCCGAATTGCGCAAGGTCCACCAATACAACAGCTTCTGCAGCTTCGCCCCGGCGCAGTGGGCGTTCGCCGAGATGATCGAGGCCGAGCCCGGGCACTACGAGGGCCTCGGCGATTTCTATCAGGCCAAGCGCGATCGGTTTCGCGAGCAACTGTCGACCACGCGGCTGAACCCCCTGCCGGTGCCCGGCGGCTACTTCCAACTGGTCGACTACTCGGCGATCAGCGACCTCGACGACGCCGCGTTCTGCCGCTGGCTGACGATAGAGAAGGGCGTCGCGGCGATTCCGCTGTCGCCGTTCTACGAGTCGCCGCCGGCCGGCCAACGCTTGGCGCGCCTGTGCTTCGCGAAGAACGAAGCGACCCTGGACGCGGCCATCGAACGCCTGGCCAGACTTTGAGTCGCAACTCTAGATTGCACTTTTTTCGTCAACCCACTTGCCGAAAGCTTTGACTTCGGTCTAATCTTCGTCTACGAGTGTCGTCAGACACACGTTCAACGGTATTACCGTGCTGTAGGGGAGTTCATGGACAGAACGATGATTACGCGTCGCGCGACTCGCGCGGCCTTACTTTCGCGACCCGGTGCAGAAAGGGCAGGCGTGTTACGCACTGCCGCTGCAAAGGTGTCTGCCGTCTCATTTTGGCCGGCTTCGGTCCGACTAATCCGTTACCAACAATGACCGCGGCGGGGCCAGTCGCGACGCACTGGCGAGTCCAGGCGTGGCTGGCGGCCTCAGCGGCGATTTCGTGCGTCAGTTCAATCAAATAAAGCCGGGGAAAGCGTGAGACATACAACTGCAACCAGCCCTCGTTTGTGGGTCGCGATTTTGCTGGCGATTGCGCTGGCAGGCTGCGCCACTCGACCCGCGCCGGATTTCGGCGGCCGCTGGAAGCCGGTCAACCGGTATTCCGAAGCCCCCAGCGAAATCCCGCTGCACCAGTCCTACGTGTTCTATCCGTCGCCGATGGACGGCACGCTGAAGAACATGCTGACGCGCTGGGCCGCCGATTCGAATATGACCCTGGACTACCAGCATTATTCGGACTTCACCCTGCACCAGGCGGTGTCGCTGATCCACACCACCAGCCTGCCCGACGCGGTCTCGCAGCTGAATTCCGCGTATGCGGCGCAGGGCGTGGTGATCGCCCGCGAAGGCGACAAGATCGTGGTGCGCTCGGCCGTCGCCGCGCCGGCGCCGGGTCCGGCGGCAGCGTTGCCGGAGCCCGAGTCGAAGGCCAAGCATCACGCCCGGTCCAAGGACGAGGCGGCTCCGGCCGCATCGCCCTCCGCGGACGACGCGGCGCCCTCGTCGGTCTCGACGTCGGCTCTCGCCCAGACCGCAGCTCCGACGCCCTAACCATCGAACGGCTAACGCCGACCCGCTGAGCGATCCGGTCTGCGTGCGCGAGCACGCCCGGTCGCCGGCAACGATTCCATAGTTATGGATGCAACATAAGATGTTCGGAAAAAAGCCCGTAACTCCGCAGATCGAGAACGCCGTCGCCAAGGCGGCCAACTACGAAGTGACCGTCGCCGACATCGCGCGACGCAGCGAACGCCGCGCCTGGATGGTGGCGTTCGCCTCGTTGGTGATGTCGCTGATCCTGGCCGGCGGATACTTCTACTTCCTGCCGCTCAAGGAAAAGGTCCCGTACCTGGTCATGGCCGACGCCTACACCGGCACCTCGACCGTGGCCCGCCTGCGCGACGACTTCGTCAATCCCAGCATCGGCAGCAGCGAAGCGATCAACAAGGCCAACATCTCGCACTTCGTGATGGCGCGTGAGTCCTACGACGCCTCGCAGATCGGCGAGCGCGACTGGAGCACGGTGTTCGCGATGGCCTCGCCGCACGTCACCAGCGGCTACTCGCAACTGTTCGGTGCGACCAATGTCAACAACCCGATCAAGATCTTCGGCAAGGAGAAGACGGTCCGGGTCAAGATCCTCAGCATCCAGCTCAACGGCGAGCAGAACACCGGTCCGAAGGCGAAGGTCGCCACGGTCCGCTTCCAGCGCAGCGTGCTGAACAAGACCTCGGGAGCTTCCGAGCCCTTGGACAGCAAGATCGCCACGATCGAGTACCTGTACAAGTCGAACCTCAAGATGGACGAGCGCAACCGCGTGCTCAACCCCTTGGGCTTCCAGGTCACCGGTTACCGCGTCGACAACGACTACGCCGCTTCGCCGCCGATCCAGAGCGAGTATCCGACCACGCCCGACGCGGCTGCGCCCGCTCCGGCGGCCGCGCCGCAGGGGCAGCTCATGCCCGACGGCACCGTCGCGCCGGCTCCCGGTTACCCCGCGGCACCGGCCGCTCCCGGCGTGGCCCCAGGCTACCCACCGACGGCACCGGCACAGCCCGGCGCGTCCGTTCCCCCCAATCCCGCCGCCAATCCGGCAACGACGCCGGCGGCACCTGCACCTGCACCGACTGGCAATGCGAATGGAGTCAGCAACCGATGAACTGCCTGCGTAAACACCGCTTGGCCGCCCTGCTGTTCCTGGCGGTTTCCGGCCTCGCGCTACCTGCCACGGCCCAGGTTATCCAGGAATACGAATACGAAGCCAACCGCATCTATCCGGTGCGTACCGGTCTGGGCATCACCACCCAGATCGAGCTGAGCCCGAGCGAGAACATCCTCGACTACAGCACCGGCTTCAGCAGCGGCTGGGATCTGAGCCGCCGCGACAACGTCTTCTACATCAAGCCCAAGAACGTCGACGTCGACACCAACATGATGATCCGTACGAGCACGCACTCGTACATCTTCGAGTTGAAGGTCGTCGCCACCGACTGGCGCGTGCTCGAGCAGGCCAAGCAGGCCGGCGTGCAGTACAAGATCAAGTTCGTCTATCCGAACGGCACCGAGTTTTCCGGCGCCCAGGAAACCAAGGCCGAACCGGTTCCGGAGTTGAACACGACGCTCGACAAGAACCGCGTCTACAACTTCGATTACCAATATTCGACCCGCAAGAAGCCGTCATGGCTGGTGCCGACCAACGTCTACGACGACGGCCAGTTCACCTACATCAAGATCAGTGGACTGAAGAGCCTGCCGACCGGCAATTTCCCCGCCGTGTTCGGTCGCGAACGCGAAGGCGGCGAGGATTTCGTGGTCAACACCACGGTCGAGAACAACACGATCGTGGTCCACGGCACCTATCCCTACTTGATCATCCGGCACGGCAATAACGTCGTCGGTCTGCGCAGGAAGAAGCAGAAATGAGCCAGAACATGCCGCCCAACCCGCCTGGCCACCCCGAAGACAACCAGGGCACGCCGCAAGAAGGCAACTACGGCTACGCCGGTGCCAATCCCTACTACGGACAGCAGGCCTCCGGCCCGGCTCCGGACCTGGATGCCAGCACCCCGACCCTGAAGTCCTCCGAAGCGCAGAAGCTCAACCGCAAGGCGCTGCTGTTCCTCGGCGGTATCGTGCTGTTGCTGATCATCGCCGCGTTGTGGATGTTCAACAGCGCGACTTCCGGCGACGACGAGGCCAAGAAGGTCAAGGACGAGGAGATCAGCATCCCGGCGCTGCCCAAGCCGATCGAAACCCAGTTGCCGCCGCCGCAGCCGGTGCCTGAGATGCCGCCGTTGCCGATGGCCGAACCGATGCCGCCGCCGCAGCCGCAGATGAACCAGCAGCCGCAGGAACAGGTCGAAGCCGGTCCGCGCGGTCCCAGCCTGATGGAACGCCGCATGGGCGAAATGGCCGGGCAGGGCGGTGGTGGCGGTCAAAGCAACGAAGACCGCGTCGCTGCACAGATCGCCGCGGCCGAAGCCCGCCTCAACCCGAAGCCCGCCGTCGTCGAGCCCCCGAAGGAAGTCGCCTTCGCCCAGCCGATCTACAACCCCGATACCTTGCTGGTACGCGGTACGTACATCCGCTGCGTGATGGAGACCCGGATCATCACCGACCTGCCGGGCTTCACCTCCTGCATCGTCACCGAGCCGACCTACTCGATCAACGGCCGTCGCCTGCTGCTGCCGAAGGGCTCCAAGATCTCCGGCCGCTACCAGAGCGAGAACATCAACGGTCCGCGCGTCTCGGTCATCTGGGATCGCATCACCACGCCGAACGGCATCGACGTCAACATGGCCAGCCCGGGCATCGACAACCTCGGCGGCGCCGGCCATCCCGGCGACTTCAACGCGCACTGGGGCAGCCGCATCGCCTCGGCGCTGCTGATCAGCCTGATCAGCGACGCGTTCAAGTACGCCGCGGCCAAGAACGGTCCGGAGAGCACCACCATCACCAATGGCGGCTTGGCCGTCCAGCAGCCCTACGAGAGCAACACCGCTCGCGCGATGGAACGACTGGCCAATCAGGCCCTGGACAAGAGCATCAACCGGCCGCCGACCGTGACCATCAACCAGGGCACGATCGTGAACGTCTATGTCGCCAAGGACGTCGACTTCTCGTCGGTCCTCAGGTGATATCGACAACAGTGTTTGGTTGAGAGAAATGGATACAGACAATTCACCGATCGCCCAGGTATCGAACGCGTTCCTGGAATACCAGTACCAGGTGCTGGGCATCCACGAGTACATGAGCTCGCCGGATGTGACGGAAATCTGTATCAACCGGCCGGGGGAGCTCTATCTGGAGACCCGGTCGGGCTGGAACCGGATCGAGGTGCCGGGCCTGACGTTCGAACGGGCCCGGCAGTTCTGTACCGCGGTCGTCAACGAGAGCAACACCGGCCAGCGCATCACCGATGCCGACCCGGTGGTCTCGTTGACGTTCCCGACCGGTCAGCGCGCCCAGTTCGTGATTCCGCCGGCCTGCGACGCCGGCAAGGTCTCGATCACGATCCGTCTGCCGTCCAAGCACAGCAAGACCCTGCAGCAGTACGAGGAGGACGGCTTCTTCGCCCAGGTCGTCGAGCAGACGCACGTGCTGAGCGAGCACGACCGCGAGCTGCTGGAACTGCGCGCGTCGAGGAACTACGCCGAATTCTTCAAGAAAGCCGTCCAGTACAAGAAGAACGTCGTTGTCGCCGGCGCCACAGGCAGCGGCAAGACCACCTTCATGAAATCGCTCGTCAACCACATCCCGGCCTACGAACGGCTGGTGACGATCGAGGACGCGCGTGAGCTCTTCATCGAGCAGCCGAATGTGGTGCACTTGCTCTACTCAAAAGGTGGACAAAGCACGAGCAACGTCACGGCCAAGAGTTGCATGGAGGCCTGCCTTCGTATGAAGCCCGACCGGATCATCCTGGCCGAGTTGCGCGGCGACGAATCGTTCTACTTCATTCGTAACTGCGCCTCGGGCCACCCGGGATCGATCACCAGCTGCCACGCCGGCAGCATTACCCAGACCTGGGATCAGCTGGCGTTGATGGTGAAGGCTTCGAACGAGGGTTCGGGATTGGAATTCGCGGTCATCAAGCGCTTGTTGATGATGACCATCGATATCGTCGTGCACATCAAGGCTCACGCCGGGCAGCGCTATATCACGGGCATCGATTTCAATCCGGAACGCTCGCACGCCGAATAGGTGCGCTACGTTCGCGAAATTCGTGAAAAAGTGACGTAAGTGTGCATGGCCATTGACAATCCTGGCTCCAACATGAATCATTGCGGCGTCGTTCCAACTGCTAGCAACCCATTCATTTTTGGTCTGTTTACAGGGGGTCGGCGCCAAGGTCGGCAGGGGGGATCAAGGAATGTTGCCCGGAATTGAGCTGATGAACTGCCCGGGCTTGGCAGTTCCACATGAAGTGATGCACCACGTCGTGCGCGTGGAGTCGTCCTTTAATCCCTACGCCATCGGCGTCGTGGGCGGCCGCCTCGTGCGCCAGCCCAAGAATCTCCCTGAAGCGATCGCGACCGTGCGCATGCTCGAGCGCCGCGGCTACAACTTTTCGCTCGGCGTCGCCCAGGTCAACCGCTACAACCTCGGCAAGTACGGCCTGGACTCCTACGAGAAAGCCTTCGAGGCCTGTCCGAACCTGCAGGCCGGTTCGCGCATCCTGGCCGAGTGCTACAGCCGCTCCAATAACGATTGGGGCAAGTCGTTCAGTTGCTACTACTCGGGCAACTTCGTCACCGGTTTCCGGCACGGCTACGTGCAGAAGGTCTACGCCTCGATCAACCGGGCCGCGAGCAACGACTCCGACGGCCAGGCCATCGCCGTGATCGGCAAGTCGCCGGCGGCGGGGACCACCGTCGCCGCGGCCGCCAAGCCGGTCTACGCGCCGGGCCGCCAGTCCGGCCCCCAGCGCCTGGCCGCTGCCCTGGCCACTTCGCAGCCGGCTCCGCCGCCGCCGCCGATGGCCGCGTCGATGCCCCAGTTACCGTTATCAGCTACACCAATGCCGATTTCTTCACCGTCTGCGGTCCAGCCCGTTTCGATGGGCATGGCTGCGCTGGTTCCGCAAGCGTCTCAACCGGTAAGAGTCATGCCGATGAACGCCGCCGCGGGGCCGGCTGCTGCCGCGGCTTTGTCCAAAGAGCCGTCGCCGGGAGACCAGGCCTTCGTTTTCTGACCACCGATCCACCAGCGCCAAACCCTAGCTTCAATCCCTAGCGTCAATCCCTAGCTCCACCCCCTAGACCCACGATTCTTCTCCACCACCTTTGTCCACTAGCGAACTAGAAGGGATCTCTTCATGAACAACACCGTCTTCAAGAACTTTCTCTCCGCCTTCGGCATGGCGGCCCTTTTCGTCGGCATGCTGGCCGCGCCGGAACTGGCGTTCGCCCAGGGCGGCGAAGATGCGGAAGGTCGCGTCACCGGTTTCATCACCAAGCTCAACGGCCTGCTGAACGTCGCTTCGATCGCCATCGTGACGATCGCCGTGATCTTCGCCGGCTACCAGATCGCCTTCGCCCACAAGCGCATCGCCGACGTCGCACCGGTCCTGATCGGCGGCTTCCTGATCGGCGCCGCTGCCCAGCTGGCCCGCATGGTCATTCCGGAAGACGTCGGCTCGCCGGTCGGCATGGTGATGACCGTCCTGACCACGTATGCATAAGAACGCGCTGTTTCGCGGCTGTACGCGCCCGCCGATGTTTCTCGGCGTGCCGTACATTCCCTTCGCCATCGGCGCGGGGACTTCGATCCTGCTGACGTTCTACATCAACATGTGGTGCATCTTGTTGCTGCCGATCGTGATTTTCATCATGCGGCAGATGACTCGGCGAGACGAACTGATCTTCCGCCTGCTCGGCTTGCGGCTCCAGTTCCGTACTCGCGTACGGAACCTGGAACATCACCAGGGCATGTGGGTGTTCACGCCGAACATCTATCGCAGCGCCAGCGACAAGAAAGCGAAAAAATGAAGTCCCGGACGTCATTGCGGCTCGCCCGCAGTGACGTCCGGCTTTACCGGCAGCCGTTCGCCGCGTTAATCGAGCGGTCCTGCCGTCCCAGCCATTCAGCATCAAACAGCCGCTTCATCCACCCAAGAAGGCACGTACTCACCTTATGCTGACGCCCGACGCTCCCATCAGCGAGTTCATCCCGCTGTCCACCCACGTATCGCCGACGGTCCTCAAGACGACCGGGGGCGACTTCCTGTTGGTGTGGCATTTGGGTGGGTTGCCGTTCGTCGGGCGCGAGGAGTGGGAGCTGGAGCACCGCCACAACACGTTCAACCGGATGCTGCAGACCCTGCGCGCTCCGGATTTCGTCAACGTGGCGTTCTGGGTGCACGACATTCGCCGTCGCCGCCGCGTCAACACCAAGAACCAGTTCGACCAGGTCTTCAACCAGGAATTGTCGGACGGCTACTTCGCGTCGCTGTCCAGTCAGAAGCTCATGCAGAACGAGCTGTATCTGACGATGATTTACCGCCCGATCGTCTCGGGCAAGCGCTTCGTCGAGAAGTCGGCGAACGTCGAGCAACTGAAGGAAGAGCAGGATCAGGCGATCGGCAAGATCATGGAGCTGGCCAGCAACGTCGAAGCGGTCCTCAAGGACTACGCGCCGTACCGGCTGGGCATGTACGAGGCCAAGAACGGCCTGGTGTTCTCCGAAGCGCTGGAGTTCTTCGGCTATCTGCTCAACCGCATCGACGAGCCGGTGCCGGTGCTGCCGGCCCCCGTCTACAACTATCTGCCGGTCAGCCGGCACATGTTCTCGAACAAGTCGGGCGACTTCGTCATCAATACGCCGAACGGCGTGAATCATTTCGGTGCGATCCTCAACATCAAGGAATACACCGACGCCACCTACCCGGGCATCCTCAACGGCCTGAAATATCTGGATTTCGAATACGTCGTGACGCATTCGTTCAGCCCGATGGGCCGTCAGGACGCGCTGAAGGCGCTCGACCGCACCAAGGGCATGATGATCTCGTCCGGCGACAAGGCGGTCAGCCAGATCATCGAACTCGACATGGCGATGGACCAGCTCGCCTCGGGCAACTTCGTGCTCGGCGAGTATCACTTCACCTTTACCGTGTACGCCGACAGCCAGGAAAAGCTCGCCCAGCATCTGGCGATGTCGCGCGCCGAGCTGTCCAACGCCGGCTTCATCTCGGCCAAGGAAGACCTGGCGGTGGCGTCGTCGTTCTACGCCCAGTTCCCGGGCAACTGGAAGTACCGCACCCGCCTGGCCAACGTCAGCTCGCTGAACTTCCTCGGCCTGTCGCCGCTGCACAATTTCGCGACCGGCAAGAAAGAGAACAATCCGTGGGGCGACTGCGTCACCACCTTGCAGACGACCAACGGCCAGCCGTATTACTTCAACTTCCACGCGACCCATCCGGCCGAGAACTCGCTCGGCGAGAAGGCCATCGCCAACACCATGGTGATCGGTAAGTCGGGTACCGGTAAGACCGCGCTGATCAACTTCCTGTTGAGCCAGGTGCAGAAGCTCAAGCCGGTGCCGACGATCTTCTTCTTCGACAAGGATCGCGGCGCCGAGATCTTCGTGCGCGCCTGCGGCGGCAACTATCTCGCCCTCGAGAACGGCCAGCCCACCGGCTTCAACCCGTTCCAGTGCGAGAACAACGAAACCAATACCCAGTTCCTGTCGGACCTGATCAAGGTGCTGGCCGGCAAGGGCGTGTACTCGGCGCGCGAGGAAGAGGACATCTTCCGCGCGGTCGAGAACATCCTCGACACGCCGCCTCACCTGCGCAGCATGACCAACCTGCAGAAGAGCCTGCCCAACATGGGCGACGACGGTCTGTATGCGCGCCTGCGCAAGTGGACTGCGGGCAATTCGCTGGGCTGGGTGTTCGACAATCCGGTCGACACGGTCAATCTCGAAAAAGCCAACATCATCGGCTTCGACTACACCGACGTGATCGACAACCCCGAAGTGCGCGTGCCGGTGATCAATTACCTGCTGCACCGCCTCGAAGAGCTGATCGACGGACGCCCGCTGATCTACGTCATGGACGAATTCTGGAAGATCCTCGACGGCAGCGGCGGCCTCAAGGAATTCGCCAAGAACAAGCAGAAGACCATCCGTAAACAGAACGGCATGGGCATCTTCGCGACCCAGAGCCCGGAAGACGCGCTCGCCAGCGACATCTCGGCGTCGCTGATCGAACAGACCGCGACCCTGATCCTGCTGCCGAACCCGAACGCCAGCCGCGAAGACTACATCGAAGGCCTCAAGCTCACCGATGCCGAGTATCAGGTGGTGAAGGGTCTCGACGAGCGTTCGCGCTGCTTCCTGGTCAAGCAGGGCCACTCGGCGGTCGTCTGCCAGCTCAACCTGCGCGGCATGGACGACGCCCTGGCGGTCATTTCCGCTTCGACCGACAACATCGACATCATGCACCAGGTGCTCGACAAGGCGGCCCACAAGAAGGGCGTAACCCAGGGCGACCTGGTTCCCGCCGACTGGCTGCAGGACTTTTTCGCCAACCGCAAGGGTTCGGGCAAAGGCCCGGCCAAGAAGGCGGTTTCCGATTCCGCCGCGGCCTAAAGCTGGCGAACCGTTTATTCAGCAGTATCTGACGTCAACCATCAGATCAGGAGAAGGAAGATGAAATCGAACATTGCCAAGCAGGCGCGCACTAAGAAGCTGGCTGTCTGCGCACTGGCGTTAAGTAGTGCGATGGTGGCCGGAAGCGTGAATGCGCAATGGGTGGTTACCGATCCTGGTCACACCATACAAAACGTCGTCCAGCAGATCCTCGTCTCGGGCGAGCGTGCCGGCGAATTCGTGAAAGAGCTGGACGAGTGGAAGAAGCAGTACGAGCACTTCCAGCAGCAGCTCATCAAGTTCCAGAGCTTCTTGAACAATCCGATCGCCTTGCCGAACTCGGAGCCCTGGGTCGAGTTGAACAAGGCCGAGGTCGTCAAGCAGAAGTGCGGCGATACCGGCGGCAGCCTGCTGGGCAGGCTGATGGACAGCGTCGGCCTGAACCTCAATGGCGACCTGGCCCAGCAGCAGTTGCAGGTGTGCGTGAACATCGAAAGCGCCAAGGTCGACAAGTTCAACTACACCGTCAAGTTCGCCCGCGACTCGGTGCCGCAGATGCAGAGCCTGCTCGGCAAGATCCAGGGCCAGCGCGGAACCAGCAGCAGCCAGGGCAACATCCAGGGCGTGGACAGCGAATCGATGCGCCTCGCCAACGACCTGGACATCAAGTACCAGTCCTGGCAGTCGCAGATGAAGACCTACGACGCTTACATCGCCGCGATGATGGACAAGCAGAACACCTTGGCCACACGCGCGCTCAAGGGCCAGGCGGGCCCTCTGGGCCAGATGCTCAGCACCGCGGCCATGGCCGGCGCGCTGCAGTAAGCCGGGGCGCATGGATCACTGATCGGCAATGCCAGTGGCAACTATCGGATCGGGAGAGAGGGAAGATGAAAACGAATAATGCCAAGCAGGCGTACAAGAAGAACCTTGCGGTTGGCGTCCTGGCGCTGGGCTGTGTCATGGCGGCCGGTAGCGTCAACGCGCAATGGGTCGTCACCGATCCGGGACATATGGCCGCGAACATCGGCCAGCAAATCGCGACCAGCGCCGAGCGCGTCGTAGAGTTCGGCAAGGAAATGGCCGAGTGGCAAAAGCAGTACCAGCACTTCCAGCAGCAGCTCATCAAGTTCCAGAGTTTCCTGGACAACCCGATCGCGTTGCCGACCTCCGAGCCGTGGCGCGAGCTGGACAAGTCGCAGGTGGTCGAGCAGCGTTGCCGTCAGCCAAGCGGCGGGGGCAGCATTCTCGGCAATCTGATGTCGCGTGTCGGCCTGAATCTCGACGGTGACCTGTCCGAGCAGCAGATGCAGATCTGCGTCAACATCGAGAGCGCGAAGGTCGACAAGTTCAACTACACCGTCAGGTTCTCGCGCGATACCGTGCCGGAAATGCAGCGCCTGCTCGGCCAGGTGCAAAGCCAGCGCGGCACCAGCAGCGATCAAGGCAACGTGGAAGGCGTGGACAGCGAATCGATGCGGCTGGCGAACGATCTCGATGTCAAATACCAGATGTACCAGGCGCAGATGGGTATCTACGATGCCTACATCGTGGCCATGGTCGACAAGCAGAACACGCTCGCCAAGCGCGGCCTGAAGGGCCAGCAGACGCTGATCGGCTCGGCCTTCAGCACGGCGGTGATGGCAGGGGCTTTGCAATGACAAGGGCGAACGGCGACGTTCGAATCAAGGCCGCTCTCCGCATGCGGATGATGAGCCGGGCCGGCAACAGCGATTCCAGGGATAGCGGGTGCAGCGATGATTAAGGGACTTAACCTCACCGGCGGCTGGCTGCCGAACTCCAGTCCGTTGGACTGGCTCAATCTGCACGTCAATTCGGTCGGAGACTTCGTCTTCTTCCGTTTGATCCTGACTTACTTGCGTCGTGAAATCCGCGAGTTCGGCCTGGAGCTGATGGGCAACGCCATGCAGTGGGTCGGCGGCATCGCACTGACCTTGATGACCTTGTGGATCCTGCTGCAGGGCTACCGCATCGTCAGCGGCATGTCGCGCGAGCCGATGATGGCCTTGGTGACCAACGCGCTGCGCGCGACGTTCATCGTCGCGGTGGCCACATCGATGGGCGTGTTCGGTACGAATTTGCACACGTTCCTGACCGACGACGTCAAGAAGGAAATCAACTGGGTCGTCACCGGCGACCCGAACTCCACCCCGGAGCAGAAGATCGACGAGAACCTGGGCTGGATGCAGTTGGCCTGGTCGAGCATCGACGCGATGCAGGTGGTCAGCGATCCGGCATTGACCGACGAAAAGACCCGGGCGATGTGGGCGGTCGGTTTCGGCACCGGCGGGCCGGCGATTACCGCGGGTATTTCGCTGCTGCTTTATGAAATTGCGATGGCCTTGTTTATCGGATTGGGACCAATATTCATATTGTGTTTGCTGTTCGACCAGACAAAGCAACTGTTCAGCAAGTGGCTGTACTATGGCATCGGAACCATGTTTTCGATGGCGATGTTGAGTGCGATGGTCGCGATTGCCATGAAGATGGTCGCCAAGGTGGCGGCGGTTTTCTGGGGCACTGCGATCGCGGGTGCGATCCTGGGGCAGAACTTCACCCAGGGCATGTCGAGTCAGGCGTTGCAGCAGGGTGGTTTGGGTTTGATCCTGACGGTGCTCATCATCAGCGCACCGCCGATGGCCGCGATGTTCTTCCAGGGCGTGTTGGGTCAGTTCAGCTCGTACAACTCGTTCGCTCCGCCGCAATCGCAGGGCGCTTCGCCGGGTGGCGGGATTCCGTCGCAGTATGGTGCTGGTGCGGCGCAGCCCCGAGCTGGTAGTGAGGTTCAGGGCTCACAAGCTCCAATGAATACACAACACGCAGCACGAGTTACCAGTGGACAGCAGGGGCATGTCGAGCCAGCACAGGGCCAGCGTGGGTTGGCTAATACGCAATCATCTGCAACTCCTGGCCAGCGAGGGGCTGCGGACAACTAGGAGCTTTAAGAGTGAAAGCGATCAGCTTCTTCGTGTTTGCCAGTCTGTCTGCGCTTTTTAGTAGCCCTGTATCGGCGCAGTGCCCGGCGGGAACGCCGTCGGCAGGTAATCCGCAGTGCATTCCACCGAGCGCGTGGCCGCAGAACGCGCCCTCGCAGCAGGCTGCTGCGGAACCGAAGTGGAAGCTGACCTGGGGTGCTATCGCTATTGACCCGAATACGGGAGACGTGGGTACAGCTGTAGGCAGCTTCAGCAAACGGAAGGCTGAACGAGAAGCCATAGCTCGCTGTTCAGCCAACGGGGCTGGCGATTGCAAGAAGATATTGTTTGCTTACGAGAATCAATGCGGTGTTGTTGCTTGGCCATCGGCGCCAGGGAAATCCGGTGGGATCATCGCGCAAAGCGGCCCGACAGTCGCTGTTGCCAGTGAAGTGGCCCTTAAGCGATGCGCCGGAGATGGTAGAAGCGATAGTGGTGTATGCGAAATCGTATACTCCGATTGCACAAAGCCGGTATTAATCAGGTAATAGCTTGCCCAAGTCGCAGGCGACTGCGCTCAATCGACGATTCGTTTAGTCGGTGTAGGGAAATATCAATGGCTCAGGTCGTTTGACCTGGGCCATTTTTTTGCCTTTTTCTAGGAGGCTCGTGACACGTCCGAGGCAATTTCAAGCACGCCTTGTACTTGACCGCAATTCAGTCGCTAGAATATTTTCGAGTTGGCGTTTGTTGTCTTCTTTACTCGGTATTGATGACAAGAAGTATCGAATTGAAAATAAGCCATCTCGTCACGGCAGCGCTTTGCGTTCTTTGGTGCGGGGCTGCGCTAGCTCAGTGTCCAACCGGCATTCCTTCCGTCGGAAATCCGCAATGCGTCCCGCCGAGCGCCTGGCCGCAGAATTCAGCTCCGGCGCAACCCGCGGGGCCTGCTTGGAAACTCACCTGGGGTGCGATCGCGATTGATCCGGATCATGGAGATGTCGGCACATCAGTAGGTTAGTTCAGCAAGCGGAAAGCAGAGCGTGAAGCCTTGGTGCGTTGCGCCGAAAAGGCGCGAAGGGCTGCAAGAAGATTCTGTTCACTTATCAGAACCAATGTGCGGCTGTAGCATGGCCCTCCGTGCTCGGGCATAACGCAGTTATTAAGGCGGCCAGCGGGCCCACCATCGAGTCGGCCAGTGAATACGCTATGAAGCACTGTGCGGGTACCGACGAAGCTGGCGGGTGTCGGATTGTTTATTCTAGGTGCTCTGACGCGGTGCTCGTCGGCGGGTAATCGTCAACAGATGTCGAGTCAAAGTCGCGGCGCGAAGAGTCGAGGCCTTTATGTAGATACTGCTTCGATTTGGACGTGATGGAATGAAAGAGATCTACCTGATATTGCTCTGTCTGTCAGTGCTCAGCCCTGGCGCGATGGCTCAGTGACCAGCCGGTATCCCGGCTGTCGGAAATCCTTCGTGCGCTCCTCCTAATGCATGGCCCCAGAACGCTCCGGTACAGCAGACTCCTTCGTCGGCGCATTGGGAAAGCCGTTGGGGAGCCATAGCGACGGATGCACCGAAAGCCGTCTTAGGTGCGTCGACCAGCATGAAATCCAAACGGCAAGCGGAAGCGCATGCACTTTCGTAGTGCCGCAAGAAAGGGGGCGGCTATTGCGTCCTGGATGTCTAGTACTTCGATCAATGCGCGATCCCTGTTACGGGAGACAAGAAATACAGCGTCCACACTGCGGCGACTGTAGAAAGAGCCTCGGAGCTGGGCAAGCGACAGTGCAGCAATGACGACGTGAACTGCCGGGTCCACTACACGAACTGCAGTCCTCCGGAGTTGATGCAATAACCGCGTCTTCACGAGCGGTTCGATTTGATGGGGTGAGGCGAGTGACGAGTAGAGGGGCGTCTTTCTCTCGGCAGATAAGGGAACAGGGAACGTGGAAATGAAAGTTGCGTGTTTGTTCATGGTTCTGAGTGTTGGGTTGCTGTGGAGCGACCACTCAATGGCGCAGTGCCCAGCGGGCATTCCATCGGCTGGCAATCCACAATGCATCCCACCGAACGCTTGGCCGCAGAATGCGCCAGCCTCCCAGGCGGCACGGGTCGAGCCTCACTGGGAACTGACGTGGGGCGCCATCGCAATCGGCCTAAGTACCGGCGATGTCGGCACCTCGGTGGGCAAGTCCTCGAAAAGAAAGGCTGAGCGCGAAGCTCTTGATCGTTGCGCCGAGCACGGGGCGGGCGATTGCAAGAAGCTTCTGTTCGCTTACGAGAATCAGTGCGCTGTCGTTGCCTGGCCTGAAGTGCTCGGGCAGGGTGCCAACGTGATTACTCAAGGAGGTCCGACTATCGAGGTGGCCAGCGAACTCGCCCTCAAGAGTTGCGAGGGCGGCAGCGGTGCCCGAATGGGGTGCCGAATTGTCGCCTCCCCGTAAACTCACTCCAACCCTAACCAGAGGTCTCCAGGCAAACTAGCCCCAAGGAGACCCAGATGCGCAAGAGCAAATTCACCGAGAGCCAAATCGTCACGACGCTGAAGCAAGTCG